>DASURF010000017.1:0-76055 GCA_036280195.1 Solirubrobacterales bacterium | reverse complement strand
AACGAGAACGAACCGAGCGGCACCGAGGTCGGCGCCTTCTCGAGCACCGATGAGGACGTGGGCGACACCTTCACCTACAGCCTCGTCGCCGGCGAAGGCTCGGCCGACAACGGCAGCTTCGAAATCTCCGGCAACAAGCTGAAATCCACAGCGAGCTTCAACTACGAGGCCGACTCCAGCTACTCGGTCCGGGTGCGCTCGACCGACAGCGGGGGCAAAACCTTCGAGAAGCAGCTGACGATCACGATCACCGACGCCAACGACCCGCCGACCAACCTGGCGCTCTCGGACAGCGAAATCAACGAGAACGAACCGTCTGGGACCGAAGTCGGGGCCTTCTCGACCACCGACGAAGACGTCGGCGACACCTTCACCTACAGCCTCGTCGCCGGCGAAGGATCGACCGACAACGCCAGCTTCGAAGTCTCCGGCAACAAGCTGAAATCGAAAGTGAGCTTCAACTTCGAGGTCAAGTCCAGCTACTCGGTCCGGGTCCGCACCACCGACAGCGGCGGCAAAACCTTCGAGAAGCAGCTGACGATCACGATCCTCAACGTCAACGATCCGCCGACCACCGTCGCCGACAGCTACTCGGGCGCGGTCGGCAACACGACCGCCGTCCTCGGCAACGTCGTCTCCGAGCCGAACGTCTCCCTCAGCGGGATGAGCGGCAACGTTCCGAGCGCCAACGACAGCGACGAGGACGCGGGCGACACGATCAGCGTCGTCGCCGAGACCGTCTCCTCCACCGGGGGCGGCAGCGCCACGATCGACGCTGACGGGACCTTCACCTACAAGCCCGGCGTCGGCGACAAGAACCAGACCGACAGCTTCACCTACCACGTCACCGACGGGGAAGCGACGAGCGCCGGCACCGTCTCGGTCGGGATCGAAGACACGCTCGTCTGGTACGTCAACGGCAGCGCCGGCTCCGAAGGCGACGGCCGCTCGGCGACCCCGTACAAAGTGCTCTCCGGCATCAACGGCGCCGGGGGCTCGGGCGACGCCGATGGCTCGTCCGACTACGTCTTCCTCTACGGCTCCAACACCTACTCGGGCGGCCTGCCGCTGGAGACGAACCAGAAGCTGATCGGCTCACCGCACGGCCTCAGCGTGCCCAACCACCCGAACCTGGTGGCGGCCACCGGCACCAACCCGGTGATCACCAACGCCGCCGGTGACGCGATCGCCCTGGCCAACGGCTCCGAAGTCCAGCGGACCAACGCGACCAGCGCCAGCGGCGTCGGCATTCGCGGCACCTCCGTCACCACCGCCACCGTCGGCTCGAACACGACCGTCAGCAGCAACAGCGGCGGCGGCGTCGTCCTCAGCGGCGCGGCCGGCGGTGAAATCTCGATCGGCTCGACGATCGAAAACCAGAACGGCAGCGTCGTCTCTGTCGCCAACCGCAACAGCGGCACGGTGACCCTGAGCGGCAACATCACCTCCGCCAACGGCGGCGTCTCGGCGACCAGCAACACCGGCGCCAACATCGCCTATACCGGCACCCTCAACCTCACCCGCTCCAGCGGCGAAACCTTCGCGGCCACCGGCGGCGGCAGCGTCAAAGCAACCGGCTCGGGCAACAAAGCCACGACCACGAGCGCGACCGCGGTCCGCGTCACCGGCACCACGATCGCCAGCGGCGGCGTCAACTTCCAGAGCGTCAACTCGACCGGCGCCACCAACGGGATCGTGCTGGAAAACACCGGCTCGACCGCCGGCCTGACGATCAGCGGCACGGGCAGCGCCGGCAGCGGCGGCACGATCACCACCTCGACCGGCCCCGGCATCCTGCTCAGCAGCACCTCGAGCGTCAGCCTCGCCTCGGTCAAAGTCACCAACGGCGGCGACGACGGGATCCGCGGCAGCAACGTCAGCGGCTTCTCCCTCACCGGCTCCTCGGAAGTCACCGGCAACGGCAACGCCGTGACCGAGAACGGGCTCGACTTCGTCAACCTCACCGGCACCGTCAACCTGACCAAAGCGACCGTCTCCGGCAGCGGTGAACGCAACTTCGCCGTGGTCAACGAATCCGGCACGGTCAACGCGACCTTCCTCGAAGGTACCTACTCGAACACCGCCAACTCCGTGGTCGGCGGCGACGCGATCTTCTTCGAAGGCACGAACTCGGGCACGATCAACGCCACGATCGAAAAAGCGACCTTCACCAACAACCGCGACGACCACGTCCAGGTCACCACCGACGCCGCCAACACGACGACCGAGAACGTGACGATCAAAGAAAACACGATGTCGAACACCGTCGGCCAGCCCGGTGGCGCGGTGACGCTGAACCCGGGCGGCAACGCGACGATGGAGGCCTCGGTGCTGAACAACACGATCACCGGCGCTCGGATCGAGGGGATCACCGTCGACACCCCGGGCAGCCAGCTCTCGCCGCAGCCGGCGCAGGTCGACGTGACGATCAGCGGCAACACGGTCGGCAACCCGGCGGTGAGCCAGTCCGGCTCCTCGAGCGGCAACGCGGTCGGCGTCCGCTCCAACGGCGCCGCCACCGTGGACGCGTTGATAACCAACAACAACCTCTACCAGTACGTCAACGCCAACGGCCTGTTGCTGGTCCAGAACGACGGCTCAGGCGCGCTCAACGCGACGGTGCGGGGCAACGTCATCTCCAAACCGGATCCGCTCGCCGTGCGCGGAATGCGGGTGGAAATCGGCGCCGACGTCGGCGACAAAGGCACCTCCTGCCTCGACATCGGCGGAGCCGGCGCCCTGGCCAACAACCTCACCGGCTCCTCCACCGCCGGCAGCACGAACCTGCGCCTCGAAATGAACGGCGAAGCGACCGCGAAACTCGCCGGCTACGGCGGCGGCGCCCACGAACACGCCGCGGTGCAGAGTTACCTCGCCGCCCGCAACACCGCCCCCGACGGCGTCTCGGCGTCCCAGTTCGACGCGACCTCCAACTACAGTACGGCAGCGTCCTGCCCACTCCCGTAGAGTTACGAGCCGATGGCGGGAGAACCATTTCTCGGGGAGCTGCGGTTGTGGAGCTGCGACTACGCTCCCAAGGGCTGGGCGGAATGCAACGGTCAGGTGCTGCAGGTCCGGCAGAACCAGTCGCTGTTCTCGCTGCTGGGCGGCATGTACGGCGGGGACGGCAAAACCACCTTCGCCCTGCCAGACCTGCGCAGCCGCTTCCCGTTCGGCTATGACCCCCGTTATCCGCAGGGGTACAAGATGGGCAAGGAGTTCCACACCCTCGTGGAAGCGGAGATCCCGGCGCACAGCCACCCGATCGGGGCCTCCCGGCGCCCCGGCAGCCAGCCGCAGCCGGCGCTGCTCGCCTCGACCGAGAACACCTACAGGAACGCCGACAGGCTGACCCCGATCCATCCCGAAACGCTGCTCAAAGGCGGCGGCGGCCAGGCGCACGAGAACCGCCAGCCGTACACCACCCTGACCTGGTGCATCGCCATACAGGGGATCTTCCCGGACAGGACCTGAGCGATGGCATTCGGGTTAATGGGAGAAATCAGGATGTTCGGTGGCAACTGGGCCCCCCGAGGGTGGGACCTGTGCCATGGGCAGACGCTGCCGATCTCCGAGAACGAGCTCCTCTTCCAGATAATCGGCATCACCTACGGCGGTGACGGTCAGGAGACCTTCAAGCTGCCCGATCTGCAGGGCCGGGTCCCGGTTCACAAGGGCGAGGGAGAGGGGATCACCCAGAAATACCCGCTCGGCTCGCAGGGCGGAGAAGAGGACATCATGCTGAGCGAAGCGCAGATCCCCGTCCACCAGCACGGGTTCATGGCCTCGGAAGGACCCGGTGCGATCCCCAACGCCGAGGGCCATGTGCTCGGCTCGCCGCCGGCGGTGACCCTGTTCAGGACCCGGGTGACCCCGGACACGAAACTGCCGCCGCAGGCGGTGGGGCCGGTGGGCGAAAACCAGGCGCATGAGAACCGCATGCCCTACCTGACGATCTCCTACATCATCAACGTCGACGGCAATATGCCCCCCCGCAGCTGATGGCAGAGAACTACGTCGGCGAGATCCGCATCGTCGGTTTCCCCTACGCCCCCAAAGGCTGGGCGGACTGCGACGGGCGGCTGATGCCGATCACCCAGAACACCGCTCTTTTCGCGGTTCTCGACAAACGCTTCGGCGGCGACGGCAAGCAGACCTTCGGGCTGCCCAACTTCAAAGGCAAGGCGGCGGTCGGCCAGGGCAAGGGCGAGGGCCTGGTCAACTACGACGTCGGCGACGAAGGCGGCGCCCTCGAGGTCACCCTGAAGGAAGCCGAGCTGCCCTACCACACCCATCAGGGACAGGCCTCGAGCAACGAGGCCAACGTGCAGGCGCCGGGTCCCGACCGGGCCTTGGCGCGCTCGACGCCGGGCTTCGCCTACCAGGGGAACACGCAGGAAGACATGGTCAAGATGAGCCCGCAGTCGACCTCCCCCGTCGGCTCCGGCAAAGCCCACACGAATATCTCGCCGTGCACGGTGATGCGGTACTGCATCGCCCTTCAGGGGACCTTCCCGCCGCGCGGATGAGCGCCCTGCCGCCGTCCGTGACGTTGCGGACGGCGACCGAGGAAGACCAGCCGTTCCTGCTGCGGCTCTTCGCCAGCACGCGGGAGCCGGAACTGGAGGCGGCGGGGATGCCGCGCGAGCAGTGGGCCCCGTTTCTCGGTCAGCAGTTCGAGGCGCAGAGCCGCCACTACGCGACCTACGAGGCCACCAGCTTCGAGGTGGTGCAGGTGGACGGGGAGCCGGCCGGCCGGCTGATCGTCGCCCGTTGGCCGGAGGAGCTGCGGGTGGTCGACGTCTCCCTGCTCCCGGAGTACCGCGGCCGCGGGATCGGCGGGTCGCTGCTGTCGTGGCTGATCGAGGAGGCTGACCAGCGGGGAGTGAAGACCTCGATCCACGTCGAGCGCTTCAACCCGGCGCAGCGCCTCTACGTCCGCCTCGGCTTCCGCGAGGCAGCTGACGACGGCTCCCTTTACCTCCTCTTCGAGCGACCTTCCGCGGCCGCGGGTCAGGAGAAGACGGCCTCGTAGACGGCGCTGTGCTCGTCGCGCCCCAGCGGCACGATGAAGATCTCCATCGTCCCCAGCGACCCGTGCTCGAAGCGATAGGTCGCCTGCGGCATCAACGGTTCCGCGGGCCCGTGGAAGAGCAGCGAGAACGAAGGCACCGGCGCATGCGGTCCAGCCTCCACCTCCGCCGCCTCGGCCAAGATCAACTCGACCTTCGCGCCGCCTTCGTCGCTGACCGTGAACGCCTGCCCGACAGCCGACCGGAAGGTCTCGAGCGTGGGCTGGGCCGGCGCCGGTTCTTCTGAGACGGGTCCCTGAATGAGGTGCAAACTATCGGAGCTCGGAGAGGAGTCGTCAGTCGATCTTCCCGAGTACGGGGTCAGCAAATCGATCTACCAACCCACGCCCGCGCTGAAAAGGCTGCTCGACGGGATGCTGGCTGAAGCACGCTAGATGCCTCCTGAGCGGCAGGGACTCCTCTGCAATCGAGGCGAATCGGCCACAAATCGACGGCCCACTTTCACTTGAAGAGAGGGCTGAGCGGTTCGAACACTGAGAAATGACGGTCTCATTTGGATCGCATCCGCTGCACGCCCCACTCCACATGTGCGGGACCCCCGTCCTTTCAAGCCGGAGGAGTTCTGTGGAGGTGTCGTTCGTGCCGGGATACGTGCAGAGTGACAGTCTCCCTCCCGCTTGGGAAGGTAGGCTCGGCGTGTGATCGAGCCGCGTCTTGTCACGCTGGGGGACCTCTTCTCTGACAGGGGCCAGTACCAGGTGCCCATCTATCAGCGGCCTTATGTGTGGGGGAAAGAAGAGCAGTGGATACCCCTTTGGGAAGACCTGAGGGAGACGGCGCAGGGGCATCTGGAAGGAAAGCCGGCGGCACATTTCTTGGGGGCCATCGTGATCGAGTTGATCAGCGCTGATCCGGGACGTGTGAAGGAATACTCGGTCATCGATGGGCAGCAGCGGCTGACGACGCTGCAGCTTCTGCTCGCGGCACTTCGTGCGGTTGCCGGGGAGAGCAGGCCGGAGCAGGCCGAGGAAGTAGGAAAGCTGCTTTTCAACGAGGGCAAGCACGCCACCGGGGACCTGAGGTTCAAGATCCTGCCCGGCGAGCACGACCGCCCTACCTTCAAGCGGGTCCTCGGAGGGGACGGGACCAGCCCGGAGAGCACGGAGGGCATACACGGCGCCTACGACTACTTCATTGGCGAGATCCGGAAGTGGGTGCAGGCGGAGAAGTCCGCGGAGCAGCAGGCGCTGATGTTGGATGCCCTGCAGGAGGCGTGCGAAGGCCTGCTGCAGGTCGTCTCGATCCAGCTCGACGGAAGCTCCGATGCGCAGGTCATCTTCGAGACTTTGAACTCGCGGGGCGCCGACCTCACCTCTCTCGACCTCGCCAAGAACGCGATCTTCCGGCTGGCAGAAAAGGAGGCGACGGAAGAGGGGGAGGTCTCGGAGCTGCACGCAACCCACTGGCAGCCCTCGCTGGGCGATGCCGACTACTGGCTGGAAACCATACGGCAGGGCCGCTACAACAACGAGCGCGCCGATCTCTTCCTCATGCACTGGCTGACGATGAAGATCGGCAAGCCGGCTCGTGTGCAGCACCTGTTCGCCGACTTTCGCAAGGAGATCCTTCAACAGGAACCGGCGCCTACCGCCCACGAGCTCGTCGTCGAACTGTCGAAGGACGCGAAGACGTTCCGGTCCTTCGACGACTTCGACGAAGGCTCGGACGAGGGCCGGTTCTTCCGGCGCTTGCGCATGATGGACACCACCACCTTGCTGCCGGTCGCGCTCCTCCTCTTCCGCAGCGGCGAGCTTGAGGCGGACCGGCGCCGGCGCGCACTGCGCGCGTTGGAGAGCTGGCTGGTGCGCCGCATGCTCCTCGGGGCAACCTCGGCCCACTACAACCGCTTGCTGGCGTCCCTGCTTGAGACCCTGAACGGGCAGCCGAGCCTCGAAACGGCTGACACCCTGGTGATCCAAGCCCTGCGCGGGTACTCGAATCCGACCGATACCTGGCCCACCGACGACCAGGTTCTGGGTCAGATCCGCACCCGCCGGCTCTATGGCTGGATCAGCCACAAACGCATCCGGCTGTTGTTGGAGGCCTGCGAGCTCCGGCTGGCAGCTTCGAGCAAGTCCGAGCAGCTGCCATTCCCCGAGAAGCTCAGCATCGAGCACGCCATGCCGCAGAACTGGCCGAAGAACTGGCCGCTGCCGGCGGAGGAGGACGAGGAGGCAATCGCGGAGAGGAACGAGCGGATCGACAGGTTGGGAAACCTGACGCTCGTCACCTCCGGGCTCAATTCCTCGCTCTCCGACTCGGCGTGGCCGATCAAGCGCGAGGCATTGGCGAAACACAGTCAGCTACTGGTGAACCAGTTGCTGTGTGCCAACGAGACTTGGGGCGACGCCTCGATCGACGCCCGCGGCGAGGAACTGGCGGAGTTGATCGTGCGCACTTGGCCCGGACCCGAAGCGTCCGTCTGGGACTAACACGTCTTACCTAGTCTGATATACAGCCGATTACTCTGGGACTGTCCGTTCGTTCAGGCCCGGGACAGGGAACGATGGGAGACCAGTCATCAGACTCGGGAGGGAGCGAGGGGAGGCCGTGGCTCACCCAAGCTCGTGAACTGTTCGGGCGTGGCGCCGCCGGGCTGTTCGCCTGGCTGAAGACGGCGGTCAAGAAGGACCGCGAGGTTCACTACACGCGAGAGGACCAGCTGACGATGGCGGCCATCGGTCATGGGCTGATCCTGATCGGCGTCTTCCTCATCCTGCAATTCACCTTCGACCCCGGAAGCACCGGCGACTCCCTGCGCAACTTCTACTACTGCGAGATTGCGATTGTGGGCTTCGGGATCATCGGTACGGTCAGCACGAGACAGGTCGTGAGCGCCGTGGACAAATCCGCGATCGACCTCGACTGGGCCGAAGAGTGGATGAACGAGAACCCCACTCTGAAGATGCACGTGCAGAGGCTCGTACTGGCTGCCATGTTCGTCTTGCAGTTCGCCTCCATGGCGGCCCTCTTGGCGGCGACGGGAGGCCCGATCGACAGCCCGTTCGCGCCGATGGCACTGGGCATCGGGATATTCACTCCCTTCATCCTCAACAAGTGGTGGACCGTGGTGCTGGTCATCCTCACCACCCTGCTCTTCTACGGCCTGATCACCTCCATCGTCGGCTTCAGCGGGTCGGAGTACCGCCCCGAGCCCGCCGCCTATGCGACGGTCAATCTCTTTATCTTGGTTCTTGCCTCAATCGTCACCCTGCGGCCCCGGGATGCGCTCTCGTTCAAGCTGAGGAAAGTCGTCAAAGCGCGGCCGGAGCGCGTTTGGCGAGCCTGGACCGATGAGGGCCAGGTCCGCCACTGGATCGGCGACGACCCGGATCCTCAGATCTCGCTGGACGTCCGCGAGGGCGGCGCCTGGCAGGTGATGCTCCAGGGGCGCAACGGAACGGAAGCGACGCGATGGTTCGGCACCTACCTCGAGGTGGAGGAGCCAAAGCGACTGGTGTTCTCGGTAGCCGCCCGGTCCGGGATTGGCTCGGAGGTGATCTCCGTCGACCTCAAACAGCAGGGTGAGATCACGGTGATGGTCGTCACCCAAACCGACAAGGGTCGCTTCGAGGGACTGAAAAAGGGCTGGTCCGGGTTCGTCGATCAGTTGACCTACTACGTCATGTCGCCGGTCGGCCGCAGGTCGAACGGGCAGGAGAACGGCTAGTGGTGGAGCATCTGGCGGAGGGCCCGCTCGGGGCACCTGCCGCATCCCCCCGGGAATGGCGCGAGGCTCTTCCGCGGCCCGAGACCGCGCCCTGCGAAGCTCCGAATCCGGCGCAGTCGCTGCTGCCGAGGATGTCGGTCGCCGCCATCCTCGCTGACGCCATGGGCGCTTTCACCCTGCCGGTCGACGAGCGATTGCGGATGGCATGGCGACGGCTGGTGGAGCTCGTCAACCAGCTCGACGTGATGGTCGACGGCATGGAGTCAGGTAGGCAGCAGCAACTTCTGCTCGGCGTCGCGACGATCGCCGAAGATGATTCGATTGCCGGCCTCGATCCGTCGCTTCGGGTGGACGCCGTTGCGGTGAAGGCCTTCGCCGAGGCCTGCGCAGTCCTGGATCTAGAGATGCCGTGCCGGCAGGCATGGTCCGCCCACTTCAAGTCCCTTGTCTTCGAGCACAGCGTCGGGCACCGGATCTCCGACATTGACGAATACGTCCTGCACCGCTGCCAGACCGGTTCGCTCCTGGGTCTGATGTTCGCCGACCTGGTCCCGCTCCGATATCGATCGGGCGCCTTCGGGCGGATGGTGGACTGGGTAGGACCGCTCGGGGCGTGCGCTGAGCTGGTCGACAGCTTCTGGGACCTTCCCGAGGACTACCGCCGGGGCCACTCCGCTGTCGCGCCGACTCTCCGCAACCGCGTGCTTCTGGCGAGGGCGGCCCGCGGCAGGGCCCAGGCGGTGTTCGAGCCGATTCCGCCGAAGCTGCGGGCGAAGCTGGCCGCCAAGGTCTTCCTCATGGGGGCAAACCGCAGCGGGCGCCTCAATCGTTTCCGCGCGGCGGACTAGCCCGCGGCGCGAGGTGGTCACTATTTCGTCTACGGGTCACATCCCGGTCACATCGCCGCCGTAATCCCGCAGGTCATGCGAGTAACCCCCGTCCTTTCAAGCCGAAGGTCTAGGGCTCGAGTCCTGCCGGCGCAGGTCTAGCTACTAGCTAGCTAGGTCCTCCCGAGGGCAGGGCAACCCCAAACACGCCGGTTCGAGAACGTTTGGATAACTTTCTCGGTCTATTCGGAGCGAGGGGGAGAGGTTGAGGCTGGTTAAGGCATTGCTGGTGGTTGTTGTGTTGATGCTCGGGGTGCTGCCGGGGGGTGCTGGGGCGTCTGCTTTGTGGAGCAGCGTTCCTAAGCCGTTTTCTTGCAGTGGGCCTGGGAACACGATTGTGCGGAGCAATGCTTGTGTGAGTCATACCGGGTTCAACCCGAATCGCGAATACTGGGGACAGAAGGTCAATCCGAAGGGGAACTGCACCAACTATGTGGCGTTCCGGCTCTCGCGGAATGGGGCGCGGCAGCTGGCTGGCTCGTTCGGTGATGCTGTGGGCTGGAGGTCGGTCGTCCAGAGCAGGCTCGGCTCGAAAGCGGTTAACGGCACTCCGAAGGTTGGGGCGATCGCCTGGTGGGGGGCTTTCGGCGCTCCTGAAGTCTCGGCGGCGGGGCACGTCGCCTATGTCGAGAAGGTGACGGACGGGGGCAGGACCGTCTACCTGAGCGAGTCCCACTTCGGGATCGGCAGCAGGCGGCTGATCGTCAGGAGCGGCGACGCCTACTGGCCCGATCGCTTCCTCCACATCAAGGACAAGCCCAAATCGAAGCCGAAGCCGAAGCCGAAACCGAAACCCGAGCCGGCTACGGAACTCGAGCCCGAATTCGAAATCGAACCGGAATTCACCGAAGGCGTCAGTGACGAAGGGGCGCCGAGCGTGCCTGGGGCGCTGAAAGTGTCCTCGAAGACCACGAGCTCGATCTCGCTTGCCTGGTCTCCGTCGAGCGACGACGGCGGGGTCGCGGGCTACGCGGTCTACCGGAACGGAAGCTTCATCGCCAACACGACTTCCACCGCCTACAAATTCTCCAGCCTGTCGTGCGGGGCGAGCTACAAACTGGGCGTCGCCGCTTACGACAACGCCGGCAACCGCTCCGCGACGGCGAGCCTTACGGCCTCCACCTCGGCCTGCGCCAAAGTCGTCGAACTGAGCAAGGGCTCGCCGGTGAACGTGACGGGCTGCAAATCCTCGTCCTGCGCCTATATGAGGGTGACCTTGAAGAACTTCCCCTCCGGCTCGCACTCGGTCACCTGCTACGCGGACTACCCGCCGCCCACCGGTGCCTTCTACCAGTACACGACCTCTTCGACCACCTCCAACGTCTGCGTCTACGGCTATCCCGGCACGCATGTGTGGGTGAAGGTCGACGGAGTGGAGTCGAACCACCTCACCTGGTAAGCGCTTGCCGGCCGTGCCACGATTGCGGGGACCATGGCGCGCTCCGCAGACACCGCCTCCGCGACCGAGATCCGGACCGGGCTGGCGGCGCGCCTGCGTGAGCGGTTGGCGGAGCTGCAGGGGGCGGTCGCGACCCGGGTGTACTCGATCTCGGACCCGCGCAACGTCGCCGACCCCGCCTACCTGCAGGGTCTGAACGGCGCCCTCGCCGCGGCGATCGAGTACCGGCTGGCGGTGCTCGAGGCCGGCGAACGCCAGGCGCCGCCGATCCCGACGGCGCTGCTCGCGCAGGCCCGGCTCGACGCCCGCGACGGCGTCTCCCTCGACACCGTCCTGCGCCGCTACTTCGCCGGCAACGTCCTCTTCGGCGACTTCCTCGTCAACGAGGCCGAGCGGGCCGAGGTGCCGAGCTCGATCCTGCGCCGGCTGCTGGCGACGCAGGCGACGGTCGGCGACCGGCTGATCGCCGCGGTCAGCGCCGAGTACGCGCGCGAGGCCGAGAACCGGCCGACCACGCCGGCCGAGCGGCGGCGCGAGACGGTCAAACGCCTGCTCGCCGGGGAGCTGGTCGACCACTCCGAACTGGGCTACGAGCTCGACGGCCACCACCTGGCGCTGATGGCGCGGGGGGAGGGGGCGGACGAGCTGATGCGGAACCTCGCCGGCGCGGTCGACCGCCGCCTGCTGATCGTCCAGCGCGAGGAGGAGCCGACCTGGGCCTGCTGGCTCGGCGGCAGGCGGCAGCTGTCTGCGCAGCAGGCGCTGGAGGAGCTCGGCGGCGGCGTCCCCGAGGGCG
This sequence comes from Solirubrobacterales bacterium, assembly GCA_036280195.1. GTDB lineage: Bacteria > Actinomycetota > Thermoleophilia > Solirubrobacterales > 70-9 > VAYN01. The sequence goes on along the minus strand of DASURF010000017.1, from coordinate 64,210 downwards.
TCTTCGTCACCGTCGGCGAGCCCGGCGAGGGACTGGCCGGCTGGCGCTTCAGCCACCAGCAGGCGAAGGCGGCGCTGCCGATCGCCGAGCGCCGCGGCGAGCCGCTGGTCCGCTACGCCGACGTCGCCCTGTTGGCGGCGATCGCCCGCGACGACCTGATCGCCACCTCGCTGCGCCGGCTCTACCTGGCGCCGCTGGAACGCGCCCGCGACGGCGGCAAGGTCGCCCGCGAGACCCTGCGCGCCTACTTCGAGGCCGAGCGCAACGTCTCCTCGACCGCGGCGGCGCTGGGGGTCGACCGGCGCACGGTGCGCAACCGCCTCGGCGCGATCGAAGACCTCCTCGGCCGCCCGCTGAAGGGAGCCGAGGCGGACCTGGAGATCGCCCTGCGCCTCGACGACTAGCTCGCGCCGCCGCTTCCCACTTTGGGAAACCGACCGGCTCGGGAGGCCCCAGATCGGGGAAGCCCGCCTACCCCCGCGCGGACCAGGATCGGGGCATGAACCGATTCCCGCTCCGCCTCGGCCTCGCCGCCGCCGTCCTCGCCCTCGTCTTCGCCGCGGTGGCGATCGCGGGCCCCAACCGCAAGGTCTGGTGCGCCGGCAACATCTGCGTCGCCGACGACGGCGGCATCAGCCCGACCAAGCTGCCGCGGCACGAGAAGGCGCCGGTCAGCGCCCGCCTCAACGCCGAAATCAGCACCCGCGACGGCAGCCACCCGCCCGCCTTCGAGTCGATGGACCTGAAAATCGAGAAGAACATCTCGATCGACTCGGTGGGCCTGCCGACCTGCCGGGCGGGACAGCTGACGGCGACCAGCTCGGCGGCGGCGAAGCGCGCCTGCGGCGAGGCGATCGTCGGCTCGGGGAAGGCCGAAGTCGAGGTGGCCTTCCCCGACCAGACGCCGTTCCGCTCGACCGGCCCGCTGGTCCTCTTCAACGGCGGCCAGAAGGGCCCGGTGACGACCCTGCTCCTCCACGCCTACGTCAACGTGCCGGCGCCGACCGCGATCGTCACCAGGGCCACGGTCACCCGCATCCACGAGGGCCGCTTCGGCCTGCGGATCCAGGCCACGGTCCCGAAGATCGCCGGCGGCTCCGGCTCGGTCACCGAGTTCGAGCTCAACGTCGGTCGCCGCTTCACCTATAAGGGCAAGAAGAAGAGCCTCCTCACCGCCAGCTGCCCGAGCGGCGTCTGGATGGCCAAGGGCGAAGCCAAGTTCGTCGACGGCACCACCCTCCACATCACCCATCCCTTTCCCTGCACGCCCGCGGCCTGAACCGCGAAATTGAAACACACCCGAGTATTTAATTTCACTGACGGTAAAGCTGTATGTTGCCGCGAGCATGGATTGGGTGCCCGCACGTTTGATCCCCACGGCGGGGATCCGAGGTCAGGCTGAGCAGGAGAGCCGAGCCACCTCCGCTCTGCTTGCCGTGCTGACGGCGGTACCTCCATTCGCGCAGCGTTTCCTCAAGGCCATGAACGCACCCGGAGGTCGCGTCTCCACCTACACCGAGGTAAGGCTGAAGGGACCGGACGGTAAGACTCACATACCCGATGGGGCGATCGTGGTCGAGCGGGCGGGCCGTCGCTGGTCGTGCCTGATCGAGGTCAAGACCTCGACCGCCAGCCTCGAGACCGATCAGGTCCACAGGTATCTCGACATGGCCAGGCAGCACGGGTTCGACGGGGTGCTGACCCTCTCCAATGACATCGTCGCCGATCCGGAGGCACTGCCGTTCAAGCTGAATGGCCAGAAGCGAGGAAAACTTACGGTTCGCCACATTTCCTGGTGGCAGGTGCTGACCGAGGCGGTGATCCAACACCGTTTTCGTGGAGTCGACGATCCCGACCAGGCTTGGATCTTGGGCGAGCTGATCCGGTATCTGACGGACGAGCGCTCTGGCGCCAGCGGCTTCCAGGGCATGGGGCCCGACTGGGTTCGCCTCCGGGATGCCGCACGCAACGGCACTCTCCGCTCGAGCGACCCGGAGGCAGCTTCGGTAGCCGCGCGTTGGGAGCAACTGACGGAATTCCTCTGCCTCAACCTGAGCCAAGAGCTGGGGGTCGCAGTACGACGCATCCGGCCGCGCGGCAAGTCGGCGCGCGATCGGCTCGACGAAGCGGTAGCGCGGCTGACCGAAGAGGGAAAGCTGCACAGCGCGCTCCGCGTTCCGGATGCCGTCGGTCCGATCGAGATCGAGGCTGATCTTCGCTCTCGGCGGCTGACCACCAGCGTCGGCATCGAAGCGCCGCGCGACCGGAAACGGCCCACGGCTCGGATCAACTGGCTGCTCCGGCAGCTGAAGGAGGCCCCAGACGACCTGCGGATCGATGTCCGCTTTCCCCGCCGTCGCGAGGGGCAGTCTGCTCTGCTCGGCGAGAGCCGCGAGGCTCCCGAGCGCCTGTTGTTGCCCTCAGAACCGAGATGCGAGCCCAGCTCCTTCATCCTCGCCCACGGCCACGCGATCGGCACCAAGGGCGGTCGCGGCGAGGGGTCGTTCGTCGACGAGACCTGCAAGCAGGCGACCCGCTTCTACCGCGACCTCGTGCAGGGACTGAGGGCGCCCCAGCCGAAGGCGCCCCAGCTTGCCGAGGAGGAGCCGGCGCCGGAGCCGCGACCCGAGCAGAGCGAAAGCACCGCCAGGCGCGAGCAGGACATCAGCCTTCGCAGCATCGCCGAGATGTTCGGCCAATCCACCTATTAACGAGATGACCCCACGAAAGGACGGACCGATGTGGAAGTTCGAGATCTACGCTGACAAGGGCAGCAGCTACCGCTGGCGCCTGAAGGCAGGCAACGGGCAGATCGTCGCTACCTCAGGCGAGAGCTTCGATTCGCGGTCGAACGCGAAGCGCGCCGCAGAAAACGTGAAGGCAAACGCCGGAAGCGCGTCGGTCGACTAGCTCCGCCCGCTCCGCAGTTCGTCCGCCAGCGTTGCCAGCTCGCCGACGCTGGTGCCCAGCGCGCCGGCGAGGCGCAGCAGGGTGGTGTAGCTGGGGTTGCGCACGCCGCGCTCGATGCCGCCGACCTGGGTGAGGTCGGTGTGGGCGCCCTCGGCCAGTTCCTCCTGGCTCATGCCCGCTTCGTGGCGGAGCTGGCGGAGGGCGTCGCCGAGAGCGGCATGCTCGGGCGACCTGGGTTTGCTGCGGCGCTGGGGCGGCATCGCGCCCAGAAGGCTCTCTTTTAAAAGACTCCATTGTTAGAGTATCTATGCCTTAACATCCTGAGCGCCGGAAATGGGCTGAGCGCTTGCCCGTCCGGCTCGCTATGCCGCCCACCGCTTCAGAGCTGATCAGCGCCGTCAACCACCCCCTGCGACGGCGGATCCTCTTCGCCTATCTCGACGGCTCGGTCGAGTGCGCTTCGGCGAAGGAGCTGGCCGAAGCGACGGACCAGCGGGTGGGGCAGGTGGCCTACCACCTGAAGACGCTGGCGAAGGGCGAGATCCTGCGGCCGGTCCGCCAGGGAGGCCGGCCGCAGGCTCCGGGGGAGGGCTACGGCTGGAGCCTCGGCGTCGAGGCGGATTGGCTGCGGCTGGTGCTCGAGGTCTGGGCCGAGGCCGACGTCTCCGGCTAGCCGGAGACGAGGTCCCGCAGGCTGCGGAAGTCCTCGGCGCAGGCCGGGCAGCCCTCGAGGTGGGCGCGCATGCCGGGGATCCGCGCGTCCGCCGGCTCGCCGGCGACCACCAGCTCGACGTAACGGTCGAGCTCGTCGAAGCACTGCTCGCAGGTCAGCTCCGGTGCGTCGGGGCCGAGCACCCGGCCCAGCAGCTCGTCGCGCTTCATCGCTTCTCCTCTCCGTCGCCGATTTCGAAGCCGCGGGCGGCCAGCGCCGCTCGCAGCTTGCGCCGTGCGTCGTGCAGGGTCTTATAGAGAGCGCCGCGGGTCGAGCCGAGGCGCTCGGCGAGGACGTCGATCGGCACCGCGTTGAGGGCGACGGCGACCAGGACCTCCCGCTGGCGCGGCGTCAGGCTGCCCTCGATCTCCTCTCGCAGCGCCGCCAGCAGCTCGGCGTCCTCGGCGCCGCGCCCGGCCGAGCCGGAGCCGGCCAGGTTCGCCCAGGCCTCGTCCTCGAGCGGGACCTCGCGCCCCTGCCAGGCCCGCCGGCGCACCTTCACCGCCGCCTCCAGCAGGGCGAACTTGTAGGCCCAGGTGGTGAAGCGGCTTTCGCCGCGGAAGTCGTCGAGCTTGCGCAGCAGCGCCAGCAGGGCGTCGTCGGCGGCCTGCTGGGCGAGGTCCTCGAGGTCGCCGCCGCGCAGGTGGGGCAGCTGCGCTGCCCGCCGCTCGACCTCGAACCGGGCCGCCTTCAGCAGCAGCCGGTGGAGGTCGGCGACCGCCGCCTGTCCCCTGGCGCCGTCGCTGCGCAGCTCGTCCAGCCACGGCCTCGCCGTGACGGCGTCGTCCTGGTCGGGCTTCTGCGTCGGCATCGGCATCGCGGCGGTCGCCATGCATTGTTAGCGACCGCCGGCGCCGGCTTCTTACCTTGGCGGGCGCGGCGGTAAGAACCGCGGCCGCGGCGACGCAGAAGGGACACACCACGAACCACGACCGAGGAGGTCCCATGTCAACCGCAACCACCATCGACCCGCGCGCCGCAAGCCTCGCGCCGAGCTTCGGCGAAAGGCTGAAGGGCGACCCGGCCTACCAGGCGTTCGTCCTGCTCCGCCTCGCCTTCACCGTCGCGCCGATCCTCTTCGGCCTCGACAAGTTCTTCGGCGTGCTGGTCGACTGGGAGCAGTACCTGGCGCCCTGGATCGACGACGTCGTCCCCGGCAGCGCCGCCACCGCGATGCACCTGGTCGGCGTGGTCGAGATCATCGCCGGCGTCCTCGTCGCACTGAAGCCCCGCTACGGCGCCTACGTCGTCGCCGCCTGGCTGGGCGGGATCATCATCGACCTGCTCACCTACTCCGGCTACCACGACATCGCCCTGCGGGACTTCGGCCTGATGCTCGGCGCGCTGACGCTGGCGCGGCTGGCCTCGGTCTACGACCCGCCGGGGGCGGAGATCCGGCTCTGAGGAGCGGGCGGCGACCCGGCCGCTCCTAGACTGGCCGGGTGCCATCGCTGCTCGAGCGCCTCGGGGTTGAGCTGCCCGTCGTCCAGGCCGGGATGGGCGGCGGCCTCAGCCGCCATGAGCTGGCGGCCGCGGTCTCCGAGGCCGGCGGGCTGGGGACGATCGCGGTCGGCGGCGCGGAGGCGATCCGCCGCGAGCTGGCGGCGGCGCGGGCGCTGACCGGGAGGCCGGTCGCCGTCAACGTGCTGCTGCCGTTCGCGCGGCGGGACTGGTTCGAGGCCGCGGCGGAGGCCGACGTCGTCGTCACCTTCTGGGGGAGGCCGCGGCGGCGGACCCCCGGCTCCTGGCTGCACCAGTGCGGCTCGGTCGCCGAGATGCAGGCGGCGTGCGCGGCGGGAGCCGACGGGGTGATCGTCCAGGGCGTCGAGGCCGGCGGCCACGTCCGCGGCACCGTGCCGGCGCTGGATCTGCTGGAGCGGGCGCGCGCCGCCCTGCCGGCCGATTACCCGCTGCTGCTCGCCGGCGGCATCGCCGAGCCGGCCGACGCGCGGGCGGCCCTCGAGGCGGGCGCGGTCGCCGCGGTCGCCGGCACCCGCTTCCTCCTCGCCGAGGAGAGTCGCGCCCACCCCGGCTACAAGCAGCGCCTGGTGGACGCGAGCGAGACGATCCTCACCGACCTCTTCGGCGCCGCCTGGCCGGCGCCGCACCGCGTCATCCCGAACGCCGCGACGGAGCGATGGCTGGGCGGCGTTCGTCCTTTCCCGGGCATATGCCCGGGAAAGGACGAACGCCAGTTGGTTCGGGCGCCGGGGGCGAACCGGGCCCTCAACCACCTTCTTGCGCCCGGGGCGCGGTACACGCCGCCCTCGCTGCAACTGCGGATGATGCGACGGCAGCGCCCGGGCAGCCGGCTGCTGACCCCGGCCGGGCCGACCGACGACGGGCCGGGCACGCTGGTCGACGCCGGCGCCCTCTACGCGGGGGAGACCGTCGCCCGCATCGGCGACGTCAGGCCGGCGGCGGCGATCGTCCGCGACCTCGCTACCTGAGGATGTTCATCAACCCCGAACCTGGGTATTTCCAGGGACGGTGTGAGCGGGGCGAGGAATAAGAGGCTTCGGCGGGGCGCCGTCGCCCTCCTCGCCGCGGTGCTCGCCATCGCCGCCGGCGGCTGCGGCGACCTCAGCGACAACGAGCTGAACCGCGGCGTCGAATCGCTGAGCGCGCTCGCCGCGCAGGGGCAGCTGGTCGCCAACGGCGTCGCCCGCGACGAGACCAAAACGACCTACGCGCGGGCGATGGCACGGACGCTCGGCGAGGAGGCCGACCACGAGGCCGAAAAGCTCGCCGACGCGACCCTGGAAGAACCGGAGCTGGCCCCGCAGCGCCGCGCCGCGGTGAGGAGGCTGCCGTGGAACTGAGCGGGCACCGGGCGCTGAGCGAGCTGCTGGGACGGAAGGTGATCGACCGCTCGGGCCGGCCGCTCGGCCGGGTCTACGAGGTGAAGGGGCGCTGGCAGCCCGACCGCACGATCGTGGTCGAGGGGCTGATCCTCGGCCGCGCCGGGCTCTGGCGCCGCCTGCGCGGGCCGGGCACGCACGGGGTGGAGGTGATCCCCTGGGAGGCGGTCGTCTCGCTCGAGGACGAACACGTGGTGGTGCGGCTTTAGGCCTCGTTAGGCCGCGGTCGCGACCCTGGGAGAATGACCGACATGGCGGGGGGCCAGATCCTTCAGATCGCCGAGCGCGACCTCGGCACAGACCGCTGCGAGCTGCAGCTCGAGGGCGAGCTGGACCTCTGGAGCGTCGAGCGCCTGCAGGCGGTGCTGCAGCGGGTCGCGCGCGAGAACGACGCCGTCGTCGTCGGCCTCGAGCGCTGCGAGTTCGTCGACTCGACCGGCATCGCCCTCTTCCTCCAGGCGCGGCGACAGCTGGAAGGGGAAGGCGGCCGCCTCGTCCTCTACGGCTGCTCGGACCAGGTGCTCCGCATCTTCACCGTCGCCGGCCTCACCGACGCGGGCATGGTCTTCGCCGACCGGGACGAGGCGATCAGAGAGCTGGCGGTCTTCGAGTAGCCGCAGCTCAGTATTCGCGCAGGAGCTGGTCCCGCGCCCAGGCGCACCAGAGCCCGAACAGCCCGATCGCCAGGAGCACCCCCACCCAGTGCAGGCCGAGGAGGACGGCGAGGAGGCTGGGCAGGCCGGCGAGCACCGCGCCGAGCAGGGCGAGCTGCACCGGTATCCGCACGAACCACGAGGTTATGGCGGCGGCCAGCAGCCAGAAGAAGGGGCCGGCGATCCAGCCCTGGTCCTCGAAGAAGCCGTGAGGAAGGGCGGCGCCGAGCACCCCGGCCAGCAGCAGGACCGCCAGGAACTGGATCGATGCAGCGCGCCAGAAGGTGGAGACGTCCATCCCCGCCGAGGCTATTCGACGACGACCTTGCCCTTCATGAAGGGGTGGATCTTGCAGTGGTAGGCGAAGGTGCCGCGCTGGTTGAACTGGACCGTCTTCGTCTTCCCCGGCGCGATCCCCTTGGTGTCGAAGCTGCCGCCCTTGGTTGCGGTGTGGGTGGTGTTGCTGGTGTTGGCGAAGGCGACGCGGGCGCCGCGCTTCACCTTCAGCGTGCCGGGCTTGAAGGCGAAGTTCACGATCGAGACGGTTTTCGCCGCGCTGGCCGTCGCGGTCGGCTCGGCCGCGCCACCCCTGTCGGCGGCGAGCAGCGCCGAGAGCAGGAGCACGGCCGCCGCGGCGAGAACCCAGAACCTTGGTCGCTGCATCAGAGTCGTCATACCCCCGCATACGGCCTCCCGGCCGCGGGGGTTCAACCGGCGGCGCGCGCGAGCCATAATGGTTTCCCGCGGGCGGTTAGCTCAGTTGGGAGAGCATTCGGTTTACACCCGAAAGGTCACTGGTTCGAGCCCAGTACCGCCCATGTGGATCGTCCCGTCCAAACCCGGCAGACCGCGGTCGAGCGCCTCTTCGCGGCGGTGCGGCAGGGCGATCCCGAGTCGATCCTGAGGCTGCTCCACCCGCAGGCCGAATGGACGCCGACGGCCTGGAGCGGCGAACGGATGTACCGGGGGCAGGAAGCCGTCCACCTCTGGCTCTCCCAGTTCGGCGAAGAGCTCGAGCACCTCGACGTCCAGATCCGCGACCGGATGACGGCCGGCGATCGCGGCGCCGTGCGCGGCATCGTCTTCGACACCCGCGGCGACCGTACATTTGCCGTCGAGGTCTCCTGGAGCTTCGAGCTGGAGGACGGCCTGCTGCGCCGCGGCTGCGCCCACGCCGGCTGGCCGGAAGCGCTGCGGGCCGCCGGGCTGGTCTAGCCGCCGGCTCAGTCGAAGGCCTGCACCGCAAGGACCGCGGCGACGAGCAATCCGACGACCGCGATCGAGATCCGCAGCGGGTCTGAGGGGATGCGCCGTGCGTAGTGGGCGCCGACGCGACCGCCGACCAGCGAGGAGGCCATCAGCACCGCGACGTAGCTCCACTCGACCGGGGCGAGGAAGGCGAAGACGACCGCGGCGAGCAGGTTCGAGCAGCCGGCGAGGACGATCTTCATCCCGTTCAGGTGCTGCAGGGTGTCGGCGACGAAGAGGGCGAGGAGGGCGAAGATGAGGATGCTGACCGCCGAGCCGAAGTAGGCGTTGTAGGCGCCGCAGAAGGCGATGCCGGCGATCAGGAAGGGCGAGCGCTCGTTGCCCGCGTGGGCGATGTGGGGGACGAGGCGCGGTTGCAGCAACAGCAGCAGGCAGGAGGCGGCGATCAGCAGCGGCACGATCGCTTCGAACGCCTCCTCGGAGGTGAGGAGGAGGGCGGCGGAGCCTGCCGCGGCGCCCAGCAGCAGCGGCGCCAGGAGGCGGGCGAAGCGCCCACCCTGCTCGCGCAGCAGGTCGCGATAGCCGAGCGCGCCGCCGATCGACGCCGGGACGATCCCGACCGTGTTGGTGACGTTGGCCGCGAGCGGCGGCAGCCCGAGGGCGACCATCGTCGGGAAGGTGATCAGGGCACCGCCGCCGGCGACGGAGTTGGCCGCCCCCGCCGCGGCGCCGGCCGCCGCGACGGCGAGCAGCTCGAGCATGGGCCGGGAGTTTGGCGGAAAGCGCGGGCGCTCAGGCGACGCGCGAGAGCGGGGTGCGGGTGCCGCCGCGGCGCTTCTCGCGCTCGGTGACGACGTTGAAGAAGTAGTCGTTGCGGCCGCGGCGCAGCTGGCGCGGCATCGCGTGGCGGGCGCCGCGATGGGCGGCGGTGACGGAACGGAAGGCCCGCTCGTGGGCCGCGGTCCAGCGGATGCCGAAGATCTCGCGCACCCGCTGCGGCACCGTCCCCTTGATGATCAGGTTCTGGGTCTCGAGGTTGAGCCGGGCCGGCAGCGGCACCGGCTGGCGGAAGGCGACCAGCGGCGCCATCTCCAGGGCGTGGTCGGTGGCGTGGAGGTCGGGCGAGGCGAGCCTGCCCTCGAACCAGGCGTCGAACTCGCGGTAGGTGGCGGGGACCGCGTCGCGGGGAAGGCCGAAGAGCTCGCCGAAGAGGACGTAGTCCTGCCACAGCGCTTCGCGCTCCCCCGGGCTCAGGCGCCCGACCATCGTCTCGTACATCGCCCGGCCGGAGTCGGCGATCACCGCCAGCGTCCACAGCATCAGCTCCGGGTCGAAGGCCGAATAGGTGGCGCCGGCGGGGTGGGGGCCGGCCGCCTCCGGCAGCTCGCCCTTGATCCGCTCGTGCAGGCGGTGGACCGCGGCGAGCGCCTTATCGGCCTCGGCCCTGGTGCCGAGGAAGACGGTCTCCTGGATCTTCGCCGTGCGGGCGAGGCGGGTGAAGGGATGGTCGCCGGCGTTGGTACTGAGCATCGTGCCGGTGTAGGTCAGCGGTTCCAGCGCCCCGATCAAGAGCGCCCGCTGCCCGTAGAGAAGCCCGACCGAGCGCTCGCCGTGGACACGGCGGGCCATCGATTGCCCAGGCGGGAAGTAGTACTGGTCGCTCACTGGCCGTCTGGCCAGCCAGTCTAACTCAGAAGAGCGCTAAATGGACGCCTGGGTAAACCAATACTTCTACTGCGGCGTTTCCCTGCTCATCGCCACCAGCGCCGCGCCGGACCCGGGGGACTCGACCAGGCCGCGCAGCTCGTGGGCGGCGAAGATCTCGTCCAGCTCCTCGCGGGTCAGAGTCTCGCGCTCGAGCGCCAGGACCGCCAGGTGGTCGAGCACCTCGAGGTTGGCGGAGAGCAGCGCCCGCGCCCGGCGGTAGGCCTCGCGGGCCAGCGTCATCGCCGCCTGGTCGACCTCGCGGCGGGTCTGGTCGGAGACGGCGTAGTCGCCGGTCGGCAGCGCGATCGGCGCCGGCCCGTCGTGGTCGCGGGCGACCCCCATGCCGAACTCGGCGACCATCTGCTTGCAGACCAGGTGCACCCGGTTGAGGTCGTCGGCGGCGCCGGAGTAGGTCTCGCCCAGCACGACCTCCTCGGCGGCACGACCGCCGAGCAGCGTCACCACCTCGTCGAGCAGTTCCTCGCGCGACTTCAGGTAGCTGTCCTCCTGCGGCGAGTGGGCGACGAAGCCGAGCGCCGGTCCGCGCGGGACGATGCTGAGGATCTCCGGCGGGTCGAGCCCGAGCAGGCGGCGGCAGAGCGCATGGCCGGCCTCGTGGTAGGCGACGATCCGCCGCTCCTTCGAGTTGAGGCGGCGCGCCTGCTGTGAGCCGACGGCCTGCCGCAGCAGCGCCTCGTCGAGGTCCTCGCGGCTCATCGAGTAACGGCCGGCGCGGCCGGCGATGATCGCGCCCTCGTTGAGCGCGTTGGCGAGCTGGGCGCCGGTCATCCCGGTCGTCTTGCGGGCGACGTCGGCGAGGTCGAGGTCGGCGGCCAGCGGCTTGCCCTTGGCGTGGCTGCGGAGGATCGCCTCGCGGCCGTCGCGGTCGGGCGGGGCGACCAGCACGCGGCGGTCGAAGCGGCCCGGGCGCAGCAGCGCCTTGTCGAGCTTTTCGACGTGGTTGGAGGCGGCGATCACGATCACCATCCCCGGGTCCTTCTCGAAGCCGTCGAGCTCGACCAGCAGCTGGTTCAGCGCCTGCTCGCGCTCGCTGGTGCCGCCGTCGCCGCCGCCGGAGCTGCGCGAGCCGCCGATCGCGTCGAGCTCGTCGATGAAGACGACCGCGCGGCCGGACTTGCGGGCCTCCTTGAAGAGGCGGCGGATGCGGGCGGCGCCACGGCCGACGAACATCTCGACGAAGCTGGAGCCGGAGGCGGCGAAGAAGTCGACCCCGGCCTGGGCGGCGACGGCGCGGGCCAGCATCGTCTTGCCGGTGCCGGGCGGGCCGTGGAGGAGGACGCCGCGCGGCGCCTTGGCGCCGAGGGCGGAGAAGCGGTCGGGTTCGCGCAGCCAGGCGGCGACGTCCATCAGCTCGGCTTTGGCCGCGTCGACCCCCTGCACCTGCTCCCAGAGGACCGGCTCGGTGCGGGACGCCTTCACCGTCTCCGGCTTGGTCGACCCCATCATCCCCCGCATCATTTTCAGGAAGACGAAGAGGAGCATCGCCATGAAGACGACGCCGAACACCGGGTACCAGTTGAAAAAGAATTCCTGTATGCCTTCGGCCATCAATGCAGCTTGAAGACGAATGTGCAATTTCTGAATCGCACATTCGTCCAAATTGCCTCCCAGAGCTAAAGATCGTGCCTGGGAGGTGCCGAAATGGCGCCGCCTTTACGGGGCGACAGAGGCGGAAGCGCTACCGCTCGACCTGCGAGCCGCCGACGATCGCCTCCTCGCCGGAGTCGCCGAAGACGATCCAGGCCTTGTTGCCGCCGTCGTAGTCGGGGGCCCAGAGCTTCAGCGTCGCCGGCCGGCCCCAGACCGTCACCGCCTCCTCGCCGGTCGAGTCGAGGCCGCGCCAGATCCGCACGAAGGGATTGCCCTCCCACTCGGCGGCGATCGTCGTCGGCTCGCGGTGGCCGGGGTGGACGGTGGTGTTCGGCGGCAGCTCCATCAGCCGCATCACCGAGGCCTGCAGGTCGGCGAAGCCGCTGGCGCCGGGCGCCATCGTCCCGCCGACGGTCCCCTTGAAGAGGACGTCGGCGGTGAAGACGTCGGTCCCGTTGACGAGGAAGGCGAGGTGGCCCGCGGCGTGGCCGGGGGTGTGGATCGCTTCGATCTCGAGCCCGCCGGCGTCGAGCTTGTCGCCGTCGCCGAGGACGATCTCGACCTCGTCGTCGAGCTCGGCGGCGCACTCGGCATGGGCGACCAGCGGCGGGTCGCCGAGCTGCGCCCGCGCCTCCGCCAGACCGGCGACGTGGTCGCCGTGCGGGTGGGTGACGAGCACGTGGGTGATCTCGATCCCGTCGCGCTCGGCCCGCTCCAGCAGCGGCCCCAGTTCGTCGTTGCCGTCGATCAGGACGCCGGTGCCGCGGTCGGGGTCGGCGACCAGGTAGGCGTTCGACAGCCACATCGGGTTCTCGGTCCGCTCGACGATCACTGCTCCTCCTCGGTCCGCATTGGGGTGTCTGAGATTAACCCCCATATTCGTGGGTCAAGCTCAGACACGTACGCGGGCGCTGCCCTCGAGCAGCGTGCGGGCGACCAGCTCGGGGTCGTCCCAGGTCGGCGTGTGGCCGACTTCCGGGAGGACGAGGAAGCGGGCGCCGGCGGGGCGGCGGTGCGGCTTCGGCGGGCCGAGCAGGCGGTCGCGCTCGCACCAGGCGATCGTCACCGGCACGTCGGCGGGGTAGCCGGCGGGGTCGAAGACGTGGTTGCGCATCGCCCGGTTGGCGGCGTCGTAGCCCTCGCCCTCGAGCCATCCCAGGGCCAGCTGGTGAGCCGCGTCGGGCGGGATCCGCTCCGGGTGGGCGGCGATCGACTGGAAGGCGGCGCGGCGGGTCTGCGGGAACTGCAGCGCGAGGGAGAGGAGCGGGCGCGCCGCCCTCACCCAGGGCGAGCCGCGCAGCAGCATCCGCGCGCCGCCGCCCTGCGGTTCGCCGAGCGGTCGCGACCAGAGCCCGGCGGGGGAGAGGGTCGTGACCGAGGCCGCCCAGCCGAAGCGGCCCATTTCCAGCGCCACCCAGCCGCCGAGCGAGTTGCCGGCGACGTGCGGGCGCTCGACCCCGTTGCGGACGCACTCCTCGTGCACGGCGCGGGCGAGGTTCGCCGCCGTCGCCTCTTCGTCCTCCGGCAGCGGCGGCGTCGTCCCGAAGCCCGGCATGTCGACCGCGTGGACCTCGCGCTCTCCCTCCAGCAACGGGATCGCCGGCTCCCAGATGCTGCGGGTGCCGCCCAGCCCGTGGATCAGCAGCAGCTGCTCGCTCACCGCGCGCCCGGCTTCGCGAAGAGCGCCTGCACGTCGCCGATCCGCCGCTCGCGGAAGCCCGCCTCCGAGGAGGAGAGGTAGAAGTCCCAGAGACGGCGGAAGCGCTCGTCGTAGCCGCGGTCTCGCAGCCGCTCCCAGGCGGCGAAGAAGCGCTCGCGCCAGGCGGCCAGGGTCGGCGGGTAGTGAACGGTGATGTCGTCGATCCAGACCTGCTTCATGCTGGTGACGCGCTCCAGGCAGCCGGCGATCAGGCCCTCGGAGGGCAGGCAGCCGCCGGGGAAGACGTGCGTGTTGGCGAAGCTCCTCGCTCCCTTCTCGATCTCGTACATGCCGTCGTCGATCGTGATCGCCTGCAGCAGCATCAGCCCGTCGTCGCTGAGCAGCTCGTCGCAGCGGCGGAAGTAGTCGTCGAAGTACTGCCAGCCGACCGCCTCGATCATCTCGACGCTGACCAGCCGGTCGTAGCGGCCCTGGAGGTCGCGGTAGTCCTGCAGCAGCACCGTCACCTGGTCCTCGAGGCCGGCGTCGCGCACCCGCTCGCTCGCCAGCTGGAACTGCTCGCGGGAGATCGTCGTGGTGGTGACCCGGCAACCGCTGCGCCGGGCGGCGTGGATCGCCATCCCGCCCCAGCCGGTGCCGATCTCCAGCAGGTGGTTCTCGGGCCCGAGCCGCAGGCGGTCGCAGATGCGGTCGAGCTTCTCCAGCTGCGCCTGCTCGAGGCTCGCCGCCGCGTCGCCGAAGTAGGCGCAGCTGTACATCATCCGCTCGTCGAGGAAGGCGGCGAAGAGGTCGTTGCCGAGGTCGTAGTGGGCGGAGATGTTCCGGCGGGCGCCGCCGCGGGTGTTCTCGGGAACGAGGTGGCGGACCCGGTGCCAGAGGCCGCGCGGGCGGGCGACAAGGCCGCGGACGCCGTCCATCTCGCGCAGCTCGCGGGCGGCGATGCGGATCAGCGAGACGAGGTCGTCGGTCTCCCAGCGGCCGTCGACGTAGCTCTCGCCGAGGCCGATGCTGCCGCGCAGCGGGCCGCGCCAGGCGGCGGGGTCGTTGATCTGGACGGTCGCCGTCAGTTCCGCGTCGGGCGGCCCGAAGCTGCGTTCGCGCGAGCCTTCGACGACGTCGATGCGGCCGCTGCGGACCCGGCCGAGGACGGCGCCGACGCCGGCGCGGGCGAGCGCATCGCGGGTCGTCGTCCGGCTCACGGCGAGACGAACCCCCGCGGGCGGCTCCCCTCCGGGTGCGGGTGGTACCGCGCGCCCTTCAGCTTCAGTCGCAGCGACTGCGCGTAGATCTTCGCCACCGTCTGCAGCGACATCGCCGGGTAGCGCGCGAGCAGTCGGGTGAGCGTGCCGCGGCTGAGCTCACGGCGCCGGAGGCTGAGCGTGGCGTCGAAGGTCCTGCCGTCTCCGCTGCGTGGGCGCGACTCGATGTGGGCGACGAGACGGTCGCCCGGCTCGGTGGCGCGGAAGGCGTAGGTCTGGTCCATTCCCATCAGCGGCGAGACGTGAAAGGTCTTCTCCAGCTCGTCACCGAGCACCGTACCGTGACGCTCGCCGCGCGCCAAGACGTAGGGGTGGCGCTCGCCCCAGGGGATGTTCTGCACGTCGGCCACGACCGCGTCGACCCGCTCGCCGCCCGGGGCGAAGCAGTAATAGAAGGAGACCGGATTGAAGGAGTGGCCGAAGTAGCGCAGGCCGGCGAGCAGGCGGACCGGCCCGGCGGGGCGATCGCCGGTGACGTTTGCGACCGCCTCCCGCGCGCACCCGTCGAGCGGCCGCGACGGATCGCCCATGAAGTCCTCGCGGCGGAAGCGGGCGAGCGCGCGCCGCCGGGCCGAGAAGAACGGATAGGGATCGAGCACCTCCGGCAGCTCGGCCAGGTCGAGGTACATGAGGAAGAGCGGGTAGCGGAACTCGTGCTCGACCGGCTCGAAGCGCCGGTGCCGCACCCACCCCTCGTAAGCCGCCGAGGCGCTCACGCCGCCAGCTCCCCCTCCGTCGTTTCCACCCTTTTCCCCCCTCCAGGGAGGAAAAGGGTGGAAACGATGTCGCGGCCCGGGGACTTGATCTCGCCGCAGATCCGCAGGGCGCTGACGACGCCGTCCTCGTGGAAGCCCCAGCCCCAGTAGGCGCCGCAGTAGTGGGTGCGGCGGGCGCCGCCGCTGATCTCGGCGTGACGTGCCTGGGCGGCGACGCCCTCCCTGGTGTAGACGGGGTGGTCGTAGGAGATGCGGCGGATCACCTTCGCCGGGTCGATCCGCTCGCCCTGGTTCAGCGTCACGAAGTAGTGCTGCTTGGACCGCAGGCGCTGCAGGTTGTTCATCCAGTAGGTGACGGTCGACCCGCGCGCCGGCTCCTCGCAGAGATGGAAGTTCCAGCTCGACCAGGCGGCGCGCCGCCGCGGCATCAGCGAGGCGTCGGTGTGGAGGACCGCTTCGTTGCGCTGGTAGGGGATTGCGCCGAGGATCTCGCGCTCGGCCTCGCTCGGGTCGGCGAGCAGCGCCAGCGCCTGGTCGGAGTGGGTTGCGATCACGACCCGGTCGAACTCCTCGCTCTCGCAGCCCTCGGCCTCGACCCGGACGCCGTCGGGCAGCCGCTCGATCCGTCGCACCGCGGCGCCGGTCCGCACCCGCTCCCGCCACGGCGCCACGATCGCCTCGACGTAGCTGCGCGAGCCGCCGCTCACGGTCCGCCACTGCGGCCGGTTGCGGAGGCTGTACATGCCGTGGTTCTCGAAGAACTCGGCCATGAAGCTGGCCGGGAAGCTCCACATCTGCGCCGGGTCGGCGGACCAGACCGCGCTCGCCTGCGGCACGATCAGGCGCTCGACGAAGTGGCGGGAGAAGCCCTGCTGCTCGAGCCAGTGCCCGAGCGAGGGCGCGGTCCCGTTCATCCCGATCAGCGCCCGCGCCTCGCGGTTGAACCGCCGCCAGTCGCGCAGCATGCCGAGGAAGGTCGGGCTGACGAGGTGCGCGGGACGGGCGAAGAGACCGCGCGGCGTGCCGGAGTACTCGAAGCGGCCGCGCCCGTCGGAGACGGAGAAGCTCATGTGCGAGGGCCGGCTCGCGACCCCGAGCTCGTCGAGCAGCGCTTCGAACTGAGGGTAGTTGCGGTCGTTGAAGACGATGAAGCCGGTGTCGATCCAGTGGGTCCCGTCCTCGGCCTCGACCGGCACCGTGTGCGTGTGCCCGCCGATCCGCTCGCCTGCCTCGTAGACGACGATCTCGTGCTCGCGCTGCAGCCGGTGGGCAGCCACCAGCCCGGAGATGCCCGTCCCGACGATCGCGATCTTCATCGCCCCTCCATACGAGGTCGTGACGGGATCGGTTGCATCGGATCGTCAAACCGGTACCCGCAGCACCGCGGCCACTACCGTGTTGGGACCGGTTGTGAGCACTCTGCCTCTGAGGAGACCCGGCGCGCTGGCGCTGTTCGCTGTCCTTGCCGCGCTGGTCGCGGCGGCGCTCGCCCCTGCCTGGGGCGCGGCCGAGACCGGCGGCGCCGGCCAGGTCGAAGGCGGTGGCAACCTCAGCAACTCGGCCTTCGACCGGCAGGGGATGTGGGTCTGGTACGTCTCCCGCTCGGAGGGCGGCAGCGTCGGCGCGATCGTCGCCCGCGCCAAGCGCAACGACATCGGCACCGTCTACGTCAAGTCCGGCGACGGCGGCAACTACTGGGGCCAGTTCAACACCGGCCTGGTCGAAGCCCTGCACCGCGCCGGGCTCAGCGTCTGCGCCTGGCAGTTCGTCTACGGGGACGCGCCGGTCGCCGAGGCGAAGATCGCCGCCGCCGCGGTCAAGCGCGGGGCCGACTGCTTCGCGATCGACGCCGAGGCCGACTACGAGGGCAAGTACGCCGCCGCCGACCGCTACGTCCGCGCCCTGCGCGCCCGCGTCGGCGACGCCTTCCCGATCTCCCTCGCCGCTTTCCCCTACGTCGACTACCACCCGTCGTTCCCCTACTCGGTCTTCCTCGGGCCGGGCGGCGCCACCTACAACCAGCCGCAGATGTACTGGAAGACGATCGGCACCTCGGTCCGCACCGTCTACGAGCACACCTACCTCTACAACCGCGTCTACGGCCACCCGATCTACCCGATCGGCCAGACCTACGAAGCGCCGGGCAGCGCCGGGATCAAGCTCTTCCGCCGCTTCGCCGCCAGCTTCGGCGGCCTGGCGCCGAGCTGGTGGTCATGGCAGGAGACCAGCGGGCCGGAGTGGGGCGCGCTCGGCGCCGACAGCGCCAACCTGCCGGTCACCGGCTACCGCCAGGAAGTCGTCCACCCGCTGCTGAAGCGCAAAAGCCGCGGCGACCTCGTCGTCTGGGCGCAGGAGCACCTGATCGCCGCCGGCGCCGACCTGCCGGTGACGGGCTTCTTCGGCCCCAAGACCGCCCGCGCCGTCCGCCTCTTCAAGGAAGCCCGCGGCCTGCCCGCCAACGGCATCATCGACACCGATACCTGGAACGCCCTCCTCACCTTCACGCCCTACCGCCCCCGCTGGACCGCCGCCGGCGCGAGCGCCTCGGCAAGCGGCCGGCCGCGCCCGGCAACCCGCCCCCTCTCGGCCCGCCTACCGGCCAAGGCCTACGAGATCCCGCCGGGCCCCTAGTCGTGGTTCCTTTGTCCGGATATGGAGGACAAAGGAACCACGGGATGGCTCAGGCGCTGATCCGGGTCACGAGTCGGCCGAGGGTCGGCGACTCGATTGCGACCTCGTCGCCGTCGGCGAGCCAGACGCGCGGGCTGCGGCCCATGCCGACGCCCTCGGGGGTGCCGGTGGAGACGATGTCGCCGGGCTCGAGGGTCATCAGGCGGGAGAGCTGGGCGACCAGCTGGGGGACGCTGAAGATCAGGTCGTCGGTGGCGCCGTTCTGCATCTCCTCGCCGTTGAGGGTGAGGCGGATGGCGATCGTGTCGGCGGGGCCGGCCTCCTCGGGCGTCACCAGGTAGGGGCCGCAGGGCGCGGCGCCGTCGAAGACCTTGCCCGGCATCCACTGCGGGGTCGCACCCTGCAGGTCGCGGGCCGAGAGGTCGTTGAGCAGGGTGTAGCCGGCGACGTGGTCGAGCGCCTCGGCCTCGTCGACGTCCTTGGCGCGGCGGCCGACGACGAAGGCGACCTCGGCCTCGTAGTCGGTCTTCGCGGTCGGCACCTGCACCGTCGCGCCGTCGGGCACCAGCGCGTTGGGGTACTTGGCGAAGATCGTCGGCATCTCGGGCAGCTGCTCGACCCCCACCTCGGCCGCGTGCCTGCGGTAGTTGAGACCGATGCAGACGATCTTCTCCGGGTCGGGGATCGGCGCCAGCAGCCTCACCGCCGAGAGCGGGTGCGAGGGCGCGCCGGTGTCGCCGAGCCGGCCGCGCAGCTCCTCGACCCGCTCCGCCGCGATCAGCTCGCGCAGGCTGCCGCGGTGGGGCTCGCCGAGCAGCGCCCAGGCGTCGAGCGCCCGACCGTCCTCGAGGACTCCGGCGCGCGGGCCGTCTCCCGCATCGAAGGTCATCAGCTTCACGCGCCGCAGCGTAGCCGGAGAAGCGCCTTGCCCGTTGATCAGGACACCTTGTAAGGTGGCCTGATATTCCGCTGAAGAAACCATGATTGGTCCTAAACGACAACCGGTCCCCATTCCCCTCCACGCGCTGCTCGAGTTCGCTTTCGACGCGATCATCGAGGAGTTCCGTGACGAACTGGAGCAGAGCGAGTTCAGCGATGTCCGGCTCGCCCACGGCTGCGTCTTCCGCTACATGAAGGAGCGGGGCCTGCGCCTGACGGAGATCGCCGAGCGGGGGAACATGACGAAGCAGTCGGCGGGAGAGGTGGTGGACGACCTGGTCGCGCGCGGCTATGTCGAACGCGTCCCCGACCCCGACGATCGGCGGGCGAAGCTGATCCGCTTCACGGAGCGAGGCGAAGCCGCGCAGTCGTACGGCTTTCTCCTCCTCGGAGAGATAGAGAAGCGCTGGGGAGAGCGCTTTGGCGCCGAGCGGATAGCCGGCCTGCGAGCGATGCTGGAGGAGATCGCCGCGGTCGAGGCCCCGTTCGCCGTGTCGGAGCCGGTCGAGCCGGAGCCGGCCACGCGCCCCTGATCTCATGCGCAGCCATCTCAGCCCTCTCGACGCGACCTTCCTCGAGATCGAGCAGACCGATCCGGCTGCCCACATGCACGTCGGCTGGGCGATGGTCTTCGATCCGCCGCCGAGCGGAAAGCGGCCCTCGCTGGAGCAGCTCCGCCGGCAGGTCAGGTCGCGGCTCGAGGGTTTCTCGGTCCTGCGCCGGCGCCTCTCGCTGCCGCGAGTCGACGACATGTCCCTGCCCGTCTGGCTGCCCGACCCGGACTTCGACGTCGGCTTGCTGATCCGCCGCGCGACCCTGGCCGCGCCGGGGGGCGAGGCGGAGCTGATGGACTGGCTCGGCGGCTACTTCTCCCGGCGCCTCGACCGCGCGCTGCCGCTCTGGGAGATCACCCTGCTGGAAGGACTGGAGGGCGGACGCTGGGCGCTGGTATGGAAGGTCCACCACTGCCTGGTGGACGGGCTCAGCGCCGGCAACGTCGCCGCCGCGCTGCTCGACGCTCAACCGGAGCCGGAAGAGGGGGTGACGATCCTGTCCGACATGCTCGCCTCCTTCGGGGAGGAGTCGGAGCGGGGGGTGCTGACGCGCCTGCGCGGGGTGGTCGGCGCGGGTGTCGGCGGCGGGACGGACGCCGAGGTCAAGCCCCACGAGGTGCCGACGATCCTCGCCCAGTCGCGCACGATAGCCGCCTCCTTCGCGGCCGACGAGCCGGATCTGGCGCCCGCCACCAGCCTCAACGAGGGGACCGGGGCGAAGCGGCGGCTGGCGGCGGTGGATGTGGCGCTGGAGGAGTTGAAGAAGGTGCGAGCAGAGCACGGGGGAACGGTGAACGACGTGGTGATGACGGCAACCGCCGGCGGGCTGCGGCGGCTCTTCGCCGATCGCCACGAGGCCGTCGACCGCCTCCGCGCGGTCGTCCTGACCCCGCTCGAGCGCTCGACCCAGATGCTCGCCGGCGGCAACCCCTCGTCCCTCTTCGTCGACATGGAGGTCGGCGAGGAAGACACGCTTGCCCGCTATCGCAAGATGGTCGCCGCCTCCAGCGAGCGCAAGAGCATCGGCGTGATCCCGGGCGCCGACACCGTCACCGGCGTCGCCGGCCTCTCGCCGGCGCTGGTCCAGAGCGTGATCGCCCGCCTGGCCTTCACCCCGCGGCTCTTCAACCTGACGGTCGCCAACGTCCCCGCCTTCCCCTTCCCGCTCTACTCCCTCGGCGCCGAAATGCGCCGCATCGTTCCCGCGGTGCCGCTCTTCTCCGGCCAGTCGCTGGGAGTCGCGGCGGTCGGCTACAACGGCGGCGTCTACTTCGGCCTCAACGCCGACCCTGAGGCCGTCCCGGACCTCGACCTCGTGCGGTCCGGCATCGAGCAGACCCTGCACGACCTCGCGCGCGTAACTGCCTGACCGAATGCGCTAGCGTTGCCCCCCGGGCCGCACCCCGATGGCCCACCGCAGTTCCCTGGGGGCGTAGCTCAGCTGGTTAGAGCGCCGGCCTGTCACGCCGGAGGTCGCGGGTTCGAGTCCCGTCGCTCCCGCTTCGGGCTGCCGTCATAAACAGGTAAGTATTAGAAACAGTTCGAGTTTTCAGTATTGATGACGGCGGCGCCGCGCCCATAGCGTGCGGCGTTCGTGAGGATCGACCGGCTTACTCCCACCGCACGCCTCGCCCGCTCGACGCTGGTCGTTGCGCTCATCCTTGCCCTGATCTGCTCGCTCGGGCTGCTCATGCGCGGGGAGCCGGCGGGCGCGAAGGGGAGCTGCGCGGCGGTGAAGGTGCTGGCGGTGAGGGGATCCGGCGACCCCGACCAGGCCGGCCCCGGCCGGACGTTGCGCCCCTTCGTCAACCAGCTGAAGGCCCTGGCCGATCCGGGCGCGGTCGAGATGGAGGGTCTTCGGTATGACGCGGTCCCGATCGACTCCTGGCGCGTGGTCCGATATCGCCACAGCGTCGACCAGGGCGTAAGCAGGCTCGTGCGGCTGGCGAAGGACCGCGCCAAGGAGTGTGGCGGGACGAGCCTGGTCCTCGCCGGCTACTCGCAGGGCGCACAGGTGGTCCACGAGGCGCTGCCCCGGCTGACCGGTACCGCCTCTCACATCGGCGCGGTCGTGCTGTTCGGCGATCCCCACTTCGATCCGCACTCGCGCGCTGCGCTGGGAACGTTCAGCGAGAAGCGACACGGCATCCTCGGCCTTCCCGAGCATGACTTTCCCGCCGCCTTTCCACACGTGGCGAGCTTCTGCCGTGGGGGCGACTGGGTCTGCGAGGGGCTTCCGAACACCAGCTACGCACACAACCACTACGCCCCGCGGATGACCCAGAAGGCGGCCTTGAAGGTGGCGGACTGGCTGGGGCTGCGGAGGTCCCGCCGCTGCGCGCCGGCGACGAACGTCGCCGCGATCCTGGACGACTCCGGATCGATGTCCTGGAACGATCCGCTGAACATCCGGGCCGCGGCGATGCAACTGCTGATCACCCAGCCCGGAGGACGGGACCGGACGCTCGGGGCCGTGGAGTTCGGGACCGAAGCGGGGACGCTGTTCCCGCCCGCGACCGTTGCGGCCGGTGGCGCCGAAATGCTGGCCGCCCTGGGCGGGCTCGACAACGCGGGCTTCCAGGGGACCGGCGACCAGACCGATTACAACGCCGCCTTCGCCGCCGCCGCCCTCCAGCCCGCGGCGGACGCGCGGATCTTCCTCACCGACGGAGAACACAACGTCGGCGATTACGAAAATGGCCACTCCGGCGGTCCCCGGACCTATGTGATCGGACTGAACATCGGCCGGGCCGGCGAGGGGAGCGAAGCGGCGGACCTGCTCGGCCGGATCGCGGCCGAGACCGGCGGCGTCTACTACCCGCTTCGCCGCGACGACGACGATTCCGCGGCGGTGCAGGTGCGGCGCCTGCAGCCGGTCTTCAACTCGATCAACGCCGAGTTGGAGTGCCAGATCGCTCCTTCGCAGGCGGTGAGGTCGTTGCGTCAGGTGGGCGCGCCCGCCAAGCCCGTGAACGGCAGCTTCCTCGGCAACGTCGGCGAGCAGATCGTCGTCTCCTGGACGACCCCCGGGGCGGTCGTCGAGGTGACGGGGATCTCGATCCGAAACCCCGGCGGCGGGCTGGTCGCCAACAGCACCGGCAGGAGCCCGAAGGGCGCCCACCGGAAAGGCAAGAAGGTCGAGGTCGTTCAGGCGACCACCGTCAGCGGCGACACGTTCCGCACGGTGACCGTCGCGAGGCCGAAGCACGGCGCCAAGATCAGCGTCCGCATAACGGCGAAGGAGTTGCCCGCCCCGACCGTCGTCACGGTGCAGATGTCCCCCGTCGACAGCCTTCCGGCGGCCCCGGCGCCGACCGTGACGGTCCCGGCCCTGCCGAGCCCCGGTGCCCAACCGCCCCCGCCCAGCCCGCCTCCTCCGCCCACCACCTACTGGGAGCAGGAGACGCCGAACCACCCCGTCAACACCTTCACCAATTACCACAACGCATCCGGGATGGGTCCACCTATCGCCGCCGGCCAGTGGGTCGAGGTCTCGTGCCGCGTCTACGACCCGACCATCGCCAGCGTCAACCCTGACGGCTACTGGTACAGGATCGCCAGCTCGCCTTGGAACAACGCCTACTACGCGCCGGCGAACACCTTCATGAACGGAGACCCCTACGGCGGGCCGTACACGCACAACACCGACTTCGCGGTGCCCGTCTGCTGAGTCGGCTCAGTAACGCGGCGGCTGTTCGCGAACTTCGCGGCGTTCTTCGACCGGGGGCGGGGGGGCTTCGCCGGGGGCGAGCGGGCGGGTGCGGCGGGACCAGACGATTTCCTGGAAGAGGCCGATCAGGAGGCCTACCGCGCCGGCGACCATGAGGATGACGCCGATGGTGTCGACGGAGACGCCTTCGACGTGGAAGTTGGTTGCGAACTTGAGGATCGCGCCTACCGCTATGAGGAAGATGCCTGCTCCGATAGTCATGGGGCTTCGTTACCCCGCGGTTGGATCGACAAACCGGAGGGGTCAGAGAGACGTCCAGAGGCGCTTCTCCGCCTCCAGCACGTTCTCGGCGCCCGCGCCGACCGCGCGCCACAGCTCCGGCTGCGGCTCGTCCTCTTCGCTCGCCGCCCGGAACGCCTCCGCCAGCTCGGTCCAGCGCGCCGCCGCCGCGGCCGCCAGCGGGGCCTCGTCGCGCCCCGCCTCCTCGAGGAAGCGCGCGTACATCAGCCGGAAGCAGCCGCCGCCGGTCCCGCGCCGCTCGATCACCTGGTAGGCGAAGCGGGCGCACCACTGCCAGTCCAAAACGGCCTCCGGCCATGACCCGGCCTCCGCGGCGAGCCGCTCGAGCGCCGGCACGCCGCCGAACTCGCCGAAGGGCGGCTCCAGCATCTCGCTCGCCGCCCGCGCGATCGCCCTCGGCACCGCCGCCTCCAGCGCCCCCCGGTCGATGCTCTCGGCGACCGTGAACATGTGACCTTCCAGCGGGTAGGCGGGGTGGCCGCTGTGGCGGGCCCGCGCCAGGTTCTCCAGCCGCGTCGTCTGCAGCGCCTCGAAGCCGGTGTCGGAGAGGTGGGCGACCTCGGAGTCGTAGCCGGCCAGCACCACCGCGTGCCCCGGGAAGTGGGCCGAGTTGCCGTAGTGGTCCAGGTAGTAGATGTCGGTGAGGAGTAGCGCCGGGTTGCCGGCGTCGACCTCGGCGCGCGCCGCGTCCCAGGCCGCCGGCCCGTCCTCCTCGGCGAAGGTCCGCATCTCCAGCGCCGCCCCGGTCAGCTCGCGGAAGCTCTCCTCCAGGCGTGCCGTTCGCCCGTTGAACCAGCGGCTCGGCGAGGCGTCGTCGAGCGCCAGGTAGTAGAAGCCCGCGCCGGCGCCGAGCCCGAAGGCCATCTCCTCGCTCACCTCGACCCCGTGGAAGGCGAGCAGGTTGCGCAGGGCGGTCGAGCCGCAGTGGTTGCCGGGGGTGTGGACGAAGCCGGGGACGGAGGGCATCGCCCAATAGTCTCTCGCGCCGATGCAGGAACTGGACCTGAAGCTGCTGCGCTGGATGCGGACCCACGGCCACAGCCCCGCCGTGGAGGACGCCGCGATCGCCCTCGGCAAGGCCGGCAACAATGCCCTCGTCTGGTTCCTGCTCGGCGCCGCGCTGGCGCTCCTCGACAGCTCGCGCTGGGAGCAGTGGCTGGTCTGCGCCCTGCTCGGGCCCTTCGCGATCGGCCTCAACTACGCGATCAAGCTGGTGGTGAAGCGGCCGCGGCCGGTGCTCGAGGGCCTGCCGCCGCTCGGCGGCGCCCCCAGCAGCCTCAGCTTCCCCTCCGCTCACGCCACCTCGTCCTTCGCGGTGGCGACGGCGATGGTCCGCGTCGACCCGGCGATGGGCGCCGCCTTCGTCGTCGCCTTCGCGCTGGCGCTCGGCCGCCCCTACCTCGGCATGCATTACCCATCCGACGTCCTCGCCGGCGCGGTCCTCGGCGTCCTCCTCGGCCTCGTCGTCCCGCTGCCCTCATGAAGGTCGGGATCGTCGGCCTGCCGAACGCGGGCAAGTCCACCCTCTTCAACGCCCTGACCAAGGGCGGCGCCCAGACCGGGGACTATCCGTTCACGACGATCGAGCCCAACGTCGCCGTCGCCCTGGTGCCCGACGAACGCCTGGAGAAGGTCGCCGAGACGGTCGGCAGCTCCGAGCTGGTGCCGGCGAAAATCGACTTCCACGACATCGCCGGCCTGGTCAAGGGCGCCTCCGAAGGGGAGGGCCTCGGCAACCAGTTCCTCGCTTCGATCCGCGAGACCGACGCGATCTGCCACGTCGTCCGCTGTCACACCGAATCCGACGTGCCGCACCCCGACGGTCGCGTCGACCCGCTGGCCGACATCGAGACGATCGAGACCGAGCTGGTCCTCGCCGACTACGACCAGGTCGAGCGCCGGCTGGGCCGGGTCGGCAAGCAGGCGAAGTCCGGCGACAAGGAAGCCCAGGTCGAGCACGAGTGGCTGCAGGCGGTGCACGAGGCGCTCGCCGCCGGCCGCCCGGCGCGCTCGATCCCGGTCCCCGAAGGCGCGCCGCTGGCGGCCCAGAACCTGCAGGCGCTGACGACGAAGCCGATCCTCTACGTCGCCAACGTCGACGAGGGCGACGCCGAGGCGCCGGAAGCGGTCGTCTCCCACGCCAACGCGGTCGGCGCCGGGGTGGTCGCGGTCAGCGCCCGGATCGAGGGCGAGCTGGCCGAGCTCGACCCGGCCGAAGCGGAGGAGATGCGCGAGTCCTACGGGGTCGAGGGCTCGGGCCTGGCGCGCCTCGTCCGCGCCGCCTACGACCTGCTGGAGCTGATCACCTTCTTCACCGCCGGCGAGGGCAAGGAGGCGGTGGCCCGGCCGCTGCGTCGCGGCGCCACCGCCCTGGAGGCGGCGGGCACGATCCACACCGAGATCATGGAAGCGTTCGTCAAAGCCGAAGCGATCGGCTGGGAGCAGCTGGTCGAGTGCGGCGGTTACGCGGCGGCCCGCGACAAGGGCCTGCTGCGGATCGAGGGCCGCGACTACCTCGTCCAGGACGGCGACGTGATCACGATCAAGGTCTGAGGCACCGCCCCGCCGATCGCTCGGGGCGGGCGCCGTCAGCCCTCAGCCCCCCTTGTGAATCGAGGTGGCCGGGTACGCCTCACTGCATCCGCTGAGCCTCACAACGCATCACCTCCTTCCCTCACCGGAAGCGTCCTTCGCGGCGATGCATTGGTTCTTATTGCTTCGAGTGGGCTCAGTAAAGGGCTCTAGCTAGCCATTTTCTCGCTTCTTCCGAGCATTTATGCCCTAATCTCACCGCTACCGGAGAGTCATCAGTCGATCAATCGAAAGGCTTGGGGATGGCGGGGAGAGAAGACGAGGCGAAGCAGCGCAGGGAAACGATCAGCACCGCCCTCAAGCATCCGCTGCGGGTCCGCATCCTCGAAGTCCTCAACGAAGGCCCCCGCAGCCCGAGCCAGTTCGTCGAGGAAGGGCTGATCCCGAAGGAGCACTACACGACCTACCAGCAGGCCCTCTCGCTCGCCTCCTACCACTTCCGCGAGCTGCAGAAGGAAGGCTGCCTGGAGGTGATCGAATCGATCCCGCGGCGCGGCGCCGTCGAGCACGTCTACGAGGGCAAGGCGCGCGTCTACTTCGACGACGCCGAGTTCGAAGCGATGCCGCGGGAGGCGCGGCGCAAGCTCTCGCGCATCTCCCTGCAGGGGATGGTCGCGCGGGCCGACCGGGCGATCGCCGAGGGAACCTTCGACGCGCGCCCGGACCGCCACCTCACCTGGCTGCCGATGCAGCTCGACGAGCGCGGCTGGAGCGAAGTGATCGCCAGGCTGGCGGCGACCTTCGAGGAGCTGGCCCAGATCCGCCTCGACGCCCGCGACCGGCTGGCCGCCTCGGGCGAGGAGGTGGTGACGGCGACGGTGGCGATGCTGGGATTCGAATCGCCGCCGCCCCCACCATTGCGCGATTAGGCGATTAAAGTCCTCCGCATGGAGGAACGGGCGCGGTTCCCGGAGGTCGCCGCCAAGGCCGGCCACTACGAGAGCTTCTACATCAAGGCCTGCCAACCGGGGGGCGGCAAAGGCGTCTGGATCCGGCACACCGTCCACAAGCGCCCCGGCGCCGAGCCCGACGGCTCGATCTGGTTCTGCCTCTTCGACCGCGAGGCGGAGGGACCGCGGGCGACCAAGGTGACGGTTCCGGCGGCGCAGCTGGAAGCGCCCGCCGACGAGTGGATCCGCGTCGCCGACGCGGTGATCGGCCCCGGCCGCGCCGAGGGCTCGGTCGACACCGAGGCGCTCAGCGCCGCCTGGTCCTTCACCTTCGGCGGCGAGGCCGAGCCCTGCAAGTACCTGCCGGCCGACTGGCTCTACAAGGCGCCGCTGCCGAAAACCAAGTTCCTCGCGCCCTACCCCGACGCCCGCTTCGAAGGCCGGCTCGAGGTCGACGGCGAACCGTGGGAGCTGAGCGGCTGGCCGGGGATGATCGGCCACAACTGGGGGACCGAGCACGCCGAGCGCTGGGTCTGGCTCGAGGGCACCGGCTTCGCCGACGCGCCCGGCACCTACTTCGACGCCGGCGCCGCCCGCGTCCGCCTCGGCTCCCGCGTCAGCCCCTGGATCCCCTCGGGGATGCTCGTCCTCGACGGCGTCGCCCACCGCCTCGGCGGTCTCGGCGCGATCCGCTCGGCGCGGATCGAAGAGCGGCCCTCGGTCTGCAGCTTCCTCCTCCCGGGCAAGGACATCGTCGTCCACGGCCGCGTCTCGGCGCCGGAGAAGGATTTCGTCGGCTGGGTCTACGCCGATCCCAAGGGTCCCGAGCACCACACCGTCAACTGCTCGGTCGCCGACCTCGAGCTGACCGTCGAACAACCAGGCCGGCCGCCGCGCGGGCTGACCCTGCCGGGCGGCGGAGCGTATGAGCTGGGGATGCGGGAGACCGATCACGGCATCCCGATCCAGCCGTACCCCGACGGTTGAGCAGAAACCCCGGGGTTTTCTACCTATTTGGAGGAACGCAACTCTCCGCGCCCTGCTCAGGTCGATCTAGAGCACTTAGTGTCTCCTAAACAGTCATCGATTGGGAGGTAGCGATGAGTACGTTTGTCTACGGGGCTCTGACCGCCAAAAGGGAACGGGCGCCGACCAAGAAGAGCAAGAAAGAGAAACCACCCGGATTCGGCAGCTACACCGACGTTCTGGCGGCGCTGGTTCCGGCTGAAGTGCTGGCGATCAACGCGCTGCTGATGTCCTTGGTGGTCAGCTCCAGCAACGCGGAGAACGGCAACGTGGTCACCCAGATCACCGATACGGGTGGAGCACAGCTGATCTTCTGGCTGTCGCTGGTTGCCTGCGTAGCTATCTACTTCGTCGGCGCCAAAAGTGGTGAAGGCGGGCTGCTCAAGAATTGGAACTGGCTGCGGGCGCTGATCCCGGCGGTGGCTTACGTCGGTTGGACGATGATCCAGAAGTCGACCGCCTTCGACGCGGTGGCGCCGGACATGTCGGAAGCGAGCCGCGTGATCGTCGCCGTGTTCGTGGCGTTCTTTATCGGTGCGATTGCGAAGCGCCTCAGCGACAAAGCCGACGAGGTCGATCCCGGGGCCTAAGGGATCCGGGCTTTGCTGACGACCTTCTCGAAGGTCATCCAGGTGTCGTAGCCGCCGAGCGCGACCGAGAGCTGCGAGCCGCTGACGGTCGTGGTCCCCCCGGTACCGACGAGCTTGGCGCTGACGATCCGCGGCGAGACCCCGGTCTTGGTGATCAGCACCCGTTTCAGCTTGCCCTGCAGGTAGCCGCCGAGGCGGGAGCTGATTTCCGGGCCGCTGAAGTCGAGGGTCCATTTGTGCAGCGGGCAGTAGTAGTCGTAGGGGTCGGGGACGCCGACCAGGTAGGGCACCGGTGAGCCGAAGACGTTGACGGCGCTCTCGGTGTGGCCGCCGGAGCAGGCCGAGTAGAGCGTCTGGGCGACGTCGCCGCCGTACATCACGACCTGGCCGCGGGTCGCGTCGACCGCCTGGTTGGTGCGGTCGTACTCGCTTTCCAGTCCCTCGTAGACCTGGCTGCGGGTGTCGGAGTAGAGGTCGAAGCCGTTGCCGCCGACGTCGCCGGTGAGGGCGATCGAGCGGACCGCCAGCGCCTGCGCCTTCAGCTCCTCCGTCGGCCAGGAGGGCGGCACCTCGTTCGGCATCACGCCTTTGACGTACTGCTCGAGCGCCAGCGCGTTGACGATGTTGAGCGAGCCGGCGTCGCTTTCGGTCGGCACCGTCTCCAGGGCGCCGCGGTAGGTGCCGTGGCCGGCGATCGCGATCCGCCCGCGCCCCGCCGCGCGCAGTTTCCGCCCGCAGCCGGCGAGCGGTTTGCCGCCGGAGCTGCGCAGGACCACCGTGCTTCCCTTGCGGTGCGCCTCGTAGTTGCGGCGCGGGTCGAGGACCTCCCCGCAGGCGCTGGTCGCGCCGCTGAATTCGACGTCGCCGGGTTCGATGTCGAGCAGCACCCGCACCACCCGCGGTTTGTCGAGGGTGCCGATCGTCGTCCCCCGGTAGTAGTGGCCGAGGATGAAGCGGTAGCCCTTGCCGGCCTTGGCGTAGCCGTAGGCGCCGTAGGCGCTCATCCCGACCCCGTGGCCGAAGCCGCGCCCGTGCACGACCCAGCTGACGCCGGCGCTGGCTGCCACCGGGTAGACGGAGGTCAGGACCAGAGCGGTCAGCGCAATAAGGAGTTTGTTGATGATGGCCTTGTTGATGATCTTGGACATCTCTGAGCCAACAGATTCAACAATCAGGAGTAGCGGCCTGCCTCTCCGGGGACGTAACCTGGATACGTGGCTGCAACCGACCACAAGCTCCTCGCTGCCGGCGAGTGGATCGAGACCGGCGAGTGGAGCGAGGTGAAGAGCCCCTACGACGGCAGCGTCGTCGGCCGGGTCGCGCAGGGCGACGAAGCGCTGGTCGAGCGGGCGATCGAGGCCGCGCACGAGGCGTTCGAGACCGCCGACTTCCCCCAGCACAAGCGGGCGGCGGTGCTGGAGCGGGCCGCCGAGCTGGTCGCCGAGCGGCGCGACGACCTGGCGGCGACGATCGCCGCCGAGGCGGGCAAGCCGATCAAGACCGCCACGGTCGAGGCCGAACGCTGCGTCTCCACCCTGGAGTTCTCCGCGGTCGAGGCGCGCAAGCTGACCGGCGGCACGGTGCCGATGGACGCCGCCGCGGCGGGCGCGGGCAAGCTCGGCGTGATGCTGCGCGTGCCCTACGGTGTCGTCGGCGCGATCAGCCCCTTCAACTTCCCGCTCAACCTCGTTGCCCACAAGCTCGGCCCGGCGATCGCCGCGGGCAACGCGGTGGTCCTGAAGCCGGCGGGGCAGACGCCGATCTCGGCCCTGAAGCTGGCCGAGATCCTGGTCGAGGCGGGCCTGCCGGAGAACTGGCTCTCGGTCATCCCGGGCCCCGGCTCCAAGGTCGGCAACAAGATCGTCGAGCACCCGCTGACCCGGGCGATCACCTTCACCGGCTCGGCGCCGGTCGGCTGGGACATCCGCGCCAAGGTCCCGCACAAGAAGGTCAACCTGGAGCTCGGCTCCAATGCGCCGCTGATCGTCAACGACGACGGCGACTGGGAGACGGCCGCCGACAAAGCCCAGATCCACGCCTTCTCGCACGCCGGTCAGAGCTGCATCTCGATCCAGCGGATCCTCGTCCACGAGGCCGTCGCCGACGAGTTCACCGCGCGGCTGGTCGCCAACGTGGAGAAGCTGACCGTCGGCGACCCACTTGACGACGGGACCGACGTCGGGCCGTTGATCACCCCCGACGATCGCGACCGGGTCAAGCAGTGGGTCGACGAGGCGGTCGCCGGCGGGGCCGAGTTATTGACTGGTGGTTCTCTGGTCGACGAGGGCCGCTGCCTGGCCCCGACCCTGCTGAAGGCGCCGCCGAAAGAGGCCAAGGTCTGGTGCGAGGAGATCTTCGGCCCGGTGGCGACGATCGACACTTTCGCCGACTTCGACGAGGCCCTCCGCCTCGCCAACGACTCCAAGTTCGGCCTCCAGGCGGGCGTCTTCACCCGCGACATCGGCCGCGGCCTGCAGGCCGGCCGCACCCTCGAGTTCGGCGGCGTCCTCATAAACGAGGTGCCGACCTTCCGCACCGACCAGCAGCCCTACGGCGGCGTCAAGGACTCCGGCAACACCCGCGAGGGCCCGGCCTACGCGGTATACGAGCTGACCGAGGAGCGGTTCGTCACCCTGCAGGGGTAGCGGCGGTCCCGTCTCCCCGGGCATTTAGGTTTCTCGCGCAAATCTCGTCGAGGAGGTATCGGGTGTCGGATCGGATCGTTGGGCGCAGTCGGCTGCTGGCGGCTGCGGTGTGGTTGGCCGCGGCGGCGTTGCTCGTTCTCGCCGCTCCACGCGCCGAGGCGACGACGGTCGTCAACGGAGATTTCGAGACCGGCAGCCTCAGCGGCTGGACCCTCCACGACGATTTCGGGACCGAACCCGGGAGCTGGTTCGCCTATTCGGGTACGGCGAGCCCGATCGAAATCGGGCCGTCCGTGCCCCCTCCCCCGCAGGGCAACTTCGCCGCGATCACCGCGCAGTTCGGCCCGGGCCTCCACATCCTCTACCAGGACGTCGCGCTCGAGCCCGGCTGGCCGCACGTCCTCTCTCTGATCGCCTACTACGAGAGCGGGCCGCCGATCGAGAGCCCCGACAGCTTCGCCTGGGAAGGCGAACCGAACCAGCAGTACAGGATCGACGTGATCAAGCCGACGGCGCCGATCGAAACCCTGGACCCGGGGGACATCCTCGCGACGCTGCTCCACACCGAAACCGGCGATCCGACCTCCCTGGAACCGAAAACGCTGACGGCCGACCTGTCGGCGTTCGGCGGGCAGACGGTGCGGCTCCGTTTCGCCGAGGTCGACAACGAAGGACCGTTCAACGCCGGCGTTGACGCGGTCTCGATCACCGGTCCGCCGGCCCCGCAGCCTCCCGCACCGGCCCCGCCCTCGAACGCCTTCACCTTCGGCAAGCTGAAGCTGAACAAGAAAAAGGGGACCGCGACCCTGAAGGTGAACCTGCCGGGCGCCGGGAAGCTGACCGCGGTCGACGTCAAGAAAAAATCGCCGAAGCGGGTGAAGAAAGCTACCGCCACTTCGGCCGCCCCCGAAACGGTGACCTTGAAGCTGAAGCCCACCGGCGCCGGGGAGAAAACCCTGGAGAGCAAGGGCAAGCTGCAGTTCAAGATCCGCGCCACCTTCACCCCGACCGGCGGCAGCGCCGCGGCGCAGACCTTCAGCGGCAAATTGAAGCTGAACCTAGGCGGATAGCGGTAACCGCCGCAAAACATTTCCCGCTTAAAAGTGGGTAGCCTCCCGGAATGGGAATTCGGGAGGTTGTGAGGTTCGTGGGGGCGATCGCGGCGCTGGCCGCGATCGCCGTGGCGCCGAACGCGGTCGCGGCGGTCTCCGACACCGTCGGCAAAACGACGCTGGAACAGCGGATCCGCCCGACCGGGTCGGGTGCCTACCGTTTCCTCCAGCTCGGCGCCGGTGAGCCCTACACGGTGCGGCAGGACCTGGCGACGGCGGGAGGCGAACGGGCCACCAAACGCACCTCGCTCGTCTACTTCGGCCAGCTCTCCGACTTCCAGCTCGCCGACGAGGAGTCGCCGGCGCGCGTCGAGGTGATCGATCCGCTCTCGACGCCGCTCAACCTGCCCTTCGGCGCCGCCTGGCGGCCCTGGGAGGCGCTCGAGCCGCAGATCGACGAGTCGATGATCCGCCAGGTCAACAAATTCAGCGGCGCCAGCCCGGTCGCCGACGGCAGCGGCGCCCGGCGGGCGATGGACTTCACGATCGACACCGGCGACTCGGCCGACAGCCAGCAGCTGAACGAGACGCTCTGGGTCCGGACCCTGCTCGAGGGCGGCAACCTCAACCCCAACAGCGGGGTGAGCAAATCGACCTACTCGCATCCGCTCTGCCCGAACCTCTTCGTCCCCGGTGCCGCCGAGGCCGCCCGCTACACCGGCGTCCAGGACTACGACGACTACATCGAGGGGACCTTCCCCGAGTTCTACGACCCCGACCTGCCGAAAGGGGTGCACGCCGCCTGGCCCAAATACCCGGGCCTGATGGACCGCGCCCAGCAGGCGTTCAGCGCCTCCGGTCTCAAAGTTCCCTCCTACGTCGCCTTCGGCAACCACGACGCGCTGGTGCAGGGGAACGCCGCCGCCAACGCCGCCTTCGAGCAGGTGGCAACCGGTTGCCTGAAGCCGATCGGGCCGGTCTCGAACCCCGAAAACGCGAGCGCGCTGCTGAGCTCCCTGCTCAACCCGGCGAACCTGCTCGCCTCGCTGCTGACCAGCCCGCAGAACACGATCCTGGTCCCCGGCGACCCCAACCGCCGCTTCGTCTCCAAGAAGCAGTACAAGGACATCTTCAAAGCCGGCACCCAGTCCGACGGCCACGGCTTCGGGCTGATCGACGCCGCGCAGGAGACCGCCTCCAAAGGCGCCGCCGGCTACTACGCCTGGAGCCCGACGCCGGGGATGCGGTTCATCGCCCTCGACACCGTCGCCGAGGCGGGGACGATCGTCACCCCGAGCGGCGCCTCGACCTCGGACGGCAACATCGACGACCCGCAGTTCCAGTGGCTGCGCGGCCAGTTGCAGTCGGCGACCGCGGCCGACCAGCTGGTGATCCTCTTCAGCCACCACGCGCCCGAGAGCCTGGTCGCCGACATCCCCGACGAGGTGGCGCCGCCGTGCACGGTCAACGACTCGCACGGGCATGACGTCAACCCCGGCTGCGACCTCGACCCGCGCCTCTCGTTCCCGATCCACCTCGAGAGCGACATGGTCGCGCTGCTGCACGAATACCCCAACGCGATCGCCTGGGTGGCGGGCCACTCGCACGACAACGTCGTCAACGCCTTCCCGGACCCGAGCGGACCGGGCGGCTTCTGGAGCATCCGCGTCGCGGCCGAGGCCGACTGGCCGCAGCAGAGCCGCCTGCTCGAGGTCTTCGACAACCACGACGGCACCCTCTCGATCTTCGGCACGATCCTCGACCACGTCGGCCAGGCGGCCGCCCCCGCGCCCGGCACCCCGGCCTCGTCGATGGACTTCAACGACCTCGCCTCAGCCGCGAGGACGATGAGCTTCAACGACCTCCAGTCCGGCGCCCCGATCGGCGAAGGGACCCCGCAGGACCGCAACGTGGAGCTGCTGCTCCCCGATCCGCGCTGAGCGGCCGCTACTCGTGCGGCCGCGCCATGCGGCGGTGGTCCAGCGCCTCCTCGAGCACCGAGGGCTCGACGCCCTGCTCCAGCGCCACCTCGCGCAGCGAGCGGCCCGACTCGGCCGCCGCCTTGACGATGTCGGCGGCGCGGTCGTAGCCGATGTGGGGGTTGAGGGCCGTCGCCGTGGCCAGGGTGGCCTCGGCGTGGCGGTCGGTCATCTCCTCGTTGGCCTCGACGCCGGCGACGCATTTCTCGTTCAGCAGGCGCGAGGCGGAGGCCAGCAGCTTGATCGAGTCGAGCAGGTTGCGGGCGATCAGCGGCACCCGCACGATGAGCTCGAACTGGCCCTGGCTGCCGGCGACGGTGATCGCGGCGTCGTTGCCGATCACCTGG
The DNA here is from genome assembly GCA_036280195.1 of Solirubrobacterales bacterium. Lineage (GTDB taxonomy): Bacteria > Actinomycetota > Thermoleophilia > Solirubrobacterales > 70-9 > VAYN01. Next base: position 29,697 of record DASURF010000017.1, on the reverse strand, counting down.
GCGGCGACCTGGATCACGACCTCCGGGATCACCGGGTTGACCTTGCCGGGCATGATCGACGAGCCCTTCTGCAGCTCGGGCAGGCGCAGCTCGGCAAGGCCGGCGCGGGGGCCGGAGCCCATCAGCGCCAGGTCGTTGGCGATCTTGTTGAGCGAGACGGCGTAGACCTTGAGCGCGCCCGAGAGCTCGACCAGCGCGTCGCGGTTGCCCTGCGCCTCGAAGGCGTCGAGCGGGGCGGAGATCGCCAGGCCGGTGTCGGCCGCGAGCCGCTCGCGCACCTTGGCGGCGAATTCGGGATGGGTGTTGAGGCCGGTGCCGGTCGCGGTGCCGCCGAGCGGGATCTGACCCACCCGCCGCAGCGTCCCCTCGATTCGCTGCACGCCGAGCCGCACCTGGGCGGCGTAGCCGCCGAACTCCTGGCCGAGGGTGACCGGGACCGCGTCCATCAGGTGGGTGCGGCCGGCCTTGACGACGTCGGCGAACTGCTTCGCCTTCTCTTCCAGGGCCGCCTCGAGCGCGCCCATCGAGGGCAGAAGGTCGCGGGTCACCTCGTCCAGCGCCGCCAGGTGCACGGCGGAGGGGAAGACGTCGTTGGAGGACTGGCCCATGTTGACGTGGTCGTTGGCGTGGGCCCCGTCGCCGGCGAGGTTGGCGATCACCTCGTTGGCGTTCATGTTCGAGGAGGTGCCGGAGCCGGTCTGGAAGACGTCGACCGGGAACTGGTCGTCATGACGGCCTTCGGCCACGGCTTCGCCGGCCTCCTTGATCCGTTCGGCAAGGTTGGCGTCGAGCTGGTCGAGGGCGCCGTTGGCCTCGGCGGCGGCGGACTTGATCCGGCCCAGCCAGCGCACCACCGGCACCGGCACCCGCTCGCCCGAGACGGGGAAGTTGTCAACGGCCTTGGTGGTCTCGCCACCCCAGAGCTGCTCAGTCAAGGAAGCCTCCATCGGAAAAGTTCGGGTCCCGGGAGCGTATTCACCCGCCGGACCGGCCGGCGTCGAACCCTTCCCGGTAGCCGTCGAGGAAGTCCTGGGAGAGCGGCTGCTTGTCCGGCGCATAACGGGCGGCGACGGTCAACCGGCGGACGAGGTCGGAGTGGATCCCTTCGCTCTCCTCCGAGCCGCGCTCGGCCGCGCCGAGCAGGTAGCCGAGCTGGACGGCTGCCTCGCCACCTCCCGCTCGCGCTTCGGCATTGAGATTCGTCGCCGCTTCGATCATCGCTTCCCCGACCCGCGCCAGGTCGCCGGCGGTCTGGTTAGGGGTGAGGCAGTCGCTGATCGCCGTCTCGCCCCCCAGCCGTACTTCCCCCGGCGCGGCCGTCAATGCCTTCTCGTAGGCAGTGGCGCCTTCCAGGCAGGCCACCGGGGTCGAATCGTCCTGGTCGCCGCAGCCGGCAAGAGCCGCAACGAGACACGCGCTCAAGGTCGCGAAACACAAACGCATTCCGCGCATCCTATGGATCGACATTGGGGGTGTCTGAGCTTGACCCCCATATACGACGGGAAAGCTCAGAAACGTCTAGTCGCCGACCCGGGCCGAGACGCCGCCGGTCGACATCTGGGCGATGCCGCCGGGCGGGCCGGCGGGGGCTTTCGGCCGCGGCTTGCGCTTCTTCGGCGCGGCCGTTTCGAGTTCGCCGGCGGTGATCGGGAAGGTTTCGACCCATTCGGCGAGCTGGAACATCGGCGCGATCGCGTGGTTCCAGGAGAGGTGCAGGTGGTGGCCGCAGCCGTGGCCGGCGTCGCCGTCGTAGCCGACCCAGCGGAAGGGCGGCCGCGGTTCGTTCGGGACCGGCTCGGCCCAGAGGGCGAGGCGGGTGATCCCGGTCCAGTTGGCGTCGCATTTGGAGCTCGGGTTGAGCGGGACGATGTCGACCGCGAGCCCGTTGTAGTGGTCGGAGTTCTTGACGTGGCAGCCGTTGCAGCCGGCGTGTTCGCCGTTCGGCAGCGGGCCGGAGTAGCCGTCGGTGACGTAGATCGGGAAGCGTTTCGCGATCCAGCGCAGGTTGGGGATGATCCGCCGGTCGACCATGTCGCCTTCGGCGTGGGGGATCGAGGCCGGGATCGGGACGATCTTGCCGGGCCCGAAGAGGACGCGGGGCGGTCCGGGCGGCGCCGCCTCGGCATAGGCGACGACCGCGAAGAGCGGGGCGAGGGAGGCGGCGAAGACGGCGAGGAGCTTGACCCAGGCGTTGGCGAAAAGGCGGTGGCTCACCCCCGCGTTATCGGCCCTACGACGCCCGCGCCTTGAATCCTGCTCGAAAAGCCTCACCGACATGAGGTAGTTGGAACACGGCCGGATAGGGTTCGATTCATGCCGACTGTCCGCGAAGCGACTTTTGACCTATTCCGCACCCACGGGATGACGACGATGTTCGGCAACCCGGGCTCGACCGAGCTGCCGATGCTCGCCGACTTCCCCGCCGACTTCCGCTACGTGCTGGGCCTGCAGGAGGCGGTGGTGGTCGGGATGGCCGACGGCTACGCGCAGGCGTCAGGCAAGACCACGGTCGTCAACCTCCACACCGCGCCGGGGGTCGGCAACGCGATGGGGGCGATCTTCAACGCCCAGGCCAACCACTCGCCGCTGCTGATCACGGCCGGCCAGCAGGCGCGGGCGCAGATCACCCTGCAGGCGAACCTCACCAACCGCGACGCGACGCGGATGCCGCACCCGCTGGTCAAGTGGTCCTACGAGCCGCCGCGGGCCGAGGACGTGCCGCTGGCGCTCGCCCACGGCGCCCACCTCGCCGGCCTGGCGCCGCGCGGCCCGGTCTTCGTCTCGCTGCCGATGGACGACTGGTACGCCGAGGTGGACGAGGCCGACGCCCAGGCGGCGATCGAGCGCAAGGTCACGGGGCGGGCGGCCGCCGACCCCGAGGCGGTGCGGGCGCTCGCCGAGCGCCTCGACGAGGCGACCAACCCGGTCCTCGTCGCCGGCCCCGACGTCGACACGGTCGGCGCCTGGGAGACCGCCGTCGCCCTCGCCGAGCGCCAGCACCTGCCGGTCTGGGCCTCGCCCGCGACCGGCGGTCACCGCCTCGGCTTCCCCGAGAACCACCCCAACTTCCGCGGCGTCCTGCCGCCGGCGATCGGGCCCGTCGGGCAGACGCTCGAGGGCCACGACCTGATCCTCGTCGTCGGCAGCTCGGTCTTCCCCTACTACCCGCACATCCCCGGGCCGCTGCTGCCCGAGGGGGCGAAGCTGGTGGCGATCACCAGCGACCCCGACGAGGCGGTGCGGGCGCCGATGGGCGACGCGATCGTCGCCGACGTCGGCCTCACCCTGGCGGCGTTGGTCGAGGCGGCGCCCGAGTCCTCGCGGCCGGCGCCGGAGCCGAACCTCGGCCCGCAGGAAATCCCGGCCGAGGACCCGCTCAACGCCTCGACCGTCCACACCGCCCTGGCCGAGGTGATGCCCGAGGACGCGATCGTCGTCCTCGAGTCGCCCTCCAGCACGCTGGCGCTGCGCAACCAGCTGCGCCTCTCGCGGCCCGGCAGCTACTACTTCAGCGCCGGCGGCGGGCTCGGCTTCGGCCTCGCCGCCTCGGTCGGCGTGCAGCTGGCCCAGCCCGACCGCCCGGTCGTCTGCGTCCTCGGCGAGGGCTCGGCCCAGTACGCGATCACCGCCTTCTGGAGCGCCGTCGCCTACAAGGCGCCGGTCACCTTCCTCGTCTTGCAGAACGCCGAGTACGCGATCCTCAAGTGGTTCGCCGACGTCGAGCAGGTGAACGGCGCGCCCGGCCTCGACCTGCCGAAGCTCGACGTCGCCGCGGTCGCCGAGGGCTACGGGGTGAAGGCGCACCGGCCGAGGGAGCGCGACGAGGTCGCCGTCGCGCTCAGCGCCGCGCTCGCCTCCTCGCAGCCGGAGCTGGTCGAAGTCCCGGTCGCCCCCGGGATGTCCCTCTTCTAGGTCGTGGTTCCTTTGTCCGGCATGGCAGGACAAAAGAACCACGACTCGGCGCGGAGCTGACGCCGTGGCCCTGCTGCAGCGCAACCGCCCGCCGGTCCCGCCGCCGCCGAGCCAGCCGGTCGCCGACCGGGCGCCGGATGAGCTGGCCGCGGGGGTGGAGACCTCGCTGCGGCGCGACCTGGAGCAGCTGCTCGGCGCCGACCGCGTCCTGCACCGGGTCAGCGACCTCGTCGCCTACGCCTCCGACGCCAGCCCCTACCGGCTCTTCCCGCGGGCGGTGGTCGAGGCGCGCGACGCCGACGACGTCGCCAAGGTGCTGCGCTTCGGCCGCCAGCGCGACATCCCCGTCACCTTCCGCGCCGGCGGCACCAGCCTCAACGGCCAGGGCCAGAGCGACGGCATCCTCGTCGACGTCCGCAAGCACTTCGGCGGCGTCGCGGTAGAGGACGACGGCGCCCGCGCCCGGGTCAAGCCGGGGACGATCCTCGGCCACGCCAACCGCGTCCTCGCCTCCCATGGCCGCAAGCTCGGCCCCGACCCGGCCAGCACCGACACCTGCACGGTCGGCGGCGTCGTCGCCAACAACTCGGGCGGGATGCGCTGCGGCGTCACCAAGGACTCCTACTCGACGGTGCGCGAGCTGACCTTCGTCCTTCCCTCGGGGACGAAGATCGACACCGGCGCGCCCGGCGCCGCCGAGCGCTTCGCCGCTGCCGAGCCGGAGCTGGTCGCCGGCCTGGAGGCGATCCGCGACGAGATCCGCGCCGACGCCGAGCTGGCCGAGCGGATCCGCCGCAAGTTCGCGATCAAGAACACCACCGGCTACCGACTCTGCGCCTTCCTCGACGCCGACGAGCCGCTGGAGATCTTCCGGCGCCTGCTGGTCGGCTCCGAGGGGACGCTCGCCTTCGTCGCCGAGGTCGTCTTCGAGACGGTGCCGCAGCCGCCCGCGACGACCACCGCCTGGGTCCACTTCCCCGGCATCGACGAGGCGATCGCGCCGGTCGGTGACCTGGTCGCCTCCGGCGCCACCGCGGTCGAGCTGATGGTCGCCCCGGCGCTGATCACCGCCGCCTGGAACATGGTCGGGGCGCCGCAGGAGTGGAAAGAGCTGCCGCCGGAGTCGGCGGTGCTGCTGGTCGAGTTCGGCGGCGCCGACGAGGGCGACCTCGCCGCGCAGGTGCTGCGGGCCGAAGCGATCCTCGGCTCCCACGAGACGATCCGCCCGATCGACTTCACCCGCGAGCCGGAGGCGATCGAGCTCGCCTGGCGGGTGCGCGAGGGGCTGCACGGGCTGATCGGCCGGGTGCGGCCGGAGGGGACGGCGCTGATCGTCGAGGACGTCTGCGTGCCGCCGGAGCGGGTTGCCGAAGGCGCCAAGGACCTGCAGGCGCTGCTCGGGCAGCACGGCTTCCTGCCCGGGGTCGCCGGCCACGCCTCGGCCGGGAACCTGCACTTCATGCTCACCCCCGACTTCGCCAAACAGGAGGACCTCGACCGCTACGAGGCCTTCATGGGCGGCCTCGTCGAGCTGATCGTCGAGAAGTACGACGGCTCGCTCAAGGCCGAGCACGGGACCGGGGTCAACATGGCCCCTTATGTGGAGCGCGAGTGGGGGGAGAAGGCGACCGAGCTGATGTGGCGGCTGAAGCGGCTCGCCGACCCCGACGGCGTGCTCTCGCCCGACGTCCTCCTCAGCCGCGACCCGGGCGTGCACCTGCGCAACCTGAAAACGACGCCGGCGATCGAGGATTGGGGCGGGGCAACGACCTGCGTCGAGTGCGGCTTCTGCGAGCCGGTCTGCCCGAGCCGCAACCTGACGACGACGCCGCGCCAGCGGATCGTCCTGCGGCGGGAGATGGCGCGGCAGCCCGAGGGTTCGCCGGTGCAGCGGGCTCTGCTGGCGGAGTACGACTACGACGCGCTGGAGACCTGCGCTACCGACGGGTCTTGCCAGATTGCTTGTCCGTTGGGGATCGATACGGGGCGGATGGTCAAGGAGCTGCGGGTTGGGCAGCATTCGGAGCGGGCTGAAAAGCGGGCTTTGGGGGCGGCTAAGCGGTGGAAGGGCGTCGAGAAAGCTTCTCGGTTTGGGTTGAAGATCGGCGGTCCCATTGCGAGGAGGACTCGGCGCGGGAAAGGCTTGCCTGGGGCGTCTGGTTGGGGGGGAGGGGATGACCCCCTCCAGGCACATCTCGCTAATGGCTCGATGTTGAGTGCCTGGAGGGGGTCATCCCCTCCCCCGAAGACGGCCGCGGTTTACGTGCCGAGCTGTACGAACCGGATCTTCGATGGCAATCCGATTGGGGCGCTCGTGGCGGTTTCGGAGAGGGCTGGGTCGCCGGTGTGGATTCCGGATGATGTGGACGGGAGCTGCTGTGGGTTGCCTTGGAGCTCGAAAGGGTTTGCAGAGGCTCAGGCGTTCAAGGCGAATGAGATGGTGGAGCGGCTTTGGGCGTGGAGTGGGGAGGGGGCGTTGCCGATGGTGATCGATGCTGCTTCCTGCACGGGGGCGATTGCTGATCCGGGTGAGGGGGTGCTCTCGGAGGAGAACTCGGAGCGGCTGGGGAAGCTGGAGATCCTTGATTCGGTTGCTTGGGCGCTGCGGTTGCTGCCGGAGTTGGAGCTGAGTGGGAAGGTCGAGGCCGCCGCGGTTCACCCGACCTGTGCGACTCGGCGGCTCGGGTTGACGCATCCGCTGCGTGTCCTCGCCGGTGCCCTCGCCGAGGACGTCTACGTGCCTCCTTCGGCTACCTGCTGCGGGTTTGCCGGCGATCGTGGGATCAGCCATCCGGAGCTGACCGCCTCGGCCACTCGCCCCCAGGCCGAAGAGCTGGCCGGGCGCCGCTTCGACGCCCACCTCTCCAGCAACCGCACCTGCGAGATCGCGATGACCCGGGCCACCGGCGAGCCGTATGAGTCGGTCGTCTGCCTGCTCGAGCGGCTGAGCCGCTAGGCGGCGTCCTCGGCCTGGACCTTGCCCGCGTCGACGGTCTTGCCGTCGATGTGCTTGACCAGATCGGCGTATTTCGGGTCGGACTCCATCCGCTTGTCGAGCAGCGGATTGACCAGGCCGCGAAAGGCCGACATGTAGCGCCACCACTTGGGGACGAAGATCCGGGGCGCCTGTTCTTCGATGCCGCGCACCAGGCCCGCCCCGGCCTCGGCTGGCGTGATCCGTTTCAGCAGCCAGTCGGGGCTGAGCTTGCGGACCCGCTCGGAGTCCTCCTGGGCGAACGCGTCCTGGACGAGTTTGGTGTCGACCCAGCCGAAGTAGGCGACGCTGGCGCTGGCGCCGTGCGGTTTCAGCTCCGCCCGCAGGGCCCGGCCGAGCGACTCGACCCCGGCCTTGGCGACCGCGTAGGGGCTGTTGCCGAAGCCGTTGGCGAAGGCGTAGACGGAGGAGACGACGACCATCTGGCCTCTGCGCTCGACGATCTGCGGCAGCGCCGCCCGCACCGTGCGCCAGACGCCGAGCAGGTCGACCTCGAAGACGCGCTCCCATTCCTCGCCGGAGATGCCGCGCACGGTGGCGAACTGCTTCTGGGCGATGCCGGCGTTGGCGACCGCGACGTCGAGCCCGCCGAGCTGTTCGACGATCTCGGCGACGGCGTTCATCATCGCGCTCTGGTCGGTGACGTCCCCGCCGAGGCCGATCGCCCGCGGCCCGATCCGCTCCGCCGCCTCGCGCGCCTCGTCGGCATCGATGTCCAGCACCGCCACCGAGGCGCCGCGCAGGTGCATCTGCCGCGCGGTCTCGAAGCCGATCCCGCGGGCGCCGCCGGTCACCAGCGCGACCTTTCCGTTCAAGTCGTATCTGTCCATGGCGGCCACCCTAGCGCCGGGCGGCATAGGCTGGCGCCGTGTCCGTCGACTCCGCCTACGCCGAGCTCGCTACCGAGCGCGGCCTCGAGCAGCTGCCCGGCTTCGACCCCGGCCGGCTGACGCCGCTGCTGGTCGAGGCCAAGGGGGCCGGCCTGCGGCCGGCGCTGCGCGGGACCCTCGGCGAGGGGGTGACCGGCGCGGTCGGCCAGCTCGCCTACAAGCGCAACAAGACCTTCCGCTTCCAGGTGGCGCTGACCGAGGTACCGGCGGCGACCGCCTTCGCCCCGCGCGTTTTCTGCATCCGCCGCGGCCGCAGCACCCGCGACGACGAGTTCTACGGCTTCGAGGCGCGCCACTCGAAGCTCTGGACCGAGAGCACCGCGCTGAACGAGCGCTACGAGGTCAGCACCAGCCCCTTCCAGGACCCGACGTGGCTGCGGCAGCTGTTCTCGCCCAGCTTCGTCGACTGGCTCGGGACCGCGCCGCCGGCCGACTTCTCCTTCGAGCTCGCCTACGGCGCCCTGCTCGGCAGCATCGAGAGCGACGACCCGGGCGCCGCCGGCCTCGCCGCCCTCTGCGAGGCGACCGCCCGGGTCGCCACCCGGATCCGCGAGGAGTGCGAGGAGTAGATGCAGCTCAACAGGGTCGGCATCGGGTTGATCGCCTTCTTCGGCCTCGCCGGGGCCGCGTTTGCCCTCGTCCCGATCCTGGTCGGGGTCCCCGGCGAAGTCGCCGGGATCCTCGCCTCGGTCGGGGTGATCTGGGTCCTCGTCGCCGGCGGCCTGCTCTGGTACGCCAGGCGCCAGCAGCGCAAGGCCGCCCACCAGGACCGGGTCTTCCGGCAGGGGCTGCGCGGCACCGCGACCGTTCTCGCCGCCTCCAGCCACGCCGAAGTCAACGAGATGCCGCTGATGAGCCTGCGGCTCGACCTCGACGTGCCCGGGATCGGGACCCGCGAGGTGAAGCGGCGGGAGATCATGCCCGTCTTCGCCGCCTCGCGGATGCAGCCGGGGCTGGTCCTGCCGGTCTACGTCAACCCCGACGACGCCGACGACTTCGTCCTCGTCTGGTGACCGCGGCGCACCCGCTCCTAGAATCCTGACCTTCATGCCCGGCTTCGAACCCGTCGATCCCAAGCAGTCCTTCCCCGAGCTGGAGGAGCGGGTGCTGGCGCGCTGGCGCGAGGAGCAGGTCTTCGAGCGTTCGCTGGCCGCCCGCGAGGGGGCACCGGTCTGGAGCTTCTACGAGGGGCCGCCGACCGCCAACGGCCGCCCCGGCTCCCACCACGTCCTCGCCCGCGTCTTCAAGGACGTCTACCCGCGCTACAAGACGATGTGCGGGTACCGGGTGCCGCGCAAGGCGGGCTGGGACTGCCACGGCCTGCCGGTCGAGCTCGAGGTCGAAAAGCAGCTCGGCATCTCCTCCAAGCAGGAGATCGAGGAGTTCGGGATCGCCGAGTTCAACCGCCGCTGCCGCGAGTCGGTCTTCGAGTACGTCGAGGACTGGAACAAGCTGACCGAGCGGATCGGGTTCTGGATCGACCTCGACGATCCCTACGTGACCCTCGAGGACGACTACATCGAGTCGGTCTGGTGGTCGTTGAGAAAGCTGTGGGACGAGGACCGCCTCTACGAGGGCCACAAGGTCGTCCCCTACTGCCCGCGCTGCGGCACCGCGCTCTCCTCGCACGAGGTCGCGCTGGGATACGAGGACGTCAAGGACCCCTCCATATATGTGCGCTTCCCGCTGCTCGGGGAGGACGGGAGCGAGGCCGGCGAGTCGCTGCTGGTCTGGACGACGACGCCCTGGACCCTTCCCGGCAACGTCGCCGTCGCCGTCGCGCCGGAGGTGACCTACGTGCGGGCCAGGATCGGGGATGAGACCGTGATCCTCGCCGAGCCGCTGGTCGAGAAGGTGCTCGGGGAGGAGGCCGAGGTGCTCGACCGCTTTCCGGGAACCGACCTGGTCGGTCGTGCCTATCGCGGCCCGGTCTTCGCCCTCGCCGACGGCGGCCCGGCGAACGCCTTCCGGGTCCTCGCCGGCGATTTCGTCACCACCGAGGACGGCACCGGCCTGGTCCACATCGCGCCCGCCTTCGGCGAAGACGACTACGCGGTCGCCGCCGCAGCCGGGCAGTTCGACCCGACCGACGCCGGCACCCTCTACAACCCGGTCGGCCTCGACGGCAAGTTCGACCAGCGTGTAAACGGCTTTGCAGGCCGTTTCGTCAAGGACCCGGAGGTGACCAAGGCGCTGATCGCCGACCTCGAGTCCCGCGACCTGCTCTTCCGCGAGCAGGTCTACGAGCACTCCTACCCGCACTGCTGGCGCTGCGGCACGCCGCTCCTCTACTACGCCAAGTCCAGCTGGTACATCGCCACCTCGCAGGTGCGGGACCAGCTGCTCGCCAACAACGAGGAGATCGGCTGGCACCCCGAGCACATCAAGCACGGCCGCTTCGGCAAATGGCTGGAGAACAACGTCGACTGGGCGCTCTCGCGCGACCGCTACTGGGGGACGCCGCTGCCGATCTGGGAGTGCACCGCCGACGGCTGCGACGGGCGCCACTGCGCCGGCTCGGTCGCCGAGCTGCGGGAGCGCGCCCGCGGTGAGGTCCCCGACGACCTGCACCGCCCCTACATCGACGAGGTCGTCCTCGACTGCGAGAAGTGCGGCGGCGAGATGCGCCGGGTCGTCTCGGTGATCGACACCTGGTACGACAGCGGCGCGATGCCCTTCGCGCAGTTCCACTACCCCTTCGAGGGCACCGAGGAGTTCGAGGAGCGCTTCCCGGCCGACTACATCTGCGAGGCCCAGGACCAGACCCGCGGCTGGTTCTACACCCTGCTCGCCGAGTCGACCCTGCTGTTCGACACCTCCAGCTACCGCAACTGCGTCTGCCTCGGCCTGATCCTCGACCCCGAGGGCCAGAAGATGTCGAAGAGCCGCGGCAACGTCGTCGACCCCTGGGACGTCCTCGACACCCACGGCGCCGATGCCTTCCGCTGGTACTACCTGACCGCCCAGCAGCCCTGGGCCGGCTACCGCTTCTCGGTCGACACCGTCGGCGAATCGGTCCGCCAGTTCCTCCTCACCCTCTGGAACACCTACTCCTTCTGGGTCCTTTATGCGAACGCCGAAGGCCTCGCGCCGTCCGACTTCCCATCGCGTGGTTCCTTTGTCCGGGATGACAGGACAAAGGAACCACAACTCGAGCTGACCGACCTCGACCGCTGGGCACTGTCCCGCCTGCAGGCGACGACCGCCACCGTGCGCGAGCGGATGGACGACTACGACTGCACCGCCGCCGGCAGGGCGATCGCCGAGTACGTCGAGGAGCTCTCCAACTGGTACGTGCGGCTCTCGCGCCGCCGCTTCTGGGATGGCGACCGCGCCGCCTTCGCGACCCTGCGCCACTGCCTGCTGGAGACGGTGGCGATGCTGGCCCCGTTTATCCCCTTCCTCGCCGACGAGATCCACCGCAACCTCGCCGGTCCCGACGCCGAGCCCTCGGTCCACCTGCGCGACTTCCCGGAGGTCGACGAGGCGTTGGCGGACCCGGCCCTCGAGCAGGGGATGGAGGCGGTCCGGCTCACCGTCGAGCTCGGCCGCGCCGCCCGCGCCCAGGCCAAGGCGAAGGTGCGCCAGCCGTTGCGCCGCGCGGTGATCGTCGCCAACGACGCCGAGCGCGCCGCGATCGAATCCCGCAGCGACCTGGTCACCGCCGAGCTCAACGTCAAGGAGCTCGACTTCGTCACCGACGAGTCCGAGCTGGTCAGCTACTCGGCCAAGCCCAACTACCGCGCCCTCGGCCCCCGCTTCGGCAAGAAGATGCCGCAGGTCGCCGCCGCCGTCGAGGCGCTCGACGCCGCCCACGTCGCCTCCGTCCTCGCCGAGGGCGGCGAGATCGGGCTCTCGATCGAGGGCACCGACCACACCCTCGGCCCCGACGACATCACCCTCGCCCTCGAACCGCTCGAGGGCTACGAGGTCGAGGCCGAGGCCGGCCACGCCGTCGCCCTCCAGCTCGAGCTCGACGACGAGCTGCGCCGCGAGGGCCTCGCCCGCGAGATCGTCCACGCCGTCCAGAACGCCCGCAAAGCGGCGGGCCTGGAGATCACCGACCGCATCACCCTCACCCTCGCCGGCGACCCCGACCTGATCGCAGCCGCCCAGGCCCACCAGGACTACCTCGCCACCGAGGTCCTGGCCACTTCCGTCTCCTACGACAGCAGCAACGGCACCGCAGCCACGATCGACGGCCGCGATCTCAAAATCGGCGTTTCTCGCGTCTGAAGGGGGAGAGAAACGATCTGTCGCGCCCTTAGCGGGGGGTGCGTTTTGCTCGCCATGCGAAGAATGAAATGCGCTGGAAAGGCTGGGCTCAGTGCGAGGTGTGCTGGGTGATCGCGAATCCAGTGAAGATCGATGCTGATGCGTATGGTCACCCACGCTACTTTGGGTGCATCCGTGGGGATCTGGTTCGAGTCGTGGTGGCGGTCGACGACCCGGAATTCGTCATCACCATTCATCCAAGGAGGCACCTTTGAAAGCCGATTACGACAGCCAGGCAAATGCCCTTGGAATCGAGCTGGTCGAGGTAGATCGGTGGGACGACGGCTATGAGTTCGACGACGACTACTGCAACCTCGGCTTCTCAGAGGGTCGCCTCGTCTACATCGGGCTGCTCTATCCGAGTCAGAACCTGCAGCTCTTGGAGGCAGTGGCGGAGAGCTACGGCCTCGATGCCAGAAGGCTGCTCGCGGCCGCCAAGGCGGCGCTGGCCGCCCCCGACCTCACGGTGACGATCGGCGAACGGATCGCTGCTTAGTCCTGCGGTTTCTCGCCGATGATGAAGTCCGACTTCTTCGAGTCGTCGAACTTCACCCAGCAGTGATCCGGCGAAACGCCGGCGACCTCGATCAGAGCCGCTTCGATCCGCTTGGCGATCTCCGCCTTCTGCTCGTCGGAGCGGCCCTCGTACCAGTGGACGTGAACGAACGGCATGGGAGGGCGCTCAGGCGAGCGCCGGCTCCAGCTCGGCCTCGAGCCGGCGCTTCGGCATCGCCCCGACCACTTTCTTGGCGATCGCGCCGTCCTTGAAGAGGATCATCGTCGGGATCGAGAGGACTTCGTAGTCGGCCGCCGTCTGCTGGTTCTCGTCGACGTTGATCGAGACGATCTTGAGGTCGTCGCGCTCGGCGTCGATCTCCTCCAGGACCGGGTGGACGACGCGGCACGGACCGCACCAGGGCGCCCAGAAGTCGACGAGCACAGGGCCCTCGGCATCGAGCACGTCAGCTTTGAAGGTGGCGTCGGTCACGTCGGTCAATTTGCCAGTCACTGTTGGTCTCCCGGTCGCAGTTTCAGCTTCAGCTCAATACTTCATAAAGTATAGCGGCGTTGTCCAGAGGCGAAAAAGGCCTACCCGCCCCGTCCCCGGCCAAAGCGCAACAAGGGTATGCGCCAGACGGCCTCGGCGACGATCGAGAGGTCCATCTTCGAGCTCCCTACCCGCCGCTCGCGGAAAACGATCGGCACCTCGACGACCTTGAAGCCGCGGCGGATCGCGCGGTAGGTCATCTCGATCTGGAAGGCGTAGCCGCGGGTGGTGATCTCGTCGAGGTCGATCGCCTCCAGCACCTCGCGCCGGAAGCACTTGAAGCCGCCGGTCAGGTCGCGGACCGGAACCCCGAGCGCCCAGCGCGCGTAGGAGCTGCCGCCTCGACTGATCGCCCGCCGCAGCGCGCCCCAGTCACTGACGCCGCCTCCGTCCACGTAGCGCGACCCCAGCACGACGTCGGCGCGCTTCGCCGCCTCCAGCAGCCGCGGCAGGTAGGCGGGGTCGTGCGAGAAGTCGGAGTCCATCTCGAGCACGAAGCCGGCGCCGCGCTCCAGCGCGTAGCGGAAGCCGGCGATGTAGGCCGGGCCGAGCCCTTCCTTGCGCGGCCGGTGCAGGACCTGGACGTTCTCGTGGCGGTCCGCGAGGCGGTCGGCGATCTCGCCGGTGCCGTCGGGTGAGCCGTCGTCGACGACCAGCACCTGGGCCGAGGGCGGCAGCTTGGCGCGGGCCGCTTCCACCAGCGGCTCCAGGTTGTCGGCCTCGTTGTAGGTGGGCAGGACCAGCCAGGCGGGGCCGGCGGCGGACTCGGTCATCGCCGCGATGCTATTCGTCGCTCCCTCCTAGAGTGAGTGCCGTGACCAACGCCGAGATCGCCGCCGCGCTCGAAGAGCTGGGAGTCCTCTACGAGCTGGACGGCGCGGTCAAATACCGCGTCCTCGCCTACAGCACCGCCGCCAAGGCGATCCGCGAGAGCCCCGTCTCCGTCGCCGAGCTGGCCGGACGGGGGGAAGCGACCAAGGTCCCCGGCGTCGGCAAGACGCTGGCGGAAAAGATCGACGCGCTGATCGAGACCGGCGAGATCCCCGCCGCGGTGAAGCTGAAGGCGAAGTTCCCACCGACCCTGATCGAGGTCACCCGCGTGCCCGGCGTCGGCCCGAAAACCGCCCGCCGGCTCTTCGAGGAGCTGGAAATCGCCTCGATGGAGGACCTCAAGGCCGCCGCCCAGGCGGAGAAGATCCGCGACGTAAAAGGGCTCGGCGCCAAGGCTGAGGAGAACATCCTCGCCGCGCTCGAGCGCCTCGGCGAGCCCGGCGAGGGGCCCGGCCGCCTGCTGCTCTCGAAGGTGAAGCCGATCGCCGAGGAGCTGGCGGCGGCACTTCGAGACCACCCGGCCGCCGACCAGGTCGAGGTCGCCGGTTCGGTCCGCCGCTGGGCCGAGACCTGCAAGGACATCGACCTGATCGCCACCGCCGAGGAGCCCGCCGCCCTCGCCGAGCACCTCGCCACCCACCCGCTGATCGCCGCCGCCGGCAACCCCGGCCCCAACGGCGTCCGCGCCCAGACCCACAACGGCGTCTCGGTCGACCTGCGGATCGTCCCGCCGGCCGCCTTCGGCAACCTGCTGCAGCACTTCACCGGCTCCCAGGCCCACAACGTGCAGCTGCGCGAAGAGGCGGTCGCCCGCGGCCTCTCGGTCTCCGAGCACGGCATCACCGAGACCGAGAGCGGCGACGTCGAGACCTGCGCGACCGAGGCCGAGGTCTACGAGCGCCTCGGCTACGCCTACATCGAGCCGGAGCTGCGCGAGGGCCGCGGCGAGCTGAAGGCCGCGCGCGAAGGCAAGCTCCCCGACCTCGTCGAGCTGGCCGACATCAAGGGCGACCTTCACTCCCACACCACCCTCTCCGACGGCCGCAACAGCGTCGAGGAGATGGCCGAGGCCGCCCGCGACCGCGGCTACGCCTACCTGGCGATCACCGACCACTCCGCCAGCCACGGCTTCGGCGACCACGTCACCGCCGAGCGGCTCCGGGAGCGGATCGAGGAGGTGCGCGCCTGGAACGCGTCTGACGGCGATGACGATTTCCGCCTGCTCTCCGGCTCGGAGATCAACATCGGCCTCGACGGCTCGCTCGACTATCCCGACGACCTGGTCGCCGCGCTCGACTGGGTCGTCGCCAGCGTCCACACCTCCTTCAACGTCTCCAAGCAGCAGATGACCGAGCGTGTCCTCACCGCGATCGAGAACCCGGACGTCGATTGCATCGGCCACCTCACCGGCCGGCTGATCGGCCGCCGCGAGCCCTACGGGATCGACGTCGAGGCGGTCGCCGAGGCCGCCGCCCGCACCGGCACGATGATCGAGATCAACGGCAACCCCAACCGCCGCGACCTCTCAGATCTGCACGCCCGCCTCGCCGCCGAGGCCGGGGTGAAGATCGTCCTCAACACCGACGCGCACGGGGTCGACACGCTCGACAACATGGCCTACGCAGTCGCCACCGCCCGCCGCGCCTGGCTGACGGCCGACGACGTGGCGAACGCCCGCGGCTGGAAAGAGCTCAAAAAGCTGATGAAGGGATGAGGGTGCCCCTCTTTTGTTCCGCATAGCGGAACAAAAGAGGGGAGCACCTCAGACCGCGCCGAGCTGATCGCCGCGCAGGCCCGGCGCCCGCACCAGCTCGATCGGTTTCAGCGGGTGCGAGGGCACCACGTAGAACTTGACGCCGTCGCGCTGCTCGATCCCCAGCACCGCCGCCTCGCGGGTGTGCCAGGCGAGGGAGACGATCAGCGCGTAGCCTGCGCCGACGGCGGCGACGCCGGGGAAGAAGATGCCCAGCACGCCGGCGGCGACCGCGGTGAGAGCGATCGGCCAGAGGCGGGTGATGGCGATCCGGGCCGGGCTCTGGTCGGGCAGGGAGGTCGCGGTCTTGGCGCGGGCCAGGGCGTCGCGCACGTCGTCGGCGGCGCGGTGGGGCCGGCTCAGCCAGAAGCCGATCCCGAGCGCCACCAGCCACCAGACCGCGGCGACGAGGACGATCGTCGTTTCCGCGTCGCGGTTGGCGGCGACGGCGGTGATCGCCCCCAGGGCGGTCGCCTCGGCGGCGGTGATGAAGACGCTGACGCGGAGCAGGTCGGTGTAGGGCATCGGCTCAGGTGGTCGATTCCGCCGGCTCCGCCAGCCACTCGAGGATCGCCAGCCAGCCGTCGAGGCCGTCGACGGTCACGTCGGACTCCTCCGCCAGCTCGGCCGGCGCCTCGGCCGAGAGCACGCCGACGCAGACGGCGGCGCTCAGCCGCCCCTCCTCCTGCAGGTCGCGCAGGCGCCGGAAGGCATCGAGGTCGGTGCGGTCGTCGCCGGCGTAGGTGGCGCGGTCGAGTCGCTCGTCGGCCAGCAGCGAAGCCACCGCTCCGTCCTTGCCGCCGCCGCCCATCGGCCGCAGCTCCAGCACCTTGCGCCCCCAGCGCGGTTCGAGCCCCGCCTTGCCGGCCTCGATCGCGATCTCGTGCGCCCGTGCCTCCGCCGCCGCCTCGTCGGGGCTGCCGCGCCAGTGCAGCGCCTGGATCGGTCCCTTGTCCTCCTGCCGCAGCCCGACCGCCAGCCGCTCGCCGTCCACAGCGGCAAGGAACTCGGCCGCTTCGGCCTCGCGCCCGGCCACCGAGGGGTCCGGCTGGGCCGCGTCCTCACCCGGCAGCAGCAGTTCGAGGCCGTGGTTGCCGGCGTAGGCGAGCGAGTCGAGGGCGACCAGCCGCCGCGCCTCCTCCGCCCGCCGCCCGGAGATGCAGCCGACCAGCGCGTAGCGCTCGCTCAGCGCCGCCAGCGCCTCGCGCGCCGCCGCCGGCACCGCCGCGTCCTCCGCCCGCTCGACGATCGGCGCCAGGGTGCCGTCGACGTCGGTGAGGATCGCGGTGCGCTCGGGCTCGCGGCGCAGCGGCGCCAGGCGCGCCGCCCAGTCGCCACCCCCGCTCTCTGGGTCGTGGGGCACGCCTCTAGTATCGCGAGATGCCCGCCAGCGACGCGACGCCGGACCACGCGATCTGGAAGCTGGCGGCGATCGGCACCCTCGCCGGCGTCTTCAGCGGCCTCTTCGGGGTCGGCGGCGGGACGATCATCGTGCCGCTGCTGATCTTCTGGTTCGCCTACGGCGAGCGCCTGGCGACCGGCACCAGCCTCGCCGCGATCATCGCCATCGGCCTGCTCGGGGCGATCGCCCAGGGCGGGATCTACGGCAACGTCCACGTCGGCACCGGCCTGCTGCTGGCGATCCCGGCGATCCTCGGCGTCGTCCTCGGCACCGCGATCCAGCAGCGGATTCCGCAGCGCACCGTCTCCTACCTCTTCGCCGCCCTGCTGGTGGCGATGGCCGTGGAGCTGATCCTCTCGTGAGCGGGGGCGCCTGATGGACGAGCTGGCGGCGGTCCTCATCTGCCTCTTCGGCGGGCTCACCGGCGGCCTGGTCGGGGTCGGCGGCGGCATCCTCTTCGTGCCGGCGCTGACGATCTTCATCGGCCTCAGCCAGGTCGAGGCCGAGTCGACCTCGCTGCTGATGATCGTCCTCGTCGCGATCGTCGGCGCCTATCGCCAGTACGGCTACGGCAACGTCCGCCTGCGCGAGGCGGCGATCATCGGCGCCCTCTCGCCGCTCGGCGTACTCGCCGGCGTCGCGATCTCCAACAACGTCTCCGAACGGGTCCTGCAGCTCTCCTTCGCGGCGCTGGCGCTGTTCATGGCGGCGCATCTGGTGCGCCGCGCGCGCTCCGCCTAGGCCGCTTCCGCACAAAGGCCATGGTCTACGCTCGTAAGCGTGGATTCGCTCGCTTGGGAAGGAGATCTGCCGCACCTGCGCTCGCCGGTCATGGTCTGCGCTTTTCGCGGCTGGAACGACGCCGCCGCGTCGGCCTCGACCGCGCTCACGGCGATCACCGCCTCGCTCGACGCGCAGCTGATCGCCAGCGTCGATCCGGAGGAGTACTTCGACTTCCAGTCGACCCGGCCGACGATCACCCTCGACGAAGGCCAGACCCGCCGCATCGAGTGGCCGGAGAACAACCTCTACGCCGCCCGTGTCCCCAGCGCCGACCGCGACGTGGTCCTGCTCGACGGGACCGAGCCGAACCTGCGCTGGCGCACCTTCTCGGAGACGATCGCGACCGCCGCCGACGCGCTCGGGGTGGAGATGATCGTCACCCTCGGGGCGCTGATCGCCGAGGTCTCCCACACGCTGCCGGTGCCGATCACCGGCCTCGCCTCCAGCCCCGAGCTGGTCGAGGAGCTGGAGCTGGAGCGCTCCAGCTACGAGGGGCCGACCGGGATCGTCGGCGTCGTCCACGACCTCTGCCGCCAGGGCGGCATCGACTCCGCCTCGCTCTGGGCCGCGGTGCCGCACTACGTCGCCGCGGTCCCCAACCCGAAGGCGGCGCTGGCCCTGCTGCGCCGGCTCGAGGGGCTGACCGGGATCGCCGTCGAGGCGGCCGAGCTGGAGGAGGAAACCGCCGACTACGAAGAGCAGATCGGCCGCGCTGTCGCCGCCAACCCCGAGATCGAGGAGCTGGTCTCGCGGATCGAGGCCGAGCAGTCCGAGCTGCTCGACGACGAGGGAGAGCTCCCCTCGGCCGACACCCTCGCCCAGGACTTCCAACGCTTCCTCAGGCAACGGGGACAGGACTCTTCTTAAACGGCTCAGGACCATGCTCTCGGCGGGCGGGTCCTGTCACGGCAGGGGACCCACCATGTCTTCCGGTAGCTAAAGCTTCCTCAGACATGGTCCCCCCTACCGTGCCACCCGCCCGAAAGACCATTTCGGCTGACGCTCAACCCCGTCCCGCGGCGATGCTCCTCCGGCGGGTGGCTCCAGTGTGGGGGTTACCGAGCATCCAGCGCAGGTGACCCCCATCAGCTGGAGACGGGTCCCGCCGGCCGATGCCTTTGTCTTGAGCTAGTTAGTTAGACCTCAGCCGCCGGGCAGATCAGGCGGTAGTCGCACCAGCTGCAGACGGTGGGGGAGGGGCGGGGCTCGAAGTCTTGGGAGAGGATGCCCTCTCCTACCTGGAGGACGGTGCGCTCCACCCGCTCGGCGTCGTCCGGCTTGGTCGGCGCCGCCACCTTGTCGCCGTCGAGCACGTAGTAGTAGCTGCCCGTGCTCGCCTCGATACCCCAGGCCTCGCGCGCGGCCATCCGGTAGAGCGCCAACTGCAGGTCGGCGTCGAGGTCTTCGTCGCTCTTGCGCTCGCCGGTCTTGTAGTCGATCACCTCGTAGTCGCCGTCGGGCAGGCGGTCGACGCGGTCGACGCGGCCGCGGACGTGATGGTCGCCGACCTTGAAGTCGAACTTGCGCTCCAGCCAGATCGGTTCGCCCTCCGACTCGCGCTCGTTCTCCCAGTAGCGGCGCAGCGCCTCGCGGGCGCGATCGCGGAACTGCAGCTCGTCGTCGCTGGAGCCGAACCCGGTCCGCCGCCAGCCGGCCTCGAAAAGCCGGTTCAGCTCGCGCAGCCCGTCCTCGGGGTTCGCGGGCGGCTCCTTGTGGAAGCGCTCGAGGACGTTGTGAAAGAGGATCCCGAAGCGCTGGTTGATCGTCGGCTCCTGCGGGATGCCGAAGACGCGGGCGAACTTGTACTTCAGCGGGCAGGTCAGGTACAGCGTCAGGTCGGAGGCCGAGAGGCTGAGCATGCCGTCGCCGCGGCGCGGCAGGAAGGCCGCCAGCGAGGGCTCCTCGCGCGCCGCCACCAGCTCCAGCCGGCGGCCGCGCTCGCGCTCGGAGTCGAGCAGGTAGGCGTCGAGCGAGGAGGCGTCGAGCTCGGCCTGCTGCTCGGGCGTCGCCACCTGCCGCAGCAGCCCGTTGACCGCCTCGATCGCCTCCGCGGTCGGCTCGTCGCCCGGCCGCTGCGCCAGCGCCGCCAGCTTCAGCAGCTCCAGGTAGCGGGCGATCGCCCGGTTGACGTCGATCGCGGTGTCGAGCCGCGGCTCCGAGAGCTCCCGCCCCGCCCGCCAGGAGTCCTCCAGCACCTGCTCGCGCAGTGCCCGGTAGGTCGCGTGCAGCCCCTCGGCCGGGCCGAACAGCTCCTCCTCGTGGACCACCTCGGACGCGTCGCCGCCCGCCCGCTCCAGTGCCCGCTCGTAGTAGTGGGAGGGACGCGCCGCCTCACCGTCGCCGCCGCGCTCCAGCCGCGAGAGGACGAGGCCGCTGCGCGCCGGCCAGCCGATCTGCTCCCAGTCGCGCTCCTCCTCGAGGCCGAGGACGAAGACGTGGTCGAAGCCGAGGCCCTTGACCGCGGCTGCCGCCATCACGTTGACCGCGCCCGGCGAGCGCGGCTGTTCGGCGTCCTCCCGCTCGACCCCCGCCTCGGCGACGGCGCTGAGGTAGGAGACGAAGCCGCGGGTCGAGCCGTGCGGCTCGCGCCGCGACCAGGCCGTCGCCAGCTCCGCCAGGTGGGAGAGCCCGAGCAGGCGCTCGGCGACCTCCGGCTGGGCGGCGAAGAGGCGCTGCCGCCGCAGCCCGACCTGCTCGATCAGCCGCCGCACGAAGACGTCGGCGCGCCGTTCCTCCATCGTCGCCGCGGCCCCGTTGTAGAGCTTGAGGAAGGTGGAGATCCGCTCGCGCGCCTCGGGCTGGAACTGGGGGCTGTCGAGGGCGGCTTCGCAGGCGGCGACCATGTCCAGCTTGCGGCGCCGGGCGATAGTCGTCAGCCGGGCCAGGTCGGCGGAGCGCAGCTCGACCGGCGGCCGGGTCAGTGCCCGCGCCGCGGCGGCGGAGTCGTCGGGGTCGGCCAAGACCCGCAGCCAGGCGATCGCGTCGCGCACCTCGGGTCGCTGGAAAAGGGCCGTCGGCCCGGAGAGGTGGAGGGGAATGCCGCGCTCTTCCATCGCCGCCGCAACCGCAACCCCCTGCTTGCCGGGGTCGGCGACGAGGACGCAGATCTCTTCCGCGGCGGTGCCGGAGGCGACCAGGTGCTCGACCTCGCGCGCCACCGCCTGCGCCTGCGCCCGCTCGTTGCCGCAGCGCCAGAAGGCGAGCGTCGGGTCACGGAAGCGCCGCGCGAGCAGGATCCGCTCGCCGTCCGGGTGCAGCCCGGCGAACCACTCGTCGCCGAGCCTGTCCTCGGTCTCGGCGTCGCCCTGCTCGAGGGCGAAGACCTGGTTGGGGTTGTCGGCGGTAAGCGACTCCAGCACCGCCCGCTGCGCCGCGGTCGTCTCCTCCAGTTCATCGACGGCAAGGAAGCGGAAGCGCTCGGCGATCCGCCGCCGCACGTCGGGCCGCTCGACCAGCAGGCAGTCGAGGGCGAGGAAGACGTCGCCGCGGTCGAGGCTGCCGGACTCGGCGACGATCCGGTCGTGGGCGGCGTAGAGCTCGGCGAACTCGACCTCGCGCCGCGCCGCCTCGCGCTCGGCCTCGTCGGCGGCCCCGGCCTCCTGCGCCTGCGCCCGCTCGGAGAGGGTGGTCGGACCGACCCGTTCGGCCTTCAGCCGGTCGATCCGCGCCAGCAGCCGCGCCAGCAGGCCGGCCGGGTTGCCGCGGATCTCGTGCCGCCGCAGCGGCAGGCGCTCGAGGCGGTCGAGCAGCAGCGCCAGCCGCTCGCCCCGGCTCAGCACGTCGAAAAACGGGTCGAGCCCCGCCTCCTCGGGGTAGTCGCGCAGGACCCGCTCGCCGATCGCGTCCCAGCTGCCGACCCAGAGCTCCTCGAAGGAGCCCTCCAGCAGCGCCTCGCAGCGTTCGCGCAGGCGGCCGGCGGTCGCTTGCCGGGAGGCGAGCATCAGCACGCCCTCCGGGCGGGTCCCGGCGGCGACCAGGTGGGCGAGGCGGCGGGCGAGCAGCTCGGTCTTGCCGGTCCCCGGCGCGCCGAGGATCAGCAGCGGCCCCTCCTCGTGGGCGACGGCGCGCTCACGCTCGGAAGCGCCGGTGGCGGTGGCGGGATGCTCCTCGGGCACCGCCCAAAGCTAGCGCCTGACCGGCCCGGGAATCGGACCTCTAGCATCCTGCCGATGGATCTCCTCTCCGCCGACTGGCCGGTGATCTGCCGCCGCATCGTCGCCGCCCAGCGTCCGATCTTCGCCAAGGCCCGGACCAGCGAGGAGCGCACCGTCTACGAGGGCGTCGGCGAGGGCGGTGACCGCACGCTGGTGATCGACCGCGAATGCGAGGACGTCGTCTTCGCCGAGCTGGAGAAACTGGCCGCCGCCGGCGCCTCCTTCGTCGCCGTCTCCGAGGAGCGCGGCGAAGTCGCTTTCGGCTCCGGCGGCGAGCAGCGGGTGGTGATCGACCCGATCGACGGCTCGCTCAACGCCCGCCGCACGATCCCCTCCTTCGCGCTCTCGATCGCGGTCGCCTCGGGTCCCTCGATGGCCGACGTCGAGTTCGGCTTCGTCCACGACTTCGGCGCCGACGAGGAGTTCGTCGCCGCCCGCGGCGACGGCGCCCGCCTGAACGGCGAGCCGGTGACGGTCTCCGCCGAGGCGGAGCGGCTCGAGGTCGTCGGCGTTGAGTCGGTCGAGCCGGAGTGGGCGCTGCCGGCCTTCGACGCGCTCGCCGGCAAGGTCTTCCGTCTCCGCGTCGTCGGCGCGATCGCGATTACCGCCGCCTACGTCGCCGCCGGGCGTTTCGACGCGATGCTGAGCCTGCGACCCTGCCGCTCGGTCGACGCCGCCGCCGCGCAGCTGATCGTCCGCGAGGCCGGCGGCGCGGTCGCCTTCGGCGACGGGGACCCCTCCGAGGCGATGCTCGACCTCGACTCGCGCTACCCGATCGCCGCCGGCAACAGCGAGGACGCCCTCGCGACGGTACGGGCGGCGCAGCTGGCGAAGACCGCGTAACCCTCCTTCCCAAGCGGGTTACAAACGTTTGTTCCTACGAACTTATGTTCGCTACACTGCGGGCTTCCCCAAGCCCCTCAATCCCCTGATCTAAGAGGTGTTTTCTTCAGATGGCAACTAGTAAAAACGGCAGCAAATCCAAAACCCAGGCGAAACGCGCCACCACCGAAGCGAAAAAATCGGCGGCGAAAACCGCTTCCGCTTCCAAGCGCGCCGCCACCAAGGCCGCCGCGGCTGAGAAAAACCAGGTGCAGACCGCGGTCGAGACCGCTGTCGACTTCCATGTCGGCGCCGTCCTCGCCGTCAGCGATCGGGTTTCCGACCTGGTCGAGCCCTGGACCGACCGCAGCAAGGCCCAGAAACAGGTCAAGAGCTACCGCAGCAGCCTGCGCAAATCGCTGAAACGGACCGAGCGTCGCGGCACCACCGCCCGCCGCAAGGCCCTCACCGAGGCGCGCAAGACCCGCAACCAGGTCGAGCGCGAGGCCCGCAAGCGCCAGCGCGACGTCGAGACCTCGATCAAGCGCAACCGCAACGAGGTCGAGCAGCGCGTCCGCAAGGCGATCGACGAGCAGACCTCCCGCGCCCAGGGCGTCGTCGACAGCGCCCAGGGCCTGGTCGGCAGCGTCAGCGACCAGCTCGCCGCACTCCGCTAGAGCGCCCAGCACGCGGCGCGGATGCGCCACCTCAAAGAGCCCCGCATGGTCACCATGCGGGGCTCTTTTCGTCGTCGCCCCGCTTGGTGCTGAACGCTCTAGGTGCCCAGTACTCGTACAGGCCGCGAGGTGCCTGGTCCGTAGGGCCAGCCCTCGCGGCCTTTTACGTGGGCGCGGAACTGGAAGCGGACGCCGCGGCTGTCGTCGTCGCTGAAGCGGTAGCGGTAGCGGAACCGGCCGCGGGCGTCCGCCTCGACGGTGCGGAATCCGCTCCAGGCGCCACCGCGGTAGCGGAACTGCAGCTCGACCGGGAGGCCGTCGACGGCTCCCGCCGCCGTGCCCTCGTACCCGACCTTGCCGCTGAAGGTGATCGGCCTGCCGCCGACCCTTGCCGTCGTCGCCGAGACCCGCAGCCGGACCCTGGTCGCGGCGTCGAGATGAGCGCTGCGGCCGGCGGCCCGGCTGAGCAGGGCGGTGCCGGCGAAGCGGGCGACCACGTCCCGACTCGGTCCCGGCCGCAGGCGCAGCGAGAAGGACCCTTCGCGATCGGTGCCGAGCACGGTGGTGCGCTGCCGCGGCTCGGAGCCGGCGGCGAAGGTCTCGGTGACGACCACGTCCTGGCCCGCCAGCGGGCCGCCGCCGATCCGTCGCAGGCGCCCCGCGAAGCGGCGGCGGACGAGGCCGGCCTCCAGCTCGACCTGCGCCTTCAGCGGGTTGACCAGGAACATGCGCCCGCCGCGGGCGCGCTCGGTGCCGGCGGCGGAATTGCCGGCGGCGTCGTAGGCGGTGACGAGGAACTCGTACTTCCCCGGCGGGTAGGAATCGGAGTCCCAGCGGGCGACGAGGCGATCGCCCTCGTTGCGGGTGGGCAGCTGCTCGTAGCGGGCCCGGGTTCCGGCGGCGCGGACGCCGATCCAGCCTCGGTCGAAGCTCGGGCCGGAGAGCGGATCGCTGACGGTCGCCTCGATCCGCTCCGGCTCGGCCGGGTCCTGGCCGGCGGCGAAGAGAACGCGGGGCGCCACTTCGTCGATCCGGACCTGCGCCGGGCCGGCGTGGCCGACGTTCCCCGCCGCGTCGCGGGCGAAGTAATCCACGGTGTGGATGCCGCTCCCGCCGACCCAGGTGCCGACCGTGTCGCCGGGTGCTCGCGCCGGCGCTCCACCGTCGACGGCGATCGCCGTGAAGGGGCCGAGCGCCCCCGCCGCCGCGAGCCCCGAAAGCGCGTCGGTCGACCGGGCGGTCACCTGCACCGGCCGGTTGCTCCAGCCGGCCGGTGCTCCCGCGAGCGAGAGCTCCGGCGCGCTGCCGTCGACCGGCACGACAACCGTCGCCACCGGCGAGGGCACTCCCGCTCCGGAGACAGCTGCGACGCGGACGAAGTTGATCCCCTCGGGCAGCACTCCCGTGGAGATCGTCCCACCGGCGCCGTCGGCGAGGTCGATCTCGCTGGCGAGGCAGCGGTCGGGCTGGGCGCAGGGAGAGCTGCCGCCGCCCCGGTCGGCGGAGATCGCGTAGCCGCGGAAGCCCGACAGGGGCGGCGGCGCAGAGGACGGGGTGACGCGCACCGTCGCCGCTTCGGTCCCCAGCACCCATCCCGACGGGGGATCGAGCTCGGGCGAGGGTGGGGGAGAGTTGTCGAAGCGGAGGAAGGCGGTGGAGTGCGGCCCGCCTTCGCCCGCGTCGTTCTCCAGCCAGGCTTCGAGGGAGTAGACGTCCGGAACCTCCGGCACGACGACGTCGTCCAGCATCTGACCGAGGGGCCGGCGGAAGGCGAGCGCCAGGTTGGCGTGGGAGTCGTAGATCCGGTAGACGGCCTCGGTGGCGGCAGGCGGGGCGATCGGGTCCCACTCGATCGCGAACGTCTCCTCGGCCTGCCAGGAGGATCCGGCTTTGGGACTCAGCTCCCCGCTCGCGGCCATGGCCTCGGCCGAGCCGAGGAGAAAGAGCGCGAGCAGGGCCGCGAGCATCCTTGTCGCCGCCGCCCTCATGGGCCGAACTCCCCGGCCGGGCTGCCGCCGCCGCTTTCCGCGGGGGCGGGTTCGGGGGCCGGTTCAGGTGCCGGTTCGGCGATCGGAGCGGATTCGACCGGCGCGCTTTCCACCGGCGCCGGTTCGCCGGAGGCCGGCGCGACTTCTGCCGGCTGCTGCTGAGCCGCCTCGCGGTCGGGTTTCGTCGCCTTCGGGGCGGGATCGGCAGCCGGCTCGTATTCCACCTGCGGCGCAGATGCGGGTTCCGGTGCCGGCGCCTCCGCGAGACGCCGTTCGATCCGCGGCGGCTCGGCTGCCTCGTTGCCGAACAGCGCCGGCACCAGGCCGCCGGCGACGCAGGCCGCGGCGCCCCCGGCGGTGCCGATGCAGACCGCGGCGACCTTGACGAAGGCCGCCGCACCACCGGTCGCGCCGCCGCCGGCCGCAACCTGCGAAGCGCCCTCGCCGCCGGAGAGGCGGCCCGCCAGGTTGGCGAGCGCTTCCTGCGCCCGATCCCAGAAGCCGCGGTGGAGGGGGAGGAACGGAGCGAGCGCCGCCGCGGCCTTCGGCGCCAGGCGGTAGGCCCGCAGCGTCGCCCGGCAGTGGGCGCAGGCTCGCAGGTGCTCGCGCAGCTCGGCGACCTCCGCCGGCGCGGCCACGCCGTCGCAGAAGGACGAGAGCAGCGGCTGCAGTTCCCTGCAGCGGCCGCCGGCCTCGCTGTGGGCGACCAGCCGGCGGAACCGCTCCCGCCCCTCGGCCAGGCAGCGGTTGATCTTGGTCTGGCTCCAGCTGGTGATCTCGCCGATCTCCGCGTAGGAGTAGCCCTCTCCGAACAGGGTCAGGGCGCGCAGCTCCTGCGGCTTCAGGGCCTGCAGCGCCTCGCGGCTGCGGGCGATCTCCTCCCTCCGCTCGACCTGCTCGGCCGGCCCGACGCCGGCGGTGGGGAGGAGGGCGACCCAGTCCTCACCCTCGGTTGCCGCGACCGCTGCAGGGCCGGCGAGAATCCGTTCGCGCTCGCGCCTCAGCCCCAGTGCCTCGTGCTTGACGACGGTCTGCATCCACTTGACCAGTTCGAGCGGGTCGTCGCTGGGCGCCTTTCGCAGCAGGATCTCGAGGCTCCGCTGCAGCGCTTCCTCGACGTCGTCGGCGCAGAGTGAGTAACGGCGCGCCGTCCGTCGCAAAGTCGTCTCGTTCTGCGCGTAAGTCTCGACGGCGACCCGCTTGCGGGTCGCCTCGCCCTCGGTTTTCGGCCGTGGCGTCTCGTGCCCGGCCTCGATCTGCTCCACGCTCAGTTTCCCCCTGCCGCTTTGGTTCTTCGCACCGGACACTGTCGGCGCTGAGCGGGAGGACGGCAGAACTCTCCCCCCTGCTGGACGGATTCCCCAATCCGAAATGCGGAAATTGCGGCGGCGCCGGCGAAGGCGTCGCTCTGCCGCGGCTCGCTAGGATCGGCCGATGAGCACTTGCGTAGTCACCGGCGGCGCCGGCTTCCTCGGATCGCACCTCTGCGAGCGGCTGCTCGGCGACGGGCACCGGGTGATCTGCATCGACAACCTCGAGACGGGGTCGTTGGAAAACATCGCCCACATCCGTGACGAGCGGTTCGACTTCCGCAACATCGACATCACGGAGAAGGTCGACATCCCCGAGGACGTCGACTTCGTCTACCACCTCGCCTCGCCGGCCAGCCCGATCGACTACCTGCGGCTGCCGCTGCACACGCTGAAGGTCGGCTCGCACGGGACCCACCACATGCTCGGCGTCGCCAAGTTCAAGCGCGCCCGCTTCCTCATCGCCTCGACCAGCGAGGTCTACGGCGACCCCCAGGTCCACCCGCAGAAGGAGGACTACTGGGGCCACGTCAACCCGATCGGCCCGCGCGGGGTCTACGACGAGGCGAAGCGCTACGCCGAGGCCCTGACGATGGCCTATCACCGCCAGCAGGGCGTCGACACGGCGATGGTCCGCATCTTCAACACCTATGGCCCGCGGATGCGCGCCCACGACGGCCGCGCGATCCCGACCTTCCTGCGCCAGGCGCTGCAGGACCGGCCGATCACCGTTTTCGGCGACGGCAGCCAGACCCGCAGCTTCTGTTACGTCGACGACCTGATCGACGGCATCGTCCGGCTCGCCGAGTCCGACGTCCACTCGCCCGTCAACATCGGCAACCCGGACGAGTTCACCCTGCTCGAACTGGCGAAGAAGGTCGTCGAGCTGACCGACTCGCGCTCGGAGATCGTTTTCGAGGCGCTGCCGACCGACGACCCGAAACAGCGCCGCCCCGACATCGGCCGCGCCCGCGACCTGCTCGGCTGGGAACCGACGATCGACCTCAGCGAGGGCCTGCGGCGGACGATCGACCAGAGCGGCGTCGAGCGCCTCGTCGGCGCCGGCGACTGATCGCGAAACCGCGAAAAGACGTCGTATAGACGTATTTCCGCGGCTTCGGCAAAAAAAGGGGCGGCCCGAAGGCCGCCCCCTCTCGCGATGCAGCGAGCTTGATTCGACTACTGGGTCTGGGCGGTGAAGGAGAAGGTGCCCAGGGCGTTGCCGGCAGAGATGTGGTCTTTGGCGACCCGCTCTTCCGCCGCTTTTTTGGCTGCCGCTTTGGCGGCTTCCTGTTCGGGTGCGAATTCACAATTGTTCGGCGTTTCCGTCGCGCAGATGAACGCGTATGCGCCAGCTTCGTAGTAGGCCTGGTAGACCTGAACGAAGCCCTCGAGCACTTCAGCCGAGATCGGCTGCAGCACCGCCGAGGAGCTGACGCTGACCGTGCGGGCTGCCGCGTCGGCGGTCACCCCGGTGATGGTCAGATCGGCAATCGAGCTGCGCCCGAGGTTGCCGAGGTTGAGGGCGCTGCTGGCGTTGGATTTGGCGACGACTTCGACCGTCACGGTTTTGGCCGAGAGATCGAGCCACATGTTGCCGAGGGTGATTTCGGTTTCGAGGAAACTGCCATCGCCCTTGTCCAGTTTCTGCGTCAGCAGCAGGCCACCGCCGGTCTGCACCTGCCCCGCCGTGCCGGCCGGGCTGATGTTCCCCCCGGTGATCGGGAGTTCGTAGTCGCCGAAGCCTTTCTCGGTCGTCGGAGCGATCACCGAGGCGTTGGTTTCGACGTCTTTCAGCTTCAGCAGCAGGTCCTGGTCGGCTTTGAAGCTGACGTTGCCGCCCGGGACGATGGTGACGGTCGCCGGCTGCTCTTCGGCCTTCGCCGAGCCCATCAGCCTGTTGCCGACGAACGGCTTCTTGCCCTTCTTGAAGCCGAGCTTCTTGTTCAGCTTCTTCGCCGCCGTCTTGGTCACCATCATCTTCTTCACCGTCAGGGAGACGCCGAAGCCGGCGCGGGTGTAGCTCCACCCAGCGACGGTGGCCAGCTTCACCTTCTTGCCCGCGACCTTGGCGAAGAGCCCTTTCTTCTGGGTGTTGACGACGAGGGCCTTGACCGGAGCGCTCTTCTTGCCGTGCTTGAACTTGAGACCGCCGCCGAGGTTGAGCGTTCCGGCGCCGTTGGTCGGGTCCATTTCTCCGCCGACGACGGGGAAGGTGGCCTTCTTGCCCTTCAGCTTCGCGGGCTTGATCTTGACGATCTTCACCCCCTGCTTCTTCAACGACTTGACGAAGCCGTTGTTGAGGGTGACGGTGGCTGATCCGCTTGCCACCGGGTCAGGCGTAGCCTGAGCGAAGGGAGCGAACGCCAGCAGCGCGAACAGCGCAGCAGCGACAGCCGCCAGCGGCAGCTTCGTCCCCCTAGCCATCCGTGGCTGGGTTGCTTCATTCATATGTGAGTCCTCCGTTGCTGCCGCCCCCTGCTGTCCCTATAGGCGACTTACGGCGATTCGTGTTGTCTGCCCAGGTTATTCCCGGGTCGCTGTTTTTTACAACCCCGCCGGCGGACAGATGTTCCGCTTCAATATTCTCCCCCGCGATGGCAGCAGCCGACGGATCCGGCGCCCAGGAGGCGCACCGCACGATCGCGCCCCTGGTCGGGCCCGACGACGAGCGGGTCTTCACCGACTCCGGGATCGAGATCGACCGCCTCTACGACGAGGGCGATGTCGCCCCCGGCCTCGAGGAGCGGCTCGGCGAGCCCGGCGAGCCGCCGTTCACGCGCGGCATCCACGACGGCATGTACCGCGACCGGCTCTGGACGATGCGCCAGTACGCGGGCTTCGCGACGCCGGAAGA
>DASURF010000016.1:0-7073 GCA_036280195.1 Solirubrobacterales bacterium | reverse complement strand
GCCGTTGAGCGTCTGGAGGGGGCCTCACGACCCCCGCTGCGAGCCCAAGCTAGGGTGCGCCGTCGTGCTTATCGAGCTGCAGAGTCATTCGACGGTTTCCGATGGGCAGCTGCCTCCGGCGGAGGTGGTTGAGAAGGCTGCTGAGGCCGGCGTGACTACGTTGGCGCTGACGGACCACGATGCGATTGCGGGGGTTGTCGAAGCCGGGGAAGCCGCGGAGCGGTTGGGGATCGAGTTGGTGCCGGCGATCGAGATGTCGTGCGTGCACGAGTACGCGGAAGACCTGCATATCTGCGGGTACTGGGTCGACGTCGGCAAGATCGCCGGGGCCTGCGAGCGGGCCCAGCACGAGCGGGTCACGCGGGCCGGGGAAATCGTCGCGAAGCTGCGCGAGCACGGCTTCGACCTGCACCTCGAGGACGCCGTGCGCGAGGCCGGCGACGCGCTCTCGATCGGCCGCCCCCACATCGCCCGCGCCGCCGGCGCGGGCGGCGATCTCGGCCCCTTCTTCGAGGAGTACCTGGTGCCCGGCGCCAAGGCCTTCGTCCCGCGCCGCTGGCCGACCGCCGAGCAGGCGATCGAGTTGATCCGCAACGCCGGCGGCATCGCCGTCATCGCCCACCCCTACTGGGACATCTCCGAGCCCGACGAGGTCGACGACCTGATCCGCTCACTCCAGGCCGACGGCGTCGAGACCTACTACCCGACCCACTCCAAGGAGCAGACCGAACACCTCCTCGAGCTCTGCTCCGAGCTGGGCCTGGTCCCCACCGCCAGCTCCGACTACCACGGCCCGACCCACAAGACCTTCGCCATGTTCGGCGCCTACGACACCTACGGCCTCGGCGAGCCGCAGGTGCCGCCTAAGCCGTAGCCCGTTCCCGCACCCAGGCGACGAACTCCGCCTCGCTGATCGTCCTCGCCTGCAGGCGATCGACCATCGCCACGATCTCGTCCAGCTCCCGCGGCTCCCACGACCAGGGATGTCCGGCCCGAGCCAGCATCTCGCACATGCATTCGAAGGCGATCCGCTTGTTGCCGTCCGGAAAGAGGTGGGCGCGCAGGATGCGGGAGCAGCAGACGGCCGACTTCTCGACCGGATGGGGATAGCGGTCGACCTCGCCGGGGCCGGGAAAGGGCGCCTGCAGGGCGCGGAGGGCATCGGGGATCGAGATGACGTCCTTCAACTGCTCGGCCGGACGGCGGAGTTCCCTCTCCCCGATTACCAGCATGTCGCCAAGGGCAAGGGGGCCGAATGTCTCGCTGCTCCAAACGATGGTGCCACGGTAGCAGCATATGTGCTTCAAAGCAAAAGTGCCTTAACACTGCGCGGTATCTGCCTCAAATTAGAGAGAATATCTGTTACGGCATATCTGCTTTCATACATCGAGCAACCATGTCGACCAAAGCGATGAGCCTTCGTCTTCCCGCGGAGCTGGCGGCAGAACTCGCCGCTGTCGCCCAGACGGACGGCATGCCGATCTCAGAGGCCGTAAGAGAAGCGATCGACAAGCACATCGCGGAGAGGCGCGCCGACAAGGCTTTCCAAGAACGGCTGAAGCAGCGTCTCGAGCAGAACCGCGAGATCCTCGAGCGCCTCGCGGAATGAGCCTGCGGCGGTAGAGCAATTAAGGTCCTTGATCTAAAGATCGAGGAGGGAGTTCATGGGACAGTCGAGCCGCGCGGTACTGGGACTGGTGATTCTGGCTATCGGCTTCAGTTGTTTCACCGCGGAGGCACTTGCCTCCCAGTCCGCCTACCTCCGACCGAACGGAGATATATCTGTCGGGTCTTGGACTGTGGTCGGGTCTACCAACCGCTGGGCTGCGCTCAACGACATCATTACCGAGCAGCAGACGCCAACGGCGAGCGACTACATCACGACCAGCAGCGCCGGGGGCGGAATCGAGATAACCGTCGACCTATCGACCGTCCAGCTGGAAAGCGCGACGATCACCGGAGCAACCGCCTGGTTCTACACGCCGAATTCGAATTCTCTGACGGCACGAGTCAGAGATGCGGCCGGAACCACCTTGGCCGCGCAGCTGTTCAGCAGTACGGGCTGGCATTCACTCCCCGTCACTCTCAGCGGCTCGCAATCACAGCTCGACGGGCTGCGGCTTAACCTAAGAAAGGAAAGCGGGACGTCGCCCCGCACCGTCTACGCCGCCTTCCTCAAGCTGACGCTCGAACTGCCGGCGAGCCGTCGCCTCCTCCACGTCGGCATCAGCGCCGACTCCCGCTCCGGCGAACCGCCGGGAGAGGTTCAGGACGTTGTTGCCGAAACCGGCGCCGCCCACCTGCGCGAGGACCTGGAATGGCACAAAGTCGAGCCGTCCGACGGCGAATGGACCTGGGGAGCCACGGATCTGATGTTCGAAGAAGCGGCCGAACGAGGAATGACGATCCTCCCGATCCTCATCGGTCCGCCCTGCTGGGCGGTCTCGGGCACCGAAGACCCGAAAGTATGCGAACGCACCTACCCCGCCGACGATCAGGACTTCGCCGACTTCACCGCCCATGTCGTCGAACGCTATGGACCCGGAGGCGACTTCTGGCTGGCGAACCCAGGTCTGGAAGCCGGCCTCGCCCCGAAGTACTTCGAGATCTGGAACGAGCCCTATTACCCCTACACCGTCAACGGCGAAGTCGACCCGGCCCGCTACGCGGACCTCTACACGACCGCCGTGGCCGCCGGGCGCCTGGCGAATCCCGAATCGAAGTACCTGATAGAGGCCACCTGGGCGGTGGACCCGGGGCCGGTCAACTGGGGCGGAGCGATGGTTGCCCACAACGCCCTGCTGGGGAACTACGTCGACGGGATCGCCGTCCATCCCTACCCGCGGTACTTCGATCCCTTCGCCGAACCGGAAACCGGCACCCTCCTCAACTTCCGCTCCACCAAGTTGATCTACGACTACTGGCGGAGCGAACTGAAAATCAACAAGCCGATCTGGATCACCGAGATCGGCTACTCCTCATGCGACGACGAAGAAAGGTCCGATTCGGAAAAAGTCTGCGTGCCCGGCGACAGCCAGGCGATGAGAGAGGAAGTCAAGGCCGAGTGGCTGGCGGACCTCTTCGACGTGATCGACCGCGGCAACTTCGGCTACGTCCACGCCGCCTACCTCTACAACCTCAAGCAATGGACCGACCCCGAAGTGCCGACCAACGAGAAGAGCGACTGGTTCGGGGTCATCGACGAACTGGGGACGCTGCCGGCGTGGACTTCCTTCACGGATGCAGTGGTCGCCTACGACGGGACCCCGGTGCCCGATACGACGATCACGAGCAAATCGTTCAGCGGCGGCGGAGACGCAACCTTCGGCTTCTCGGTGACCGATCCCACCTCGACCTCCGAATGCCAGCTGGACAACGGCGCATGGTCTGCCTGCACCAGTCCCAAGACCTACTCGAAAGTCGGCTCTGGTCACACCTTCCGGGTTCGAGGAACGAACGCAGAAGCCACCGAGACCACTCCGGCCACCCACTCCTGGTAGGCGGTCGCCACGCCGCCGCAAAAAAAAGAGGGGCCGCAAGCGGCCCCTCTCGACACGCTTGTGCGGACCGACTAGGCCGCGGCAGTAGCCGACGGAACCAGGCCGCGCTCCTCGAGGTAGGCCAGCAGCTTCTCGGCCGACTCCTCGGGGCTCTCGCTCTCCGTGTGGCAGACGAACTCCGGGTTCTCCGGGGCCTCGTAGGGGTCGGAGACGCCGGTGAATTCCTTGATCTCGCCGGCGAAGGCTTTCGCGTAGAGACCCTTGACGTCGCGCTCGGCGCAGGTGTCGACCGAAGCCTCGACGTAGACCTCGACGAAGCGGTCGCCCATCAGCTGGCGCGCCTCGTTGCGGATCTCCGCGTAGGGGGAGATCGCGGCGGTGATCACCGGCACGCCGTTGCGGCTGAGCAGGTCGGCGACGAAGGCGATCCGGCGGATGTTGGTGTCGCGGTCCTCCTTCGAGAAGCCGAGACCCTTGGAGAGGTTTTCCCGGACGATGTCGCCGTCGAGGATCTCCAGCTTCGAGCCGCGCTCGCGCAGATGCCCCTCGAGCACTCGGGAAATGGTCGTCTTGCCGGCTCCGGAGAGCCCGGTGAACCAGAGGGTGAAGCCCTTCTCACCAGCCATGCTTTGTCAGTCCTCCTTGTAAGCGTCGATCAGGATGTCGGCGACCTCGTCGCGGGAGAACTCGTGCGGCGGCCTTTCGCCGTTGCCGAGCATCTCGCGGACCTTGGTCCCGGAAAGAAACAGGTGCGCCTCGTTGTCGTGAGGACAGGTCTTGCCGGAGGCGAGACCCTCGCACTCGTTGCACCAGAAGGTGTGCTCGAACATCAGCGGCTCGATCCCGAGCTCGTCGATGTCGATCGTGTCGAAGATCTTCTGCGCGTCGTAGGTGCCGTAGTAGTCACCGGCGCCCGCGTGGTCACGGCCGACGATGAAGTGGGTGGCGCCGTAGTTGCGCCGGACGATCGCGTGCAGGACCGCCTCGCGCGGACCGGCGTAGTGCATCTTCGCCGGCTTGACGCCGAGGACGACGCGGTCGTTCGGGTAGTAGTTCTCCATCAGCACCTCGTAGCAGCGCATCCGCACGTCGGCGGGGATGTCGCCGGCCTTGGTCTTGCCGATCAGCGGGTGGATGAAGAGCCCGTCGCAGGTCTCCAGCGCGGCCTTGGTCAGATACTCGTGGGCGCGGTGGATCGGGTTGCGGGTCTGGAAGGCGACGATCTTCTTCCAGCCGCGCGCCTCGAAGTCGGCTTTGTGCTCGGCCGGGGTCTTGTAGCGGCGCATGAAGGCCTCGTCGTGGTCGGGCAGCGCGTCGACCTCGATCGGGCCGGCCAGCATGCGGTTGCCCTCCTCGTAGATCGCGGCGACGCCCGGGTGGGCCTCGTCGGTGGTCCCGTAGACCTGCTCGGCCTCGCGCTTGACGTCGCGCTCCCAGATCTCCTCGACGGTGAGGCGGCCCAGCTTCTTGCCTTCGTCGGAGGAGAGCTCGATCACGTCGCCGACCTCGCACTCGAGGTCGCTCGCCAGCGTGATCGGGATCGGCCAGTACTCGCCGTCGGCGGTCCGCATCTCGCTGCAGACGCGCTCCCAGTCGGCGGACCCCTGGAAGCCGGTCAGCGGCGCAAACCCGCCGTTGCCGATCATCTCGAAGTCCGCCGTGTGGCGCTCGGAAAGGGTCAGGGACAACTCAGCCATGGTCTCGCTCATCTCACCTGTGTGGGGTCGGGGGTGGGTCTAAAGGGTCAGGGGCGGCTTGCCGGCGCCGCTAGTTGATCCCGCACTCGGTCTTTGCGATGCCGCTCCAGCGACCGTCGCGCAGATCTCCACCCGGTTCGACCGGCTGGGTGCAGTGGGTGCAACCGATCGACGGGTAGCCGTGATCGTGAAGCGGGTTGTACGGGAGGTGGTGCTCACGGATGTAGTTCCAGACGTCGCGCTCGGTCCAGTCCGCGAGTGGGTTCAGCTTCCAGAGGTTGAACCGCTTGTCCCAGCCGAACTTCGGGGTCTTGGCTCGGGAACTGGAGTCTGCCCGGCGGACGCCGGCGACCCAGCAGTCTACGGAAGAGAGCGCGCGGCGCATCGGCTCGACCTTGCGGATGCCGCAGCAGGAGTCGGGATCGCGGTTCCACAGTTCCGGCCCGTGCTGGGCCTCCTGCTCCTCAAGCGTGAGGTTGTGGAAGCGATCGAACTCGATCCCCAGCGCCTCGGCGAGGCGGTCGCGGGTCTCGTAGGTCTGCTCGAAGAGGACGTCGGTGTCGAGGTAGAAGAAACGCGCCTCGGGATTGACCGTGCTCGCCAGGTGGGCGGTCACCGAGCTCGTTTTCTGGAACGAGCAGGCGATGTAGTGCTGGGTGCCGAAGTTCTCGAACATCCACTCCAGCGCCTCCTGCGCCGTGCTCTCCTCGAGCTTGTCGGCGATCTCCTCGTGGTCGAGGTCGGCAGGTGTAGGCACGGTGCCGGAGAGGGTGACGGGAGGCGGCTTCATCGTGGCGCGCGACTAGATCGCGCACTCCCCCTCTCCGCGCACGACCTCGTAGGGGCTCGAGCGGTTCCAGTCGATGAACTGCTGCATCGTCTCCAGGCTGAACTCGGCCGGGAGGGTCAGCTCCTTGACGGCGGCTTCGAAGGGCTCGGCGCCGACCCGCTCGGCGAAGGCGTTGAACTCCTCGCCCTCGTTGCGGTCGGACTCGTAGAGGCTGATCCAGCGCTCGACCGCCTCCGGGACCCGTTTGGCGGGCAGGCGGGCTTTCAGCCGCTTGCCGAAGGCGACCTCGCCGCCCTCGAAGTTGCCGCCGATGTGCGGGATGTAGGCCGGCATCTGGCGACCGCCCACTTTCAGCGAGGCACCGTAGAAGCCGATGTTGGCGATGTGGTGCTGGCTGCAGCCGTTCGGGCAGCCGCTCATTTTGATGTGGATGCGCTTGGTCAGCTCGTCGCTGATCTGCAGCGAGTCGACCCGCTCCTTGATCGCCCGGTTGAGGCCCATCGAGGCGGTGATCCCGAGTTTGCAGCTGTCGGTGCCGGGGCAGCTGACGACGTCGGTGATCTCGCGGGCGCCGGCCTCGTTGAGGCCGAGGGCGGCGAGGCGCTCGTAGACGTCGTAGAGGGCCTCGTCGCGGACCCAGCGGAGGACGAAGTTCTGCTGCACGGTGCTACGGGCGGCGCCGCCGGTGTACTCGCGCATGATCTGGGCGAGACCGCGGAACTGCTCCGGGGTGAGGTCGCCGCGGGTGACCTTGACCTCGACCGTGTTGAAGCCCTCCTGGCGCTGCGCCTGGACGTTGCCGGCGAGGAAGCGCTCGAACTCGGTTCGGTCGCCGTTCGGCGAGGCGGGCTGGAGCGGCGGCTCCGGCGCGTTGGCCTCCTCGTCGACGCTGAAACTGAGGCGCTCGACCAGCTCGGGGCCGAATTCGCGCTCGCCGACCCAGTCGCCTTCGAGCTCCTCGTCGACGAGCTCGCGGAAGGCGTCCATGCCGATCTTGTCGACCAGGACCTTGATCCGGGCGCGGGCGCGGTTGACGCGCAGCCACTCCTGGCGGTCGAAGATGCGGAAGACGGCCTCGGCGACCTT
>DASURF010000015.1:0-29763 GCA_036280195.1 Solirubrobacterales bacterium | reverse complement strand
GCCGCCGGACGAGGTCAAGTTCGCCAAGAAGGTGATCGAGGCGATCCCCGACGGCCGCGGCGTCCACATGATCGACGGCAAGATGCAGGACGACGCCACCTGGAAGCAGTGCAAGGTGATGGTCGAGCTGGCGGAAATGCTCGCCGAGAAGGACCCGGAGCTGGCGGAGGCCTACAACTCGTAAGCCTCCGCCGGGCCGCTCAGCCCAGGCGCTCTTCGAGCGCCTGGAGCTGGGTTGAGATCTCAGCCGGCAGCTTGTCGCCGAACTTGGCGAGGTGCTCCTTCACCTGGGGCAGCTGCTCGCGCACCAGGTCGAGGTCGACGCTGAGCAGGTCGCGCATCGCCTCCTCGGAGATGTCCAGCCCCTCGGTGTTGATCTCGCCCTCGGCCGGCAGCAGCCCGACCGGGGTCTCGACCGCCTCCGCCTCGTCGTCGCAGCGGCGGAAGACCCACTCGAGGACGCGGCTGTTCTCGCCGAAGCCGGGCCAGAGGAACTTGCCGTCGGCGTCTTTGCGGAACCAGTTGACGTAGAAGACGCGCGGCAGCTGGGCGCCCTCGCGCTTTCCGACCTTCAGCCAGTGGGCGAAGTAGTCGCCCATGTTGTAGCCGCAGAAGGGCAGCATCGCCATCGGGTCGAAGCGCAGCTGGCCGACGGCGCCGGCGGCGGCGGCGGTCGTCTCCGAGGACATCGTCGCCCCCATGAAGACGGCGTGCTCCCAGTCGAACGCTTCCTGGACCAGCGGCACCACGGTGGCGCGGCGGCCGCCGAAGAGGAAGGCGTCGATCGGCACCCCAGCCGGGTCCTCCCACTCCGGGGCGATCGAGGGGCACTGCGAGGCCGGCGTCGTGAAGCGGGCGTTGGGGTGAGCGGCCGGTTTGTCGGAGTCCGGCGTCCAGTCGTTGCCGTGCCAGTCGATCGCGTGCGCCGGCGGCTCGCCGGTCATCCCCTCCCACCAGATGTCGCCGTCGTCGGTCTTGGCGCAGTTGGTGAAGATCGAGTTCCGTTCGATCGTGTCCATCGCGTTCGGGTTCGTCAGCTGGCTGGTGTTGGGCGCCACACCGAAGAACCCGGCCTCGGGATTGACCGCGTAGAGCTTGCCGTCGTCGCCGAACTTCATCCAGGCGATGTCGTCGCCGATCGTCTCCACCTTCCAGTCCGGCAGGGTCGGGACCAGCATCGCCAGGTTGGTCTTGCCGCAGGCCGAGGGGAAGGCCCCGGTCACGTACTTGACCTTGCCCTCGGGCGAGGTGAGTTTGAGGATCAGCATGTGCTCGGCCATCCAGCCCTCATCGCGGGCCATCGCCGAGGCGATCCGCAGCGCGAAGCACTTCTTGCCGAGCAGGGCGTTGCCGCCGTAGCCCGAGCCGAAGGACCAGATTTCGCGCGTCTCGGGGTAGTGGACGATGTACTTGTTGGCCTCGTTGCAGGGCCACGGGACGTCTTCGACGCCCTCGGCCAGCGGCATCCCGACCGAGTGGACGCAGGGGACGAAGTCGCCGTCGGAGCCGAGCACTTCGAGCGCGCCCTTGCCCATCCGGGTCATGATCCGCATGTTGGTGGCGACGTAGGCGGAGTCGGTCAGCTGCACGCCGATTTCGGAGATCTCGGAGCCGAGCGGACCCATCGAGAAGGGGACCACGTACATCGTGCGGCCCTTCATCGACCCCTGGAAGAGGCCGTTCAGGGTCTCGCGCATCTCGGCCGGGTCGCGCCAGTTGTTGGTCGGACCGGCGTCCTCCTCCTGCTCGGAGCAGATGAAGGTGCGGTCTTCGACCCGGGCGACGTCGGCGGGATCGGAGAGGGCGAGGTAGCTGTTCGGCCGCTTGGCGTCGGAGAGGCGCTCGAAGGTGCCGGCGTCGATCAGGGCCTGGGCGAGGCGGTCGTACTCCTCAGCGGAGCCGTCGCACCAGTGGACGGAGTCCGGTTCGGTGAGGGAGGCGATTTCGTCGACCCAGCTCAGCAGTTTCTCGTGGGTCGTCAACTCAGCTGGGGCAGTGGTCAGGTCGCTCATTTCGCCTCTTGCTCGCCTCTCTTAATTCTTGGGTTTGAGGCCGATCATCGAGATGTCGGCATCCTTGTTGCGAATTTTCAACGTCGCTACTTTCCGCTCGCCGTCGGAGAAAATCACTTCACAAGTGAAGGTCGCGCCCGGGTCAACTGAGACATCAGAGGGGCAGTCGACAGCCTGAATCTTGACATGAAGTGACCTTTCCAGGTCAGCCTGGATCGTGTCCTCGAGCTTGACCGGGTCGACGACGGTGCCGCACCCGGCCGCCAAAAAGGCGCCCGCGAGGAGTCCGAGAACCGCGAAACGACGAGCTGGCCGGCTCACCGGCCGACCTCAGGGGAAAAGCGCACGGCGGGCAGTATTCCAAGCCGCCCGGCGCCCCCTGTCCCGCCCTAGCGCTCGAAGATTTCTCCGCGGGGGTTGAGGTTGCGCGCTTCCCTGTAGGCCGCGACGGAAGCGTCAGGACGGCCGTTCTCCGCCGCGATGCGCGAGAGAACCAGCCAGAGGCGCCAGTTGGTCGGCTCGCGGTCGACCGCCTCGCGCGCCGCCGCTTCGGCGGCTGGGAAGTCGCGCATCAGCTCCAGGACCAGCGCCTGCTGCAGGCGTGGCGTGGCCGCCGCCGGCTCGACGTTCTGGGCACTCCTGGCGTCCTCGAGCGCGGCCGCGTAGTCGCCGCCCCGCACGGCGGCCTGGCTCTGGCGGGTGAGGCTGAGCGAGGCCAGCGGGATCGCGATCGCAACGATCGCGATCAGGGAGACGACCGCGACGCCGACCCGCCAGGAGACGGGAAGCCGCGGCTTGACGCCGACGCCCCCGGCCACGAGCAAGCCGCAGGCGAGCATCAGCGCCGCCACCGGCACCGCCGGCACCTGCCACATCCAGTCCACCGCCGCCGTCAGCACGAAGACCGTGAACCCGGCCAGGGCCGCGGCCAGTCGCGAGCGCTCCTCGGCGTCGCTGAGCAGGGCGGCGCGCAGGCCGTTGACGAGGACCCAGGCGAGGAAGGCGAGGAGCAGGAGCAGGCCGACGATCCCCAGCTCCCCCAGCGTCTGCATGTAGAGCGAGTGGGCGTCGCGCACGGTTTCGGCCTCGTCGCCTTCCCGCGCCCACCAGAACTGGAAGGTGCCCGAGCCGGTCCCGATCAGCGGTGCCGTCGCGTTCTCGTCCAGGGTCGAGGTCCAGAACTGATAGCGGCTCTCGCCGGCCGCGCTCGAGAGCCGCTCGCTGCCTTCGCCCGGTCCCCCGCCCTCCTTGAATTCGGCCCAGGCGTCGGAGACGCGACCCGGCGCGCCGATCACCAGCGCCGCGACCAGGAGGACGACGGCGCCGAGCGCCACCCCCGCCCAGGCCCCCTCCTTCGACGGGCGCGACCAGTCCGGCCGCTTCCACCGCCGGCCCAGGGCCGAGATCCCGGCTTGCAGGGCGCCGACGGCGAGGCAGACGACGATCACGATCGGCATCAGCTCGTCGCCCTGCTCGCGGGCGGTGGCGTTTGCCAGTCCTTCGTGCAGCGCCTCGCGATCGTGGGCAAGGGCGATCAGGAACGCCCCGGCCACGGCCGCGATCGCCAGCGGCACCAGCTTCGGCAGCCGGTCGGCGGCCACCGCGAGGAAGACCAGCGTCGCGATCGCCGCCGCGGCGATGCCGCCGCGGGAGAGCGTCAGGTAGAGGACCAGCATCATCGCCGGCAGGGCCGCCGCCGCTGCGGTCCGGGTGAGGATCCGGCGCGCCCCGCTCGCCAGGTGCAGCAGCAACGGCAGCCCGATCGCGGTCAGTGCGGCGAGCGCGTTCCAGTAGTTGAGCGGGAAGGAGAGCCGGTCTTCGGCTTCGAGGATGCGCCCGGTCTGCTGCGCGGTCGGGAACCAGTCGGGGTGCAGCCGCGAAAGCAGCGCCACGCCGGCGACGGCGACGATCGCCGCGGCGACGGCGCCGATCAACCGCTGCGTTTCCCGCCCGTCGCGGCTGAGCATGACCAGGGCGAAGATCGCCACGTAGCTGAGGGCGCGGGCGAAGTCGGTGAAGGTTTTCTCGACGCTCTCGGTCCAGATCAGGCTGAGGCCGATCCAAAGCGCGAAGGCGACAAGCAGCCCCAGGGCACCGAGCGCGGCAGGGCCGAGCCGGCGACGCGGCAGCAGGC
Organism: Solirubrobacterales bacterium; assembly: GCA_036280195.1. GTDB lineage: Bacteria > Actinomycetota > Thermoleophilia > Solirubrobacterales > 70-9 > VAYN01. Next base: position 25,617 of record DASURF010000015.1, on the reverse strand, counting down.
CGACGGCGACGGTCGCCAGCAGCGCCCACCAGGCGGCGATCCCGACCTGGTCGTGGACGAGCGGGTCGTAGCCGCCGCCTTCCAGGCCGAGGAAGAGGACGAGGCCGAAGCAGAGCGCCCAGGAGGCGGCCGCCGCCCAGTCCCATTCGGCGCGAATTTTCGCCACCAGTTCGCGCCACCGCATCGAGCCGGCCTCCATGCGGTTCTATCCTAGGAGCACGGGTCGGACAACGGCCCTCGCCACCAAGCGATGAAACGCCGAAGCCAAATCCGCTCGATCGCGGCCGCCTCCGCGCTGGTAGCCGCGCTCGTCCTGCCCGCCGCCGCGGCGGCGGAATACTACGTTCCGCCCGCCAACTCGGCCGCCAACCAGTACACGGAAAGCTTCCCCGGCGCCGGCGGCGAAAGCGGCGGCAAACGCAAGGGGGCGACCCCCGGCGACGCGCTCGGGGCCGGCAACGCCAAGAAGCTCGAGTCGAAGGGCCCGGCGGGCAAGGCGGCGGCCGAAGTCGCCGCCGAGACCGCCCCGCCCCAACTCGTCACCGCCGACAGCGGCAGCAGCGCCACCGGCGCGGGCCAGACCGGCGGCGGCGAACCCGCCGGCCAGGGCGGCGGCAGCGCCACCTCGGGCAGCGGCGACGACTCCGGCTCGACCGAAACCACCGGCTCGAAGGACGTCTCACAGGCCGGCGGCAACGGCAATGCCGCTCCGACCGGCACCGGGCAGCCGCAGGGCTCCTCTGGCTTCGGACAGGTGCTGGGCCAGGCGACGGGCGTCGGTGACGGCGACCTCGGCCTCTGGCTGCCGCTGGCGATCGTGCTGACCTTGATTGGCTCGGTCGCCTACTGGGTACGGATGCGCCACGCGCCGCAGCCTGGACACCGCGCCTAAACCAGAGGCCGGTTCCACCCGACAAAGGCCTTATGCACTCGAAGCCACCCAAATCCAGTCTCGCGCTGCTGACGGCGCTACTCCTCTTCCTCCTGGCCCTGCCTGGCGCCGCCTGGGCGCGGCCGTTCGAAACCGGGATCTCCGGGATCGGCGACTACAACCCCCTCTCCTTCGAGCGCACGCGCGACGCCGGCGCCCACTGGGTTCGCCTGGTGGTCGATTGGCACAGCATCGCCCCACCGCAGAAGCCGGACAGCTGGGATCCGACCAACCCCGCCGATTCGCACTACGACTGGTCCTACCTGGACACCGGCGTCACCGAAGCAACCCGGCACGGCCTCAACCCGCTCCTGCTCGTCGACGGGGCGCCGAAGTGGGCCCAGCGCTGCACCTCGCCGATCGGGCAGACGACCGAACTCTGCGATCCCGACCCCGCCGCCCTCGCCGCCTTCGCCACCGCCGCGGCGCGCCGCTACAGCGGCACCTTCAACGGGCTGCCGCGGGTCCAGTACTGGGAGGGCCTGAACGAGCCGAACTACACCGGCTTCTTCTTCCCCCAGTTCAACACCGAGTTCAAGCCGCTCTCCCCGGGGCTCTACCGGGCGCTGATCAACAGCTTCTACGACGCGATCAACGCCGTCGACCCGAGCAACATCGTGATCGGCGGCGGACTCGGCCCGACCGAACAGAAAGGCGTCAACATCGGCCCGATGCGGTTCACCCGGGAACTGCTCTGCATGAAGGGGAAGACGAACCCGAAGCCGATCAAAGGCTGCGAGGGCGGCGTCCGCCTCGACGCGATCGACGTCCACTCCTACTCGACCGGCGGCCCGACCCACGAAGGGCGGCCGAACGACGTCCAGGCGGGCGACCTCGGGAAGATGCAGACGCTGCTGAAGGCGGCGAACAAAGCCGGCCACGTCCAGGGCCAGTTCAAACGGACCCAGCTGTGGGTGACCGAGTTCGCCTGGGACTCCAGCCCGCCCGACCCCAACGGCCTGCCGATGAAGATCCTCACCCAGTGGACCGCGGAAGCGCTGCACGAGGCATGGACGAACGGCGTCACCCACTTCTTCTGGTACCTCCTCCGCGACCAGCCGATGACCGGTGAGGAATCCGTCGTCCAGTCCGGCCTCTACTTCCGCGCCGACAACCTCGCCAACGACCAGCCGAAGGAAGTCCTGGTCAGCTTCCGCTTCCCCTTCGTCGCCTTCGCCCGCAAGCCGCACGGCAAGAAGCACCCGGGCGGGCTGGAGTACTGGGGTCGCACCCCCTCGAGCGGGCCGGGAGTCGTCGAACTGCAGGCGTTCCGCGGCGGCAACTGGCAGCGGCTGGCGCGGGTCAAGGCCGACGGCGTCGGCATCTTCCGCGGCAAGCTGAAGAGCAGCTACGGGCGCGGCAGGAAGGGCGCGGTGCGGGCGCTTTTCGCAAATCACGTCAGCGTTCCGTTCCCGATGAAACGGGTCGGGGACTTCCGCCATCCGCCGTTTGGATAGGGTTCCGCGCCGCGATGCGGTTCTACGAGTACGAGGCACGCAAGATCGTCGAGCTGGCGGGGATTCCCGTCACCAAGTACGGCTTCTGCACCAGCGCCGATGAGGCACGCAAGGTCGCCGAGGAAATCGGCGGCCCGGTCGTGATCAAGAGCCAGGTGCTGAGCGGCGGCCGGATGAAGGCCGGCGGCGTCAAGTTCGCCGACACCCCGGACGAGGCCGCCCAGCACGCCGAGGAGATCCTCAAGCTGGAAATCAACGGCCACATGCCGCGCGGCGTCCTCGTCGACCCCAAAGCCGAGGTCAAACAGGAGTACTACGCCGGGGTCGTCTGGGACGGCACCGCGAAGAAGCCGCTGATGCTGTTCAGCGACATGGGCGGGATCGACATCGAGGAGGTCGCCGAGACCCACCCCGACCACGTCGGCAGAGGCCACGTCTCCAACCTGCTGCCGATCTCCGACTTCGAGGCCAAGCAGGTCGTCGCCGCCACCGGCGTCACCGGCTCGCAGCTGAACCGCGCCACCCCGGTGCTGGCCCGCCTCGCCCGCCTCTTTCGCGACAACGACATGACCTTGGCCGAGATCAACCCGCTGGCCGAGCTGACCGACGGCAGCTTCGTCGCCCTCGACGCCCACATGGAGATGGAGAACGAGGCGGTCGGCCGGCAGAAGAAGCTTCTGCGCAAGGAGCTCGCGATCGCCGAGGACGACACCCGCGAGACCTACGAACCCTCCGACTTCGAGAAGAACGTCGGCGCGATCGACGCCGCCGACCACCGCGGCGTGATCCAGGGCAAGGACCACGGCTTCACCGGCAACCTCGGCCTCGTGATCGGCGCCGGCGGCGGCTCGCTGACCCTCACCGACGCGGTCCGCAACCAGGGCGGCAAGCCCGCCAACTACTCCGAGATCGGCGGCAACCCGTCGGTCGCCAAGGCCTGCGGCCTGGCCAAGGAGGTCCTCGAAAAGGACGGCGTCGAGAAGATCGCGGTGATGATGTCGATCGTCTCCAACACCCGCGTCGACATCGTCGCCCGCGGCGTGATCAAGGCCTGCCTCGAACTCGGCAAGGACCCCGGCGAGACGATCGCGATCTTCCGCATCCCGGGTGCCTGGGAGGAGGAGGGCTTCAAGATCCTCGAGAAATACGGCGTCGAGTACTGCGACCGCTCGGTCTCGATGTGGGAGGCCGCCGGGCGCGCCGTCGCCAAGATCCAGGGAGCGCCCGCATGAGCATCCTGCTCAACGAGGACACGACCTTCATCGTCCAGGGGATCACCGGCCGCGAGGCGGTCAACCTGACCCGCGAGTGCCTCGACTACGGCTCCAAGATCGTCGGCGGCGTGACGCCCGGGCGCAAGGGCCGCGAGGTCCACGGCGTGCCGGTCTTCGACACGGTCGCCCAGGCGGTCGAGCACCACGGCGCCCCGATCGACGGCTCGGTGGTCACCGTCCCCCCCGCTTTCACCAAGGACGCCGTACTCGAGGCGATCGAGAACGGGATCAAGCTGATCGTCGTCGTCACCGAGCGGATCCCGCGCGGCGACGTCGCCGAGATGGTCGAGCTGGCCGAGATGCGCGGCGCGCGGATCATCGGCCCCAACTGCCTCGGCCTGATCGTCCCCGAGGTCTGCAAGATGGGCGGCATCGGCGGCCCCGCCAAAGACGCCGCCAAGGCCTACCAGCCCGGCCGCGTCGGGGTGATGAGCCGCTCGGGCGGGATGACCACCGAGATCTCCTCCTCGCTGACCCAGGCCGGCCTCGGCGTCTCCACCGCCGTCTCGATCGGCGGCGACGCGATCATCGGGTCGACCTACGCCGAGCTGATGCCCTACTTCGAGGCCGACGAGCAGACCGAGGCGATCGTCATCTACACCGAGCCCGGCGGCCGCATGGAGGCCCAGCTGGCCGAATGGGTCAAGGACAACAACTCGCGCCTCCCCATCGTCGCCTTCATGGCCGGCAAATTCATGGACGACGACGAGATGAAAGGCATGAGCTTCGGCCACGCCGGCACGATCGTCGAGGGAAAAGAGGACACCGCGACCGAGAAGATCGCCCGCCTCGAAGCCGCCGGAATCCGCGTCGTCGAGCGCATCGACGAGATCCCGGACGTCGTCAAGGAAAAGATCGGAGCGACCGCCTGATGGCCGAGCAGATGACCAAGGTCTTCATCGACGTCGAGGTCGACGACTCGATCCGGGGCGACGCCGCCCTCGCCGCCAAGCTCGAAGAAGTCTGCCCCGTCGACATCTACAAGGACGCCGGCGGCACCGTCGAGATCGTCGACGAGAACTGCGACGAGTGCGTCCTCTGCAAGCTCTGCATCGAAGCCGCCCCCGCCGGCACCGTGCACGTCAAGAAGCTCTACGACGGCACCGAGCTGAGCTAGCCGACTCCTTCGACCCCTGAATCACGAAGACCCGCCGAAGCGGGTCTATTTCGTGCGGGGGAGCTACCCCCGGAACGGTTGATAACCGCAAACGAGGATAAAGCATCGATTTGCCCTTCGCGAGGGGGGAGTAGCACTTCGGATGGGGTTCGAGTCCCCCCGTCCTCCTCACAGCTTGCTGTCGGGCACAGGACTCACCGGCGAGGTCGCCAGATCACGCGGCCGACGGGTAGCTCCCGTCAGATCGCCGGCCGGTGCCCGGCAGCTTGATCTACTTCCGCCCGCAGGCGATCGGGGAGCTCGATCCAGCTGCGCAGGACGAGGAGGAGGCTGCGATCCCCCTCGATCTTGACCTGCTCCTCGGCCTCGCCGCCAAGGGCAATCGCTCTGATCACATCCGGGGCGGTGCCGCTGAGGGCGAGGTCAGCGCGTCCCGCCTCGCCGCGGCCGGCGCTACTCTCGCCGCCGCCGATCCGCAGCCAGTTCGAGTGGCCTTCGTGGTGAACCTGGAGGACGATCGTCTCCGCTTCTTGGGGCGGGTCGAGGATCACGCGGAGCGCGTTGGCGAGCGAGGCCGTGACCAGGCCCGGCAGGTCTTCGAGCCGGTAGAAGTTCAAGCCCCAGCGGCCAAGATCGATGATCGGCTCTTCGAGCTCGCGGCCAAGCTCGGTCAGCTCGTAGACGGTCCCGGACGCTGGTTCAGACAGCTCACGGCGGCGGACGATGCCGTCGGCCTCGAGGTCTCGCAGACGCTTGGTCAGGACGTCGGTCGGAGCGCCGCCGACCCCCTTCGCCAGTTCCGAGAAGCGCAATGGGCCGAGCAGGAGCTCGCGCACAATCAGCATCGACCAGCGCTCGCCGATGTGGTCGAGCGCGGTGGCAACACTGCAGGCCTGGTCGTAACTCCTCCTCCGGGGCACCCTCGGAGTGTAACTTACTTTGTTTTTCCAACTGAAGACTAGGGATTCTGGTACAGTCGCCGCCGATGGGCCGGATCGCCGACCTCACCTGGAAGCACCCGAAGCTCGTCCTCGGCGCGGTCGCCCTCTTCACCCTCCTGGCGGCGGTGCTCGGCCGCGACGTCGAGCAGCACCTGAAGGCGGCCGGCTTCACCGACAGCGCCTCGGAGAGCGAGCGCGCCGGCGCCCTGCTCCGCGACGGTCTCGGCTACGACCCCAACCCCGCCCTGGTCGTCGTGGTCCGGGCTCCCGACGGCGGTCGGCTCGACACCTCAGCCCCGGCGGTGCGCCGCGAAGTCCGTCGCCTCAGCCGCGAGATCGCCGGCGTCGAATACGTCGGCAGGGTCGTCGATCCCCTCCGGGGCGCACCGGGCAGTGCCAGGCTGATCGCCCGCGACGGCGAGTCCTTGACGCTTCCCGTCTACCTCTCCACCGACGACACCCAGGACGCCGGCGGCATCGCCGCCGAAGACGTCCGCGAGATCCTCGCCTCGAGCCCGCTGGACGCAGGCCTCGGCGGTTTCGCCGCCGGCTTCGACGAGACCAACGACCAGACCCGCAAGGACCTGACCAAGGCCGAGCTGATCGCCTTCCCGATCCTGGCGCTGCTTCTCCTCTTCGTCTTCCGCGGGGTGATCGCCGCGGCGATCCCGCTGCTGCTCGGGGTGATCTCGATCGTCGGCACGCTGCTGGTGCTGCGGGTGATGTCGAGCTTCGCCGACACCTCGCTGTTCGCGCTCAACATCGCCACCGGCCTCAGCCTCGGCCTCGCGGTCGACTACGCGCTGCTGCTGGTCTCGCGATATCGCGAGGAGATAGGGCGCGGCGGTGCGTCGCGGGAGGCGCACCGCCGTACCGTGCAGACGGCCGGCCGAACGGCGGTCTTCTCCGGCCTCACCGTCGCCGCGGCGATGGCGGCGCTGATCGTGATGCCGCAGCGCTTTCTCTACTCGATGGCGGTCGCGGGCGCCTCCGTCGCGGTGCTCTCGGCGCTGATGGCGATCCTCGTCGTCCCCTCGCTGCTGGCGCTTCTCGGCAGCCGCATCGACGCCCTCTCGATCCGCCGCGGCCCCGCCGTCTCCGACGCCTCCGACGGTTGGTACCGGCTGGCGCGCGGCGTCATGCGGCGCCCGGTCGCGGTCGCCCTCGGCAGCTCGGCGCTGCTGCTGGCCGCGGCGGCACCGCTCCTCTGGACCACCCTGACCGGCCCCAGCGCCGAAGCGGTTCCCCCTGGACAGCCCTCCTACGACGCCTACCGCTACCTCGACGCCCACTATCCGCGCGACGTCACCGAGGCAGTGACGGTGACCGTCGACGGGCCCGCCGGGGCCGCGCAGCTGGCGGCCTTCCAACGTCGGGTCCGCTCGGTCGACGGCGTCGTCCGCGGCACGCCGTTCACGCCCGCCGGCGAAGGCATCGCCTACGCCAACTTCGCCCTCGCCGAACCGGCGTTGAGCGGCGAGTCGCAGGATGCCGTGGGTGAGATCCGCAGCCTCTCCCCTCCGGCCGGCGCCGCCGTCCTCGTCTCCGGCAACACCGCCGGCTTCATCGACCAGAAGCAGAGCCTCGTCGAGCACGCGCCGCTGGTCGTCGCGATCGTCGCCCTCACCACCCTGCTCCTGCTCTTCCTCCTCACCGGCTCGATCCTGCTGCCGCTGAAGACGCTGGTGATGAACAGCCTCACCCTCGGCGCGACGCTCGGGGTCCTCGTCCTCGCCTTCCAGGAGGGCTGGCTCGACACCCCGCTCGACTACACCGGCCCGGCGGCGATCGAGGTGACCAGCCTGGTCTTCCTCTTCGCTGTCATCTTCGGCCTCGCCACCGACTACGCGGTGCTGGTGATGGCGCGGATCAAAGAGCGCTACGACGCCGGCGACTCCAACGAGGAGGCGGTCGCGGTCGGCATCGGCCGCACCGGCCGCGTGATCACCGCCGCCGCCCTCGCGATCGCCCTCGTCTTCCTCGCCTTCGGCGTCAGCAGCGTCTTCTTCGTCAAGCAGATCGCGATCGGGATGGCCGTCGGCGTGATGATCGACGCCACCATCGTCCGCGCCCTCCTCGTCCCCTCGCTGATGCGCCTGCTCGGCGACTGGAACTGGTGGGCGCCGGCCCCCCTCCGCCGCCTCCAGCTCCGCTTCGGCTTCTCCGAGGTCTGAACCACCACGGCCCGCCATGTGGCGGGCCGTGGATCGGTCGGCTGATTCTGCCGTCGACGTCTAGCGGCTCTCGCCGAGCGTCTTGAATTTTCCGCCCGAATCTTTGTACCAGCCGGACGACAGGCAGCCGGTGGTCCGACAGGCGACGCCCTCGATAATCGTTTCCGTCGCCCCTACCGGGTTCGGAGTGGTGTCCAGGGCCCAGGCGCTGCCGTTGTATTCCTGGGCCATCGGCAGCCAGGTTTTGCCGTTGTTCCAGTCGCCGACCGCAACACAGGGGCCCGTGGTGCACGACACACCTTGGAACACCGTGTTGGTAGAGCCAACCGGGTTGGGGCTGCTCTGGTGGGACCATGCGGTTCCGTTCCAACGCTGCACGAACGATGTCTGCAGGCCACCGGAGTCCCTGTAGATCCCCACGCCCGCGCACGCCGAGGCGCTGCTGCAGGATACGTCGAGGAGGACGGTGCGTATCGAACCCGCGGGTTTCGGAATGGTCCGCAGCGTCCAGGACGCCCCGTTCCAGGTGGCCGACCATGCCCAGATCGAGCCACCGCTGACGGTGTAGCTCCCCACCGCCACGCAGAAGGTCGAGGTGGGGCAGTCAACCCCGTGGAGTTCGCTCGAGGTCGCGCCTTCGGGTTCCGGAATCGACTGGGTCGCCCATATCGCTTCCGAGTTCAGCATGACGGCGAAAGCCGTTTTTTTACCGCTTTTCACGCTGTAGCCGACCGCGATGCACGACGTCCAGCTGAAGACCCGGCAGGCCATCCCTTTGAAGGCCGTTTCGCTTGCACCTTCCGGGTTGGGCGTCGGTTCCACCGCGGACAGGCCTGAGGATTCACCGCTCACGATCAGGGATTTGGTCACCCCGCTGCTCGTGTAGGAACCGGCCGCGAAGCAGAACAAGGATTCAAGGAAGGAGAAGCAATCCACTGACTGCAGTTCTCCCGCCGTCGCCCCTTCCGGCACGCCGGCTTCGATGTTGGTCCAGGTGGTCCCATTCCAGGACTGCGCGTAGGGAGAGGTTTTCCCTCCGCTTGCCGTCTGCTTTCCGACCGAAACACAGGGTTTGGTTGCAGTCGAGGCGCAGGAGATGTCGTAGAGGTTGCTGTGTTCGGCACCGGCCGCGTTCGGCGTGGTCTGGATCGTCCAGGTGGCCGCGACGGCGGAGGAAGCCGAGAAAGCCAGGACGCAGGCAACCAGACCAGCAGCCGCTGCCGATGAGATCAGCTTGCGTAGTCGTCGAGATAAAGGAAAAGGCATCTTTATTCCTTTCGGTACGGATAAGGTTCTAAAGCGCTTTACCCAAAGTCAAAATTCCTTAATCAAATGGGCCGGCTAGCGGCTCGGTCAGCTCCCCCTGTGGGATCGATCACATTACGCGCATATAAATTTATATTGGGGTAACGTATGCACCGATGGATGCATCGGTTCGCACCAGGCTCTCGCGGGACGACCGCATGGAGCAGACGCTGGCGGCGGCGCACGGGCTGTTTGCCGAGCGTGGCTACGCGGCGGTGACGATGGATGAGATCGCCGCTGCGGTGGGTGTCACCAAGCCTCTCCTCTACAACTACTTCGGCAACAAGGAGCGGCTCTACATCGCCTGCATGGAGCGGGCGGGCGACGCGCTGATCGCGACGATCGCCGACGCCGTCAGCGAGACCGCCAACCCGGGCGACGCGCTCGGGGCCGGCGTCCGCGCCTTCTTCTCCTTCCTCGACACCGATCGCTCCGCCTGGACGGTCCTCTTCGACGAGACCCTCCCCCAGGCCGGCGAGGTCTACGACCGCGTCGCCGCCTACCGCGGCCAGATCCTCGACCTCGTCTCGGCCTCGCTGCTGGCGCAGCTGCCGATGCGGCGGCGCGAAGCCGCCAAGGTCGAAGTCGAAGCCCTCTCCACCGCCCTGCTCGGCGCCTCCGAGGCGCTGGCCCGCTGGTGGCTGCGAACCGAGGCGATCGGCGCCGAGGACGCCGCCGAGCTGCTGATCTCCACCGTCGAGCCCGGCCTGCGCGAGCGCTCGACCCCCACTTCCGATTCCCCCCAAGGAGGACCTGACACCAAATGAAGGCCCAGACCCGCAAAGTCGCCGTCGTCGGCGGCAACCGGATTCCGTTCGCGCGCTCCAACAGCGTCTACTCGCACGCGAGCAACCAGGACATGCTCACCGCCGCCCTCGACGGCCTGATCGACCGCTACGGCCTGCAGGGCGAGACGCTCGGCGAGGTCGCCGGCGGCGCCGTCCTCAAGCACTCGCATGACCGCGACCTGGCCCGCGAGAGCGTGCTCGGCACCCGGCTCGCCGCCGAGACCCCCGCCTATGACGTCCAGCAGGCCTGCGGGACCGGGCTGGAGACGACGATCCTGGTCGCCAACAAGATCGCCCTCGGCCAGATCGACTCCGGGATCGCCTGCGGCGCAGACACCACCTCCGACGCACCGATCGGCCTCAACGAACAACTGCGCGAGACGCTGCTCGACGCCAACCGCGAACGCTCGACGATGGGCAAACTGCGCACGCTCACCCGCGTCCGGCCCGGTCACATCGTCCCCCACATCCCCCGCAACGAGGAGCCGCGCACGGGCATGTCGATGGGCGAGCACTGCGCGATCATGGCCGAGGAATGGGAGATCGGCCGCTCCGAGCAGGACGAGCTCGCGGTCAAGAGCCACAAGAACCTCGCCGCGGCCTACGACCGCGGCTTCTTCGACGACCTGATGACCCCCTACATCGGGCTCGACCGCGACCAGAACCTGCGGCCCGACTCGAGCGAGGAGAAGCTGGCGAAGCTGAAGCCGGTCTTCGGCGGCCCCGAGGGGACGATGACCGCGGCCAACTCGACGCCGCTCTCCGACGGCGCCTCCGCCGTCCTCCTCGCCTCCGAGGAGTGGGCGAAGGAGCGCGGCCTGCCGATCCTCGCCTACATCACCGAGGCGCAGACCGCGGCCGTCGACCACGTCCACAAGCGCGAAGGCCTGCTGATGGCGCCGGCCTACGCGATGCCCCGCATGCTCGACCGCGCCGGGCTGAAGCTGCAGGACTTCGACTACTACGAGATCCACGAGGCGTTCGCCGCCCAGGTCCTCTGCACGCTGAAGGCCTGGGAGGACAAAGGGTTCTGCTCCGAAAAGCTGGGCAGGAAACAGCCGCTCGGCGCGATCGACCGCAAGAAGCTCAACGTCAACGGCGGCTCGCTGGCGGCCGCCCACCCGTTCGCCGCGACCGGCGGGCGGATCGTCGCCAGCCTCGCCAAGCAACTGCACGAAGACGGCAAAGGCCGCGGCGTGATCAGCATCTGCGCCGCCGGCGGCCAGGGTGTCGTCGCGATCCTCGAGGCCCCGGGAGGTGCCAAGTAACTCATGGCTGACCGCTACTCACAGGTTGTCAACGCGCCGCTCGTCGGCACGATCGCCAAGCAGCTCGGGCTGCCCCAGCCCGTCTCGCTCGACCGCTACGAGGAGGGCCGGCCGGTCGTCGGCGGCCCGGTGCTGACCGGCGCCGCGCCGGAAGGCCGGCTCGGCAAGGCGATCGCCGCCGTCCTCGACAGCGTCAAGGCCGAACGGGCCGGCGCCGAGGGCAAGGCGAAGGCGCTGGTCTTCGACGCCACCGGCATATCCGACTCGACCGAGCTGGTCGAGCTGCAGCGCTTCTTCTACCCCGCCGTCGCGCGCCTGCAGCGCAGCGGCCGCGCCGTCGTGCTCGGCACCCCGCCGGGCGAAGCCGGCTCGGTCGAGGCCCACATCGCCCAGCGGGCGCTGGAGGGCTTCACCCGCTCGCTCGGCAAGGAGATCGGCGGCCGCGGCTGCACCGCGCAGCTGGTCTACGTCGAACCCGGCGCCGAGGACCAGCTGGAGTCGACGCTGCGCTTCCTCCTCTCGCCCAAATCGGCCTACGTCTCCGGGCAGGTCATCCGGATCGGCAAGGGCGTCGCCCCCACTCCCGAGATCGACTGGGACAAGCCGCTGGCCGGCAAGGTGGCGCTGGTGACCGGCGCCTCCCGCGGGATCGGCGCGGCGATCGCCAACACCCTCGCCCGCGACGGGGCCGAAGTCGTCGGCCTCGACATCCCGCCGATGGCGGCGGATCTGAAGGCTGTCACCGACGCGATCGGCGGCCGCTCGATCGAGCTCGACATCACCGCCGACGACGCGCCCGAGGTGATCGCCGCCGAGCTCTCCGGCGGGGTCGACGTCGTCGTCCACAACGCCGGCGTGACCAAAGACCGGACGATCGCGAAGATGCCGGAAGAGCGCTGGGCGCAGCTGATGGAGATCAACCTCTCCAGCGAGGAGCGGATCAACGAGGCGCTGCTGGCGAAGAAACTGCTGAACGCCAACGGGCGCATCGTCGGCGTCTCCTCGATGGCGGGGATCGCCGGCAACAACGGCCAGACCAACTACGCCGCTTCCAAGGCCGGCGTGATCGGGATGGTCGAAGCGATGGCGCCGGAGCTGGCCAAGCGCAAAGCGACGATCAACGCGGTCGCCCCGGGCTTCATCGAGACCCAGATGACCGCGGCGATGCCGATCGGCCCGCGCGAAGCCGGCCGCCGGCTCTCGAGCCTCTCGCAGGGCGGGCTGCCGGTCGACGTCGCCGAGACGATCGCGTGGTTTGCCAGCCCCGCCTCGACCGGCGTCAACGGCAACGTCGTCCGCGTCTGCGGTCAGAGCCTGCTGGGGGCCTGATGACGAAGACGCTCGACAGCAGCCCCAGCATCCTGCCGCTCTACGCGCGCGCGGCGCTGCCGATGATTCCCGGTGCCGGGCGCCTGCCGTTCGTGCCGGGCGGCGGCGGCGAGATCCCGGACGGGCTCGACCTGGAGCTGGCCGGGGTCAAGGCCCGGCCGGAGGACGTCGCCGCCTACGCCAAGGTCTGCGGCTTCTCCCTGCGCGACACCCTCCCCCCGACCTACCCCCACATGCTCGCCTTCCCGCTGCACATGGCGGTGATGAGCGACGGGCGGTTCCCGTTCGGCGCGGTGGGCCTCGTCCACGTCTCCAACTCGATCGCCCAGAAGCGGCCGATCGGGATCGACGAGGCGATGACGATCCGCGTTCGCCCGACGAAGCTGCAGCCGCACCCGAAGGGCCAGACCTTCTCGCTGGAGACCGAGGTCCTGGTCGACGGCGAGGTCGTCTGGGAGAGCGTCAGCACGATGCTGCGGCGCGGCAAGGGCGACAAGGACGCCAGGGCGGAGAAGGGCTTCGAGGCACTGCCGGAGGACACGCCGGCCAGCGCCGAGTGGAAGCTCGACGGCGGGCTCGGGCGCCGCTACGGCGGCGTCTCCGGCGACCGCAACCCGATCCACATGCACTCGCTGACCGCGAAGCCGCTCGGCTTCCCGAGCGCGATCGCGCACGGGATGTGGACCAAGGCGCGAGCGCTGGCCCAGCTGGAAGGCCGGCTGCCGGACAGCTTCGAGGTCGAGGTCCGCTTCCGCAAGCCGATCCTGCTGCCGGCGAAGGTCGAGTTCGCCAGCCAGGAGAAAGGCAAAGAGATTCTTTTCGCTGTCCGCGATGCCAAGAAGGGCACGCCGCACCTCGATGGACGTGTAACCGCCAAAACCGGAAGGAAGAAGAAGTGACGACCACCACCGAGAACAAGGGGATGGCGGAGCGCAGCATGGGCTTCGGCCTGCGGGCGCTCAACCGCCTCGCCGGCTCCGACCTGCTGGACCGGATCCGTCTCCGCAAGCAGGTTGAGAAGGCCCTCTTCCAGGGGACCAAGAACGGGTTCAAGGGCGCGACCGCAGCCGGCCGCACCTTCTCGGCCGCGCAGCGGCTGGGCAAACCCGCCCGCCAGAAGAAGGGCAAATCGAAAGGCCTCTTCGACCTCACGCCCGACGACGAGCAGCAGATGTTCCAGGAGGCGGGCCGCTCCTTCGCCTCCGACCAGATCCGCCCCGCGGCTCTGGAGGCAGACGAGAAGCGAGAGACGCCGAAGGAGATCCTCGACCAGGCGAACGAGCTCGGCGTCAACATGCTCGGCGTGCCCGAGGAGCTCGGCGGCGTGATGACCGAGCAGTCGGCCGTAACCTCGGTGCTGATCGGCGAGGCCCTCGCCCACGGGGACATGGGCATCGCCTACGCCGCCCTCGCCCCCGGCGCCGCCGCCACCGCGATCGGCCTCTGGGGCTCGGCCGACCAGGAGTCGACCTACCTCCCCGCCTTCACCGGCGAGGACATTCCCGCCGCGGCGCTGGCGATCCTCGAGCCGCGGCCGCTCTTCGACCCCTTTGAGCTGGAGACGAAGGCGAAGAAGAAAGGCGACGAGTGGGTCCTCAGCGGCGTCAAGTCGCTGGTCGCCCGCGCCACGGATTGCGAGCTGTTCGTGATCGCCGCCGACGCCGAGGGCATCGGCCCGGCCCTGTTCGTGGTCGAGTCCGGCGCCAAGGGCCTCTCGGTCGAAGACGAGCCGGCGATGGGCCTGCGGCCCGCCGCCACCGGCCGCCTGCTGATCGACAAGGTGAAACTGCCGGCGAGCGCGCTGCTCGGCGAGGGCAACGCCAAAACGAAGGACTACGCCGCCTGTGTCAACCGCTCGCGAATCGCCTGGTGCGGCCTCGCCAGCGGCACCGCGCAGGCCGTCCTCGACTACGTGATTCCCTACGTCAACGACCGCCAGGCGTTCGGCGAACCGATCTCCAACCGCCAGGGCGTCGCCTTCGCCGTCTCCGACATCGGCATCGAGTCGAACGCGATGCGGCTGGCGACCTACCGGGCGGCGAGCCGCGCCGACCGCGGCGAGAGCTTCGGCCGTGAGGCGGCGATCGCCCGCAAGCTCTGCACCACCAAGGGCATGCAGATCGGCTCCGACGGCGTGCAGCTGCTCGGCGGCCACGGCTTCGTCAAGGAGCACCCGGTCGAGCGCTGGTACCGAGACCTCCGAGCTGCGGGCGTGATGGAGGGCGCCCTGCTCGTCTAGTGGCGACTTCCTCTCGCATACCGAGAGCAAATCGACACGCCTAAGACGAGCGAAGGACAGAACATGACGATCAATCTCGAGATACCGAAGAAGTTCAAGCCGCTGGCGACGCAGGCAAACCAGGTCGCCACCGAGGTGTTCCGCCCGATCTCGCGCAAGTACGACGAGGCCGAGCACAGCTACCCGAAAGAGCTCGACATGCTCGCCTCCCTGATCGACGGGATGAACGAGGGCTCCGACATCGGCGGCGCCGGCGCGGCCGGCGTCCGTCGCGAGAAGAGCGACGACGGCGAGAACCGCAACGGCTCCAACCTCTCCACCGTGCTCGGCATCATCGAGCTCTGCTGGGGCGACGTCGGCCTGCTGCTCTCGATGCCGCGCCAGGGGCTCGGCAATTCGGCGATCGCCTCGGTCGCGACCGAGCAGCAGCTCGAACAGTACGGCGGCAAGTGGGCGGCGATGGCGATCACCGAGCCGGAAGCCGGCTCGGACTCGGCCGCGATCCGCACCACCGCCGAGCTCGACGGCGACGAGTACGTCCTCAACGGCGAGAAGATCTTCGTCACCTCGGGCGACCGGGCCGACCTGATCGTCGTCTGGGCGTCGCTCGACCGCTCGAAAGGGCGGGCCGCGATCAAGTCGTTCATCGTCGAGCGCGACAACCCCGGCCTGAAGCTGGACCGGCTCGAGCACAAGCTCGGGATCCGCGCCTCCGACACGGCCAACTTCACCCTGCAGGACTGCCGAGTGCCGAAAGAGGCCCTGCTCGGCGACCCCGAGGTGAAGGAGAAGGGCTTCGCCGGGGTGATGGAAACGTTCGACAACACCCGGCCGCTGGTCGCCGCGATGGCGGTCGGCGTCACCCGGGCGGCGCTGGAGGAGACCCGCAAGCGGCTGAAGGAAGCCGGCGTGACGATCGACTACGACGTGCCGGCCAACAACCAGCACGCCGCCGCCGCGCGCTTCCTCGAGATGGAGGCCGACTACGAGGCCGCCTGGCTGCTGACCCTGCAGGCCGCCTGGATGGCTGACAACTCGAAGCCGAACTCGCTGCAGGCCTCGATGGCCAAGGCAAAGGCGGGGCGCACCTGCGTCGACGTCACCCTCGGCTGCGTCGAGCTCTGCGGCAGCGTCGGCTACGGCGAGAACGAGCTGCTGGAGAAGTGGGCCCGCGACTCGAAGATCCTCGACATCTTCGAGGGCACCCAGCAGATCCAGCTGCTGATCATCGCCCGGCAGCTGCTGAAGAAGTCTTCGAGCGAACTTCGGTAGCCAGGAAAAGCGCGGTAGAGGTTATGGCCCCTATAGGGCGCATAACCTCTACCGCGCCTGCTTCAGGTCGTCTTCAGGGCGCCGCTAGAGCCGCTCGGATGAACGCGCCCTTGGCATCGGTATAAGCCTCACGATCGTCCCGGTGACGCTCGGCGAGGCGATACTTCAGTGCCGCGTAGTCCGCGGCGAGTCCGGGGTCGGCGCGAAGCCGGTCGCGAAAGGACAGCTCGTCGCGATAACGCCGCGAGACCATCGGCACGAGGTGTAGATGGTGGGTGCGTCGGGCGGGATCGGGCTTGCAGAACCAGTGCATCACTTCGGGCAGGTACGGCGCATAGAGGTAGTCAAGAACAGCGAGGGGCGCAAAGCAGGCACGGGCAGTCTCGAGATCCCGAACCCCGGCCAGGATGTCGACGACGGGCTTTGCGGCGAGACCGGGAACGGCGGTGCTCCCGACGTGGTGGATGCCGCCCACGACCCACGCTCCGATCGCGTCCTCCTCGAGCCTGAACCGCTCGGACCACCCAGGATCGGCAGGCACGAGCCGGATCGGTTCATCAGTGGGCACCGCGCCTGACGATAGAGGAGGTGCCCCGCTCTCCCCTGCTCCACTTCAGTCAGACTCCCCGCCGTGAATTTGATCGAGGACTTGATGGAACGATCCCCGGCCTCGCGGCTGGGGATCGTTTCTTTGGACGCCGAGGGGAATCGGCGCGACCACTACTTCGGCGAACTTGTCGCGCAGTCGGCTGGGCTCTCCGGGGCGTTTGCTGCCCGCGGCGTGCGGCGTGGCGACGTGGTGATGACCCTGGTCGGCAACCGGATCGAGTGGGTGCTGACCCTGCTCGCCTGCTGGCGGATGGGGGCGGTGGCGCTGCCTTGCAACACGATGCTGCGCCGGCACGATCTCGAGCACCGGGTCGCGGCCGCCGACCCCAAGCTCTGCGTCGGCGAGGAAGCGCTGCTGGCCGAGCTGCCCGACGGGGTGCCGGCGATGACGATGGCCGACGTCGCCCGCGTCCTCGACGAGGACCTGCCCCAGGAGACTCCGGCGGCGGTCGAGGAGATGGGGCCCGAGGACCCGGCGCTGATCGTCTTCACCTCCGGCACCACCGGCGAGCCGCGCGGGGTCGTCCACGCCTACCGCTACCTGATGGGCCAGCGAATCCAGGCCGAGCACTGGTTCGGCTCGCGCCAGGGCGACCTCGCCTGGTGCACCACCGCGACCGGCTGGTCGAAGTCGGCCCGCAACGTCTTCCTCGCCCCCTGGATCACCGGCGCCGCCGCGGTCATCCACGACGGCCGCTTCGACCCCGCCGAGCGGCTCGACTTCGCCGAGGCGCTCGGCGTCGACGTCCTCTGCCAGGCGCCGACCGAGTACCGGATGCTGGCCCGCCGCACCGCCCTGCGGCCGCTGCCGAAGCTGCGCCGCATGGTCTCCGCCGGCGAGCCGCTCGATCCGGAGACGATCGCCGCCTTCCGCGCGGAGATGGGCCTCGAGCCGGCCGACGGCTACGGCCAGACGGAGACCGGCCATGTCACCGCCAACCTCGTCGGCGAGCCGGTGCGGCAGGGCTCGATGGGCAGGCCGCTGCCGGGGATCGAAACCCGGATCGTCGAGGGGGAACTGCAGCTGCTCACCCACAGCACCCCCACCTTCTTCTCCCGCTATCTCGACGGCGAGCGCTTCGAGGGCTCCTGGTGGAAGACCGGCGACCTGGTCCGCGAGGAGGACGGCTACCTCTACTTCGAGGGCCGCGGCGACGACATCATCCTCTCCTCCGGCTACCGGATCGGCCCGGCCGAGGTCGAGGCGGCGCTGCTCTCCCACCCGGCCGTCGCCGACGCCGCCGCGGTCGCCGCGCCCGACCCCGAGCGCGGCTCGGTCGTCCGCGCGATCGTCGTCCTCCGTAACGGGGGCGGCGACGCAGCGCTCGCGAGCGAGCTACAGGAGCACTGCAAACGCGAGACCGCGCCCTACAAGTTCCCCCGCATCGTCGAGTTCGCCGCCGAGCTGCCGAAGACCAGCAGCGGCAAGATCAAGCGCGCGCAGCTACGCGGCGAAGCCGGTTAGCGCCGCTAGGCGGCGCTCAGCTCCTCGGCATCCACCGGCCGCCCAAGGTAGAAGCCCTGGGCCATGTCGACCCCGTACTCGGCGAGCAGCTGCCTGGTGTCCTCGTCCTCGACGAACTCGGCGATCGTCCGCTTGCCGAGGCCGCGGGCGATCTCGACGATCGCCTTGACGACCAGTTGGTCGGCGTCGTTGCGGGACATGTCGCGGACGAAGGTCCCGTCGATCTTGATCACGTCGAACGGGACCTTCTTGAGGAAGGCGAAGGGGCCGAAGCCGGCGCCGTAGTCGTCGATCGCGACTTCGCAGCCGAACTCGGTCAGGCGGTCGGCGAAGCCGGCGGCTGCGTCGAGGTCTTCGACCCGCGAGGTCTGGGTCAGCTCGAAGGTGCAGCGGGTGGGATCGGCTTCGCCTTCGTCCAGCCGCCGTTCGATGAATTCGAGCACCGAGAGGTCGGTCAGCGAGGCGCCGGAGATGTTCATGTGCAGGGAGACGGGCTCGCCGGCGCGCTGGCGCTCGGCAATCAACTCCAGCGCCCGGGCGACCACCCAGCGGTCGAGCTCCTGGACCATGCCCGAGCGCTCCGCCGCCTCGATGAACGAGGAGGCGGGCAGCAGCTCGCCGTGCTCGCCGGTCATCCGCAGCAGCAGCTCGTAGCGCTCGATCCCGCCCGAAGCGAGGCTGCGGATCGGCTGCGTCGCCAGGCGCAGGCGGTTCTGGGTGAGCGCGTCGCGGATCCTCGCGCTCGTCGTCTGCGTCCGTTCGGCCTTCTCGCCGTCTTCGCCCGGCGTGTGGAAGAGCATGATCCGGTTGCGGCCCTCTTTCTTGGCCTGGTACATCGCCTCGTCCGCGGCGACCAGCACCGCCTCGGCGGCGACCTCTCCCTGGCCGCCGAACATCGAGATGCCGACGCTGATCGTCGCCCCCTCGAGCTCCGCGTTGCCGGCCGGCAGCCCCTCGGCCACCTGGTTGCGCAGGTCCTCGCCCAGCTGCATCGCCCCGGCGGTGTCGGTCTGCGGCATCAGCACCGCGAACTCGTCGCCGGAGAGCCGCGCCACCAGGTCGGTCGCCCGCACCCGTTCGCGCAGGATCTCGGCCACGCGCCGGATCAGGGTGTCGCCGGACTGGTGGCCGAAGCTGTCGTTGACCCGCTTCAGCCCGTCGATGTCGATCACCATCACCGCCCCGCGGCCGCCGTAGCGGGCGGTGAAGGAGACGTACTGGTCGAGCTCGGCGCGGAAGCGGCGCCGGTTCAGCAGCCCGGTCAGCGGGTCGTGGTCGGCGAGGAATCGCAGCTCGGCCTCGGTCTTCTCCGCCTTCTCGAGCGCCCCGCTCACCACCGCGCGGTCCTCCGGCGCCAGCTTCGCCAGCACCGCGTCGACCGCGGGATCGGCCTGTCCTGGTCCTTGCGGGCCCTTCATCTAAGAGACGGTAGACCGCCAACCCGACAATCCGTCCAATCTCGACCGGGAAGAACCCAGGTCTGCCCCACTTTCAGCGAGCGCGCGGGGCGAATACTCGATTTGCCCGCCGCCGGGTAGGTTCAGGGCGATGGCCAACCGCCTCGCCCAGGAGACCAGCCCCTACCTGCTCCAGCACCGCGACAACCCGGTCGACTGGTACCCATGGGGCGAGGAGGCGCTGACCCGCGCCCGCGAGGAGGACCTGCCGATCCTGCTCTCGGTCGGCTACTCCGCCTGCCACTGGTGCCACGTGATGGAGCGCGAGTCCTTCGAGGACCCCGAAACGGCCGCTTACATGAACGAGCACTTCGTCAACGTCAAGGTCGACCGCGAGGAGCGCCCCGACGTCGACGCCATCTACATGGAGGCGGTGCAGGCGATCAGCGGCCACGGCGGCTGGCCGATGACCGTCTTCCTCGACCCCGACGGCGTCCCCTTCTACGGCGGCACCTACTTCCCACCCGACGAGAGCCGCGGCATGCCGAGCTTCCGGATGGTGATGGAAGCGGTCGTCCACGCCTTCGAGACCCAGCGCGAGGAGATCCGCGCGAAAGCGCCGGGCACGCGCGAGCGACTGGGCGCGATCGGCGCCTTCGAGCCGCGCAGCGAGCTGCCCGGGCCTGCCGACCTGGAGGGAGCGGTGCAGCGCCTGCTGGGTGCGCTCGACCGTCGCAACGGCGGCTTCGGCGGCGCGCCGAAGTTCCCGCCCGCCTCCTCGCTGGAGCTGCTGCTGACCCGCGGCGAGACCGAGGCGGTCGAGCTGACCCTCGACGGGATGCTCGCCGGCGGCATCTACGACCAGCTCGGCGGCGGCTTCGCCCGCTACTCGGTCGACGCGATCTGGCTCGTCCCCCACTTCGAGAAGATGCTCTACGACAACGCCCTGCTCGCCCGCGCCTACCTGCACGGCTGGCAGGAGCTGGGCCACGAGCGCTACCGGCGGGCCTGCGAGGAGACCCTGGACTGGATGCTGCGCGAGATGCGCGGCCCCGAGGGCGGCTTCTACTCCGCCCTCGACGCCGACTCCGAGGGCGAGGAGGGCCGCTTCTACGTCTGGACCCCGGAGCAGATCCGCGAGGTGCTGGGCGAGGGCGCAGACCCGGTGCTCGAGCACTACGGAGTCACCGAGCAGGGCAACTTCGAGGGCTCGAACGTGCTGCACCTGGCCGGCGGCGCCGATGCGCCCGAGCCACCCGGCCTGGCCGAGGCCCGCCGGGCGCTGCTGGAAGCGCGGGCGCAGCGGGTCTGGCCCGGCCTCGACGACAAGCGGCTCGCCTCCTGGAACGCGCTGGCGATCGCGGCGCTGGCCGACGCCGGGGCGGTGCTCGGCCGCAACGACTACCTGGAGGCGGCGCGCACCTGCGCCGAGTTCGTCCTCGCCGAGCTGCGCGACGCCGACGGCAACCTCCTGCGCACCTACAAGGACGGCCGCGCCCACCTCAACGCCTACCTCGAGGACCACGCCTTCCTGCTCGAAGCCCTGCTCGCCCTCTACGAAGCGAGCTTCGAGACGCGCTGGTTCAGCGAGGCGCGGCGGCTGGCAGAGACCATGATCGAGCGCTTCGGCGACCCCGAGCGCGGCGGCTTCTACTCGACCTCCTCCGACCACGAGGAGCTGATCGCCCGCCGCAAGGAGGTCGGCGACCACCCGATCCCCTCCGGCAACAGCTCCGCCGCCCTGGGCCTGCTGCGGCTGGCCGCGCTGACGGGCGAGCGCCGCTACGCCGAGTGGGCCGAGGGCGTCTTCGCGCTCTTCGGCAAACCGGCGGTCGAGCACCCCGACGCCTTCGCCCACCTGCTCCGGGCGCTCGACTTCCACCTCTCCCCCACCCGCGAGGTCGCCCTGGTCGGCGACGAGCTCGACGACCTGGCCGCGGTGGTCCGAGAGAAACCACTCTTCCGCCTCGTCCTAGCCGGCGGCCCGGAGGGCTCCGAACAGCCACCTTTGCTCACCGACCGCACCACCGTCGACGGCCGGCCCACCGCCTACGTCTGCGAAAACTTCACCTGCCGGCTGCCCGTCACCGACGCCACCGAGTTGAGGCGTCAGCTCTAGCGGCTCCTCGCGCGGGTGGCGACGATTGCGAGGACTCTCCCGGTAGGGAGAGCCCGGAATCGGAGACAGGACCCGCGCGCCGAGCGCTCAGAGGATCGGCAGGAAGTTCTCGATCTCGTACGGGGTGACCTGCACCCGGTAGTCGTCCCATTCCTGCCGCTTGATCTCGACGAAGCGGCGGAAGGTGTGCTCGCCCAGGGTGCGCAGGACCAGCTCCGACTCGGCGGCGACCTCGACCGCCTCGCCCAGCGTCGCCGGCAGCTGCTCGATCCCCTGGTGCGACAGCTCCTCCTGCGAGAGGTGGTAGAGGTTCTGCTCCATCGGCTCGGGCAGCTCGTAGCCCTTTTCGACCCCCTCGAGCCCCGCCTGCAGCATCCCCGCGAAGCAGAGGTAGGGGTTCGCGGCGGGATCCGGGCAGCGAAGCTCGGCCCGCGTCGCCGACTCCTTGCCGGGGTGGTAGAGCGGCACCCGGATCAGGGCCGAGCGGTTGCGCCGCGACCAGGCCAGGTAGACCGGCGCCTCGTAGCCGGGGACGAGCCGCTTGTAGGAGTTGACCCACTGGGCGAAGAGCGGCGAGATCTCCCGCGCGTGCTTGAGCTGGCCGGCGATGAACGACTTCGCGGTCGGCGAGAGGTAGTAGGGGTCGTCCTCGTCGTAGAAGGCGTTCTTGCCGTCGCGGCTGAGCGACTGGTGGACGTGCATCCCCGAGCCGTTCTCGCCGAACAGCGGCTTCGGCATGAAGGTCGCGTGGTAGCCGTACTTCATCGCGTACTCCTTGACGACGATGCGGTACGTCATGCAGTCGTCGGCCATCTCGAGCGCGTTCTTGTAGCGCATGTCGACCTCGTGCTGGGAGGGGCCGACCTCGTGGTGGGTGTACTCGACGTGGATCCCCATTTTCTCCAGCGCCAGCACCGTCTCCCGGCGCAGGTCGGAGCCGGCGTCGAGCGTGGTCAGGTCGAAGTAGCCGCCCTCGTCCAGCACCTCGGGGACGCCGCCCTCCGGTTTGGCGGAGCGGAAGTAGAAGAACTCCAGCTCGGGGCCGATGTTGTAGGCGTCAAAGCCGAGGTCTTCGGCTCGCTTCAGCGCCCGCCGCATGATCCAGCGCGGATCGCCCTCGTAGGGGCCGCCGCCGGGAACCTGGATGTCGCAGAACATCCGCGCCACCGCGTCCTCCTCGGGCCGCCAGGGAAGCAGGGCGAAGGTCGCCGGGTCCGGCACCGCCAGCATGTCGGACTCCTCGATCGGGTTGAAGCCGGTGATCGAGGAGCCGTCGAAACCCATCCCGCCTTCGAAGGCGTCCTCCAGCTCGGAGGCGTTGACCGAGAAGCTCTTCAGCTGCCCGAGCACGTCGGTGAACCAGAGGCGGATGAAGCGGACGTCGTGCTGCTTGACGAGCTCGATCACGTCGGCGGCGCTGCGGGGTTGCTCTGCCATGCCTCATGCCTCCTTGGCTGTCTGGAAGGCCGCAAGGTTAGGCGAATGAACCGATCTGGTGCGGGTAGCCGTATTCGGGGTAGAGGAAAGAGCCGCGTAACCGCTTGAAAGCGTCCGGTTATCTAGGTATAACTTACGACAGGTAAGTAAGCGGCTAAAAGTAAAGTAAAGGCCAGATAACGGCTCTGTAAAGACGATTGCCGCCGACGCAGAGCCAAAAGCGAGAAGCCAGTGACGGTAAAAACCGCAGTAAGCAGATTCCAGATCCACGACGAGCTGACGGCGCCTGACGAGAGCGCTCCTCTCATCAAGAGCATTCAGGCCGCCGGCGGCGCGGTGACGAAGTTCGTCGGCGTGCTCGCCGGAGCGCCGTCCGTCTTGCGCGCGTACACGCGGATGCGCTCGGAGCTTCGCGGCGGGGTCCTGCCGCAGGCGACGAGGGAGCGGATCGCGCTCGCAGTTGCCGAGTACCGAGGGGACAACTACAGCATCGCCCAGCACGCCAAATCGGCGCGGCGGGCCGGCTTGGGCCTCGACGAGGTCTCCAAAGCCCGCAGCTTCACCTCCGCCGACGAGAAGGAGGCGGCGCTGCTCAAGTTCCTCGAGGAGACGCTCGACCCCGAGGGACCCCCGCCCCTCCACCTCCACGAGGAGGCGCGTGAGATCGGCTGGACCGACGAGGAGATCCTCGAGGCGGTCGGGCACCTGGCACTGAACGAGTTCCAGAGCCTGATCGCGAGCGCGGCGGCACTGCCCAAAGACCAGGGCGGGCCGAGGGCGCTACCACCGGTGGCGTAAGTCGAGGGGCTAACGCCCCTCGACAAGCGTCGCCGTGTAAAGCAGCCGCGCCGTCCTGTACTTGCAGCCGTAGGTCGCCCGCCGGCCCACCTTTTCCTGCGGTTCGCCCTGGCGGATGTCCGTCGCGTTCTTGCAGGCTTCCGGTTCGCGGCTGGCGCGCCAGACGTTTTTGGCGTCCAGGTCCTGGGCAAAGGCCGGCGCCCAGGTCGGCACGGTGAGGCCGACGACGTCGCCCTTTTCGACTTTGAGGTTGGCGCTGAACTTCACCGTCTGCCCCAGATAAGGCGTCAGGACCTTGACCGAGCCCTGGCGCCGCAGCGTGTAGCGCGGCGGGTTGGTGCCGGGGACGCGGCGCAGGATCGCCAGGCGCGCCTGCGGCGGGGTCCCGAAGAAGCCGTTGAAGAAGGTCCGCTGGCTGTTGGTCGGCTGGGCCAGGGTCAGGGTCCAGGCCTTGATCGTCCCGTCGTGGGTGACGTAGAAGGGCAGGTTGGTCTGGCCGTTGTTGACCTGGAAGCCGGTGACGCTGCCGATCGCCTGGCAGGGAAGGTCGGGGCAGGAGGGGTCAGGCTCGCTCGCGGTCTGGCCGAGGATCACGGTCGTGCGGCCGACCTTCGCCGCGTCGCTGCCGGGGGAAAGAGCGACGAGGAGCGCCAGGGAGCAGGCGACGATGCCCAGAACCGACCATTGCCACCTTCGCGTCCTCGGGACGGCTACCGCTCCCTGCGAAGACCTCGACATAAACGCTGCTCCTCTCGTCCTTTGACCTGCCTGAACACGGCAGCGTAGCCCGCGGAGCGGCCGGAGAAAGCTTTGGTCAGCGGCGGCTGGCGGCGGCCGCGTCGTTGAGCGCGATCGCGTAACGGACCCGACCCACGCCTTCGAAGCCGAGGGCGTCGCTGACCGCTTTGGTCAGGTCCCAGGCGCGGCCGTTGACGTAGGGGCCGCGGTCGATCACCTGGGTGACGACGGCCCGCCCGTGGTAGACGAACTTGACCGTGGTGCCGCAGGGCAGGGTCTTGTGGGCGACCCCCATCGTCTGCGGCCGCAGGACCTGGCCGCAGGCGGTGTTGTTCCCCCAGAGCCCCGGCCCGTACCAGCTGGCGCCGCCGTAGCGCCAGGTGCCGAAAGCGAGCTCTTCGCCGCTGGCGCTGGCGGTCGGGGTGAAG
Organism: Solirubrobacterales bacterium; assembly: GCA_036280195.1. GTDB lineage: Bacteria > Actinomycetota > Thermoleophilia > Solirubrobacterales > 70-9 > VAYN01. Next base: position 531 of record DASURF010000015.1, on the reverse strand, counting down.
CTCGAGGCACCGCCGGTCGCCGCCCGGGCACCGGTCGCGAGCCCGCCGAAGAGGGCGAGGAATGCGAGCAGGGCCAGGGCCCAGCGCAGGGAAGTTTGGTTGATCGTCTGCATCTCTTTCCAAGCGCTTGCGGGGTTAGCTGACGGGCTCGCGCTGAAAGAGCTGCGCTACGCGGCAGTCGCCGCGACTCGCCCCAACTGATCGGGTCCCCCGCTCTCCGCGATATGTGCGCGGAGATTCAGCGGATGTGGGCGGCAGATTAGCAAACGCTAAGACAGAAACTTTGCAGGCCGTCCAGCACCCCCACTTTTCGGCTCCAGAACTAGGAAAGACCCCCTTTCGGAGGTCTTTCCCTTAGCGGGCCTGTAAGCCGGATCCTGTCGTGAGCGGCCATCTATCTCTGCGGCCTACCTGGACCTCGCCGAGCCGGGTCGACGGTCCTGCTTGGCCTTGCACCGGGCGGGGTTTGCCTGGCCGCCGCGTCACCGCGACGCCGGTGCGCTCTTACCGCACCATTTCACCTTTGCCTGT
>DASURF010000014.1:0-17614 GCA_036280195.1 Solirubrobacterales bacterium | reverse complement strand
CGTCCGCACCCTCCGCAACGCGGTCGAGCAGGGCAAGGTCCACCACGCCTACCTCTTCGTCGGCTCGCGCGGCACCGGCAAGACCTCGATGGCGAAGATCCTCGCCCGCTCGCTGAACTGCGAGCGCGGCGGGCCGACCGTGACGCCGTGTGGCGAGTGCGAGTCGTGCCTGACGATCGCCGCCGGGACCTCGATCGACGTGATCGAGATGGACGCCGCCTCCAACCGCTCGGTCGAGGACGTCCGCGAGCTGCGCGAGCGGGTCGCCTACGCGCCCGCCGGCGGCCACTGGAAGGTCTACATCCTCGACGAGGCGCACATGCTGACCAAAGAGGCCTGGAACGCCTTCCTCAAGACGCTCGAGGAGCCGCCGCCGAACACCGTCTTCGTCCTCGCCACTACCGAGTCGCACAAGGTGATGGCGACGATCGCCGACCGCTGCCAGCGCTTCGACTTCCAGCGACCCTCGCTGGAGCAGATCTCCGAGGTGCTGACCCGGGTCGCCGCCGCCGAGTCGATCGAGATCGACGAGGGCGCGGTGGCGATGATCGCCCGCTCGGCCTCCGGCAGCTTCCGCGACGCGCTCGGCACGCTCGACCAACTGGTCGCCTTCGGCGGCGAGCACGTCGAGCTGAAGGACGTGCTGGAGATGCTCGGCGCCGCCGACGCCGACCTCCTCTTCGAGGCGGTCGACGCGGTGATCGCTGAGGACCCCAGGGGCGTCCTGCTCGGGGTGGAGCGGATGGCCCGCTCCGGCCGCGACCCCTCGCAGTTCGCCCGCGACCTCCTCGCCCACCTGCGCCACCTGCTGATCGTCCAGACGACCGGCGAAGTGCCGACCACCTTCGTCGTGACCGCCACCGACACCGCCCGCATACAGGCCCAGGCGACCGCGATCAAGCCGGCCAACCTCATAAGGACCATCGACCAGCTGGCAGACGCCCTGACCGCTCTAAGAGAGGGCGACGACGCCCGCATGGCCGTCGAGATCGCTCTGCTCAAGGCAGCGAGACCCGACCTTGATCCAGATACCGCCGGCCTGCTTCGTCGCATCGAGCGCCTGGAGAACGGGCAGACGGGGGGTGGCAGGGCCGCGGGTCCTGTCTCCGATACGTCCCCCGCGCCGACCGGCGCGGGTCCCGCATCGTCGCCACCCACGGCACAACCCGCTGAGGCAGACATCCCACCTTCAGCCGATGTCTCGGCTCCTGAGGAAGTCCCCCCTCCAACCATCGACCCGGCCCCAGCGGAAGAGGAAGAGTCCGAACCTGCCCCTACGCCCGAGCCCGAGCCGTCAGCAGAAGACGCTCCTCCGGCGGGTGGCGAGGATTCCGAGGACTCTCCCGGTAGGGAGAGCCCGGAATCGGAGACAGGACCCGCCGGCCAGGAGCCCCTGTCCCTAGAGGAGGTCCAGCGCGTATGGCCCGCCGTCCTGCAAAAGCTGAGTGAGACGGCACCTGCTCTGGCGTCCTGCCTAGAGGGAGCGCGCCCGGTGAGCTTCGGTGACGAGGGATTGCAGGTCGGGTTCCCCCCAGACAACACCTTCAACAAGCGCAAGGCGGATAGTCCGGACCGCCGGGATACGGTGGCGGCGGCGTTTGCCGCGGTGACCGGGACGGGGTTGCGGCCCACCTATGTGTTGCTGGACGGGGAGGCGCCGCCGGACACGCCGGCCCCTGGCAGCGAGGAAGTTGACGAGGAGCAGCTGCTGGAGCGGCTGAAGAGCGAGTTCGACGCGGAGGAGGTCAGTTAGGTGGCACGAGGAGGCGGACCCGGAGGCTTCGACATCCAGGGCCTGATGAAACAGGCGCAGCAGATGCAGGCCGAGATGATGGAGGCGCAGGAGAAACTCAAGGACGAGGTCGTCGAGGCGAGCGCCGGCGGCGGCATGGTCAAGGTCAAGATGGGCGGCGACCTGACCCTGCGGGAGATCGTCATCGACCCCGAGGCGATCGACCCCGAGGACGCGGAGATGCTGCAGGAGATGGTCCAGGCGGCCGTCAACGAGGGGCTGCGCGCCGCCCAGGAGCTGGCCAGCTCGAAAATGGGCGGCATCGCCGGCGGCGACCTCGGCGGCCTGGGGGGCATGCTCGGTTGAGCGAAGGACCGGCACCGCTGGCGCGCCTCGTCGCCGAGCTCTCGCGCCTGCCGGGCATCGGCCAGCGGACCGCGCAGCGGCTCGCCTTCCACCTGCTGCGCGCCCCCGACGAAGAGGCCTTCGCCCTCGGCGAAGCGATCCGGGAAGTGAAGGAGAAGGTCGGGCTCTGCGAAGAATGCTTCAACCTCGCCGAGGGACCGCTGTGCCGGATCTGCGCCGACCAGAACCGCGACCGTTCGATGATCTGCGTGGTCGAGGAGCCGGCCGACGTGATCCCGATCGAGCGCACCCACGAATACCGCGGCCTCTACCACGTGCTCGGCGGGGCGCTCTCGCCGATCGACGGCGTCGACGTCGAAGACCTGAAGATCGGCGAGCTGCGGCGCCGGGTCGAGCGCGGCGGCGTCAGCGAGGTGGTGCTGGCGACCAACCCGACCACCACCGGCGAGGCCACCGCGCTGCACATCGCCGACATGCTGCGCGGCCAGGTGACCGTCACGCGGCTGGCCAGCGGCTTACCGGTGGGCGCCGACCTCGAGCACGCCGACGAGGTGACGCTCGGCAAGGCGCTGGCGGGCCGAAGAAGCCTGGAATAAGCGGGGACTGACATTCGTCCTGGACGAGTGTCGAGCCGCAAATAGCGGCTTTTTGCACATCCGGTGTCCGGGGCTTTCGACAAGGTCACTGCGTGTCTGACCAGTCCCAGCCCAATCGCCGCAGGAGCGATCGCTCCACCGCGGGCCGGGTCACCCTCAAGCTCTCCGAGCTGCACGCCGATCTCCTAAGAACCTTGCACGAGGAGATTGGCACCAATGGAGACAACTTTCCCCAGATCGCCGCGCAGCTTGCCGCCGATCTGGGAGCGGTGACGGCAACCGCCGTTGAAGCTGCAGAGGGCCGCGAGGGGAGCCGCGGGGATGTCCGAGGTTCCCTCCCCGCCGTTGCTCCGCAGGACATCCCCGCGACTCCCCCGACGGACCCGGTCCCGGATCTCCAGGAAGAACTGCCGAGCCTCTACCACCCCGGCCACATGCGCCGCCGTCTGGAGCAGCTGCTCGAGACCAACCGCCGCTACGGCCACCCCTTCGGGGTCGCGGTCTTCGACGCCTCCGGCCCCGGCGTCCGCCCCGGCGACGTCGCCGGCGGCCAGGAGACGGTGCTCTCGATCGTCGGCGCGGCCCTGCGCGACAGCATCCGCATCGTCGACGAAGCCTTCCGCCTCGAGGAGGACGCGATCTGCGTCCTCGCCCCGAACATCGGCACGGTGGAAGGGGTGCAGATGTGCGAGCGGCTGCTCGGCCAGCTCGACGACCTGGAGAAGGCGGGGGGCCTGCGGATCTCGATCTCGGCCGGCGTCGTCGCCTGCCCCGACCACGGCGCCGATGCGGAAGAACTTCTGCACAAGGCTGACGCGGCGATGTGGCGAGCCCGCGCGGTGGGCCAGCCCGTGGGCGTGGGCGCCTTGCAAGATCGCTAACAGTTTTCGCGAAATCTGCCGATAACCGGTGTAAACCCGCGGATCGGGTGGGAGAATCCTCGTCCGGCGTCGAAAGGCGCTGCACAGCCACCCAATCGATCCTCTTATCTAAATGCCTGGAATCCGCACCAACGCCGCCGCCGAAGTCCTCGGCGTGAGCCCCAACACCCTCCGCAGCTGGGAGCGCCGCTACGGCTATCCGAAGCCGCGGCGGACCGAGGGCAACCACCGCAACTACGAGCTTGTCGAGCTGCAGGCGCTGCGCGAAGCCCTCGCCGAGACCGGCAACATCTCCTCGGCGATCGAGCTGGCGCGCCAGCGGCAGGAGGCGCCCGCCAACGACGGCAGCCTCTTCGCCGCCTTCGAGAGCTTCGACGAGACCGCCGCCGATCGCGCGGTGGAGGAGAGCCTGGCTATGCGCTCGCTGGAGCGGACGGTGGAGGAGCTGCTGCTGCCGGCGATCGACAAGCTCGCCGCCGACCCCGAGCGCGAGGCCGAGCTGGAGTTCGCCGCCCGCTGGGCGACCGGCTGGCTGCACGGCGCCCGCCGCCTGGCTTCCGCCGCTGCCCGCCCCGCCGGGATCCTGCTGCTCGACTCCAGCCACGGCCAGGACGCCGAGGAGGTCTACACCCAGGCCCTCGACCTCGCCCTGCGCCGCGCCGGCTTCCGCGTCCTCGTCCTCTCCAACGAGCTCGGCGACGAGAGGCTCGACCGCGCCCTCGGCGCGCTGGACCCGACCGCGATCGTCCTCTGCGGCCCCGGAGCCGACACCCAGAGCGCCGTCCGCCTGGTCCGCAAGATCCGCGACCTCGGCTTCGTCGCTCCGCTCTACGGCTACCGCGCCGACGGCCTGATCGGCGCCGCCGTCCCGCCCGCCGGCAACCGGCCGAGCGAGGTCACCGGGATGCTCAACGCCGATCTCCGCAGGCGCGCTTCACAGGCCTTTGCTTAGCGCCGCCGGCCAGCGTCAGAAGGTCGATATTCAGTGGGGGGATCCATGACCGCGTCGCGCAAGGTAAAGGTCCCGTCGCTCACAGGGACCTGAGTCATCGACCCGTTGGTGTAGACATGGACCGTCGATGAGCCGTTGGGTGCCAACCCGTAGATGAGGCGCTGGCCTCGAGGGGAGCCAAGAGGTCTAGATGCATGATCCTCACGGAGGAGGATCGCGGCGATTCCGTGCAGAGCTGCATGGCGCGTGCTGCCGCAGTTGACGGTGACCATGCCGACCTTTTCCTGGGCGATGATGCAGATCGCGCCGCGGCCGGGCACTGCCCAGAAATCGATCCCCATCCTTGCCGGCATACGCTGGGCGAGCTTCCAGTTCATGCCATATGACGGCCGGTGCAGAGATTCGGTCACTCTCGGGGGTAAGCCCTCAGAGGGAGTGCGGAAAAGCGAAAAGGACTCCCGCTGAACGGAGCTGACGTGCTCGATTAGAGGCACTTGGCCACCGGGTTGGGCTCTTTGGCCTCCTTGCTGAGGCGCGTTAACCGACACCTCTTTGTCATCCCCAGTTCGAGTCAGGACCTGCCAAACCGTAAGGCCGAGGAGGACGACTAGGGCAATCACGACGGGGGCCGCTTGAAGCTGCCCCTGCCGTGATCGTTGACTCAACATGATCCTGAGCAAATCGAGGCTTGATCAGCTCCTATCCGCTAGTACCACATTTCTCCGTAGAGGACGTTGTTTACGCCGACGTTGTTGCGCGCGGTCCCCTGCATCCATCGGGTTCCGTTGTATCCGATGAAGGCCCATTCATTGGTCGGAGCGCACGCCCATGAGCTGGCGAGGCTTCCGTTGTAGTACGCGTTAACACAGCCACTGTGCTGGCCGCCCTTTGCGTGGACGCTCCACAGGTACTGCCCCCAGCCGGCGGTGCACTGCCCCCAGGGTCCCACTGCGGTGCCCCAGCAGAACGTACCCATTGCTGCGTCTGCTTTCGGGGTTGACTGAGACATCGAGAGTCCCGTCACCACGGCGATGATCAGTGCGACGGTTGCCAAAGCTCGCCGCATACGAGCCGAATTGCTCAGCTCCACTTGGTTAGAAATAGCCATTTGGCGCCTCCTGTGAGTACGCGATTGAACTCAAAAGTCCATCGCGCTGTTCCTCTTGAATACTCAAAAATTTATAGAGAAAACATTCGGCGCTGTAAAAGGATTTGGACGTATGTCTAAGCTCCCGATCCGTCTGCCACGGGGTCGCCCTCGCTGATTCCCCACCGCTCATGCAACCGCCGCAAAGGCGCCGGCGCCCACCAGTTCCACTTACCGAGCAGCTCCATCAGTGAGGGGACGAGCAGGGCGCGGATGATGCTGGCGTCGATCAGGACCGCCAGCGCCGTGCCGACGCCGTTCTCCTTGATGAAGATGATCTCCGAGGTGGCGAAGGCGCCCATCGCGACGGCGAAGAGCAGCGCCGCGGCGGTGACGATCCGCCCGGTCCGCTCCAGCCCGATCGCCACCGACTCCGAATCCGAGGCACCGTTGTCGCGCGCCTCCTTGATCCGCGACAGCAGGAACACCGCGTAGTCGGTGGAGAGGCCGAAGGCGACGGCGAAGAGCAGGATCGGCATCGTCTGCTCGATCGCTCCGGGAGAGGTGTAGTCGAGGAAGCCCTCCAGGCGGCCGTCCTGGAAGATCAGCACCAGCAGGCCGAAGACGGCGCTGAGGTTGAGGAAGTTCATGATCAGCGACTTGATCGGCAGGATCACCGAGCCGGTCATCAGGAAGAGGACGATCAGCGTCGAGACGATCACGATCGCCAGGGCGATCGGCAGGTGCTCGGCGAGGCTCGACTGGAAGTCGACGAAGTCGGCGGTGGCGCCGGCGACCAGCACCGTCGTCCCCGCCGGCGGTTGCAGGTCGCGGATCGCCTTCACCGTCTCCTCGCTGGCGTCGGAGGCGAAGGGGTTGGCGGAGACGACCTGCAGGGCGGTCACGCCCGGCGCCAGCCGCTGCGGGGGCTGCACTTCGGCGACGCCCTCGACCCCTCGCACCGCTGCCGCGACCTGCGCCGCCGCCTTCGGTCCGCCGCCTTCGACGTCGATCCAGATCGGCGTCTCGTGGTAGGGCGGGAATTCGGTGCTGACCTGGTCATAAGCCTGGTGGGCGCTGGCCGAGTCGGGCAGGACCGTCGGGTCGACGGTGTTGAACTTGATCTGCAGGAAGGGCAGGCCGAGGAGGATCAGGAAGACGGCGCTGACCGTCGCGATCGGCAGCGGCCGCCGCATCACGAAGCGCGAGAGCCGGTACCAGAAGCCGTGCTCGTCCGGCCGCGCGTCGGCCGCGGCCCGGCGCTGGAGGAACTTCGGCGCGCCGGCGTTGACCCGGTTGCCGAGCAGGGTGAGGACGGCCGGCAGCACGGTCAGCGAGATCAGCGCCGCGAACAGCGCCACCAAGGCGCCGCCGAGGCCCATCGAGTAGAGGAAGCGCTGGGGGAAGACCAGCAGCGAGGCGAGCGCCGCCGCCACCGTCAGCGAGGAGAAGAAGACCGTCCGCCCGGCGGTCGCCAGGACGCGCTTCATCGCCTCCAGCCCGGGTCCGCTCTTGGCGATCTCCTCGCGGTAGCGGGAGACGATGAAGAGGCTGTAGTCGATTGCCAGCCCCAGCCCCAGCGCCGTGGTCAGGTTGAGGGCGAAGATCGAGATCGAGCCGACTTCGCTGGCGATGCGGAGGATCAGGAAGGTGCCGACGATCGCCAGGCCGCCGATCATCAGCGGTAACACTGAGGCGACGAGGCTGCGGAAGAAGAGCAGCGAGAGCAGGAACAGAAGGGGGAAGGCCAGCATCTCGGCCTTTTTCAGGTCTTCCTCGACCTGGTGGTTGACCTGCTCCTGGGCGACCGCGGCGCCGCCGACGAGGACCCCGGGCTCTTCGTTGAGTTCGTGGGCGATCTCGGCCCCGGCTTCCTGCCAGGGTTTGTCTTCGGTCGCCTTCAGCGCCACCGCGAAGTAGGTCGATCGGCCGTCGTTGGAGACGAAGGCCCTGGAGCGGGTGTCGTAGTAGCCGGTGACCGAGGCGACCTCGGGCCGTTCGCGCACCTGCCGCTCCAGCCTCTCGACCCGCTGCCGGGTCGCCGGGCTCGTCACCGGTGCGTCCTCGACCACGGCGATCACCGCCGGGATCCGCAGGCCGGCTTCCTCGAGCCGGTCCATCGCCTGCACCGTCTCGGTCGCCGGATCCTCGGCGCCGTAAGGGTCGAGCCGGTCGGCGACCGAGCCGCCCACCGCCCCCGCCACGAGGAAGAAGACGAGGGCCAGCAGGGCCACCCGCTTCGCTTTGCTGTCCGCGAGCCGCGCCAGGTAATCGAACATCAACCGCTCCTTTCCTCGTGAGCGGTATCGAGGAGCCGTGCCTCCATCCGCTCGCACCAATCTGCGAACCACCGGGTGAACTCCAAGCCTCCCTGCAGGACGATCATCGGGAAGGGGTCTTCGATCTCCCCTTTCAGCTCCTCGATCGCCTGCAGCTGCTGATGGACGGCGAGCCGCTTGGCTCGCATCGAGCGCAGGATCTCGACCGCCTCCTCACGCGGCAGCGCGTCGGCGAAGAAAAGCTTCAGCAGCCCTTCGTCGCGCATCTCGAAGGTCTCCGGCGCCTGCCGCAGCCAGGCCCGCAGCTCCGCTTCGCCGTCGGCGGTGATCTCGTAGACCGTGCGCTTGCGGCCGCCGGTAGGGGAGTCGGAGCCGACGATCAGGCCGGCTTCCGAGAGCCGTTTCAGCTCGGGATAGATCTGCCCGTAGCTGGCCGCCCAGAAGAAGCGGGTCGAGTTGTCGACCAGCGCTTTGATCTCGTAACCCGACCGCGGTTCGTTGCGGACGAAGCCGAGGATCACGTAGGCGGTCGGGCTCAGCTGCTCCATCAATCGTTTATATATCGGTTCGATATATCGGGAAGTGTGATCCGCGTCACGTTATGGTCAGCCTCCCCCGTTCGAAGACCAGCAGGAGGAAGGAGCTTCAGATGTCGCTTGACCAGAGCAAGGTCGGCCGGGTCGTGGCCGAACAGATGGAGGCGATCGAGAACGACTACGGCGACGACTGCGAAATCGGCGACGTCTGCACGATCGTCGAGGTGGTCGGACCGCACGGCTCGCACGTGCGCGTGCGCAGCAGCGACATGCGCCCGCACAGCGGCCTCGGCCTGATCCGGATGGCCGAACAGGCGATGCTCGGCAACCTCGGAGGCTCGGCAGAGTAGAAAGCGCTTGCCGACTATCCTCAGGCGTCCATGCCAGGGGATGGATCGGACATCGTCGTGATGAAGTTCGGCGGCACCTCGGTCGCCGGCGCCGAGCAGATCAAGCGCGCCGCGGGGCGGATCGTCGCCGCCCGCGAGGCCGGCAACCGCGTCGTCGCCGTCCTCTCCGCCCGCGGCAAGACGACCGACCAGCTGGTCGAGCAGGCGCACGAGATCTCCGAGCGCCCGGTGGCGCGGGAGATGGACATGCTGCTCTCGACCGGGGAGCGGATCTCCTGCGCGCTCTGCGCGATGGCGATCCACGACATGGGCCACGAGGCGATCTCGCTGACCGGCTCGCAGGCGGGAATCGTCACCGACTCCTCCCACACCAAGGCGCGGATCATCGACGTTCGCGCCGACCGCATCTCCGAGGCGCTGCTGCAGGACCGGATCGTTCTCGTCGCCGGCTTCCAGGGGGTCTCGACCGACAGCCGCGACGTCACCACCCTCGGCCGCGGCGGCTCCGACACCACCGCCGTCGCCCTCGCCGCCGCCCTGCGGGCCAGCGTCTGCGAGATCTACACCGACGTCTCCGGCGTCTACAGCGCCGACCCGCGGATCGTCGCCGACGCCCACAAGCTCGACCGCGTCTCCTTCGAGGAGATGCTGGAGATGTCGGCTTCCGGCGCCGGGGTGCTGCAGCTGCGCTCGGTCGAGTACGCGCGCAACCACGGGGTCCGGATCCACTGCCGCAGCAGCTTCGAGGACGGTCCCGGTACCCTCGTCGTCTCAGAGGAAGAGACCATGGAGAACCCCTTCGTAACCGCAGTGACGCATTCCGACTCGGAGGCCCGCGTCACCCTCAACGGCCTCCGCGACGAGCCCGGCGTGGCCGGCCGCGTCTTCGGCGCGCTGGCCGAGGCCAACGTCAACGTCGACGTGATCATCCAGAACGAGCCCGTCGGCGACGACCAGCTCGCCGACCTCTCCTTCACCGTCGACCGTTCGGACCTGACCACCGCCAAGGACACGATCGCCGCGCTCGGCGACGTCTCGCTCAAGGTGCTGACCGACGAGCAGATCGGCAAGGTCTCGATCGTCGGCGCCGGTATGCGCTCGCATCCGGGAGTCGCCGCCAAGGTCTTCAAGGTCCTCGGCGAGGAAGGGATCAACATCGAGATGATCTCCACCTCGCCGATCAAGATCTCATGCGTCATCCCCGCCGACCGCGTCGCCGACGCCGTCAACGCCCTGCATAAGGCGTTCGACCTCGGCGAGGACGCGATCCAGCCCGAGGACCCGACCGGCCCCGATCACCGGCCGACGGTCGCCGGCTAGCCCGTCCGGAGGAACGGATGAGCGACGGCTACAGAGTCGGAGTGCTGGGCGCAACCGGTCTCGTCGGGAGCGCGATCCTCGAGCTGCTGGCCTCGCGCGGCTTCCCGGTCGCCGAGCTGAGGCTGCTGGCCTCGGAGCGCTCGGCCGGCAAGACGATCGAGTGGAACGGCGAAGCGCTGACCGTCCAGGGGGTGAGCGACGACTCGATCCAGGGGCTCGACCTGGTTCTCTCCTCGGCCGGCGGCTCGGTCAGCGCCGAGTGGACCCCGAAGATCGTCGCCGCCGGGGCCACGGTGGTCGACAACACCAGCTACTGGCGGATGAAAGACGACGTGCCGCTGGTCGTCTCCGAGGTCAACCCCGACGCCCTCGAGAGCCACAAGGGCATCGTCGCCAACCCCAACTGCTCGACGATGCAGATGGTCGTCGCCCTGAAACCGCTCTACGACGCGGCCGGGATCGAGCGGCTGGTGATCTCCACCTACCAGGCCGTCTCCGGCACCGGCAAGGCTGCGATCGACGAGCTGCGCGCCGAGGCGCGCGCCGTGGTCGGCGGCTACGACGTTCCCGCGCCCCAGATCTATCCCCACCAGATCGCCTTCAACGTCCTCGCCCAGGCAGGCAGCTTCCCCGAGGGCGACGACCACACCGACGAGGAGCGCAAGCTCATCAACGAGACCCGCAAGATCCTCGGCGACCCCGAGATCCGGGTCAGCGCCACCTGCGTGCGGGTCCCGGTCGAGACCGGCCACTCCGAGGCGGTCAACGTCGAGACCCGCGAGCCGCTCGATCCCGAGCGGGCGCGCGAGCTGCTCGCCGCCGCCCCCGGGGTGACCGTGGTCGACGATCCGGCCGCCGGGCGCTACCCGATGGCGATCGACGCCGCCGGCAAGGACGACGTCTTCGTCGGCCGCATCCGCCGCGACCCCGGCAACGAGAAGGCCCTCGACATCTGGGTCGTCTCCGACAACCTGCGCAAGGGCGCCGCGACGAACACCGTGCAGCTCGGTGAGCTCCTGATCGAGCGCGGCCTGCTGGGAGCCGGCTAGCCCTCCAGGTCCTCCGCGATCTCCCCGAAGCGGGAGACCAGCTCGCGGAAGAAATCGTTGCGGGTCACGACTGCATGGACGCGGCCCTGGGTCGCGATCGGGACGATCAGCACCCGGTGGTGGAGGAAGATCTCGGCCAGCTGGGTGTCGGAGTAGTCGTCCTCGACCAGGACGTGGTCGGTGGTCATGTACTTGCGGATCGGCTCGGAGCTGCAGTGGCTGCGGCGCTCGATCGTCTCGTCGGCCGAGCGGGAGATCATCGCCCCCGAGGCGAGCTCGCCGACGTAGCCGGGGAAGAGGGCGGCGAGGAACTCGCGTTCGCCGAAGATCCCGGCGAACCTGCCGTCGTCCTCGACCGCCGGCAGTGCCGGCAGGCCGAGATCGATCACCTTCCGCGCCGCCGGCCCGATCAGCTCGTCGGCGAGCAGCGGCTCGATCTCCCGAATGGTCTGGTTGATGATCGAGTCCGGCATCTGCTCTCCTTTTAGATCAGGACGTAACGGACGCCTATGTAGGCGCTGGCGAGGATGATCGAGATCACGGTAACCGGCACGCCGACACGAAGGAAGGTCATGAAGCCGATCGGCGTCCCCGCCCGCTCCGCCAAGCCGGCCGCGGCGACGTTGGCCGCGGCGGCGATCATGGTCGCGTTGCCGCCGAAGCAGGCGCCCAGGGACAGCGCCCACCAGTAGGCGTCGTCGCCGTTCGCGCCCGCTTCCCGCTGCAGCTCCTGGACGACCGGGACCATCGCCGTCGTGAAGGGGATGTTGTCGACCACCGCCGAGCCGAGGGCCGCGACCCAGGTGATCCCGAAGAGCTCGGCGGTGCGATCGCCGCCGGTGAGGTCCTTGACGCCGTCGGCGACGTGGCCGATCGCGCCGGTCTCCTCCAGGGCGCCGACCATGACGAAGAGCGCGAGGAAGAAGAAGAGGGTCGGCCACTCGATGTGGGAGAGGGCCTCCTCGAGCGGGATCCTGGTCACGAGCAGGGCGACCGCGGCACCGGTCAGCGCCACCGTCGCCGGCTCGATGTGGAGCGTCTGGTGGGCGAAGAAGGCGAGGACGGTCAGCACCAGCACCGGTCCAGTTCGGCGCAGCTCCGCCGCGTCGCGGATCGAGGCGGCGGCGTTGAGGTTCATCACCGCCATGCGGTTCTTCTCCTCCACCTGGAGACGGCGGCGGAAGACGAGGTAGAGCAGCGGGATCACCACCGCGAAGGTGAGAACCACGATCGGCGCCAGGTTGGCGATGAAGGCGTTGAAGCTGAGCCCGGTGGCGCCGGCGATGATGATGTTCGGCGGGTCCCCGATCAGGGTCGCGGTGCCGCCGATGTTGGAGGCGATCACCTCGATGATCAGCAGCGGCACCGCCTCGATGTCGAGTGCGTCGGCGAGCAGGAAGGTGATCGGCGCAATCAGCAGGATCGTCGTCAGGTTGTCGAGGAAGGCTGAGAGCAGCGCCGTGATGCCCGCGAGGCTCATCGTCACCGCGAACGAGCGGCCGCCGGAGATCTGGCCGGCGCGGATCGCGACGTAGTCGTAGACGCCGGTTTGCTGGGTCAGGTAGACGAGGATCATCATCCCCGCCAGCAGGCCGATGGTGTTGAAGTCGATCGACTCGATCGCCTGCTCCTGGGAGAAGTCGCCGACGAAGAGGACGACGATCGCCGCGCCGAGCAGGGCGACGTTGGTGCGGTGCAGCTTCTCGGCCGCGATGATGGCGAGGGCGATCAGGAAGGTGGCGACGGCGATGGCCATTTCAGGCTGAGCGTAGTCGCCGCAGCACCGGCGGCACGGCGATAGTAGTGGCGATCGACATCGCGACGATGACCGCGAAGAGCTCGTCGCCGACGACGCCGGCCGCGGCGCCGATGCTGGCGACGATGATCCCCACCTCGCCGCGCGGCACCATGCCGACGGCGACGATCTGGGCTTCGCGGCGCTCGAGACCGCCAGCCCCGATCCGCGCGCCGGCCCACTTGCTGGCGACGGCGACGGCGGTCACGGCGGCGAACAGGCCCAAGGCGCCGGGCTCGAGCAGCGCACCGAGGTCGAGCTCGATCCCGATGAAGGCGAAGAAGAAGGGAGGGAAGAAGGCGTAGAGGGGTGCCACCTCGTCCTCGATCGGGTGCTGCTCCTTGGTCTCGGCGACCATCAGCCCGGCCAGGAAGGCGCCGATGATCGCGGCGAGCCCGATCTGCGCGGCCAGCGCGGCGACGCCGAGGCAGAGGATCACGGCCGGCAGCAGCGGCGACTCGGAGAACCTCGGCTCGTGCAGGATCTGCGGCCGCTGCGCCATCAGCCGCGTGCCGCCGAGGGCGAAGAAGGCGACGAAAGCGACCGCCAGCCCGGCGACGATGAGCACTTCGGTGACCACCAGCCCGCCCTCGGCGGCGATGCCGGTGGCGACCGCGACCAGGATCAGGGCGAGGATGTCGTCGACGATCGCGGCGCCGAGGATGGTGCGCGCGGCGCGGGTGCGGAGCATCTCCAGCTGGATCAGCGCCGCCGAGGTGATGCCGACGCTGGTCGCGGCGAGGGCGGCACCGAGGAAGACGGAGGTCGCGGTGCTCTCGCCCAGCACCAGACCCAGCCCCACCCCGGCGCCGAAGGGAAGCACCACCCCCGAGATTCCGACCGAGAGGGCCCGCTTGCCGACCGCCTGCATCTCCGAGACCCGCGTCTCCAGCCCCACCCAGAAGAGCAGGAAGATCACCCCGATCTCAGCGAAGACTTCGAGCACCTCGCTCACCTCGACGAGGCCGAGCAGCGAGGGCCCGACGAGGACGCCGGCGAGGATCTCGCCGATTATCGACGGTTGCCCGATCCGCTTGAAGACCTCGTCGCCGATCTTGGCGGCGAGCAGGACGACGAAGAGGTCGGTGACGACGTCGGCGACGTCGGTGGTCGCGGCAAGCGGCAGAGCTAGGGCGGGCAGGGCGAGGTCGATTGGGATCGGAAGCCTTTCGGGGTCGGCGGATCAAGTGCCGACCAGTCTTCCCGGCTCACCAGGAACTGAGGGTATCGAACGAGATGTCAATTGAGCACCGTATAGGTGCCCTAAATGCAGTCTGGATTTCTTATCTGCCTGAAAGTGGCGCTTAAGCCGCGGCGCCGGCAGTGAGGCGCTCTTGGACCCAGCCGGTCGAGGCGACGTGCTTGGTCATCCCCAGCTCCTTCGGCTCGGCGCCGAGGGCGAGGCCGACGAGCTGCGGCAGGTGGAGGACGGCGAGACCGAGGTCGCGGTTGACGACCTTGGCCGCCTCCGGCTGCTGCATGTCGAGGTTGAGATGGCAGAGCGGGCAGGGGGTGACCAGGCAGTCGGCGCCGGCGTCGATCGCGTCGCCGACGTGGGTGCCGGACTGGCGCAGCGAGGTCTCGCGGTTCATCGTCACGACCGGGAAGCCGCAGCACTTGCGGGCACCGTCGTACTCGACCACCTCGCCGCCGAGCGCCTCGATCACCTTCTCGAGGTAGATGTCGCGGTCGGGGTGCTCGCCGTAGCCGAGCCGTTCCTTGGGCCGGACGATGTAGCAGCCGTAGAAGGGGCCGACGCGGAGGCCGCTGAGCGGCCGCTGCACCTGCTCCTTGAGGCGGTCGAGGCCGTAGTCCTCGACCAGCAGCCAGAGGAAGTTTTTGTTCGTGAACCCGTCCTTGTCCTTCTCGTAGGCCAGGCCCTGACCCGAGAGGGTCTCGTTGATGTGGGCGCGGTAGGCGGAGTCGGCGTCGAGGCGCTGCTGACACTCCGACTGCGCGCCCTGGCAGGTCGAGCAGATGTTCATCATTGCCAGCCCGGTCTGCTGGGCGAGCGCGAAGGTGCGGGCGTTGAGCGTGTCGGCCAGCTCCTGGTTGTGCTCGGCGATGACGCCGGCGCCGCAGCAGTTGGCGCGGTCGAGTTCGACCAGCTCGATGCCGAGCCTCTGGGCGACCAGCGCCATCGAGCCGTGCAGCTCGGGGGTGAAGCCGCGCGAGACGCAGCCGGGCCAGTAGGCGACTTTGATCTGATCGGCCATCATTTCGCCTCCGCGGTGTCGGGATCGGTAGAGCGCTCGATGCCCTTCTCGACGTTCTCGTCGACGAGCTCACCCTCCTCGCCCTTGATGTACAGGTTGAATTCCTCGTTGTGCTCCTCGGCGTGGGCGTAGATCGACTTGACGTCGTCCATCGCGTCGCCGGGCAGCTTGTGGTGCGTGCCGGGGATCGCCTGGCGCAGCTTGACCTTGCGTTTGCGCAGCGGCCGCAGGATCGTCGGCAGCGATTTGATCGTTTCGCGCAGCCCCCGCTTGCTCGGTTTCAGCTTGCCTTTGATCCCTGGCGCGTAGGACTCCTGGACCAGCATCGCCTCGTCGAGCGTCCCCTTCTTCTCGATGATCTTGACGAAGGCGACCTCGTGGGCGTGGCCGGCGTTGGGGTCTTCGATCCCCTCTTCTCCTGCTTTGCGGCGCAGGCGCATGATCTGGTCCATCGGCGCCACGCCCTTCGGGCAGGCGTCGATGCAGCTGAAGCAGTGGGTGCAGTCGTAGATCCCGTGCGGGTCGTCGGCCAGGTCGTGCAGGCGCTCGTGGGTCTCGGCGTCGCGCGGGTCGCCGACGAAGCGGTAGGCCTTGGCCAGCGCCGCCGGGCCGATGAAGTCGGGGTCGGCTTCCATCGAGAGGCAGGAGGAGACGCAGGCGCCGCACTGGATGCAGGCCATCGACTGGGTGATGTCGATCATCGACTCCGGCTCGACGACGTACTCGCGCTCGGGCGGCTCGCCGTGCGGCAGCAGCCACGGGGTGACGCGGCGGATCTTGGTCCAGTGGGTCGACTCCATGTCGGTGATCAGGTCCTTGACGACCGGCATGTTCCCCATCGGCTCGATCACGATCGGGGTGCCCTTGGAGCCCTCGCCGGAGGCGCTCGCCTGCTTGTCGGCTAGCTCCTGCGCCTCACCGATCTGGGTCTTGCAGCCGAGCCCGGACTGGCCGTTGATCTTCATCCCGCAGGAGCCGCAGATCGCGGCGCGGCAGGAGCAGCGGACGGCCAGCGAGCCGTCGTCGCGGTCCTTCGCCTGCAGCAGTCCGTCGAGGACCGAGAGCGAGGGCTCGAGGTCGACGTTGAACTCCTCCCAGTAGGGGCCCTCACCGCTCTCGGGCTGGAAGCGGCGGACTTTGATCGTGTACTCGGCCATTAGTAGGTCCTCTCTTGCGGTTCCCACTGGGTGATCGTGACCTCGGAGTAGGAGATCTCAGGACCGTCGTCGGTCATCTCGAGGTCGATGTGTTTGAGCCACTCCTCGTCGTTTCGCTCCGGGTAGTCGGTGCGGTACTGGGCGCCGCGACTCTCCTTGCGCTCCAGCGCGGCGACGCAGGTGCACTCGGCGTTGTCGAGCATGTACCCAAGCTCTATCGCGGCAATCAGATCCTGGTTGAAGACGCTGCCGTGGTCGTCGATGTAGGCGGTCTTCGCCTCCTCCTTCAGGCGGCGGACCGTTTCCAGCGCTTCCTGGATGCCGGCCTCGTCGCGGAAGACGGCGACCTTGCCGTCCATCGTCTCGCCCAGCTCGCGTTTGATCTCCGAGGTGCGGCGGCCGGAGCCTTTCTCGCGCGACATGACGTCGGCGATCATCGCCTCCTCGTCCTCCAGGACCTTCTTCGAGGCCCGGGAGTAGTCGGTCCGCTTGGCGCGGGCGGCGGCGTCGCGGCCGGAGCGCTTGCCGAAGATCAGGGTGTCGAGCAGCGAGTTGGCGCCGAGGCGGTTGCCGCCGTGGACCGAGACGCAGGCGGTCTCGCCCGCGGCGTAGAGCCCGGGGATGTCGGTGCGGCCGTCGACGTCGGTCTTGACCCCGCCCATCGTGTAGTGGTTGCCCGGCTTGATGTGGATCGGTTCGCGGGTGATGTCGACGCCGGCGAAGTCGCGGCCGACGAGGACGATCTCGCGCAGCGCCTCGTGCACGCGCTTCTTCGGGACGACGGTGATGTCGAGCGCGACGGTGCCGTCGGGGAAGCCGCGGCCCTCGTTGATCTCGGTCTGCTCGGCGCGGGAGACGACGTCACGCGAGGCCAGCTCCATCTTGTTCGGCGCGTACTTCTCCATGAAGCGTTCGCCCTTGGCGTTGAGCAGGTGCGCGCCCTCGCCGCGGGCGCCCTCGGTGATCAGGAAGCCCTTGCCCGCCAGCGTCGTCGGGTGGTACTGGATCATCTCCATGTCCATCAGCTTGGCGCCGACCCGGTAGGCCATCGCGATGCCGTCGCCGGTGCAGATAAGAGCGTTGGTGGTCGGCTGCCAGACCTGGCCGTTGCCGCCGCAGCAGAGGATCACCGACTTGGCCTGGAACAGCTCCATCGAGCCGTCGGCGACGTTGCGGGTGACGACGCCGCAGCACTCGCCGTTCTCGTCGATCGCCAGCGAGCTGCAGAACCACTCCTCGTAGCGGGCGATCTGCTCGGAGTACTTCATCAGCTGCTCGTAGAGCACGTGCATGATCGC
>DASURF010000013.1:0-42123 GCA_036280195.1 Solirubrobacterales bacterium | reverse complement strand
GGAGGCAGAGCTCACCATCGATACGGCCGGCACGAGATGAGGCGCGGTCGTCATCGCGTTCGCCGGGGCGACGTGCGCAGCGCGATCCTGGCGCTGCTCGACGACCGCGCCATGCACGGCTACGAGATGATCCAGGAGCTCGAGGAGCGCACCGGTGGGCGCTGGCGCCCAAGCGCCGGCTCGATCTACCCGACGCTTCAGCTGCTCGAGGACGAGGGCCTGGTCTCGGCCGAGGAGGTGGATGGCAAGCGGGTCTTCTCGCTCACCGACTCCGGCCGTGAGGCGGTCCCCGACCGGACCGAGGGCGAGCGGCCGTGGGAGGAGGGCGACGAGGATTCGCCTCGCTTCGAGGTCCGCAGGGAGCTCTTCCGGACGATCGCAGCGGCCAAGCAGGTCGCGCGCACCGAGGACGAGGGCCAGGTAGCGAAGGCGGCGGAGATCCTCAAGGATGCCCGCCGCAGGCTCTACGGCATCCTCGCGGAGGAGTAAGTCAGGCGCCCGGGCGGCGGTCGGAACCGAACCCGGCCACCTCCAGCGCCGGCGGTGTCTGATCGCTTCGGCCACCGCCGCGCCGACGGTCACGGTCCCACGAGTATCCTTCGCTACCCCGCGCCGGGCCGGGATATGGGCGCGCAATTCGACTTATTGAGGAGCCATGGCCGTAGCAACCGAGCAGCAGCAGACGACCTACCGGGAGATGACCGACGAGCAGAAGGCGATCGTCGAGATGGTCCGGAACTTCGTCGACAACGAGATCATCCCCAACGCCGAAGAGTTCGATCACGAGGACAAGTTCCCGGAGGCGATCGTCGAGCAGATGAAGGAGCTCGGCCTGTTCGGGGTGACGATCCCCGAGGAGCACGGCGGGATGGGCCTCGACCTGACGACCTACGCGATGATCGTCGAGGAGCTCTCCCGAGGCTGGATCTCGATCTCCGGCGTCGTCAACACCCACTTCATCGGCTCCTACCTGCTGATGAAGTTCGGCACCGACGAGCAGAAGGAGTACTTCCTGCCGAAGATGGCGACCGGCGAGATCCGCGCCGCCTTCTCGCTCTCCGAGCCCGAGGTCGGCTCCGACGTCCAGGGCATCAAGGCCACCGCCAAGAAGGGCGAGGACGGCAACTGGGAGCTGAACGGGCAGAAGATGTGGGTCACGAACGGCCTCGGCTCCAGCGTCGTCTTCGTGCTGATGAAGAACGACACCCAGGCCGATCCGCCCTACAAGGGGATGACCTGCTTCATCACCGAGAAGGAGCCCTGGAAGGAAACCAACGAGGGTGACTTCAAGGGCCTCACCGTGCCGCCCAAGATCAAGAAGATGGGCTACAAGGGCGTCGAGTCGACCGAGCTCGTCTACGACGGCTACAAGTGCCCGCCCGAGCGGATCCTCGGCGGCGAGGAGGCCGGTCTCGGCCAGGGCTTCGTGCAGATGATGGACGCGCTCGAGGTCGGCCGGGTCAACGTCGCCGCCCGCGGCGTCGGCATCGCCCAGCGCGCCCTGGAGCTGGCCCTCCGCTACAGCCAGGAACGGAAGACCTTCGGCAAGACGATCTCCAACCACCAGGCGATCCAGTTCAAGCTCGCCGACATGGCGACCCAGCTCGAGGCCGCTCGCCTCGTGACTCGCAAAGCGGCGCGGATGAAGGACGCCGGCGAGCGCTCCGACCTGGAGGCGGGGATGGCCAAGCTCCTGGCCTCTGAGTGCGGCAAGTACTGCGTCGAAGAAAGCTTCCGCATCCACGGCGGCTACGGCTACTCGAAGGAGTACGAGATCGAGCGGCTCTACCGCGACGCGCCGCTGCTGCTGATCGGCGAGGGAACTTCCGAGATCCAGCGGATGGTCATCGGCAAGAAGCTGCTGCAGCGCCACAAAATCTAGGCGCCGCAGCAGCTTCCGATCTACGAGCCGGTTCGGGTGCGGGTTTGGCCCGTGCCGGTGTCGTCGCCGCCACCCGTGCGGGTGTGGGTGCCGGTGTTGGTGTTCGTGTCGTTGTCGTTGGTGGTGCCGCGGGTGTCGGCGTTGTTGCGACTGGTGTCGTCGGTGCCGAGGCGGGTGCCGGTGTCGTCGTCGTTGGTCGTGCCGCGGGTCGAGTGGCCGTTGGCGCTGGTGTCGTCGGTCGCGGCCTGAGCGCCGGTCCGCGTGTGGGTGCCGGTGCCGCTGTCGTCGTCATCCCCGTCGTCGCCCGAACCCGAGCCCGAGCTGTCGTCGTCATCGCCGCCGGAGCCGCTGCCGCTCTTGGCCAGCGCCGCCGGCGGGTCGGCGATGACGCCGGTCGCGTAGGCGGCGAGGAAGAGCGGCGTGAGGCCGAAGACGAGGAACGCGAGGAAGAGCGCACCCGTCCTGCGCGTCGCCGAGACGCCGCCCGGCGCCAGCGCGTCGTCCGCTTGAAGATCGCCGAACACCCTTGCCGCTGCCGGTAGCTCCCGTCTGCTGTTCGATCGCTTGGACATCGTTTCCCTCCTGTCGGTGACTGGTTGGTCCGTTACCCGTTCGCCCCGCCGAAACACGGCGAGAGGACGAAGATCACGCCGGTTTGAGGAACTTTTCCGGCGGTCAGCGCAGTGCGCCGCGGCGCGCCAGGGTCATCTTGCGCGGCAGGGCGGCGACCAGCGGCTGCAGGCGCTCGACCAGCTCGGCGCAGCTCGGGCGCTTGGCGGGATCGCGCTCCAGCGTCTCGAGGATCAGCGTGGAGAGCTCATCCGGGATCCACTCGGGCAACGGCACGGGGCCCTCGACCAGCTGCGGGAAGCGCTCGGCGCCCCGGTCTCCCGATCCGCGCGGGAACGGCTTCTCGCCGCTGACCGCGTGGAAGAGGGTCGCGCCGAGACTCCAGACGTCGGTCGCGGGCCCGATCGGCGCCGCCGCCTCCTCGCGCGGAACGCACTGCTCGGGGGCCATGTAGGGGTCGGTGCCGAGCGGGCCATCGCTGCGGGCCGCGCGCTCCAGGGTGCGGGCGATGCTGAGGTCCAGCAGGCGCGGCGGCAGGCCCATGACGATGTTGTCGGGCTTGACGTCGAGGTGGACGTAGCCGGCCTGCGCCATGTACTGCAGCGCCCCGGCGACATGGGCGGCGAGCGGCAGCAGTTGCTCGAGCGGGATCGCGCCGTCGCGCTTGATCAACCGCCGCAGCGACGGGCCCTCCAGGTGCTCGATCAGGACGTGGGGGCGGGGGCCGTCGAGGACGGCGTCGAAGCTGCGGACCAGGGTGGGGTGGGCGAGCGCGTCCAGCGCCTCGACCTCGCGCCCGAGGTCGCGCAGCGCCTTCTCGTCGGCCGCCTGGTCGGGGCGCAGGACCTTGGCGACACCGAGCGCGTAGAGCGCTTCGTCCCAGACCAGGACGACCTCGTAGCGGTTGCCGCCGCCGATCGGCTTCAGCACGACCCGCCCGGGGCGGAGCTCCTCGCCTTCCTCGAAATCCCAGCTCGCGTATTCGCCCATCGCTCGTCTACAGGGTAAGCACGAGCCGTGGGCTAGCATCACGCGATGGCTTCCACCTCCGAGCTGATCCGCACCGCGGTCGAGCGCTTCCAGGCCGAAGTCCCCGCCCTGCAGAACCTCAAGCTCGTCTTCGGCCTGCAGTTGAAAGCCAAACACGACATCCAGCTCTACCGGGTCGAGTTGCCCGGGCCGAAGATCTCCAAAGACCTGGCGCAGGACGAGCGGATCCTGGTCGAGGTCGACCGTCCCCAGTTCAACGAGCTGGCCGAGAAAGGGACGCTGAAGAGCTACCGCCGCGCGGCCGAGACCGGCCACATCAAGGCGACCGGCGACTCAAACGTGATCAAGCTGATCGTCCAGGTCGTCGAGAAGCAAGAGGAACGCGCGCGGCTGAAGAAAGTGCACTAGAGGCGGACGAGGTTGTCCGCTTCGATCTCGCGGGTGACGCCGCGGAAGTCGATCACCAAGGGTGCCTTGGCGACCACGTCGGCGTAGTCGACGCCGGGGTGGGCGGTGACGATCGCCGCCAGGTCGCAGTCCCGCAGCGCTGACTCCAGGTCGACCGAGGCGAGCCCCTGCTTCGGCAGCTCGGGCACGAAGGCGTCGTGGTAGGAGACCTCGCCGCCCAGCTCCTGCAGGCGCTCGACGATCTTCAGCGCCGGCGATTCGCGGGTGTCGCCGACGCCGCCCTTGTAGGCGACGCCGAGGATCAGGATCTTGGAGCCGTTGACCGGCTTGGAGGCGGCGTTCAGCGCCCGCTCGATCCGTTCCACGCAGAAGCCCGGCTGGGCCTGGTTCACTTTCCCGGCCAGCTCGATGAACTCGGGGTAGAAGTCGTGCTGGCGGGCCTTGAAGGCGAGGTAGAAGGGGTCGACCGGGAGGCAGTGGCCGCCCATCCCCGGCCCGGGGTCGAAGCGCATGAAGCCGAAGGGCTTCGAGGAGGCGGCGTCGATCACCTCCCAGACGTCGATCTCGAGCCGGTCGCAGAGCTGCGCCAGCTCATTCACGAGCGCGATGTTGACCGAGCGGAAGATGTTCTCCAGCAGCTTCGCCAGCTCCGCCGCCTCGGGAGTGGAGAGCACGATCACCGTGTCGCAGATCTCCTCATAGAGCTCGCGGGCGCGCTCGGTTGAGGCCTCGGTGACGCCGCCGACCAGCTTCGGGGTGGTCTTCACCGTGTAGTCGGTGCGGCCGGGGTCGATCCGCTCGGGCGAGAAGGCGAGGTGGAAATCGCTGCCGGCGGTGAGGCCGGAGGACTCGAGGATCGGCAGCAGGCGGTCGCGGGTGGTGCCGGGGTAAGTGGTCGACTCGAGCACGACCAGCTGGCCCGAGCGCAGCACCTTGGCCAGCGCTTCAGCCGATTCGACCAGGTAGGTGAGGTCGGGCTCGCGAGAGTCGGATAGCGGAGTGGGGACGCAGAGGATCACCGCGTCGCAGGCGGCGAGGTCGGCGTAATCGGCGCTCGCCCGCAGCCGCTCGCCGAGCGGCGCCAGCGCCTCGCTCGGCACGTCCTCGATGTAGCTGCGGCCGGCGTTCAGCGCCTCGACCTTGTCGCGGTCGACGTCGAGGCCGACCACCTCGCAGCCGGCTTCGGCAAAGGCGACGGCCAGCGGCAGGCCCACGTAGCCGAGGCCGATGATCCCGATCTGCATCGCGAGGAGTCTAAGAGGGATTGGCAAATCCCGCGTGTGCGACTGGCGAGCGCCGGACCAAGCGGGGCAAGGACGCAGGGAGGCCGAATAGCAGCGCTATTCGGCCGACCGAGGACGCCGCACCGCGCAGCGTCCGCCGCCGCCAGGCGTGCGCGGGGGATTTGCCGAGCCCTCTCGGATAGAGCCCCCGGACGGGAGCGCCAGATAGCATCCGGCGCCGCCAAACTTCCAAGGAGACGAAAGCGAGCATGACCGAGAGTTACGAGCTGACCACCGACCAGGCCGAGCGCGAGGCGAGCGGCGCCCACAGCTACGGGCGCTACCTCGAGGAGTTCGAGGTCGGGGCCGTCTACAAGCACTGGCCGGCGAAGACCGTGACCGAGGCCGACGACCACCTCTTCTGCCTGATCACGATGAACCACCACCCGCTGCACATCAACGACGTCTACGCCAGCGGCTCGCAGCAGGGCAAGAACGTCGTCGTCGGGCCGTTGGTCTACTCGCTGGCGCTGGGGATGTCCGTCTCCGACATCTCGGGCAAGGCGATCGCCAACCTGGCGACCGAAGAACTCAGCCACCCGAACCCGGTCTTCCACGGCGACACCCTCTTCTGTGAGACCGAGGTGCTCGACGTGAAGCCGTCGAAATCGAAGCCCGACCGCGGCATCGTCAAGGTCCACACCCGGGTCCTCAACCAGGACGGCGTCCTCGTCGCCGAGTTCAAGCGGCTGGTGCTGGTCCCGAAGAAGAACCCCGGCACCTCGCCCGAAGCGGCCGCCGACAACGTCGACTGAGGCGGTCGCGCCGGGGCGGCATTCAGCGCTTCTCGACCACCGAGACCGGGAGGGACTCGACGGTGTGGGTCACCACCGCGCCGTTCGGCTTGAACCCGGGGCAGATGCTGCCGGCGATCGCGTAGACGCGGCCGCCGGTAGCCGCGGCCCCGAAGGCGTGTCGTTCTACGTGCATGTCGGGTAGGCGCGTCCAGTTCTCGGTCTCGGGGTCGTAGGCCCAGGCGGTGGGGGAGACGAAGCCGCGTCCGTCCTCCCAGCCCTCCTCGTCATCGCCGCCGAAAGCGACGATTCGGCCGCCGGCGGCGACGACTCCCAGGGACGAGAGCTTCCCTTCCGGCAGGTCGCGCAAGCGCGTCCAGCGGTCGGTGGCCGGGTCGTAGCGAACGAAAGCGGGGCTTGAGGTTTCGTCGTCGATGCGGCCGCCGGCCATGTAGATCTTGCCGTCCAGGAGGGCGGCCATGACGTGGTGGACCCCGACCGGGGGCGGCGCCTTGGTCGACCAGGTCCCGGTGCGGAAGTCGAAGACTTCCTGGTGCGCGTACGCGGGCTTGGGGTCCTCGACCCCGTAGGGCTGGGGGCCGCCGTCGATGACGTAGAGCTCGTCGCCGATCGTCACTGCCGCGGCGCCGCCGCGGGCCCGCTTCATCGGCGGCATCTCCGACCACTTGCCGGTGACCGGGTCGTACTCGAGGAAGAGGTCGGTCTCCCCTTCGCCCTCGAGGAAGCCGCCGGCGACGTAGAGCTTGCCGTCGTGGGACGCCGCCGCCACGTGGTTGAGCCCGACCGGGAGCTTCGTCGGCTCCGACCAGCTGCCGCTGCGGGTGTCGAAGGCGAGAACCGTGTGCAGGTTGCCGGGCTCGTTACCGCCGACGACGTAGATCGTCGACCCGATCGTGGCGGTGCCGCTCTCGATCGGGGCTTTCGGCGCTTCCGGTTCGAACTTCCACTCGCCCGGCACGGGAGCCGGAGAGCTCGGGCTCTTCCGGTAGAGCCCGGGACGGCAGGGCGGGTTCGGCGCTTCCTCCTGGAAGCCGAGCGTGGTCCGCCAGCTGCCCGGAAGGTCGATCACGTCGGCATAGGCGAGGACGGCGGCACCGAAGAGGATCGAGAGCACCGCCAGCAGTGCGGCCAGGATCTTCAAGCCGGCCCCTTGCTCGCTGCGCCCATGGGCTCATCGGCGCCGCGGACGGCCGAGACGGGCAGCGACTCGACGGTGCGGGTGGGGGTCGGCCCGTTGGCCCTGATCCCGGGGCAGGGGCTGCCGGTCAGCACGTAGACGCGCCCGCCGACCGACGCCGCTCCCATGCCACGCCGCTCGACGTTGAGGTCCGGGAGGCGCTGCCAGCGACCCGGTTTCGGGTCGAACGCCCAGGCCGCCGGAGTCACCCAGCCGCCCCCGTCCTCCCATCGGGTCTGGTCCTCGCCGCCGATCACGACGATCTTGCCGGCCGCCGTGGCGATGCCGGGATAGCTGGCAGGGAAGGGCAGCTCGGGGAGCCGGTCCCACTCTTCCGTCTCCGGGTCGTAGCGGTCGAACTCTCCGGTCGGCGGCACGTCGTTGTTGGTGTCGAGCAGGCCGGATCGGCCGCCGACGACGTAGAGCTTGCCGCCGAGTCCGGCCGCGACCAGGTGGTGGCGCGGCGTCGGCATGTCGGGGCCGCGGCTCCACTCGCCGGTCTTGAAGTCGTAGATCTCCAAGGTTGCGTAGGGCGAGCCCTCAGCGGTGACGCCGAAGGTGTTCGGGGCGCCGCCGGCGACGTAGAGCTTGTCGCCGACCACAGCGGTCCCCGCAGCGCCCCGCGCCAGGCTCATCGGCGGCAGCTCGGTCCACTCTTTCGTCTCGGGGTCGTAGCGCCAGAAGCGGTCGGTTGCTTCGTCACCGTCGAGGTAACCGCCCGCCAGGTAGAGGTCCCCCTCGTAGGCGGCGGCCTGGCTGTGGTTGAGGCCGATCGGGGTATGGGTCGGCTCGCTCCAGCGGCCGGTCCTCGTATCGAAGGCAAGGAATCCGTGGAGGTTGCCGGGGGAGGAGCCGTTGGTCACATAGATGATCGGATCGATCGCGATCGCGCTGCCCTCGACCGGTCCCTTCGGCGCCTCGGGCTCGAATCGCCACTTTCCCGGGCCGGGCCGCGGAGCGTCGGGCGATTCGCGGTAGAGACCGAGGCGGCATGGGGGGTTCGGCGGTTCATCCTGGAAGCCGAGTTTCGTCCTCCAGTTCCCGGGCAGATCGATCACATCGGCGTAGGCGAGAACCGCAGCGCCGAAGAGAATCGACAGCGCCGCCAGCAGACTGGCGAGGACCTTCATCGGGATTCCTAACCTGGGACGGGCCGATTTGTCAGCCCCCTCTTACCAGCTTTTGCAACTAGTTAGTAGAGGCGGTGGCGACGTCGATCGACTCGACCGTGTGGGTGCCGACCGGCCCGCCGACCTTGAGGCCGGGACAGTAGCTGCCGCCGATCGCGTAGACGCGGTCGCCGACCGCGGCGACGCCGCCGCCGCGGCGTTCGTACTTCATGTCCGGCAGCCGCGACCAGCGGTTGGTCTGCGGGTCGAACTCCCAGGCGCTGGGGGTGACCCAGCCCTCGCCGTCTTCCCATTCGTTCTGGTCCTCGCCGCCGACGATCACCAGCTTGCCGTCGACCGCGACCAGGCCGGGGGAGGCGACGCCGAGCGGCAGCTTCGGCAGGCTTTCCCACTTTTCGGTCGTCGGGTCGTAGCGTTCGAAGGTGTCGAGCGAGTGGTCCGCTTCGCCGCGGCCGCCGGCGACGTAGAGGTCGCCGCCGACGGTGGCGCCGCCGACGTGGTGGCGCGGGCTGGGCATGTCCGGCCCCTCCGACCACTCGCCGGTGGCGAAGTCGTAGATCTGCAGGTCGGGGAAGGGGGCGACCGGGGCGGTGGCGCCGAAGGTCTGCGGGGCGCCGCCGGCGACGTAGAGCTTGTCGCCGATCGCGACCGAGGCGCCGCCGGCGGTCGGCTGCGGCAGCGGTGCCAGCTTCGTCCACTCATCGGTTGCCGGGTCGTACTGCCAGAAGTTGCCGGTCGGGTCGTCGCCCTCGAGGTAGCCGCCGGCGAGGTAGAGCTTGCCGTCGTGGGCCGCCGCCTGGACGTGGTTGAGGCCGGTCGGCAGCGAGGTCGGGTCGCTGAACTTCTTCGTCTTCGTGTCGTAGGCGACGACCCGGTGCAGGTTGCCCGGCGGGGTGCCGCCGACGACGTAGATCGTGTCGCCGATGGCGATCGCGCTGGCCTCGATCTGGTTGCGCGGCGTTTCCGGTTCGAAGCGCCAGCGGCCGGCGGGGGCGGGCGGCTGCTTCGGGTCGTTGGTGTAGAGGCCGAGGCGGCAGGGCGGGTTCGGGGCCTCGTCCTCGAAGCCGAGCTTCTCCTTCCAGCCCCCCGGCAGATTGACCACGTTGGCCGCGGCCAGCACGCCGACGACGAAAAGCGCCGTCATCGCGATGCCGAGGGCGGCCAGGACCTTCATCCCTCTGCCTTGCATGAAGCGCGCAGTATGGCGCAGGCGCTTTAGCCGGGTCACAGGCGTGCCGATGGAGGGAAACGCCGTGCACTGGTTGAATCAAGCGCCGATGACTGCAGAGACCCAGACCCCGATTCCCGTCTTCGACGTCCAGCTAGAGGAGAAGCACGTCGAGGCCGTGGCCGCGACGCTGCGCTCCGGCTGGCTGACGATGGGGCCGCGGATCCAGGAGTTCGAGGCCGAGTTCGCCGAGCACATCGGCGCCCCGCACGCCGTCGCCGTCTCCAGCTGCACCTCGGCCCTGCACCTCGCCTACCTGGCGGCCGGGATCGGGCCGGGGGACGAGGTGATCGTCCCCGGCATCACCTTCGTCGCCTCGGCGGCGGCGGTGCGGTACTGCGGCGGCGTGCCGGTGATCGCCGAGATCGCCGGCCAGCACGACCTCGGGCTCGACCCGGAGGACGTGGCGGCGAAGATCGGACCGAAGACCAAGGCGGTCTGCGCGGTCCACTACGGCGGCTACGCGGCGCCGCTGGAGCCGCTGCGGCAGCTCTGCGAGGAGCACGGCCTGGCCCTGATCGAGGACGCCGCCCACAGCCCCGAGGCGACGCCGGTCGGCTCGGACCGCAAGCTCGGCACGATCGGCCTGGCGGGCACCTTCAGCTTCTTCTCCAACAAGATCCTCTCCTGCGGCGAGGGCGGGCTGCTGGCGACCAGCAGCGACGAGGTCGCCGAGCTGGCGCGGAGCCGCCGCTCGCATTCGATGACCTCGGGGACCTGGGACCGCCACCGCGGCCACGCCATGGGCTACGACGTGGTCAGCGTCGGCTACAACTACCGCATGGACGAGCCGCGGGCGGCGCTGCTCTCGGCCCGGCTGCCCGACCTGGCGGCCGACATCGCCCGGCGGCGGACGCTGACCCACCGCTACCGCGAGCTGCTGGGCGGGATCGAGGGGATCGTGCTCCCTTATGAAGACGAGCAGGTGGACGTCAGCTCCTGCTACGTGATGCCGGTGATGCTCGAGAACCCCGAGTTGCGCGACCCGGTGCGCAAGCTGCTCTCCGAGAACCACAAGGTCCAGACCAGCGTCCTCTATCCCTCGATCAACGAATTCACCGCCTACGGGGCGGGGGAGGAAGAGCTGCCCCGCTGCGAACTGGCAGCGCGGACCCAGCTGACCCTGCCGCTCTACCCGCACCTGGGCGAGGAGCGGCTGCTGCGGGTGGTCGAGGCGCTGCGCGAGAGCCTGGCCGAAGCGGCTTAGGCGTCGCGGGTCGCCGCGACGGCGGCGAGGAAGTCGGTCCAGTCGGCGGCGATGCCCTGCAGCAGGTCGCAGAGACGGCGCAGGGAGGCGAAGTCGTCCTCCAGCTCCCAGCCCCAGTGCAGGGTGACGGGCGCCCAGAGGTTGGCTTCCTGCGCGATCAGCGTCTGGACCCCTGCGGCGGCCTCGGCCGAGGTGCCGTAGAGCGGCGCGTAGGAGGGGAGGTAGACCGCCTCGCCCTGCCAGACGGGGGTCGGCTGCCAACCGAGCAGGCGGACGCTCTCGGGGCCGCCGCAGACCACCTCGAAGCGCTCGGCGAGCAGCGGGTACTGCCCGGCGTCGAAGCGGTTGAAGGGCGGGACGAAGACCGGGGTGGGGAGGTCGAGGTCGTCGAAGATCGCGCGGGCGCCGTCGATCCTGGCGGCAGCGTCCTCGGTCGAGAGGCCGCAGAGCTCGGAGTGCTGGCGGGGGTTGGCGTGGCGGGTGCGGTGGTCGGCGCCGTGGAGGCCGAAGACGACCCGGTCGGCGGACAGGGCGGCCATCGTCTCGATCTCGCCGGGGTCCAGCGGCCGGCGCTCGGTGACCTCGGGGTCGAGGTAGTCGCGCGAGACGTGCGGGGTGATCGCCAGCAGGTAGGGAATCCCGGCCTCTGCGAGGACCGCGTGGAAGCGGCGGAAGGCCTCGGTCCCGAACTTGCCGTTCGGGTCGTGGGCGCGGGCGTGGGGGAACTCGTCGACCCGGACGAGGACGCGGGGCGGCCCAGGCGCCTCCTCGCCCAGCGCGTCGCGGCGGAAGCGCTGCAGCGGCTCGGCGATGCCGCGCTCCCAGCCGAGCCGGCCGGTCTTCAGCGCCACCGCCTGCCCGAAGCGCCGCGGCTGGCGGGTGGGGAGCCGGGGCGCCAGCCGGCGCGGGGCCTTGGCGCCGTCCGGGAGCCGGTGCGGCCAGACGTGCAGGGCCGCGCTGCGTCGCGAGTCGCTCACGCGGCGCATGATCCCGCAGGGAGCGGCGTTTCCCACCCGGCGGCGTAGATAGCCTGCACGGCGTGAAGCGAGCTGTCGTACTTGCCGGCGGGCTGGGGATGCGGCTGCGCCCGTACACCACGGTGCTGCCGAAGCCGCTGATGCCGGTCGGCGACCGGCCGATCCTCGACGTGATCGTGCGCCAGCTGCGCGCCCACGGGTTCGAGCGGCTGACGATCGTCACCGGCCACCTGGCCGAGCTGATCGAGGCCTTCTTCGGCGACGGCGAGAAATACGGGATCGCGATCGACTACTACCGCGAGGACGAGCCGCTGGGGACGGTCGGGGCGCTGGCCCTGCTCGACGACCTCGACGACGACTTCCTGGTGATGAACGGCGACGTCCTCACCGACCTCCCCTACGGCGACTTCCTCGCGGCCCACGCCGCCTCCGGCGCCGCCGCCAGCGTCGCCGCCCACCGGCGCGAGGTGCAGGTCAGCCTCGGCGTGCTCAAGTTCGACGACGGCGAGGACCCGGACCGCCTGACCGGCTACATCGAGAAGCCGACCTACCACTACGAGGTCAGCATGGGCGTCTACGCATTCTCGCCGCGGGCGCTGCGGCTGATCGAGCCCAACCAGCGACTCGACTTCCCGGACCTGGTCCTGAAGCTGCTCGATGCCGGCGAGACGGTGCGGGCGCGGCGGGCCGAGGGCAACTACTGGCTCGACATCGGCCGCCACGACGACTACGAGACGGCGATGGAGGAGTTCGACCGCCTGCGGGAGCGGCTCTTGCCCGAGTCCCCCGCGGGATGAGGCTGGCCGGCCGCGACATCGTCTGCATCGGCTCGGCCGACTGGGCGACCGAGCTGCCGATCAACCAGCACCAGCTGATGGGCCGCCTCGCGGCCGAGAACAACGTCCTCTTCGTCGAGTCCCTGGGCCTGCGGCGGCCGCAGTTGGCGGGCCGCGACCTGAGCCGGCTCTGGCGGCGGTTGAAGCGGGGCCTGCGCGGGGCGCGGCCGGCGCCCGAGGGCCTGCACGTGCTCTCGCCGCTGGTCCTGCCCCTGCACAGCAAGGAGGCGGTGCGAAAGCTCAATCGCTGGCTGCTGCGTCGCCAGGTGAAGCGGGCCGCGCGCAAGCTGGGCATGAGCGAGCCGATCCTCTGGGCCTACGTGCCCCAGGCCGAGACCGTGATCGACGTCCTCGAGCCCGAGCTGATCGTCTACCACTGCGTCGACGACGTGGCGGCGCAGAAAGGGGTGGATGCGGAGAGCTTCCGCCAGGCTGAGGAACGGTTCGCGCGGCGGGCCGACCTGGTGCTGGCCTCGGCACCGGCGCTGGCCGAGCGCATGCGGACCCTCTCCGATCACGTGCTCTACGCGCCCAACGTGGCCGACACCGGGACTTTCGCGACCGCGCTGGAGCCGGGGCCGGTGGACCCGGACATCGACGCCCTCCCACGCCCCCGCCTCGTCTTCCAGGGCGCGATCGTCGCGACCAAGCTCGACGTGCAACTCCTGGCGCAGGTCGCCGCGCTACGGCCCGAGTGGAGCATCGTCCTTGTCGGCCCCCGCGGCGCCGGAGACCCGACCGGCGACCTCTCGCCCCTCGACGACGCCCCGAACATCCACATGATCGGCCCCCGCCCCGCCGACGACCTCCCCCAGGTCCTCCGCGGCGCGGACATCGGCCTCATCCCCTACGCGATCAACGACCTGACCCGCTCGGTCTTCCCGATGAAGGTCTACGAGTACCTGGCGGCAGGCCTCCCGGTCCTCGCGACCCCGCTGCCGGCGCTCGACGGCGTGGAAGCGATCGAGACGGTCGGCTCGGCGGAGGAGTTGGTGGCAGCAGCCGAGCGCGCGCTGGCCGCGGACTCGCCGGAGGTACGGAAGACCCGTTCGGAGGCCGCGGCTTCCCACTCTTGGGAGTCGCGGCTGGAGGAAATCGAGCGGGCGCTGGAATGACCTACGCGGCAGTCCTGTACGAGAAGCGCATGTCGCGCTTTTTGCAGCCGACGACCAGCAGCTCCCAGCCGTCCTTCACGTGACATGCCCAGCCGCGGTAGCGGACGCGGCCCTTGAAGACCGTCGAGATTGGCGCTGGCGGCACGATCATGCACCTGTCATGACGCTTGCAGAAGCGCTTGTGAGCGCGGAAGGCGATCCGTTTTGCGGGACCGCAGCGGATTCCGACGGTCGTGATGTAGCTGTATGCCCCGTCGCCGGGAAGGATGCCGCAGGTTCGCCGGATTCCCTGATCCGCCGAAGCGGCCGGGGCTGCGATTGCCCCGACGGCTGCAAGCGCGATGGCGAGGATGAGTGCTTTCCGCATTGCTCTACGGAACGACCGCGGCGCCCATGTCCGCTTTCAGTTCCGTTTCGTTGAGGGCGCGGTTGTAGATGCGGACCTCGTCGATCAGGCCGGAGAAGTACTCGCCCCAGACGGCGTTGCCGCCGATGCGGAGGGGGTTGGCGGTGTTGGGCATGGCTCCGCTGGTGACTTTGGTGGCGTTGAGGGTGCCGTTGATGTAGAAGCGGAGGTTGGTGCCGTCGTAGGTGGAGGCGATGTGGCTCCAGGCGTTGAGGGGGAGGGCGGTGGTGCCGGCGGCGGTGTTCTCGACGCCGGTGAAGCTCTCGGTCCTCGGTTTGGAGCCGTTGGAGGCGTAGAGGGCGTAGAGGAGGTCGCTGCCGCGCTCCTTGAGGATCGCGGTGCGCCAGCCGACGTTGGTCGTCGGTTTGACCCAGGCCTCCAAGGTCATCCCGGTGGTCAGGTCGAGGCTGTTCGAGTCCGGGACGTCGACCCGGTCGTTGGTTCCGTCGAAGCTCAGCGCGCGACCGAATTTGCCGCTCGCGGTGCTGGTCGGACCGTTGATCGTGCCGTTGTTTTTCGACGTCGAGGCGTCGTTGGCGGTCGTCCCCGCGGTCTCCTCGAACCCGAAGGCCAGGACCAGGCCGCTCGGAGGTGGCGGCGCCGAGTTGCTGACCGTCACCGTCACTTCGCTCGAGGTCGTCGTCTGGCTGGCGCTGTCGCGCGCCCGGGCGGCGATTTTGTGGCTGCCGTTGGCGACCCCGGTGCTCGCCCACTGGATTTCGTAGGGCGAGCTGGTGTCCTCGCTGCCGACCGGCGCGCCGTCGACCAGGAACGTGACGCCCGCCACGCCCGCGTCGTCGCTCGCCGTCGCTTTCAGCGCCACCGTGCCGGAGACCGTCGCCCCCGCGGTCGGCGCGGTGAGCGTGACCGAGGGCGGTGCGTCTGCCAGTGAGGCGCCGACCGCCTCGCCCGAGGCGTTGCTGAGGTTGCCGGCGGCGTCGGTTGCCTTCACCCGGTAGTAGTAGGTCCCCGGCGCGACGTTGTCGACGTAGCTGGTCCCCGACGGGGTCGCGATCCGGTTCGCGGATCCCGGCGTGAAGCCGGAGCTGGTCGAGCGGTAGACCTCGTAGCCGGTCACCCCGACCGCGTCGGTCGAGGCATCCCAGCTGAGGCTGACTTTGCCGATCGCGCCGACCGCTTTCAGGTTGCCCGGCGCGGTCGGCGGGGTCGTGTCGGCCGGCGGCGGGGTCGAGCTGCCGACGGCGTTTTTCATGTCGAAGTCGATTTCGCTCGCGCTCAGCGCCCGGTTGTAGACGCGGACCTCGTCGATCAAGCCGCCGAAGTACTCGCCCCAGACGGCGTTGCCGCCGATGCGGAGGGGGTTGGCGGTGTTCGGCATCGCGCCGCTGGTCGCTTTGGTCGTGACCAGCGCCCCGTTGAGGTAGAAGCGCAGGTTGGTCCCGTCGTAGGTCGAGGCCAGGTGGCTCCAGGCGTTGAGCGGCAGCGCCGTCGTGCCGGCGGCGGCGTTCTCGACCCCGGTGAAGTTCTCGGTCCGCGGTTTCGACCCGTTGGACGAGTAGAGGGCGTAGACGAGGTCGTTGGTGCCGCGCTCCTTGAGGATCGCGGTGCGCCAGCTGCTGTTGGTCGTCGGTTTGACCCAGGCCTCGAGCGTCATCCCGTTGCTCAGGTCGAGCGAGGCGGCGTCGGGCACGTCGACCCGGTCGTTGGACCCGTCGAAGCTCAGCGCGCGACCGAATTTGCCGCTCGCGGTGCCGGTCGGACCGTTGATCGTGCCGTTGTTTTTGAACGGCGAGATATCGGTCGCGGTCGTCCCCGCGGTCTCCTCGAAGCCGTAGCCGAGGACCAGGCCGGGCGGGCTCGGTTCGACTTTGTAGGTGGCGGTGTAGGTCGTGGTCGTCGCCGGGGCGGCGATCTCGTGGGTCCGGGCGCCGCCGTCGGACCAGGACGAGAACCCGTACACAGTGCCGTTCAGCGACTGCGGCGAGGGCGCTGCGAGGGAGAGTTTGGAGCCGACGATCACCGTCTCGACGAAGGGCGCCGGGCCGCTTTTTTCGCCGGTCGTCAGGTCCAGGCCCGCCGGGTCGGATTTGAAGGTGAGGTCGACCGTCTCGGGGTCGAGTCGCAGCGTCTCGGTGTCGCTGAGGCCACCGCTGTCGGTCACGGTAAGGCGCAGTTCGAGGTGCGAGGGGAAATCGTGGTCAGGCGCCGTGAACGACCCGGAGGTCACGCCGGAGAAGGTCTGGATGTTGTGGGAGTGGCAGTCGTTTTCGGTTTCGCAGTGGCGCATCACCAGGGTCCACGACATGCTCGCCGCCCCGAGCGCGCCGTCCTGGGGGTCGCTGCCTTTGCCGGAGAAGGAGATCGTGTCGCCGACCTTCCACCGCAGGGCCGAGGTCGGCGAGTCGATCTGGGCGTTCGGCAGTTCGTTGCCGGCGCCGATCAGGACGGAGGCGATCGAGACCAGGCCGCCTTTGTCGGTCACCTTCAACTTCACGGTGACGTTTTCGGCCTGGGTGTAGGTGCGGCTCGGTTTGACCGCGGTCGAGTCGTCGTACTGGCCGTCGCCGTCGAGGTCCCAGGCGTAGCTGAGGACGTCGCCCGCGTCGGGGTCGGTCGAGCCGCTGCCGTCGAAGTTGACCGTCAGCGGCAGCGGTCCGGCCTGCGGTTCGGCTTTGGCGACCGCGGTCGGCGCCCGGTTGCCGCCGGGGTAGTGGATGCGCCGCAGCGTGCCGTTGAAGTCGACCAGGAAGAGATCGCCGTTGGGTCCGATCTCGAGGTTGACCGGGTCGTTCTCGTTGAGGAAGACGGCCCGCGTCGTGGGATCGATCTGGCCTTCTTTTTCGAACATCACCCAGGTGCAGCGTTTCGAGTAGTCGGCGAAGAAGAGCGCGCCTTTGTAGGCGGCGGGGTAACTGCCCCCTTCGTAGAAGGCGAGGCCGGAGATCGAAGCGCCGGCTTCGGTGCAGTCCTCGCCCGCCACGACGTCGCCGCTGTGGGAGTAGGTGTAGAGCGGCGAGGTGGCGGAGCCGGTCGCCGAGTAGAGCGATTTGCAGAGGTTGAGGCCGGCCCCCGCGTAAGCCGGGGACTGCCCGTTGCCCTCGTAGCAGGGCCAGCCGAAGTTGTCGACGGTCGTGTCGGTCGGATTGGGAAGGCGGTTGATCTCCTCCCAGGCCCCCCAGCCGACGTCGCCGACGTAGATTTCGTTCGTCCCGGGGCGGAGCGCGAAGCGGAAGGGATTGCGCATCCCGGCGGCGACGATCCGCCGCGCGTTGGCGTCGGAGCTGGCGCTCAGCGGGTTGCCCGGGGCGGCGGCGCCGGTGTCGGGGTTGATCCGGATCACGGATCCGTTGAGACCCGTCGGGTCGGCCGTCGTGCGGAAGTCCTGCGCGCGCAGGGCGCCGCCTTCCGCGGTCGGGGCCGTCAGGTTGGTGCCGGCCGCCCCGGGCGGGTCGCCGCAGAGGTTCTTTTCCTGGCCGTAGTCGGTGAAGTTGAAGCTCGCACCGTCGCCCCCCGAGGCGTAGAGCATCCCGTCGGAGCCGAAGACGAGGCCGCCGGCCGAGTGGCTCGGAAACTGCTGGCACCAGTCCTGGACCAGCGTCTGTTCGGAGGTGACCACGTTGCCGCTGACGGTCAGCTTGACGAGGCGGCTGCTGACGACGCAGCCTTCGTCGGTGGCCCCGGGCGGGGTCGGGCAGTCGTCGGAGCTGGCGCCGGGCGTTCCCCAGCGGGGCGCGGTTTCGCCGATCTTGCCGTCGTAGGTGTAGAACGCGTACAGGTAGGGGCGGATCGGGAACTGCGGGTCGATCGCGAGGCTGAGCAGGCCGCGGTCCCAGAAGTTGTGGACCTGGGTGCGCAGGTCGGCGGCGATCGTCGGCGTCGTCGTGTTGAGGCCGGAGAAGACTTTGATCAGCCCGCTTTTCTCGGCGACGAAGACCCGTCCGTCGGGTGCGAAGGCGACGTCGGTCGGTTCGATCATGCCGCTGAGGACGACCGATTCGGTGAAGCCGGGCTGTAGGGGCTGGGCTTGTGCCGACGGTGCCCAGGCCGCGGCTAGCGCAAGGACCAGGGCGAATGCAAGGGCGGGTGGACGAAATACGGACGCGGGCACGGGCGGCGTATGGTCACCAGGCAGAGGCAACCCTGTCAACCAGACAACCGTCTAGGCAGCCCGACTAACCACCTTTTCGACGAACTCGTCCATCGCTTTTAGGTACGGGCCGATGCGAAAGCCCTGCGCCCGCTGCTTTGCCCGCTCGGCACGGGCCGCGGTCTCCTCGGGCTCGGACAGAGCCCGTCGCAGCGCCGCGGCCAGCGCCGGGGGGTCGCCGGGGGGGACCAGCAGCGCCTCCTCGGGGTCGCGGACGATCTCCGGGATGCCGCCGACGCGGGAGGCGACGAGGGGGACGCCGGCCAGCGCCCCCTCGACCAGGACCAGCCCCGCCGGCTCCTCCCAGACCGAGGGCGCGACGAGGGCGTCGAGGCTGCCGAGGAAGCCCTTCAGGCCCGCGGTGTCGAGCGGGCCGAAGAAGACGACGCGCTCGTGGATGCCCAGGTCGGCGCTGAGGTCCAGCAGCTCGCGTTCGTGCTCCGGCGAGTGGCTACCGGCGATGTCGAGCTCGACGTCGACTCCCTGGTCCCGCAGCAACGCCGTCGCCCGGATCGCGACGTCGATTCCCTTCTCTCGGGAGATGCGGCCGACGTAGCCGACGGTGGGACGCTGCGTCGGGCGCCGTTCGACCCCGATCAGCTCCTCGCTCTGCCAGGTGGCCGGCAGCCGCACGTGCTCGAAGCTCGGCCGCAGCAGCGGCGGGACCTCGACCTGCCGCCGCAGCGCCTCGCTGTTCCAGCTGACCGCGACCTCGGTGGGGGTCGCGTAGTCGATCCGCAGCGCCGGCAACCGGTTCCAGGCCCGCGCCGCCCGCTTCCAGCGCCCCCCGGTCAGCCCGCGCATGAACGGGTCGTAGCGGCTGCGGTAGAGCTCGCCGAACCAGTGCTCGCAGACCCGGAAGGCGACCGGGGCACCGCTCGTCTCCAGCACCCGGATCGCCGCCTGCGGCAGCTGCGCCCCGTTCCAGACGTAGACGAGGTCGGGGCGGAAATCGGCCAGCGCCCGCCGCGCGACCTTCGCCCCGCGCAGCGCGTGGAGCGGGCTCAGCGCGTCGGTCACCCGTCGCCGCGGCAGGAAGGGCAGCTCCCGCCGCACCCCCGGCTCGGCCGGCGCCTGGTCGCGGTCCTTGTCCGAGGTCAGCACCAACACCTCGTTGCGCTCCCGCAGGTG
The DNA here is from genome assembly GCA_036280195.1 of Solirubrobacterales bacterium. Lineage (GTDB taxonomy): Bacteria > Actinomycetota > Thermoleophilia > Solirubrobacterales > 70-9 > VAYN01. Next base: position 22,920 of record DASURF010000013.1, on the reverse strand, counting down.
CTCGACCACTCCCTGGCACTCGACCTCGTAGCCGCCGTGGGCGATCGGCGGGTAGAGGTTGGAGAGGACGAGGATGCGCCGGCCGCTCACGCCGCCGCCTCGCCGCGGCTGCGGACCAGCCGTTTCAGCTGCTCCAGGTCGAGCGCCCGCAGCGCGATCAGCAGCGCCGGGTAGAGCGCGGTCATCGCCAGGATCAGGACGATCGCCCCGGCGCCGGCCTGGCGCAGGCCGTAGACCGCCAGCGCCGCCGCGGTCGCCGCCGCCAATGCCAGCGCCAGCCGCCGCAGCGAGAGGCGCATCTCGATCCTGCGCAGGACCATCGCCGTGCTCAGCGCGACCACCACCACCTCGGTCCCCAGCGTCACCCAGGCCGCCGCCTCGATCCCGTAGGGGGGAATCAGGACCAGGTTCAGCGCCACGTTCAGCACCAGCCCCAGCGCCGCCAGCCAGATGTAGCGGCGCTGCAGGTCCATCGCCACGACCATGTTGCCGGCGACGTTGCCGATGCAGATCGGGATGAAGGCGGCGATCAGGATCGTCAGCACGGTCGAGCCGGAGGTGAACTCGGAGCCGTAGAGCAGCTCGACGATCGGCTCGGCGGCGGCGATCGTCAGCGCCAGGCCGCCGAGGGCGACGAAGCTGAGGTAGTCGATCGCGATCTGCATCATCCGCCGCAGCCGCGGCGGGTCGGCGGGGTAGAGGCCGGCCATGATCGGGAACAGCGTCACCATCACCGCCATCGGCACGAAGCCGGCGTTGTCGAGGATTTTGTACATCGCCGCGTAGACGCCGACTTCGGCGGAGTCGGGCGAGAGCTCGTAGACGAGGATCTGGTCGATGCGGCCGTAGGCGAAGGTCAGCGTCGCCGCGACCCCGACCGAGATCCCGATCCCCAGCAGCCGCGGCCAGAGCTCGCGGGCGCCCTTCCAGCGCACGTGGATCGTCCGCAGCGCCACCACCGCCAGGCTGCCCTGGACGATGAAGGTGATGACGACGAAGGCGACGGCGAAGGCGACCATGCTGCCGCCGCCGGCCGCGATCGCCACCACCGAGCCCGCCCAGAGGATGCTGTTGAGGGTGGTGAAGAAGACGGTGACGTGGTTGCGGACGTGGAGCCGGAAGACGATCCGCAGGGTCGAGAGCGCCGAGGCGACGAAGCCGAGCGAGAGCACCAGCCCGGTGACCAGCATCTGGGTGTCGGCGGCGACCATCGCGAGGACCGCGACGAAGACCGCCAGCATCGGCAGCGCGATCGCCATCCGCAGGCTGGCCGCGGCGCCGACCCAGGCGCCCTCGCGCTCGGGCTCCTGCGCCGCCAGCCGGATCGCGACCGTTTCCAGGCCGAGGTTGCCGACCATCGCGACCAGGTCGATGACCGCCAGGATCGTCGCCCACTCGCCGTAGCGGGTCGCCTCCAGGGCGCGGACGAGGACGACCGTGGTGACGATCCCGAGGGCGACGTTGACGAGCTGGCCGCCGAGCTGGACGCCGACGTCGCCGAGGACGCGGCGCGAGCCGACGCGGGTCGCGCGATGGGTCGTCTCGCTGCTCATCGCCTAGCCGTTCGCCGCCGGCCGCCGGGCCGGCAGGTCCTGCCAGGCGGCGGCAAGCCAGCCCAGCAGCGCTCCCAGCAGGATCGTCAGCCGCGACTCGATCCCGGCGAAGGTGGCGGTCAGTTCGACCACGGCGAGCCCGACGATGCCGCCGAAGACGGCGATCGCGCAGATCTGCACCAGCTCGTCGGGGTGGCGGCGCCAGATCTGCACGCTCGTCCACAGCGAGCTGCCGAAGAGCAGCAGGTAGGCGATCGCGCCGAGGATCCCGAACGCCAGCCAGTACCAGAGGAAGGCGAAATGGACGTAGCGGCGATCGTGCGCCTCGGCCAGCGGCTGGTGCACCTCCCAGTCGACGCCGAGGCCGACGCCGGTGAGCGGGTGTTCCTTGATGTTTTCGACCACGTTGCGGCGCTCGTCGTTGCGGTAGCGGTCGCCGCGGTTGCTGCCGATCCCGCTCGGCGTCAGCGTCTGGGCGCGTTCGGCGAGCGGGCTGGCGGAGGTCGAGTCCGAGGGTCCGGCGATCGAGTTGGCGGCGACGAAGGCGAGCGCCAGGGCGACGGCGCCGATCGCGAACACCGCCCGGCCGCGGCGGCGGCTGGCGATGATCACGACGAGGACGATGGTGAGGATCGCGGCGATCCAGAACGAGCGCCGGTAGGAGAGCAGCAGCGCCAGCAGGGCGATCGGCAGCCCGGCGTACATCCAGGCCGGGATCTCCACCCGCCGCACCAGGGCCGCGATGACGCCGAGCCCGAAGGTCAGCATCAGCAGGTTGGGGAACGGGTTGAGGAAGCTCGCCACCTCCTCTTCGACGCCGCCGCCGAAGCCGCCGAGGCTGGCGTAGAGCCCGGTCAGGCCTTTGACGCAGGCGAGCGCCGCCATCCCCACCGCGAAGACCTTGAGGGCGCGGGTGTCGCGCAGGACGTTGACGGCCAGCAGCGGGATCAGGATCAGGTGGCCGAGCTGCATGCTGCGGTGGAACAGTTCGCCGGTGCCGACGCTGCCGGTGGTGAAGGCGGTCGCCACCCCCGCCACCACGGCGAAGCCGAGCACCAGCAGGGGCACGGTCAGCGGTTCGGGCAGGCGCGGGCGCAGGTCCTGGGCGACGAACCGCAGCAGCACCCCGGCGAGGCCGAAGAAGATGAGGACGTCCGGGGTGGTGAAGCTGGAGACGATCTGGTCGTAGAACCGTTCGCCGGAGGGGATCGCGCCCACCGGTTCGACTTCGGCCATCGCGGTGCCGAACAGCAGCAGCCCGAGGCAGGCCTCGGGGAAGCGCAGCAGGACGACGCAGCCGAGCAGGACGAGCGGCGCAAGCGCCCCTTGCGGCCCGGCTTTCTCGAGACCTGCCGAGAACGCTATCCCCGCGAGGACACCCGCCACCGCGACCGCGAGCCCGGTGGCCAGGACCGGCGTCGCGAGGTCCCTACGACTCAGACCCGCGCCCCCTGCGACGGGCGTGAGGACCCCGAGCGGCGCGGATCGTGCGGCCGGTAGGCCTCATACGTGTTCGGTTTGGTGCCGGAGCGGTTGAAGGCGAAGCCGAGTAGCGGCGCGCCGGTCGCCCGCAGCGCCTCGATCGCCCGCCGGGCCTCGCGACGGCGGGTGTGGCGGGAGTCGATCACGAAGACGACGCCGTCGGCGTAGCGCGAGAGGACCACCGGGTCGACGACGGCCAGCGCCGGCGGGCTGTCGAAGAGGACGACCTCGTTCTCCTCTTTCAGCGCCTCGACGACTTTCGCCATCCGCCGCGAGGAAAGCGACTCGACCGCTTCTTCGGTGTGGGAGCCGGCGGGCAGCAGCCGCAGGCGCCCGGCGTCGGAGCTGCCGCGCGGGGTGCGGATGTTGCGGGTCACCCCCTCGACGTCCGGCTCCTCGTCGCCGACCAGCAGGTCGCTGAGGCCGGGGGAGAGGTCGGTTTTGAAGATCTCGTGCAGGGTCGGGCGGCGCAGGTCGGCGTCGACCGCGGTCACCTGCCGGCCTTCGGTGGCCAGCGTGCGGGAGACGTTGGAGGAGACGAAGCTCTTGCCGCAGCCCGATTCGGGGCCGGTGACGAGGATCGTGCGGCCGCCTTCGGCGTCGAGGTTGATCGCCTGCCGGTCGGCGCGGTCGAGGGCGAAGACGATCGCCGTGCGCAGGCTGCGGAACGCCTCCAGCGGCGTTTCTTTGCGCGCCCGCGGGATCTCGCCCAGCAGCTGCAGGTCGAGGTCGCGGGCGGCGTCCTGGGCGGAGCTGTAGCGGTCGAAGAAGAGGTCGCGCAGGTAGACGGCGCAGGCGCCGAGCAGCAGGGCGACGATGAAGGCGAGGACCGCGTCGCGTTTGGGCTTCGGGGCCACCGCGTTGGGATCGGGGGCGGCCTGCTCGACGATCCGCAGCGAGTCGCCGGGGTTGGAGGTCTGCGAGGCGATCTGTTCCTGGAGCGCCCCGAGCTCGACCTCGAGCCCGGCCCGGTCCGGGTCACCGCCCGGCAGTTCGAGCAGTTCTTCTTCGATCTGGTTGACCCGTTCCTGCAGCGGCCCGAGGGTTTTTTTCAGCTGCTCGACCTGGAGGCCGCCCAGGTAGGAGGCGAAGGCGCGGGCGTAGGCGTTGGCGAATTCGGCCGAGACCTGCGGGTCGCCGGTGATCGCCTTGAAGCTGAGGACGCCGATCCGCGACTCGGGGGAGACGTCGACGCTGTCGTCGAATTCGGACTCCCGGCCTGCGACAGCTTCGTCTTCGTGGGCGATGTCGAGGACGGTGCGGGTCGCGGCCAGCTCGTCGTAGACGTTGGAGAGGCTGAGCAGTTCTTCCTCGTTGAGGACTTCGCCCGAGGCCTGGCTGGTGGAGACGATCTGGCCGAGCGCGTTGCTTTCGAATTCGTCGGCTTTGGAGGAGGAGATCAGGTAGACGATCACCGCAGCCGCAACCGCGAACAGGGCCAGCCATTTCTTGGCGGCCCAGATGAGACGAAGTTGGGGGTTGGGTTCCACGGCTTTGGTGACCTATCGGGCGGGTCCGAAGGCGACTTGAATTGTGCCGCCCGGGCGGCAACGACGAGGGCGGAAGATTACTTCTACGGCCACCCGCGCCACCCTCTCTAGATGTCGCGGGTAGCGCTTTGCAGCTGGGCTAGCGCCTCCTCGGGCGCTTCCTCGGGCGAGAGTGGCGGCACGGCGCCCCGCAGTGCCGCGGGGGCAAGCCGCAGGGCGCGTCGCTCGCGGCGCCCGGCGAGCAGCAGAGCGTCGACCGGCCGCAGCTGGTCCTCGGCGTCGAGCGCCCTGACCAGGCGCCCGGGGCCGAGGCGGTCGAGCGGGCGGTGCGGGAGCGCGGAGCCCGGCGGCGGGGCGGCTCCGATGAGCGCCACGTCGGCGCCTGCCATGCCTGCCGCTTCGAGCCAGCCGGCGAGGCGGGCGGCGCCGCGCCCGCCGAGGGCGACGCCGACGACGCGCACCGGCCCGAGCCGCGGCGGCTCCTGGCCGAACCCGCTCGTCCCCTCGCCGGAGCTGTGGCGCAGGCGGTGGACGGTGGCGAGCGAGTCGGCGCCGCACTCGAGCGCCAGCTTGGCGAAGCCGCGGCCGCCGTCACGCCAGCCGCCGTAGAGGAAGAGCCGGTAGGCGAGCTTGGCGAGCGGCCGCACCAGGATCCCGGTCAGCGCCTCGGCGGCACCCGGCCGCCGCCGCTGGGCCGCCTCGAGCCGCGCGTAGGCGCGGGCGTCGGCCAGCGCCTCGCCCCAGGAGGAGGCGAGCAGGTGGCGCAGCTCGCCGGCGAAGGGGTGGACCGGCCCGTCGGGCCAGAGCCCCTCGTGGACGCTGCGGGTCTCGTCGTGGCGGAAGGCGCCGCGGCGGAAGAGCCGGTGGCGGTAGCGCGGGTAGCGGATCGAGGGGCCGAGCGCCTTGCCGAGGAAGACGTCGCGCATCGGGATCGCTCCCATCGTCACCTCGGGCGGGTCGGCGAGGAAGGCGCGCAGCTCGGCCGCCAGCTCGGGGCTGACCCGCTCGTCGGCGTCGATCTCCAGCACCCAGTCGCCGCTCGCGTGGTCGAGGGCGACGTTGCGCTGGGCGGAGAACCCGGGCCAGGGGTTCTCGACGACCAGCGCGCCGGCGGCCGCCGCCAGCTCGCGGGTGCGGTCGCGGGAGCCGCTGTCGACGACGACCACCTGGTCGCAGAACTCGAGCCCGGCGAGGCACTCGGGCAGGCGCTCCTCCTCGTCCCGGGCGATCACGCAGGCGCTGATCGTCTCGCTCATGCCGCCTCCCGCGCCAGCAGCTCGCCGAGCCGCAGCGCCAGCGCCGCGATCGTCAGCGTCGGGTGGACCGGGGCGTAGGTGGGGAAGGCCGAGGAGCCGGCGACGAACAGGTTCTCGACCTCGAGGTGGCGCAGCTCGGCGTCGACCACGCCCTCGCCGGGGGCGCCCATCCGGCAGGTCCCCATCAGGTGCCCGCCCTGCGGGCCGGGTCCGGCCTCGATCGCCTCGACCCCGAGCGGCGCCAGGCGCTCGCGCAGGGCGGCGACCGCGGCCTCGATCCCGGCCGTCTCGTAGGGGCCGGGCGGCGGGTAGGCGGTGCGGTTGAGCGGCAGGCCGAAGGAGTCGCGGTTGGGCGAGAGGGTGACCCGGCGCTCGGGTCGCGGCACGTCCTCGGTCAGCATGTCGAAGGGAATCGTCCGCCGCCAGCGCGAGAGGGCGCCGGCGCGGACCGCGTCGCCGCCTTCGCGGGCGACGACGCCGTCGCTGAGCAGCGGCGCGATCGGGGTGCCGGGGTTGAAGGGGCTGAGGATCGCCGCCGAGCGCTCGGCGCGGAAGCGCCCTTCGCGGAAGGTTTCTGCCAGCCCGGTGGCGAGGCTGTCGCCGACGCCCGGTTCCAGCTCCTCGCGCAGGGTGACGGTGACGGTGGTGTGGCCGTGGTCGAAGAGGTAGCGGCCGACGGCGGGCCCGTCGAGGCCGGAGCGCAGCAGCAGCCCCGGGTTTTCGATCCCGTTCGCCGCCAGCACGTAGCGCCTGCCCCGCACCAGGGCGCGCTTGCCGCCGGGTCCGACCGTCTCGACGCCGTCGACCTCGCCCGCCGGCCCCAGTCGCAGGCGGGCGGCGACCGTCTCCCGCTGCAGGTCGAGGCCGGGATGCTCGAGCACCGCCGAGAGCCCGTTGAGGGCCGAGAAGCGGGCGTCGACCGGGCAGAGCTCGCAGGTCGCCGAGCCGCAGCAGGCGGGTCGTCCCTGGAGCGGCTGCGAGGGGCGCGCCTGCGGCAGCGGTACGAAGGGCCGCAGGTGCGGCGCCACCGCTTTGTCGATCGGGCTGAGAGGATGCGGGGGAAGGGTTCGGGCGCCCGGAATCCCTGGTCCGGGCTGTCCCGTCCCCGCCGAGGGCGCTCCGGCGACGCCGAGCGCCGCCTCGGCCTGCGCGTAGAAGGGCTCCAGCTCGGCCGCCGAGAGCGGCCAGTCGACCATCACCCCGAAGCGCGACCGCATCTCGAAGTCGGCGGCGGCGAAGCGCAACGCGGCGCCGGACCAGTGCAGGGAGGAGCCGCCGACGCCGTAGACGTAGCTCCACGGATAGGGCGGGGTGCCCGGCGCGGTTTCGTTGTTTGGCTCGGCGCCGGGGACCGCCGCCGCCCACTGCCCGTCGGCGACCTGCTCGGCGTGGGTCTTCAGCGCCCCTCGCTCCAGCATCGCCACCCGCAGACCGCGCTGCAGCGGACGCCAAGAGGCGAGCAGGCCGCTGACGCCGGAGCCGACGACGACCAGGTCTGCCTCGACGGTCCTCAAGCTCGCCGCACCAGGCCGGCGCAGGCGGGGCTGCCCGGGTCGGTTCCGGTCACCGCATAGGCGAGGTTCGAAGCGGGTGCCGAGAGCATCGGCTCCAGCAGCCCGTCGACTGCCTTGCGCCGCGCCTGCTCCGGCATCACCGCCGAGACCGGGTCGCGGACCGCGAGGGCGAAGGCGGCGGCGCGGGCGTCGTACTCGGCGTCGCCGTACTCCTCGCGCGCCCGCGCCAGCAGCTGCTTGGCGAGCTCGGCGTCGATCCCCAGCCGGTCGGCGACCAGCTGCTCGAACTGATCGTCGGGAACCAGCGCCGCGTAGGGCGCGGCGACCGCCACCGCGGCGGCGCCGGTGCCGATCGCCAGCACGGTGCGGCGCCGCAGCCGCCGGCCGCCGGCGCGGGCCTCGGCCACCGACCTGGCGAGGGCGAGGATGCGCGGCGTCTGCAGGGCGTTGTCGTAGTTCTCGTGGATGCGATCGCGCGCCGCCGCACCCATCTTCCGCCGCCGCTCGGGGTCGCCCAGCCGCCGCAGCGCCGCCGCCAGCGCCTCGGCGTCGCCCGGCGGCACCGTCTCACCGCTCTCGCCCAGCATCTCGGGGATCGCCCCGACCGCCGAGGCGACCACCGGCAGGCCGGCGGCCATCGCCTCCAGCACCGCCCACGGCACGGCGTCGGCGTGGGTGGGGAGGGCGAAGAGGTCGGCTTCGGCGTAGAGCTCGCGCAGCCGCTCGCTGCCGGCGGTGACGCCGCGGTGGACGCTGACGAAGTCCCGTTCCTCGATCTCGTCGCCGCTGACCACGTCGAGGACCGCCTCGCCGCCGAGCGCGCCGACCGCCTCGACCAGCGTCGGCAGGCCCTTGCGCTCGACGTCGTTGCCGACGAAGAGGACGCGCATCGGCCCCTGCCGGTCGCGCGGGCGCCGCGCCGCGGCCTCGCCCCACCAGCCGGCGTCGAGGCCGGGGTGGATCGTCTCGGACCGCAGGTCGTCGAGGTCGTATTCGGACTCCAGCGCGGCGGCGTTCCACCCGGTCCAGGGCATCGCCGCCGCGGCACCCCGCAGGGCCCGCCGCTCGAGCCGCTGCATCAGCCGCAGCTGGCGCGGGGTCCAGCGGTCGTGCGGGGTGTATTCGAGGGCGGTGAACTGGCCGACGGTGGCGTCGATCGAGAGGATCGTCGGCAGCTCCCGCATCGCCCCCTTGGCCAGCAGGCCCAGCGCCTGGGTGTTGACCAGGGCGACGTCGACCTTGCCGCGGTGGCGCTTCAGCAGCTTCCGGCCCTGCCAGGACCAGCGCAGCCGCCAGCGCAGCGCCTGTAGGTCGGCGTCCGAGCCGCGGATCCACTTGCGGACGAAGAGGCGCCCGAGGCGCCCGGGCGGCGGCACCGTCGCCATCGTCGCCTCGACCCCGGGCAGCGTCTCCAGCACGGCTTCCAGCTGGGCTTTCAGCGTCCGGTGGCCGAGTACCCCCTCGTCGATCACCAGCAGGCGCAGCGGCCGCGTCTCCTCGGAACCCGCCTCAGGCATCGCGCTCACCCTGCAGCAGGCGCTCGGCCCGGGTGGCGACCACGCCGCGGTCGAAGCGTTCGACCGCCACCTTCGCCGCCAGCGCCCCCTCGCGGCGGACCCGCTCCGGGTCGCCCTCGTAGCGGCGCAGCACCTCGGCCAGCGCCGCGGCGTCGTTCTCGGGCGAGACGATCGCGCCGTAGGAGCCTTCGATCAGCCCGACGACGCCCTCGGCGCCGGTCGAGACGCAGGGACGCGCGGCCAGCATCCCGAGGATCACCGCCCGCGGTTGCCCCTCGGCCGGGCTGGGGCAGAAGACGTCGACGTCGAAGGCGGAGAGCACGTCGCCGATCTCGGTGCCCGGCGTGCTCAGGAAGTGCGCCCGCGCGCCCAGCGACGCGGCCTGCTCCTTCAGCTCGGCCTCGGTCTCGCCGGCGCCGGCGAGGATCAGGTGCGTCTCGGGACCGAGCCGGCCCACCGCCTCGATCAGCACGTCGTTGCGCTTCTTCGGGTGGAAGCGGGAGACGCAGCCGACCGTGAACGCGTCGGCGGGGATGCCGAGCTCGGCGCGCACCCGCGCCCGCCCCGGCTCGCTGAAATGGATCTCCTCGGTCCGCATCGCGTTCGGCAGGTAGGTGACCTTCTCGGCGGCGACGCCGGCGGCGATCACCGACTCGCGCGTCCCCTCGGAGATCGCCAGCACCGCGGTGACGCCGCGCCCGGCGCGGGCGTAGGCCCAGCGTCCCGGTCCCTGGCGCATCTGGCGCGGCACCGGGCCCCACTCGCACCAGGCGATGCGGGGTCGCAGCGGCGGCGGCAGGCCGGGGGCCAGCAGCTGCTCCTTCTTGTAGTGGAGGAGGAGCACGTCGTAGGGCGCCTCGGCCTCCAGCGCCTGGCGCAGCCCGGTCCGCAGCGCCGGCCATTTCAGCGCCAGGCCGGGCCAGGTCTTGCCGGAGAGCTTCGGCCCGATCTCCAGCGGCCGCACCGCGACGGCGGTGTCGCGGCCGATCTCCGGCGAGTCACTCAGCATCACCGCCTCGTGGCCGCGCTCGACCAGGGCGTCGAGCAGCTCGACGGCGGCGAACTCGGCCCCGCCGGGGGCGGCGCCGGTCATCACCGAGACGATCTTCACGAGGCCAGGCGCCGCTCCAGCGCCTCGATCGAGTACTCGCGCTCGGCCAGCTCGCGGCCGGCGGCGGCCAGCGGGTTGCCCCGCTCGGGGTCGAGCGCTTCGAGCAGCGCCGCGGCGAAGGAGGCGCCGTCGGTGCCCCCCTCGGCGTAGTGCTCGCCGGCCCGCACTTCGAGCCCGGCGGCGGCGCGCGGGGTGGCGGCGACCGGGACCCGGTAGGCGAGCGCCTCGACGAACTTCAGCGGCGAACCGCCGCCCTCCAGCAGCGGCACCGCAACGGCGCCGGCTTCCAGGTACACGTCGCGCAGGTCGGGGACGAAGCCGCTCGGCCGCACCCGCTCGTCACCGGCCTCGATCTCGCCGCTGCCCTTGCCGGCGACGACCAGCTCGACCTCCGGCGCGCTCTCCCACAGCGCCGGCATCGCCTCCTCGAGCAGGAATCGCAGGGCACCGCGGTTGGGCTCGTAGGTGAGGTCGGCGACGAACAGCACCTTCCGCTCATCGGCTCTGGGAGGCACCGGCTCGATTGCCGCAACGTCGACCACGTTGGGGACCAGCCGCAGGTTCGCACCCGGCGCCAGCGCCGCCGCCCCCTCCATGTCGGCCGGCGAGACCATCCAGCTCTCGCTGAAGGTGCTCAGCAGCAGGCGCTCGAAGCGCTCCAGGTCCGCCTGCGACATGCCGGCGTCGTCGAGCCGGTGGCGGAAGGTCGACTCGAGGTTGTGGGCGTCGTAGACGGCGTCGCGCCGCGCCGCCAGCCCGAGCAGCGCCGCGGCGGCGACCGGGCCCTCGGCGACGACCCGCGTCCCGGGGTCCTCGCTCAGCTCGGCGGTCCGCCGCGCCACCCCGGGCCAGATCCCGCGGGCGAAGTCCTCGGGGACGCGGCGCAGGCGCGCCCGGGCGTAGGCGGGCAGCCGCTCCAGCGTCCCCGGCCGCTCGACCCGGTGCATCGTCAGCCCCCCGATCCCTGCGAAGGCGGGGTCGGGCTCGTCGGCCCCGAAGGCGCCGTAGACCAGGTCGACGGGGCCGAGGGCGGCCAGGGCCTTGACGATGCCGTGGGTCCTCCGCGCGCGACCCGAGTCGAGGGTGGGCGTAAATGAGGTGGCGATCACGGTCCGCATCGGACGAGGAGGCGCCGGGGAAAGCGCCGGCCGAGTATATGGACGGCTGCGGATTCCGAAGCGGGGCTGCGCCTAGCCCCGGTACTGCTGCATCAGCGTGCGCACCATCGAGTAGGCGGGCTTCTGGCCGCCGTCGTAGCGCAGCAGCCCGAACCCGTGCTCGCGGTCGGTGCTGTTCATGCTGCGGTCGCGCAGCTGGAAGACGGAGACCAGGCCGATCTTCCAGTCGTTGCGGGTGATCGCCGCGTTCAGCAGCTTCTGCAGGTGTTCTTTCTGGGTCGCCTCGCTGACGCACTGGCTGCCGCAGTTGGCGGTCGACTGGCCGTACTCGGTCAGCCAGATCGGCTTGTCGGCGGCGCCTTTTTCGTTCATCCGGTTGCGCAGGACCGAGATCCGTCCGAACGGCCCGGCGGCGGTCCCCTCGTCGGGCGAGTGCCCGTACCAGTAGGGGTGGTCCGCGAAGGCGTAGAAGTAGTTGTTGAGGTTGGGGATTTTCGCGTAGAGGGTGTCCATCCAGCTGGTGTCGGTGCCGTAGACGCGGCTGACGAGGACGACCTTGACCGGCAGGTTCTGGCTCTTGATCGCTTCCAGGGTGGGGCGGACGGTGTCGGCGTAGAGGTCGGCCGACATGTCGCCGAAGTAGGGCTCGTTGCCGAGTTCGACGGTGGTGATCGCGTAGGCCTGTTCGTTCAGCTCGGGGTGCAGTTTCCAGAACGTGCCGCCGAGGCCGTAGCGGGCGATGAAGGCGAGGACGAATTCGCGGTAGCTGCCGGCGGTGCCGAGCCAGTTGGCGCCGAGCTGGGCGTGGATCCGGGTGTGGATCTGGGCCGCGGCGGCGTAGACGATTTCGTCCTGATGGTCGACCGGCTCGGTCGGGTCCCACTCGTGGCGGGTGACCGCGGCGCCGAGCTGGGTGCGGTAGCCGATTTCGGCGTCCGACCAGTAGCCGTGGCCGCCGTCGACGGCGATCGTCAGGCCGCTGCCGGGGAAGGTGCCCGGGGTGGGCGAGGGCGAGGGCGCCGGTTCGGGGGTCGGGTCCGGGGCGGGTTCGGGAGCGGGGTCGATCGCGTTGGAGACGATGACGGAGATCGAGGCGGTGCGGGTGTTGCCGGCGGTGTCGTAGGCGGTCGCGCTCAAGGTGTGGGTCCCGTCGCTGACGCTGGTGGAGTCGAAGATGCAGTTCCAGGGGGCGTCGCTCTCGGTGTTGAGGACGGCGCCGTCGACCTTCATCACGACTTTCACGATGCCTTTGTCGTCGCTCGCGAGGGCTTCGCAGGTCGAGCCGCTGATTTTCCTCGTCACGTAGGAGCCGGCGGTCGGGGTCGCCCAGGAAACGGTCGGGGGGCTGTCGGTCGGGACGGGCGCCGGTTCCGGTTCGGGGGTCGGTTCGGGTTCCGGTTCGGGTTCCGGCTCGGGAGTCGGGGTCGGGACCGGCTTGTTGGCGACGTTGACGGTGACCGCGGCGGTGCGCGAGTTGCCGGCCGCGTCGTAGGCGGTAGCGGTCAGCGTGTGGGCGCCGTCGGCGATCTTGGTCGAGTCGAAGCTGCAGTTCCAAGGTGCGTCGCTCTCGGTGTTGAGGACGGCGCCGTCGACGGCCATCACCACGCGCTTGACGCCGCGCTCGTCGGCGGCGCTCGCCTCACAGGCCGAGCCGCCGATCTTGCCCTTGACGGTGGCGCCGGCGCTCGGGGTCAGCCAGGCGACCGAGGGGGGAGTGGTGTCGGTGGAGCGCTTGCGCGTGGCCGCCGCCCGGTTCATTTCCCTGACGCAGCGATGGCGCAGGGCCTTGCGCTTGGCGGCCGTGGCGGCGTGGCCGGCCTTCTTCGCGCAGACCGTGCTGATCCGCTCGGTGCCGGCGACCGGCTTCGCGCCCGCCCCCGCGACCAGCGCGGCGACGAGCAGGAAGGACATCGCCAGGGCGATGCCTGCGATCCGGGTGGCGGGGGAGCGGAGGCCCATCGTTCCCCACTTGTCGGCTGCGCTCAGCGGAGATCCGCAGCTAACCGGCAACTTTTGGACAGATGACCCAACCTAAAAGTTGGTAGGCGCAATCGTCGCTGCGTCAGCCGCGGTAGGCGGCCATCGCCGACTCGACGATGGGGTAGGCCGGCTTTTCGGTGCCGTCCTGGCGGATCAGGCCGAACTGGCGCTCGCGATCGCCGCTGTCGGTGCCGCGGTCGCGGAGCTGGAAGACGGAGATCATCTTCACTCCCCAGTCGGAGCGGGTGACGATCGCGTCCAGCATCTGCTGCAGGTGCGCCGCCTGGGTGGACTCGGGGACGCACTCTTCGCCGCAGTCGGCGGTCGACTCGCCGTACTCGGTGATCCAGATCGCCTTCGTGTTGGCGCCGTGTTCGTTCATCCGCCGGCGGGTCGTTTCGATCCGGCCGAAGGGGCCGGCCGGGCCGCTGGAGGCCGGTTCGTGGCCGTACCAGTAGGGGTGCTCGGCGAAGGCGTCGAAGAGTTCGTTGAGGTTGGGGATCAGCGCGTAGAGCGTGTCCATCCAGGCGGTGTTGCTGCCGTAGACGCGGCTCGGCAGGACGACGGTGACCGGCAGTCCCAGGCGCTTGATCTCCTCCAGCACCGGGCCGACGGTGGCGGCGTACTCCTCGGCCGACATCTCGCCGAAGTAGGGCTCGTTGCCGAGCTCGATCGAGGTGATCGCGAAGCGCGATTCGTCGAGCTCTGGGTGCTCGTCCCAGAAGCTGCCGCCGATCCCGTAGTAGCGGACGAATTCGACGACCCATTCGCGGTAGTGGGTCGGGTCGCCGAGGTCGTTGCCGCCGAGCAGGGCGTGGATCTTGGTGTGGATTTCGCCCCAGGCGGCTTCCATCACGTCGTCCTGCTCGTCGACCGGCTCGGTCGGGTCCCACTCGTGGCGGGTGATCGCGGCGCCGAGCTCGGCCCGCTCTTCGATTTCCTCGTCGCTCCAGCCGGTGTAGCCGCCGTCGATGCCGACGACGAGGCTGCCGCCGACGAGGGTCGGCGGGACGGCCGGCTTGACGCGGCGGCTGCGGCGTTCGCGGACCAGGCAGCGGCGCATCGCCCGGGCCCGGACGCGGCGGACGACCTTCGCCTTCGCGCCGCGCTCGGCGGCGGCGCGGGCGCGGTTCGAGGCGAGCCTGGCGCACCTGCCGGCGCCGGCCTCGCTCTTGCCGAGGGAGACGGCGGAGCGCAGCTTCGCCTGCCCGCGCGCCTCGGCGCCGCCGGCGCTGAAGGCGAGCAGCGAGACGGCCGCGACCAGGAGGGCGAAGAGGGCGACGCGACGGCTGTTGAGCAGTAGCTCCATGCCATCCCGTCATCGGGTCGAGCACGGAGCCCCCTTGGTCTTCGCAAGCGTCTTGGACGGATGTATGAGTGCCCGCCTGGAGACGCAAAAAAGCCTGCGCCCCCGGAGGGACGCAGGCTCGGGTACCGATCGCGGCGCTTGTTAAGGCGTGTTGCGGTGGGTGGCGTCGAAGGGGTCGCCGAAAGCCTTTTCATCGAGCCCCTTGGCGATCTCGCGGACGCCGTCGGGCACCCGCATCTCCGGTTCGAAGCCCAGCCGCTCCTTCACCTTGGCGAAGGAGACCTTGTAGTCGCGAGGGTCCTCGTCGCGGTGGACGAAGGAGACGTTGCCGCGGTCGATCTCGCCGGTGATGATCTCGACCAGGTCGAGCTTGCGGTAGTTCTCGTCGCTGTGGCCGACGTTGAAGACGTCGTGGCCGACCTCGTCGGGACCCGCTTCCAGCACGCGGACGATGCCGCGGGCGGCGTCGCGGACGTGGATGTAGGGGCGCCAGAACTGCTCGCCGAAGACTTCGAGGTCCTTGTCGGCCCACAGTTCGCGGGTGAACTCGTTGACGGTGAGGTCGAAGCGCATCCGCGGCGCCGCGCCGTAGACGGTGGCGAAGCGCAGGCAGGTCGGCACGGTGGTGCCGCTGCCGTCGGAGAGCAGCATCTTCTCGATCTCGACCTTCTGTTCGGCATACAGCGAGACCGGCGCCAGCTGCGCTTCCTCGTCGACCGGCGTCTCCGGGTCGGCCATGCGACCGTAGTTGGAGCAGGTCGAGGCGAAGATCAGGTGCTTGACCCCGGCCGCGTTGGCATCCGCCACCAGGCCGCGGGTCGCCTCGACGTTCGTGTCCTGCGCCAGCTCGGGGTCGCGCGCGCAGGCGGGGTCGCCGACGATCGCCGCCAGGTGGACGACGGCTTCGGCGCCGTTCAGCAGCTCGCGCCGCAGGTCGGCGTCGCGGATGTCGCCGATCCTGACCTTGGCCCCCTTCTGCTCGAGCATGTCGGCGATCGGCTGCTGGCCGTGCAGCAGCGAGTCGAGGACCCGCACCTCTCGGCCGGCCTCGAGCAGGGCGGTTGCGACTTCGGCGCCGACGTATCCGGCGCCTCCGGTGACCAGGACTGGTCCGTTCAACGTATTCCTCCGTGTTCTTCGATGTATCGGTCGACCAGCCCGGAAAACGCCGCGCGGAAGGCGGCGGGGCTGAAGCGTTCTGCGTGTGCTCTGATCTTCATCGGATCGAAGCGGGTGAAGTCGGTGTCGTGCAAGGCCTCGGCCAAAGCGGGGGCGTCCTCGCCGTCGACCAGTACCCCGGTCTCGCCCGGGATCACCGTCTCGCGGACGCCGCCGCGGTTGACGGCGACGACCGGCCGCCCGGCGGCCTGCGCCTCGACGGCGGCGATCCCGAACTCCTCGACGTTGGGCACCACCAGGGCGATACAGCGCGCGTAGAGATCGCCCAGGCGCTGGTCGGAGACGCTGCCGAGAAACTCGACGCCGAGGCCTGCGTAAAGCGCCTCGAGTCGCTCCCGGTCCGGCCCGTCGCCGACGATCTTGATCGGCAGGCCGGCGATCCGCGCCGCCTCCAGCGCGACCTCGACCCGCTTGTGGGGGACGATCTGGCCGACGAAGAGGAGGAAGTCCTCGGGCTCGCCGACCTGGAACCGTTCGACCGCGACGGGAGGGTGGACGATCTCCGACTCGACCCCGTAGAGCTCCATGATCCTCTCCTGGGTGATCACTCCGTTGGCGACGTAGCGGCTGACCCGTCCGGCTGCCCGCAGGTCCCAGTCGCGGTTCCGCTTCAGGATCGCCCGCATCAGCGGCCGCGCCGGCCGCGGGGTCTCCGCTTCGGCCCGCTCCTGCTCGAACCAGGCGTAGCGGAAGGGGCTGTGGCAGTAGCAGACGTGCAGTGCCCCCGGCCCCGGCCGCAGGCCGTGGGCGAAGGCGCTGGAGCTGGTCACGATCGTCTCGAAGGACTGCACCGGCAGTCGCTCGGCGGCCTTCGGGAAGAAGGGGAGCAGGTAGCGGAAGCTGCTCTGCCGGGCGCCGAGGCGCTGCAGGCCGGAGGTGTGGACCTCGCGGCCGGCGAAGCCCTCGGCCACCGCGTCGGCGTCGTACAGGAGCGTGTAGATGGGCGCCTCGGGCCAGCAGCGGGCCATCTCGGCGAAGGTGCGCTCCGCCCCCCGCATCGTCAGCAGGTAGTCGTGAGCGAGCGCGAGCGAAGAGCCGTTAGTAGGCGCCACGCCCCGAGAGCACCGCGGGGATGGTGGCAAGCAGGATCTCTATGTCGCGGGCCAGCGACCAACCGGCGACGTACTGGTAGTCGAACCGGACCATCTCCTGGAAGGGGCTCTGCGAGCGCCCGTATACCTGCCAGGGACCGGTCAGGCCCGGGCGCAGCTCGAGCCGGCGCAGGTGCCATTCCTGTTCCAGGGCGTCGGTCTCGGGGAAGATCAGCGGCCGCGGGCCGACCAGGCTCATCTCGCCGACGAGGACGTTGAAGAGCTGCGGCAGCTCGTCGAGCGAGTAGCGGCGGATGAAGCGGCCGACCTTGGTCACCCGCGGGTCCTCGCGGATCTTGAACATGACGCCGTCGTCGGCCTCGTTCATCTCGGAGAGGTCGGCCTTGCGCTCCTCGGCGTCGGTGTACATCGAGCGGAACTTGATCAGCCGGAAGCTGCTGCGGCTGCGGCCGGCGCGCGGCTGGCGGAAGAAGATCGGGCCGCGGGACTCGACCTTGATCGCGATCGCGATCGCCAGCATCAGCGGCGAGAAGGCCAGCAGCAGGGCCAGCGAGCCGGCGACGTCGAGGGCGCGCTTGGCGGCCATCGAGACCGAGGTCAGGGTCGGGGTGCCGATCGAGAGCAGCGGCAGGCCGCCGACCTGGTCGAGGGCGCGGACGCCGTCGAGGAACTCGAACAGGCGGGGGACGACGTCGACGGCGACGCCGGCGTCGCGGCAGGCGCGGATGCACTCCAGCAGCTCCTCGTGGCTGGCGCGCGAGAAGGCGATGATCACCCGGTCGGCCTGCTGCTTCTCGATGATCTCCTTGAGGTCGGCGAAGCGACCGAGCCAGGGCAGGTCGGGTGAGCCGACGTTGTAGACGTCGTCGTCGACGATCCCGATCGGGAGGAGGCCGTACTGGGCGTTGTTGCCGATCTTCTCGACCACCTGGCCGGCGACCAGGCCGGAGCCGAGGATCAACGTCCGCTGGCGCAGGCCCTCGTTGCGGTGTAGGCCGGCGCGGACGACGGTGCGGGCGACCCCGCCGAAGGCGGCGAGGCCGATGACGGTGAGGAAGGTGAGCACGACCGGGTCGTGGATCGAGGTCGCCGCGGCGATCCCGAACAGCGGCCAGGTGATCAGCAGGATGGCGACGAAGCCGCGCGGCACCTCGGGAACCGCCGAGGCCCAGATCGAGAGCTGGTCGCCGCGGTAGAGGCCGATGCTGAAAGCCGAGGCCGGCCAGAGCAGGACAGTGCCGGCGACGAAGATGAGGCCGTCCCAGTTGTCGAAGCCGACGATCAGGATCGCCAGCGCGGCGGAGACGGCAGCGGCAAGACTGTCGCCGAAGACGAGCATCCGCGCCAGCACCGAGCCGCGCTGTTTGGCGCGGCTCTCGCGCTGCGGCTCGACGCTGCTGGCCGCCACCTCGGCGTTACCTGAGGCGTGCGCTGCAGTAGGGCTCGACACGGATTGACTCGACATTTTCTCGATAGGCGGTGAAGTTTTGGGGACAAGAGCCGGCGCTGGACTGGGGTTGGCCGTGGGGGTTGGCCTTGAGCGCTTGAGCTTGCCTATTTGGACAAGCGTCTTTCTGCAATATCGGACTTCCCAGCGTTCGGTCTAGAAAATAGAGGTCTTTGGCGTGAATCTCCATCGGCTAGTGCACATATCGGCGACGACCTCGTACTCAGAATTTCGGCAAGCAAGCGTGCAGCGGATGCATCGAGCTTGTAAATGGACAGAAATTGCGCCCGTTCAGCCGTAAATAGCGCGGTTTTCAGGCGCCGTTCACGTCGCGTTTCAGGGCGCCGCGGACGGCCAGGAGATTGCGCTTCCGGTTCGAGCGCCGCCGCGGGGTCCAGGTCCGGCCCATCTGCAACTGCGCCTGCAGCTGATAGTCGGCCGAGAGGCAGGCGACGCGGTTGCCCCCGATTGTTCCCCGCGCCGGTTGCAGCTTCGTCAGGTCGGCCGCGTGCAGCTCGATCACGCGCAGGGCTCGATCGCGGAGGGTCAGCGCCGAGGAGATCTCCAGCTCGCCGATCGGTCCCGGCGCCGGGTCGTGGTTCCAGGGCGCGAAGCCGAGCTTCTGCAGGGCGGCGACGGCGCGGTCGAACCGGCGCTCGTCGGTGACCAGGTCGAGGTCGGAATGCGAGCGCAGCTGGCGCCCGATCAGAGCGTCGATGCCCCAGCCGCCGATCACCACGACCGCGATCCCGGCCTGGTCCAGGGCCAGCAGCGTTTCCATCACGCGCTCGGGCGGGATTGCCGGATTGCGGTAGGCCAGTTGGCTGAGGAGAACCCGTACCCGTCGCGGAGCAGGCAGTCGCCACACCAGGGCGTTGATGCGGTCGGCGACCCTGAATTGCCATGCCGGGCGGTCTTCTCCCCGGCTCTGCCGAGAAGGACTAGTAAGACTCACCGACGCGGAATTTACAGCCGATTCACAAGCAGGACAACGCCCGTCTTCCGGTTTTCAGCCGCCCGCCTCGGCGGCCTCCAGCTCGTCGGCGATCAGGCGGGCGAGCGCCGGCGAGGAGGTCGCCGCGGGGGAGGGGGCGTTGCGGACGTGGATCGCGCGCTCGGTGCGGTGGACGACGAAGTCGTCGACCAGCTTGCCGTCGCGGCCCAGCGCCTGGGCGCGGATCCCGGCCGGACCCGGCTCCGCCTTGACGCCCTTCAGCGCGGGCACGAAGCGGGCCGCTTCGGCGACGAAGGCGCGCCGGCTGGCGGCGTGGCGGAGCTCGCGCAGGCCCGAGCGCCAGTGCTTGCCCATCAGCTTCCAGGTGCCAGGCCAGGTCACGGTTTCGCGCAGGTCGCGGGCCCGGACCCGGCGCAGCTCGTAGGCGTCGCGAGCGGGCGCCATCAGGGCGCTGGGCCCGATCAGGACCTCGCCGCGGAAGTTGCGGGTCAGGTGGGCGCCGAGGAACGGCAGATCGGGCTCGGGGACGGGGTAGACGTTGGCCCGCACCAGCTCGGCGGCGGCGGGCGGCAGGCGCAGGTAGCCGCCGCGGAAGGGGACGATGCGCGGGTCGGCCGGGGCGCCGCAGGCGACCGCCAGGCGGTCGGACCAGAGCCCGGCGCAGAAGACCGCGGCGGCGGCGGTCGTCGAGCCGTGGGCGTGGTCGAGGGTGATGCCCGTCCCGTTGGCGCTCGCGCCCTCGACCGGGGTCCCGGGGTGGACGGTTCCACCCGCCCTGCGCACGTCCTCGGCGTAGGCGACGGCGACGGCGACGAAGTCGACGACCCCGGTGGCGGGCGAGTGGAGCGCCGCGATCCCGCGCGCGTTGGGCTCGATCTCGGGGATCTCGTCGCCGCGCAGCCGGCGCAGGTCGGGGACGCTGTTGGCGAGCCCGCGGCGTTCGAGCTCGTCCAGCCTCTCCAGTTCGCTCTCGCCCGCGGCGACCACGAGCTTGCCGGATTTCTCGTAGGGGATGCCGCGCTCGTCGCAGTAGGCGTAGAGCTCGCGGGCGCCCTGGACGCAGAGCCGCGCCTTCAGCGAGCCCGGCTCGTAGTAGATGCCGGCGTGGATGACGCCGCTGGAGCGGCCGGTCTGGTGGTGGCCGAGGTCGGGCTCGGCCTCGAGCAGGCAGAGCCGGGCGCCGGGGCGGCGAGCCAGTAGCTCGCGGGCGACCGCGGTGCCGAGGATGCCGCCGCCGACCACGGCCAGGTCGCACTCGCGCGGGGGCACCGCGCCGTCGCCTGCGCTCAAGTCAGTGGGCCTCGCCCGAAGCGTGTGCCGGCGGCCGCGACTCCTCCGCCAGCGAGGTGATCTCCAGCTGTCCCTGCGCCGCCTCTTCCAGCACCTCGGTCGCCTCCTGGGCGGAGCGGGCGTAGAGCTCGACCAGCAGGTGGACAACGATCTGCTCGTCGTCGTGCTTGTGGAAGCGGACGTGGGTGAAGAACTCGCGCACGCCGGCGTCGCCGAAGGCGCCGTAGGTGAGAAACTCGATCGCCTCCGGGCCCGAGCAGCTCTCGACCCGGTCCTGGTCGACGGTCACCGTGCAGGAGGCGACCCAGGGGGTGCCGGCGACCATCCGCTCCCAGCGGTCCTCGATCGGCACCACGCGGTCGCCTTCGAAGGTGAGGTGGGGCTGGTCGTGCATGCAGTCGAGGCACTGGACGACCGATTCCTGCACCTCGTCGACCCCGTCGGCCAGCGCGCCGGACTCGGGATCGACCCGGCGGATCGCGTCGTAGTGGATCTGGATCTCGAGGTTCTGAGACCAGCAGCGGTAGCACCGCAGCCAGGCAGAACGGTCCCCGTTCAGCTCGCTCATCGCTCCATTGTTGCGAGGGCGGCGGCTGGGCGCCAGGCGGCCGGTTGCCGGCTCGGCAGGGCCGACGCTCTTAGGCAGCCGCGCCGGCTCCGGCGCGCTGGCCGACGAGCTCGACGATTTCGCCCATGATCCGGTTCACGTCGAAGTCCTTCGGCGTGTAGACCCCGGCGACGCCGGCCTCGCGCAGGCGCTCGGCGTCGGCGACGGGGATGATCCCGCCGACCACGACCGGCACCTCGACGCCCTCGTCCCGCAGCAGCCGCACCACCTCGGGGATCAGCTCCAGGTGGGAGCCGGAGAGGATCGAGAGGCCGACGACGTCGACGTCCTCCTGCAGCGCCGACTCGGCGATCTCCTCGGGGGTCAGGCGGATGCCCTGGTAGATGACCTCCATGCCGACGTCGCGGGCCCGCAGCGCCACCTGCTCGGCGCCGTTGGAGTGGCCGTCGAGGCCGGGCTTGCCGACCAGGATCTTGATCCGGTGGCCGATCTGCTCGGAGGTCTCGTCGACCCGGCGGCGGATCTCCGCCATCTGCTCGCGATCCGAGGGTGCCGAGGCGCTGTCGACCCCGGTCGGAGCGCGGTAGGGCCCGAAGACCTCGCGCATCGTCTGCGCCCACTCGCCGGTCGTCGCGCCCGCCTTGGCGGCGGCGATCGTCGCCGGCATGATGTTGACGCTGTCGTCCGCGGCGGCCTCGGCCAGCTCGGCGAGGGCAGCGGTCACGGCCGCCTCGTCGCGCTCGGCCTTCCACTCGGCCAGCGCCTCGACCCGCTCGCGCTCGACCTCGGGATCGGGGGTGAGGATGCCGCCGTCGGCACCCGCCGTCAGCGGCGAGTCCTCGGTCTCGGTGAAGCTGTTCTGGCCGATCACCTTCTGCTCGCCGGCCTCGATCCGCGCCACCCTGTCGCGGTGGCTCTCGACCAGGCGCGCCTTCATGTAGGGGACGGCCTTGACGGCGCCGCCGTGCTCCTCGACGACGGCCATCTCCGCCCGCGCCCCGGCGGTCAGCTCCTCGACCAGTCCGTCCATCACCTGCGAGCCCTCGAAGATGTCGGGGTACTCGAGCAGGTCGGTCTCGTTGGCCAGCACCTGCTGGATCCGCAGGCTCCACTGCTGGTCCCAGGGGCGGGGCAGGCCCATCGCCTCGTTCCAGGCCGGCAGCTGGATCGCCCGCGCGCGGGCGTCGCGGCTGAGCGTCACCGCCAGCGCCTCCAGCACGATCCGCTGGATGTTGTTCTCCGGCTGGGCCTCGGTCAGGCCGAGGCTGTTGACCTGGACGCCGTAGCGGAAGCGCAGCATCTTCTCGTCGGTGACGCCGTAGCGCTCGCGGCCGATCTCCTGCCACAGGGCGCTCATCGTCCGCAGCTTGGCGATCTCCTCGATCAGCCTGATGCCGGCGTTGACGAAGAAGGAGATGCGGCCGAAGACCTTGGGGAAATCCTCGTCGGCGACCTGGCCGCGGGCTTTCACCTCGTCGAGGACGGCGATCCCGGTCGAGAGCGCGTAGGCGATCTCCTGCACCGGCGTCGCCCCGGCCTCCTGCAGGTGGTAGCTGCAGATGTTGGTCGGGTTCCATTTCGGCACGTCGTTGACGCTGAAGGCGACCATGTCGGCGATCAGCCGCATCGACGGCTCCGGCGGGAAGGCGTAGGTCCCGCGCGAGAGGTACTCCTTGATGATGTCGTTCTGGGTCGTGCCTTTGAGCTGCGAACGATCGACCCCGTTCTCCTCGGCGACCGTCACGTAGAGCCCGAGCAGCCAGGCCGCGGTCGCGTTGATCGTCATCGAGGTGTTCATCTCGCCCAGCGGGATCCCGTCCATCAGCTGGTGCATGTCGCCCTTGTGGGCGACGGAGACGCCGACCTTGCCGACCTCGCCGCGGGCGAGGACCGCGTCGGGGTCGTAGCCGGTCTGGGTCGGAAGGTCGAAGGCGACCGAGAGGCCGGTCTGCCCCTTCGCGAGGTTGCGCCGATAGAGCTCGTTCGACCGGCGGGCGTCGGAGTGCCCGGCGTAGGTGCGCATGACCCACGGCCGGTCGCGCTCGGTGAGGCGGGGCTCGCTCATCGCCTCAAATGATATTTGCTCGCCGGAAAGACCC
>DASURF010000012.1:0-67123 GCA_036280195.1 Solirubrobacterales bacterium | reverse complement strand
GAGGAAGTCGCCGATGTAGGTGTCCGAGCGGGGGTCGAGCCAGCGGCGCCCGCTCTTGGTCATCTCATAGCGGCCGTCGGGGGCCTCCTTCACGTGGCCGAGCGTTGCGATCACGTCGAGCACGCGGACCGTGCCCGTCTTCTGCAGCCCGAGGTGCTCGGCCAGCTCCCCGGGCTCGCGCGGCCCCTCCGCCAGGGCCGCGAGGATCCCGGTCCGCTGCGCCACCTGCAGCGAGCGGGCGACCGGCATCGAGATCAGCGCCTCGCCGACGGGGGTCGGGACCCTGTTCAGCAGCAAGCCGATCCGCTCGACCAGGCTGTCGGGAATCGCTCCGAGCCGCATCGAGCCCACCCTATCCGCGATCATCGGCGGATGGGAGAGGCGCCGACCTCGAGACTGCTGCTGGCCTGCCCGGACCAGCCGGGCCTGATCGCCCGCGTCAGCGGCTTCCTCGCCGAGGCCGGGCTGAACATCGTCGACGTCGACCAGCACTCGAGCGCCGAGGGGCGCTTCTTCATGCGGATGGTCTTCGACCGCATCCCCGAGCCCGAGCGCGACCACCTGCAGATGCGCTTCGGCCGCGAGATCGGCGAGCCCTTCGAGATGGACTACGAGTTCCACGAGAGCGGCCGGCGCAAGCGGGTGGCGGTGATGGTCTCGCGCGAGGACCACTGCCTCTCCGACCTGCTCTGGCGCTGGCGCAACGGCGACCTCGGCGGCGAGCTGACCATGGTGATCTCCAACCACCCCGACCACGCCGCCCAGGTCGAAGCGGTCGGGCTCCCCTTCCACCACGTGCCGGTCGAGCCGGAGGCCCGCGCCGCGGCCGAGCGCCGGGTGCTCGAGCTGCTGGACGGGGTCGACCTCCTCGTCCTCGCCCGCTACATGCAGATCCTCTCCGAGGGCTTCCTCCGCGAACTCGGCGCCCCGGCGATCAACATCCACCACAGCTTCCTCCCCGCCTTCGTCGGGGCCGACCCCTACCACCGCGCCTACGAGCGCGGCGTCAAGCTGATCGGCGCCACCGCCCACTACGTCACCGCCGAGCTCGACGCCGGCCCGATCATCGCCCAGGACGTCGAGCCGGTCGACCACCGCGACGAGGTCGCCGACATGATCAGGCTCGGCCGCGACGTCGAGCGCCTCGTCCTCGCCCGCGCCGTCATGGCTCACCTCGACGACCGCGTCCTCCTCGACGGCGACCGCACGATCGTCTTCTAACCTCGCCCCGCCCGCCGAACTGCATCAAATTTTGGTTCTCATAGGCCGGAAATTTGATGCAGTTCGATTCCGGGACTGGCTGGGCAGCCAGTTTTCCGGGTAGGCTGGAGGGAATGGAGCAGGCGACCCTTCCCCGGCCCCGCGCCGCGTCCCGTTCCGTTCCGCCAGGGTCGCGGGCGCCGGCGATCGTGCAGGCGGTCCGCTACTCGCGGGACCCGCTCGGGTTCCTCGCCAGCGAACAGCGGCGCTACGGCGATGTCTTCACGGTCCGCTTCCCGTTCTTCGGGCGGATCGTCTACGTCGCCCGCCCCGACCTCGTCAAAGCCGTCTTCACCGGCTCGCCCTCCGTCTTCCACGCCGGCGAGGCGAACGCGACGGTGCTGGAGCCGGCGCTCGGGCCGCACTCGGTCCTCACCCTCGACGACGAGCCCCACATGCGCCAGCGCAAGCTGCTGCTGCCGCCCTTCCACGGCGAGCGGATCCAGCGCTACGGGGAGCTGATCGTCGCGATGACCCGCCAGGAGATGGAGAGCTGGCCGGTCGGCGAGCCCTTCCCGATGCGCCCCCACACCCAGCGGATCACCCTCGCGGTGATCATGCGCGCCGTCTTCGGCGTCCACGACGAGCAGCGGCTGGAGCGCTTCGAGCGGCTGATCGACGACTTCGCGCAGCGGGTCGGCGTCATCACCTCCTTCCCGATCCTGCGCCGCAACCTCGGCCCGGGCAGCCCCTGGCCGCGCTTCGTCCGCTCGCGCGAAGCGCTCGACGAGTTCATCTACGAGGAGATCCGCCTGCGGCGCGCCGAACCCGGGCACGCGGAGCGCGACGACGTCCTCTCGCTGCTGCTCGGCACCCGCGACGAGGAGGGGAACGCGATGAGCGACCGGGAACTGCGCGACGAGCTCGTCACCGTGCTCGGGGCCGGCCACGAGACGACCGCGACCGGCCTCGCCTGGGCGGTCGAGCGGCTGACCCGCAACCCGGAGGTGCTGGCGAGGCTGCGCGACTCGCTGGCCTCCGGCGAGGAGGACTACCTCGCCGCGACGGTCAAGGAGACGCTGCGCGCCCGGCCGGTGATCGTCGACGTCGCCCGCAAGCTGACGGCGCCGGCGACGGTCGGCGGCTACGAGCTGCCCGCCGGCCAGTTCGTCCTGCCGGCGATCGCCGCCCTCCACTACCGCGAGGACGTCTTCCCCGAGCCGGAGCGGTTCCGGCCCGAGCGGTTCCTCGACGGCAGCGCCGACAACTACGCCTGGATCCCCTTCGGGGGCGGCGTCCGCCGCTGCATCGGCGCCGCCTTCGCCGAATACGAGATGCGGACGATCCTGCGCGAGTTCGTCGAGCGGGCCGAGCTGCGCCCCGCCGACCCCAGGCCCGAGCGGGTCCGGGTCCGCAACATCACCCTGGCGCCGGCGAAGGGGACCCGGGTCGTCCTCGAGCGGCCGCTGTCCTAAGTCGCGGCGCCCTCGGCCTCGCGCTGGGCCTCTTCCCACTCCGCGTAGAGCTCCTCGACCGCCGCCTTCGCCTCGGCGTGGCGCTTCGTCGCCCGCTCGACCCGCCCCGGGCTCGACCAGGCGTCGGGATCGGCGAGCTCGTCCTCGAGCTCGCGCAGCCGCGCCTCGGCCTCCTCGATCCGCTGCTCGAGCTTCGCCGCCTTGCGCGCCGCTTTCTGCGCCGGCTTGGTGGCGCTGTACTTCTTGCCGCCACCCGCCGCCGGCTTCGCCGCCGCGGTCGCCGCGGCCTCCTCTTCGTCGCGCCGCCGCTGGTACTCGGCCCAGCCGTACGGATGGCTGGCGAGCCTGCCGTCCTCGCAGACGAGGGTGCGGCTGCCGACCGCCTCCAGCAGCGCCCGGTCGTGGGAGACGAGCAGCACCGTCCCCTCGAACTCGGTCAGCGCGTCCTCGAGCGCCTCGCGGCTCTCGATGTCGAGGTGGTTGGTCGGCTCGTCGAGGATCAGGACGTTGGCGCCGGAGGCGACGAGGATCGCCAGCGAGAGCCGCCGCTGCTCGCCCCCGGAGATCTCGGAGAGCGGCTTCTCGACCTCCTCCCCGGAGAACAGGAAGCCGCCGAGCAGGGCGCGGGCCTGGTTCTCGTTGAGGCCGGTCTCGCGCTTGGCCGCGTCGAGCACGCTGCCGGAGCCGGCGGCGGTCTCGGCGTGCTGGGAGAGGTAGCCGATCTCGACGTTGTGGCCGGTGCGGACGCTGCCGGAAGCGGGCTGGCGCCGCCCGGCGAGGGTCTCGATCAGCGTCGTCTTGCCGGCGCCGTTGGGGCCGACCAAGGCGACGTGCTCCTCGCGTTCGATTTCCAGGTTCGCGCCGGCCAGCAGCGTCCGCCCCGGCACCTCGATCGTCCCGTTCACCAGTTTCAGCACCACCCGCCCGGGCCGCGCGGGCGGCTTGAAGGAGAAGCGCAGGTGCCGGCTGTCGCGCCTTTCGGCCAGCGGTCCCTCCCGCTTGGCCTTCTCGATCTTCTTCACCCGCGACTGCGCCTGGCGCGCCTTCGTCGCCTTGTAGCGGAAGCGCTCGACGAAGCGCTCCATCCGCGCGATCTCCGCCTGCTGGCGCTCGATTGCCTTGCCGAGGGCGATCTGCCGCGCCGCCTGCTCCTTGCGCCAGGCGTGCCAGGGGCCGGCGAAGAAGCGGGCGCGCTGCGCCTCCAACTCCAGCACCGAGGTGCCGACCGCCTCCAGGAACCAGCGGTCGTGGGCGACGAGGACGACGGCGGCGTCGAGCTCGACGAGGTAGCGCTCGAGCCACTCCAGCGAGGGGATGTCGAGATGGTTGGTCGGCTCGTCGAGGAGCAGCAGGTCGGGGCGGGTGGCGAGGGCGCGCGCCAGCGAGGCGCGGGTCAGCTCGCCGCCGGAGAAGGTCGCCAGCGAGCGCTCGGCGTCGGCGCCGTCGAAGCCGAGACCGCGGAGCACGGAGAGCACCTGGTCGCGCCAGCGGTAGCCGCCGCCGGCTTCGAGCCGCTGCTGGGCGGCGGCGTAGGCGCGCATCGTCTCCTCGTCGCCGTCGGCCATCGCCGCCTCCAGCCGCGCCAGCTCCGCCTCGGTCTCGATCATGTCGGTGCGGCCGGAGAAGACGTACTCGCCGAGCTTCGTCTCCGCCTGCCGCGGCGGCCGCTGGTCGTGCAGGGCGACCCGCGCCCCCCGCTGCACGCTCAGCGAGCCCGCGTCGGGGGGCAGCTCGCCGGAGAGCACCCGCAGCAGCGTCGACTTGCCGGCGCCGTTGCGCCCGGACAGCGTCATCCGCTCGCCGGGCTCGAGCTTGAAGGAGACGTCCTCGAAGAGCAGCTTGCCGGCGACGTAGACGTCGAGCGAGGTTGCGGTCGCGATGGCCATCGGTCGCCGACGAGCGTAGCCTTCGCGCATGGAACGCGATCAGCTGCGGGCGATCCAGGCGCCCCTGAAGGAGCGCTACGAGCGCTCGCCGGAGGAGGCGGTGGTCACGCTGAAGGCCGAGGGGACCCTCGGCGAGGGGATCTCCTGCTCGGTGGAGACGGGCCGGGCGCTGACCGAGGCGGGCCTCCACCCCGCCAGCGGCGGCGACGGCACCCAGCTCTGCTCCGGCGACATGCTCCTGGAGGCGCTGGCGGCCTGCGCCGGGGTGACCCTGCGGGCGGTCGCCACCTCACTGGGGATCCCGGTCGAGGGCGGCCGCGTCCACGCCGAGGGCGACCTCGACTTCCGCGGCACCCTCGCGGTCGACCGCGAGGCGCCGGTCGGCTTCAGGTCGATCCGCCTCAGCTTCGACCTCGAGACCGACGCCGACCCCGAGCAGCTCGAGACCCTCCTGAAGCTGACCGAGCGCTACTGCGTCGTCTTCCAGACCCTGGCGCAGCCGCCCGAGCTCTCGGCGACGATCGCCTAGCCGTACTTGGTCGCGATCTGCTCGACCGTGCCCATCGTGCGCGTCGTCGGCCCTCGATCGCCAGCCGGTCCTCGTGGACGAGTGCCGAGGTTCACCCCGCGCAGGAAGGCGACGTAGCGCTCCATGAATCGACCCTAACTACAAATCGTCCCCGCATACCGGGGACGATTTGCACATGGATCCAGATAGGTCTGCACCGGCAGCTCGACTACGGCGTCCTCCCCGAACCGTTCGAGCCCTCGCCCGGTAGGCGTTGCTCGAAGTCCTCGGCGAGGGCGGCCAGGTCGGCCAGCTCCACCCCGAGCGCCTCGGCGATCCGCCGCATCGTGCCCCAGCTCGGATTGCCCTTCCCCTTCTCGAGGCGAGACATCTGACTCGGGTCGACCTCCACCAGCCGCGCCAGTTCGGCCTGGTTCAGATCCGCATCCGCCCGCACCTTCCGGATCGCCCGAGCCAGCCCCACCTGCGGATCCCTCCTCCTCGGCACACCGGCAGCAAATTCCGGGAACGCCTGGAGTTCTATAGAGGCGAAGTCCACAGCCCGATCTTTGACGCCGTCCTCATTCGGTGAGGATCGCCCGGATGGCGTCGCTTCTGATCAGCACATCGGCAGCATCGGCCATGCACCCGCCCGCGGAGAATCCGAGCTCGGCGAAGTTGCCCTCCAGAGATCCCCGGTCGACCTCGGCCCGAAGGTGCGTCGCCGGCCGATCGTCGTCGATCCGCTCACAGAAGGCGGCGACTTCCCGGGTGCCCGCCGCGGTCAGCACCACCCTCTGCCGCTCCCCCGGGCTCTCCTGGAAGAGGGCGATGCCGACGAGCAACAGCGTCGCCGCCAGGGCGATCAGGGAGAGCGCCTGGGCCGCGCTCATCGGCAGGCGGATCGACCGCATTTCCGCTTCGGTCTCCTCGATTCGGTTCCAGGCGGCGTCGTTGGCGTTGTCGGCCGAGCGTCTCCGTTCCTGCCGGAAGCTCCAGCCGGCCACCGCGGCGAGGTACCCGCCGCCGGCGAGCAGCCAGAGGACCAGCGTGGCGTAGCCGATCGACCTCAGAGCGGCACTCGCGTCACCCAGCCCCTTCGCCAGCCCCGCGGCGACGATCGCGGCGACGATCGCGCTGGCGATCGTGAAGCCGTTGAGGGCGCGCACCCGCTCCCGCTCGGGCGCCTCGACGAGCCGCGAGTAGTAGGCCTTGTTGATCTCGGCAATCACCACCGGATCGAGCTCGGGCCGCTTGTCGAGGGAGTGCCGGGGCTTCGCCATCGTCCTAGGGGAAGTAGGTCTTGTCCATCTTCTCGCGGGCCGGGTGGTCGGGGTCGCGCAACGGCTCGAGAACGGGTCTCACCGCCGCGGCCTGCTCGACCAGCAGTTCCACGCGGGCGCGGGCGTCGGAGGAGACCTCCTCGCGGTAGCCGTAGGCCGCGCTCAGCAGCTCCGAGGTCTGCTGGCCGTAGTGGGCGCTGTGGGAAAGCAGCCCGACCGCCTTCTGGAGGTAGAGGTCGAGCAGGCGCGACCGCAGCCCCGAGGCGCAGAAGGCTTCAGCGGTGGCCGGGCTCGCGAGCAGCTCCAAGACGGCGCGGAAGATCTCCGCTTCCGCGTGGAGGCGCAGGAGGTGGAGCCGTATCAGCCTGGTATCCGGCGAAAGCACATCGGCGATCCCCAGGAACCAGACCGGCCAGACGTCGGACCCGATCCCTTCCCGGAGGAAGTGGAGAGCGAACGCCGGCTCCTCGGCGACCGGCGTCGCCCCCGGCGGGGGCTCGCCCTGCTCCGCATAGCCGTACTCGACGATGCACATAGGGCGGCCCGGCCGTACCCACCAGGGCGAGGGCTCGAAGTCCCCGGCGTCCTTCCAGCGCGTGGTGGAGTCGAGCACGAGGCGGGAGAGGGACGTCGCCGCATCCCCCATCCGGTGCTCGCCGAGCCTCCCGTTGGAGGCGATCCGGACCGGCATGCGCAGGAAGTCCCGCAGGACCAACCGGCCCCCGTCGGCGTCGAAGTCCGGGACGCTGCCGCGGATGAAGCGACGCCTGTCCCGTCCCCCTCCGGTGTTCGTGATCCCCAGCTCGAAGCGGCCGCGCGGGAGGACCGATTCCTCCCAGAAGAGGCGGCGGAAGGCACCGCCGAACCCACCGGGCTCGACCTTCCCGAACCGCCGCCTGTCGAGGCTCTTCTCGTAGCGCAGGGTGTTGCGGGCCGACCAGAACTCGTCCTCGGCAGGCCACTCGCCGAGGCCCCCGCCGCGTCGCGGCTCCTCCTGGCCGGCCCGGCGGACGAAAAAGGCCGGGGACGGGATGCAGCGGGATTCCCCGAGGAGGAAGGGCCTGACGTCGGCGAAGGGGAACTGAGCGCAGATCAGCACATGCTCAGACTATTCGCTGCCGCCTGAGCGATCAGCACAACCTGAAAGCAGGGCCGCGACCCCTTGCGGGGACACGTCCTCGAGAGGACGGTACGGCGCTACCTGGGTCTCTTACGGCGGGTTGCCTGGGCTCAGGCATCGCGAGTCGCCGCTCCGGAGCAGCTGGTCGCAGAGTTGCCAGCAGGGTAGCGCTCCGGAGCCCTTTGTGGAGGCTCCGGAGGCGCGAGATGGAGGCGCCGAGATTCGAACTCGGATCCGCGGACGCGGTGCGAGGGTGTCTACAGGCTTAGCCGGCGCTTGAATCTCGTCTCCCGGGGTCCGCACCGGCGGGCACTACGGGAGACAGAGCCCTCTTCGATTTCCCCTGGCGGACGGGGCGATCCGCCCGGGTGAGCCCGCTTCTGAAGCCGGTGCCCCTTCCCGCGGGCGAGGAAGGACCGACTCTCACAGCGCTTAGCTTCTAACTAAGCGGCGAGGGCGAACTCATGGTCCGCACGTATTGGTTTGTGCTGGGGTTTAACGAGGCCTCCAGCAACCTCGACCTGCAACCGTTCGCACGAGTCGACCACGTCGAAGCCTGTCGCCCCCGTGCTTGGGAATGCCTCCCCATTGTACGCGCCGGGCTTGACCGGCCTGTGATCATGTGGCCCTTGAGCGAGCGCAGCTACGACGCGATCGTCCTCGGCGCCGGCCCCTCGGGCGAGGTCTGCGCCGGGCGCCTCGCCGACGGCGGCTGGCGGGTGGCGATCGTCGAGCGCGACCTGATCGGCGGCGAATGCTCCTACTACGCCTGCATGCCCTCGAAGGCGCTGCTGCGCCCGGCCGACGTGCTCGGCGAGGCGAAGCGGATCCCCGGCGTGCCCACCGGCCACGGCGAACTGGAGGCGCAGGCCGTCCTCGACCGCCGCGACGAGGTGATCCACGACCGCGACGACTCCGGTCAGCTGCCCTGGCTGGAAGAACGCGAGATCGACCTCTTCCGCGGCGAGGCGCGCTTCGAGGGCGAGCGGCGGGTGCGGGCCGGCGAGGACCTGCTGGTCGCCGAGCGGGCGATCGTCGTCGCCACCGGCAGCAAGGCGGCGATGCCGCCGATCGACGGGCTCGACACGGTCCGCGCCTGGAACAACCGCGACGCGACGACGGCCAAGCACGTGCCCGCGAGCATGATCGTCCTCGGCGGCGGCCCGGTCGGCAGCGAGCTCTCCCAGGCCTGGGCCAGCCTCGGCTGCGACGTCACCCTGGTCGAGGGCGGCGAGCACCTGCTCTCGCGTGAGGAACCCTTCGCCGGCGAAGAGGTCGCCGAGGCGCTGCGCGAGAGCTTCGGGGTCGACGTGCGGACCGGGTCGAAAGTCGAGGCCGTCGCGCCGGGCGAGGGCGGCGGCGTGGTCGCGACGCTGGCAGGCGGCGAGCGCGTCGAGGCGGCCGAGATCCTGATCGCCGTCGGCCGCGTCCCCCACACCGCCGATCTGGACCTCGATGCCGCCAGCGTCGAGGCGAACGACCACGGCTACCTCGACACCGACGACCGGTTGCGGGTCGGCGGCCGCGACTGGCTCTACGCGATCGGCGACGTCAACGGCCGCGCCCTCTTCACCCACATGGGCAAGTACCAGGCCTGGGTCGCGGCCGAGAACCTGCTCGGGCGCGAGACCGAGGCCAAAGCCGAAGGCATCGGCTCCCCCCGCGTCACCTTCACCGACCCACAGGTGGCGGCAGCGGGCAAGACCCTCGAGCAGGCGCGCGAAGCCGGCATCGACGCCCGCGCCGTCGACGTCCCCACCGACGGAACCGCCGGCGCCAGCTTCCAAGGCAAGGACACCGGCGGCACCTGCCGCCTGGTCGTCGACAAGGCCAAGGAGACGATCGTCGGCGCCACCTTCACCGGCTTCGAGACCGCCGACTTCCTCCAGGCCGCCACCTTCGCAATAGTCGCCGAGGTCCCCCTCTCCAAGCTGAGGCACGCGGTCGCGCCCTACCCCTCGCGCAGCGAGGTTTGGCTGAAGCTGCTGGAGAAGGCCGAAGAAGCCGCCGACTAGACGGTCGAGCGGGTCTTCAGGTCGTCCAGCAGCTCCTGCGGGAAGCCCGCCACCTGGTCGAGGTCGTCGAGCGACTGGAAGCCGCCGAGGCGCTCGCGGTGCGCCAGCAGGCGGGTCGCCTGGGTGACCGAGAGGTTCTGCTCGCGCAGCTGCTCGAAGGTGACCATGTTGAGGTTGATCTGGCCGCCTGCGGCGGGGGCTGATTCGCCGCCGGGGGCGCCGAAGCCGGGCGCCGCGAACGGAGCCGGTGGCTCTGCGGCCGGAGGCTGCGGTGGCGGGGCCGGCTCGTTCCCGGTCGGCGACATGGGCGCCGGTGGCGGGGTCGGCGGCCCGGCCGGAGCCGGCGGAGGCGTGGGCGGCGCGAAGGACTCGCTCGCCGCCGGCGGAGCCGGCGGCGGAGGCGGGGTCGGTGGCGCGAAGGATTGCTCCGGTGCAGGGGGCGTCGGGGCGGGAGGCATCTGGGCCGGAGGCGTCGGCGCGAGCCCGACCTGGGGCTCGCCGCCGCCCTGCACCGAGCGGACCGCGGCCTGCTCGGCCTCGGCGGCGCGGCGCTCGGCTTCGCGGGCCCGCTCTTCGGCCTCGGCGACGCTGCGGCGGATCTCCTCGAGGCGACGGTCCTGCGCTTCCTCTTCGGCTCTACGCTCGGCCAGGCGCTGCGCCTCGGCAGCGCGCTGTTCGGCCGCTTTGGTCCGCTCCTCGATCTGGCGCAGGCGCTCCTCGGCCTCCTGCATCGCCCGCTCGCGCGCCTGCCGCTCCTGCTCCAGCCGCTGTTCGGCGGTGTGAAGGTCGGCGCCCGGAGCCGGCGCGGCCGGCTGGGTGTCCTGGATCGGGGCACCGCCGGCCGGCGCCAGGCCGCCCTGTTGGAGCTGCGCGGCTGCGTCCATCCGCCGGTCGGCCTCGGCGCCGATCCGCTGGGTCTCGTCGCGGATGCCGGCGACTTTGTCCTGGACCCGCTGTTCGGCCAATGCCGGGTCGTATTCGCCGGGCGCCGGGCTCCCGCCGGGAACCGGGGGCGGCGGCACCGACGGCACCGCGGACAGGCCGCCGGTCTGCGGCTGGACGGTCGTCGCCTCCTCCCAGGGAGGCAGCTGGCCGGAGGGCGGCACCTGGCCGCTCGCCTGGGCTTCGGCGACGGCGCGTTCGTTGGCCGCGCGAGCGGCGGCGAGGCGCTGCTCGGCCAGTGCCGCCTCGCGCTTCTGCTTGCCCCCTCCGCCGTACTTGATCCCGAAGAAGCTCTTCTGCTTCGGCGCTTCGGCCTCGGGGGTCGCAGCGGGCGTGCCGGCGGCGGCCGCAGCCAGCGGGGCGGCGACCGCGGGTGCAGCCCCACCCTTCTTCTGCGCCTTGCGCTGCGCCCGCTCTTCCTTGCGGCGCTGCAGCTCGGCTTTGCGCGCCTCGCGCATCTGCGCCCGTTTCTGGCGCTGTTCGTCGCGCTGGCGGCGCTTGCGGTCCTTGCTGCTCTCGCCGGGAGGCGGTGCCTGGCCCGGAACCGGCGGCGGAGTCGAAAGTCCTGGAGGCGGGGTCGACTGACCGGGGGGCGGCGTCGACTGGCCCGGTGCGCCTGCCGCGGCCGCGGCAGCCGGAGCGGCGGCAGCGGCCGGCACCGCGGCCATCTCGGCGGTCGGCGCGGCAGCGGTCTGCGGAGCGGCGGGGGGCGGAGTCGGCTGCGCAGCGGGGGGAGCCCCAGGAGCGCCGGCTGCCGGCTGGGCGGCCTGCTTCTGTTCCTTCTCCTTGTTGCGGCGGTTGGCGATCCGCACGATCAGCAGCAGCAGGAGGATCGCGATCAGCAGGGCGCCGACGAAGTAGACGGTGTTGTCGCTCACGTAATCGCTCGCCTTTTCCGGGAATGAGTCGGCGCTGGCCGTCGCTGGCGCGACCATGACGGCAGCGATCATCCCGGCGACGGCGGCGGGAAAGCTCTTCCGGGTCCGCATTTCAGTGCATCCTTGCATGTACTTCGAGAGTTTCAACCTCACCGCATCCTTCCCTTGAACTCGCGCTCGACCTCTCTGCGAACGTCGCGGTCGGCGATCTCACGGCGCCGGTCGCGACCCTCCTTGTTTCGCGCCAAAGCCAGCTCCACCTTCGCCCGCGGCCCTTTGAAATAGATCCTGGTCGGAACCAGCGTCAGCCCTTTCTGCGCGGTTTTCCCGACCAGCCGCTCGATTTCCTCCCGGTGCAGCAGCAGCTTGCGCGGTCGCTCGGCCGCGTGGGCGTCGACCGCGGCGAACTCGTAGGGCGGGATATGCAGCTTGCGAAGCCAAACCTCGCCTTCCTCGACGACCGCGTAGGCGTCGGTCATCTGCGCTTTGCCGCCGCGCAAAGCCTTCACCTCGGAGCCGGTCAGGACGATCCCCGCCTCCATCTTCTCGACCAGCTCGAATTTGTGGCGGGCGCGCCGGTTGGTGACGACATCGCCGGAGGCCGGCTCGCGTTTCTTCTTCTGCTTCTTCGCCATCAGTCGGGCTCCCCGGCGGGCGCCAGCTCGGCTCGGCCCCGCGGCGCGTCGACCCCTGCCACCCGGACGGATATCGGATCGCCGAGACTTACCCGCGCCCCCGAGCCGCGGCCGACCAGCGCCACCTCGGCCCGGTCCAGCTCGTAACGCTCGCCCGCCAGCCGCCGCGCCGGCAGCATCCCCTCGTAGACGTCGCCGAGCTTGCCGCCGAAGGAGACGAAGGCGGCGGAGCGGATCACCCCCGAGACCTCACCCTCGAAGACCGCGTCCAGGCCGCGCTCGCCCAGCTCGCGTTCGAGCAGGAAGGCGGCGCAGACGTCGTCGGCCTCGCGCTCGATCCGCGCCGACTCGCGCTCGCGGGCGGAGCTGTCGGCGGCGGCGTCGCGGCACTCGGCCAGCGTCGGCGCCTCCTCCCCCTCCCCGATCGCAGCCAGCAGCGCCCGGTGGCAGACGAGGTCGGGGTAACGGCGGATCGGCGAGGTGAAGTGGCAGTAGGCGGGGCTGCCGAGGCCGGCGTGGCCGATGTTCCGCTCGCTGTAATAGGCCTGCTTGAGAGATCGGAGCACGAGCGAGGTATACGCCTCCCGGCCGTGCCCGCGTCGCGCGGCCTCCTGCCGCACCAGCCGGCTCGCTTCGGCCGCCACCCGTCCCGCCTCGCGCGGGGCGAGGCCCTGCCTCAGCGGCGGCGTCGGCACCCCCAGCGCCGCCAGCTGCTCGAGCAGGCGCTCGATCCGGGCCGCGTCGGGCTGCGCGTGGACGCGGTAGATCGCCGGCGCCCGCTCGCGCTCGAGCAGTTGGGCGACCTGCTCGTTGTTGAGGATCATCAGCCGCTCGATCAGGCGGTGGGCCTCGGTCTGGGCGACGCCGTGGGCGCTGAGCACGTTGCCCTCGGCGTCGAACTGAAACTCGGGCTCGAAGGACTCGACGTCGAGGCTGCTGGTGCCGCGGTGCTCGCCGAGGCCGGCGGCGATCTGGCGGGCGGCGGCCAGCGGTTCGGCCACCTCGGCCGGCGCCTCGGCGCGCCCGGCGAAGATCTCGTCCAGCTCGTCGTAGTTAAGGCGGGTGTCGGAGCGGATGCGGCTGCGGTAGAAGCGCGCCCGGCGCGGTTCCATCCCCGGCCCCAGCTCGACCTCGGTCGTCACCGCGAGCCGCTCGACGCCCGGCGCCAGGCTGCAGGCTTCGCTCGAGAGCGCGTGCGGCAGCATCGGCTCGACCGTGCCCGGGACGTAGGTGCTGTTGCCGCGCCGCCGCGCCTCCTGGTCGAGCAGCGAGCCCGGCTTGACGTGGGCGGCGACGTCGGCGATGTGGATCCAGACCCGGGCGCCCTCGCCCTCCAGCTGGGCCGAGACGGCGTCGTCGAAGTCGCGGGCGGTGGCCGGGTCGACGGTGAAGGTGGCGAGCTCGGTCAGGTCGCGCCGCGGGCCACCTTCGCGCTCCGCCCACTTCGCCGCTTCCCGCGCTTCCCCCTCGACCGTCGGCCGGAAGCCACGGAAGCCCAGCTCCGACCGCAGCAGCTCCTCCACGGTTTCCCGCGCCGTGCGGGTATCCCGAGCATCGTTTCCACCCTTTTCCTTGCTGGAGCTAGGCGAAGGGTGGAAACGACGGTCGCGCCGGGGTTGGGCGGTCCGCCGGCGGCCTTTGCCCCGGCCCGGCATCAGCCGACCTGGCCGGCGAGAACCCCGAGGGCGCGCTGTTCGGCCTCGTCGACCTTCGTCTTCGGGTTGTCCTGCGCCTTCACGTCGGGGTGGATCCCGTGGCTCTCGGCGAGGTTGACGCCGTCGGGGGTGAAGTACTCGCCGACCGTCAGCTTCAGGGCGCCGCCGTTGGAGAGCGCCTGCTCCTCCTGGAAGACGCCCTTGCCGAAGGAGCGGGTGCCGACCACCTCGGCGCCGGCGTCGTCGGCCAGCGCCGCGGCGAGGATCTCCGCCGCCGAAGCGGTGCCGCGGTCGATCAGCACCACCACCGGCAGCTCGCTGATCCGCCCGTCGGTCGTCTTGTGGACGCTCTCGCCCTGGGTCCGGGAGTCGGTCCGGACCACGACTTCGTCCTCGGGCAGGAAGAGGCTTGCGGTCAGCACCGCCTCGTCGAGCAGGCCGCCGGGGTTGTGGCGCAGGTCGAGGACGATCCCCTCCGCGCCCCGCTTCTCGACCTTCTCCATCCCGTGGGCGAGCTGCCCGTGGGCACCTTCGCTGAAGCTGAGCAGCCGCACGTAGCCGAGCCTGCGCCCGTCGACTTTCTCGACCCGGCTGCTGACGTTGGGCAGCGTCACCTCGGCCCGGGTCAGGGTCAGCTGCCGCCTCTTGCCGCTTTTCGCGTCGCGGACGCCGAGCGTCACCTCGGTCCCTTCCGGCCCCTTGATCAGCTTCGTCGCCTCGGCGCTGGGCAGGCCGGCGATCGACCTGCCCTCGACCGAGACGATCGTGTCGCCGACCTCGATCCCGGCCTTCTCGGCCGGCGAGCCGGGGAAGACCTGGGCGACCCGCAGCCCCTTCGGCACCTCGATCACCGAGAGCCCGACCCCCGAGAACCGCCCTTCGATCTGCTCGTTGAAGGCGGCCCGGGCTTCCGGTGAGAAGTATTCGGTGAAGCGGTCGTCGTGGCGTTTGCGCAGCTCGCGGACCATCCCCTGCAACGAGGCGTTGCCGAGCTCCTGGGCGCCGACCGGACGGTAGTAGTTGTCCTGAATCGCTTCCGCCGCTTCCGCCGTCAGGCCCGCCGGTTCGTCGACGAACCAGTCGCGCACCGGTTCCGGCAGCGAGCGCGGGTGCCCGCCCAGCCAGAGCCCGGCGGCGAGGACCGCCGCCAGCGCAACCGCGAAGGCCACGGCCCCGCGTGCTCTCACGCCGGCCTCAGACCTTGAGGAAGCGCCGCAGAGTCACGCCGGAGCCGATCGTCGAGACGACGATCGAGGCGGCGAAGAGGATCGCGACCAGGGCCGGGAAACCGAGGGTGGTGCTGTTCTGCGCCGCGAGGACGCCGATCGAGTCGCTGAGGGGGTCGACGATCGTGATCTTGCCCAGCCACAGGATCAGTATTGCGAGCAGGCCGCCGGCGAAACCGACGACCACGCCCTCGATCATGAACGGCCAGCGGATGAACCAGCGGGTCGCCCCGACCAGGCGCATCACCTCGACCTCGCGGCGGCGGGTGTAGATCGAGAGCCGGATCGTGTTGCCGACCAGCATCAGCGAGGCGAGGATCAGCAGCGCGGTGATCACCGTCAGGACGATCTTCAGCGCGCTGGTCACCTGCTCGATCTTCTCCGAGGACTGCTGGCGGTCGAAGGGGTTGCTGATGATCGGCGAGATCGACTTGCCCTCCGGCCCATTCGGGTAGACCGCCTTCTGGACCGAGGCGAGGTTGGCGGCGTCGTCGGCCTTGACTTCGAAGCTGTTGGGCAGCGGGTTGGTGTGCAGCTCTTCGACGATCGTCTTGTCCTTCAGTTCGCTCTTCAGCGTGTCCAGCGCCTCGGCCTTGCTGATGAAGGTGACTTCGGCGACGTGCGGAATCCCTTCCAGCTCCTTCTTCAGGGAGGCGATTTCGGCTTTGGTCGCGTCGTCGTAGAGCGCGTACTGGACGTTGAGCTGGTCGCGGACTTCCTCGCTCTTGCCCTGGGCGGTCTGGAAGATCGGGATCAGCATCCCGAGCAAAACGACGGTGACGACCGTGGTGACGATCGCCGCGACGCTCGGCGCGCCGTTGCGTCGCAGCGCGCGCAGAGCCTCCTGGAAGAAGAAGACGATCCGGCCCATCAGCTCAGGTGGTCGTGGTCGGAGTGGCCGTTGGTCTGGGTCTCGCCCTCGTGGCCGACGCCCATCCCGGCCCGCATCCGCAGGCCGAATTCGGTCGTCGACTCCTCGGTGTAGCCGCCGGAGACCTCGTCGCGGACGACGCGGCCCTCGTAGAGCTCGATCACGCGGCGGCGCATGTTGTCGACCATCTCGCGGTCGTGGGTGACGACGACGACGGTCGTGCCCGCCTTGTTGATCCGGTAGAGCAGCTGCATGATCCCGATCGAGGTGACCGGGTCGAGGTTGCCGCTCGGCTCGTCGGCCAGCAGCAGCGGCGGGTGGTTGACGAAGGCGCGGGCGACCGAGACGCGCTGCTGCTCGCCGCCGGAGAGCTCGTCGGGATAGCTGTGGATCTTGGTCGAGAGCCCGACCAGGCGCAGCGTCTGCGGCACCTGCTCGCGGATTTCGGCGCGGCTGGCGCCGATCACCTGCAGCGCGTAGGCGACGTTGTCGTAGACGGTGCGGTCGGGGAGGAGCTTGAAGTCCTGGAAGACGGTGCCGATGTTGCGGCGCAGCTGCGGGATTTTCTTCTCCGGCAGCTTGCCGATGTCCCGGCCGGCGATCTTGACCGAGCCTTCGGTCGCGGTCAACTCGCGGATCAGGGTCTTGATCAGCGTCGACTTGCCGCAGCCGGTCGGGCCGACGAGGAAGACGAACTCGCCGCGACCGATCGAGAGGTTGACCCGGTCGAGCGCCATGTGGCCGCCGGGGTAGACCTTGGTCACGTCGTTCAGCTCGATGATCGGCGCGCGCCGCCCGCGTGGGCGCCGCGGCTCCTCGCCGCCGCGATCTTTCTTCTTACGTAGAGCCATCAGAGGGGTGCCTTCTGCGGGAACAGGGTGACTCCTCCGGGGTCTCGGCCCCGCAAGATCCCGCCCACGCAGGCGATCTTTCAATCGGCGTTCGTCCTTTGTCGCCCTCAGGGATACAAAGGACGAACGGCGCTCAGCCGGGAGCCGGCGCCGGTTCGCGTTTGGCCACGCGCTCGCGGCGCGCCTGCTTCCGCGTCCGCGAAGCGACGACCCGGTAGGCGAAGAGGCCACCGATGGCAGGGGTGGTGAGGATCACCCACCAGCGGAACCAGGGAGCGCCGGCGTCGCTGCCCGCCCCGACGGCGTGGACCAGGCCGAGGAGATAGACGACGATCGTCGCCCTGTGTGCCTTGCGCCACAGCGCCGCCCCGAACCGCCTGCGGACGTAGTAGCTGAGGCCCAGCAGCGCCGCCAGATAGGCGCCGATTACGCCGAGGCCGGTGTAGAGGGTCTTGAAGCCGAGCGCGAAGGGAACCGTCACCCCGGCGACGCCCGGGTGCAGCCAGGGGTCGCCGAGCAGGGCGATGGCGTGGACCGCGATCGCGACCAGGCCCGCCAGGGCGGTCTGCTCGTGCACCGCCAGCAGCTTCTTCGAGAGGCCGGGACGGCGCATCACCTTGCCCGCCATCGCCAGCCCGAGGAAGACCGAGACGGTGACCAGGACCAGCGCCACCAGCCCGGAAGCGCGGCTCGCCAGCCACCAGCCGTGGCTCTGCAGCGTTTCTGCAACGCCGACCGCGTTCATCGCGCCAGCTCCGGCAGGCGCACACGAGGGGCGACGGCCAGCGGGCCGACCAGCTCGACCCGGCCGCCGTCGTGGACCAGCAGTCCGCCCCGTTCGCCCAGCAGCTCGCGGCCGCGCTCGGGTCCCGAGAGCAGTGCCGCCTTGGAAAGCGTCTCGGCTTCCAGGGCGGTGGCGCCGAGCGCGGTGGCGCCGACGAGGCCGGTCCAGGCCGGCTCGCCGCTTGCCGGATCGAGCAGGTGGTGGGCGACGCGGCCCTCCCCGTCGCGCCAGATCCGCACGTTGATCCCGGAGGTGGCGACACCACCGGCGCCGAGCCGTAGGACGTGGGCGCGCTCGCCGCTCAGCGGGTGCTCGACGAAGACCTCGTAGGGATGGACGAGCGCGTCGGCGCCGCCGATCCTGATGTCGCCACCGCAGTCGACGACGAAGCGCGAGTAGCCGCGCAGGCCGGCGGCCAGCATGTCGGCGGCGAGGCCCTTGCCGGTGCCGCCGCTGTCGAAGCGCAGGCCCGGCGGGCGGACGATCTCCCCGGCCTCCTCGTCGACCGCGAAGCCGCGCCAGCGCTGCTCGGGACGCGGCCGGGCCGGCCGGCGCGCCGGCGCCTCGGCGAGAGCGTCGCGCAGGGGCAGCCCCGCCATCCCGGCCCGCGAGGAGACGTAGCCGACGCGCTCGATCTCACCGACCAGGGTCGGGTCGACCAGCCCCTCGCTGCGCTCGGCCGCGAAGAGACCGGCGGCGACGGCGCGGCGCAGCAGCGCCGAGGCCGGCACCCGCTCGCGCCGGTCGGCGTTGAGCCGGCAGAGCTCGCTGCCCGGCCGGAAGCGGGAGAGCGCCGCCTCGAAGTCCTCGACGAAGCGCTTGCCCTGGGCGGCTGCCGCGGCGGCCGGCTCCATCCCCGGCCCGGGCTCGCCGATCAGCAGCCGCACGTGGCTGCCCATCGCCTCGAAGGTGAGATCGCACCCGGCCATCAGGAGGAGCTGGTCACGACCGGTTCGGGTTCGGGTTCCGGTTCGGGTTCGGCGGAGACGGAGCTGGAGGAGGCAGCCGGGGCGCTGCTGACGGTGCTGCCGCCGGAGCCGCCGACGATCGTCGTCACCACCCGGCGCTTGATCACCTTGTGGACCTGCACCGGCTGCGCCGCCTTCTGCCCCACCGTGCCTTCCGCTTCGTAGCGGTAGGTGACGAGAGCGAAGAGGGCCGCGAAGAGCAGGACCGAGCTCCAGAAGACGAGCCTCGCCGGCGGCCGGCGGTGGCGCCGCGTCTCAGTCATCGCCGCCCTCGTGCTCGCCGCCGTGGTCGTCACCGCTCTCGCCGCTCTCGCCGTGGTCGTCGTAATCGACGTCCTCGTATTCGCCGCCACCGGAGCCGCTGCTGGAGGTGGTCACCGGCGCGCTTTCGCCGCTGCCGCTCGAGCTGGTGGTAACCGGCGCCGTTTCGGCGCTGGCGCTGCCGCTCGAGCTGGTGGTCACGGAGGCACCCGAAGCCGCTGCCGCGGCCTGCGGTTCGACCGGCGCCGCCGCGGGCGGGTGCTTGGGCTTGGCGTGCTTGGTGACGTGGATGGTCCGCCGGACCACCTTGGTGCGGACCGCAGGCTTGTCGGCGACCGCCTTGGTCGGCGCTTCCCCGCCCTGGCTGAGGGCCAGGCCGGTGAAGCCGCCGAGGGCGACCACGGTGGCAGCGGCGGCGAGTTTGGCTTTGGCGTTCTTCACGGCGTTCCCCCTGGATCGAGAAGTTGTGGGGGCAGTGTGCGAGAGTCGCCGCCAAGGGCCGGAAAGGGCCGGGTAAAGCCCTGGCAAAACCTCGCCGCCGCGGCTTGGGC
Organism: Solirubrobacterales bacterium; assembly: GCA_036280195.1. GTDB lineage: Bacteria > Actinomycetota > Thermoleophilia > Solirubrobacterales > 70-9 > VAYN01. The sequence continues at coordinate 48,014 of DASURF010000012.1, read as the reverse complement.
GGGTCCGGACAGGCCCTACAGTTGCTTTATGAACAGCCAGTCACCGGGCGGGCGGATCCTCGTCGTCGAGGACGAGGAGTCGATCTCCCAGCCGTTCGCCGAGGCCCTGCGCCGGGCGGGCTTCGAGGCGCTCGTCACCGGCACCGCCGCCGGCGCGATCGAGCTCGCCGACTCCGAGGACCCCGACCTGGTGATGCTCGACCTGGCCCTGCCCGACGGCGACGGGCGCGACGTCTGCCGCGAGCTGCGCCGTCGCTCCGACGTGCCGATCGTGATGCTGACCGCCCGCGGCACCGAGATGGACAAGATCGTCGGCCTCGAGCTGGGCGCCGACGACTACGTCGTCAAGCCCTTCAGCGCCGCCGAGGTGATCTCCCGCATCCGCGCCGTCCTGCGCCGCAGCGCTCCGCGCGAGAACGGCTCCCGCCCCGAGGAGCCGATGCGAATCGGCGAGGTCGAGCTCGACCCGGCGGCGCGGATCGCCCGCTTCCGCGGCGAGCAGGTGGAGCTGTCGCGCAAGGAGTTCGACCTGCTGGCGGCGCTGATGCGCGACGCCGGCAAGGTCGTCACCCGCGAGGACCTGATGGCGGGCGTCTGGGACACCAACTGGTTCGGCTCGACCAAGACGCTCGACGTCCACATCGGCTGGCTGCGGCGCAAGCTCGACGACGACCCCGCCGACCCGACCTACATCGAGACGGTCCGCGGCGTCGGCTTCCGCTTCGCCGCGCCGGAGGAAGAGCCGTAAGCCTCCGTGCCACCCTCCTGCTCGCGCTGGCCTACGTCCTGCTGCTGGCGCTGATCGCCTTCGGCGTGCCGCTGGCGCTGAGCCTGCGCGACCGCGTCGACACCGAGGTCAAGAGCCAGGCCCGCAACCAGGCCGAGGTGGTTGCCTCCAGCGCCGTCGCCTTCGTCGATCCCCCGCGCAAGGCGCAGCTGCAGCGGATCGCCGCGCGCTCCGCCCGCAGCGTCCGCGGCCGGGTGATCGTGGTCGACCAGAACGGCCGCCTGCTGGCCGACTCGGCCGGAGCCCCGAGCGGCCGCCGCTACGGCGACCGGCCCGAGGTCGAAGCGGCGCTTGCCGGGGAAGGCGAGCAGATCACCCGCGACAGCGAAACCCTCGGCACCGAGATCCTCGCCACCGCGGTGCCGATCCTGCGCCGCGGCAGGCCGAGCGGCGCGGTGCGGGTCACCCAGAGCATCGAGGCGGTCCACCGGGCGGTGCGGACCTCGATCCTCGACGTCGCCGCCCTGGCCGGGGTCGTGCTCCTGCTCGGGCTCGTCGCCGGGGGACTGATCGCCCAGCAGATCGCACGGCCGATCCGCCGCCTCGACCTCGCCGCCCGCCACGTCGCCGAGGGCGACCTCGACACCGCGGTAGCGGTCGAGGGCAGCACCGAGCAGCGCTCCCTCGCCCGCGCCTTCAACGAGATGACGCAGCGGATCAAGCGGCTGCTGCGGGTCCAGCAGGACTTCGTCGCCGACGCCTCCCACCAGCTGCGGACGCCGCTGACGGGGCTGCGCCTGCGCCTCGAGGGGCTGGCCGACAGGTTCCGCAGCGACCCCCCGGTCGAGCGCGAGCTCGACGCGGCGCTGGGCGAGATCGACCGCCTCTCGCTGATCGTCGAGGAGCTGCTGATCCTCAGCCGCGCCGGCGAGCACGAACTTCCCGGCGAGCGGATCGACCTGCGCGAGGCGGCGCGGCGGGCGGCGGCGCGCTGGAGCGCGGCGGCGGCCGACCGCGGGATCGAGATCGAAGTCGACCCCGGCGGCGAGGCCGCCAGCGGCTGGTGCGCAGCGCCGGACCTGGAGCGCTCGCTCGACTCCCTGGTCGAGAACGCGCTCACCTACGCGCCGGCGGGAACCAAGGTGATGCTCACCACCCGGCCCGGGCAGATCGCCGTCCTCGACGAAGGCCCGGGGCTGGCGGCGGGAGAGGAGGAGGCGGTGTTCGAGCGCTTCAGCCGTGGCAGCGCCGGCCGCCGCGGGCAGAAGGGGACCGGCCTCGGCCTGGCGATCGCCCGCGAGCTGACCCGGCAATGGGACGGCGAGGTGCGGCTGCGCAACCGCGAGGGCGGCGGGCTGGCGGCGACCATCGAGCTGCCGCCGGCGGAGGTGCGCGCGTGAGACCGGCGACGACGAAATGGGTGCTGCTGGCGCTGCTCGGCCTGGCGATCGCGATCGGGGTCGCGATCGCCGCCGCCAACCTGGCCAGCCGGCAGATCGGGATCGCCTCGGAATCGGTCTCGGCCGGCAACGCGCTGGCCCCCGCACTGCGGGCACCCGCCGACAGCGGCCCCCGGAGCAAGCCGCCGCAAACGACGACGACCGAGCCGACGACGACGACCGAAGAATCCCCGCCGCCGGAAGAAACGACCGAATCGGACGACCACGGTGGTGAAGATCACAGCGGCCACGGCGGCGGCGGCGACTCCGACGGCGACGACGACTGAGCTCAGGTTCGCCCCGGCAGCGGGCGCTTCAGCTACCGCCGTGGGGCGGCGGGTCGGTCGCGTAGAGACGGGTGATCGCCGCCACCAGCTGTTCCTTCTCCTTGGACGAGAGGCGGGCCGAGCCGTGCGCCAGCTTGTACTGGAGCGGCGGCATCTCGCCGCTGGTGACCTTCTCGATCAGCTCCCCCGCGTCGGGCTGGGGCTTGTCCCATTCGGAGAAGTCGAGCGCGCCGCGACCCTCCTCGACGTCGTGCTGGACCAGCCAGGAGGCCGGGGCGACGTTCGAGTACCAGCGCCATCGGGTGAGGTTGCTGTGGCAGTCGTAGCAGCCCGCTTCGGCGATCTCCTTGCCCGGCCCGGGCGGCCACTTCGCCGCCCGCGTCACCGGCGGGTTGCTGTGGGCGTGCCCGTAGGGGACGAGCTGGATCAGCAGCAGCAGGGCGACAGTCCCCGCGCCGGCAAGCGTCAGCGTGCGGCGCGACGGCGGCCACCAGCTCCGTTTCTTCGCCGCAGGCACGGACGGGAGCCTGCCCGACCTTCGGCAAAGGGCCGGTAAAGCCCGGCCGAAAGAGAGGGAAAGCCTGGTTTACCCGATCGCGACCATGCGCTCGATCGGGATCCGCGCCCGCGCGGCGATCTCGGCCGGAACGCTGACCTCGAACTTCAAATCGCGCAGCGAGTCGCGCAACTTCGGCAGCGTGATCATCTTCATGTATTTGCAGGTGGCCATCCGGTTGGCCTCGATCAGGTTCGCCCGCGGGGCGGCCTGCTGCAGCGGGTAGAGCATGCCGTTCTCGGTGGCGACGATGAACTCGCCGTCGGGATGCGCTTCGACGTGCTTCTGCATCCCCGAGGTCGAGAGCATGTGGACGCCCTCCGGATCGATGTCGCCGGAGGCGACGTACTCCATCGCCTGGGTCGAGCAGCCGCACTCGGGGTGGATCAGGAACTCGGCGTCGGGGTGCTCCTCGCGGGTGCGGACGATGTCCAGCGGCTTGATCCCGGCGTGGACGTGGCACTCGCCGTCCCAGATGTGGAAGAGGCCGCGGCGCTCCGGTTCGTCGATCAGCCCGGTCTCGCGCTCGACGAAGGCGCCGAGCCACATGTCGGGGCCGAAGAGGATCTCCTGCTCGGGGCCGTGCTCCTCCCAGATGTGGCGGACGACGTCGACGGCGTTCGACGAGGTGACGCAGTAGTCGGTCTCGGCCTTCACCTCGGCCGAGGTGTTGACGTACATCACGACCAGGGCGCCGGGATGTTCGGCCTTCCAGGCGCGCAGCTGGTCGGCGTTAATCGAGTCGGCCAGCGAGCAGCCGGCGTCGAGGTCGGGGATCAGCACCGTCTTCTCGGGCGAGAGGATCGAGGCGGTCTCGGCCATGAAGTGGACGCCGCAGAAGGCGATCACCTCGGCGTCGGTCTCCGCCGCCTGGCGCGAGAGCCCGAGCGAGTCGCCGCGGTAGTTGGCGACGTCCTGGATCTCCGGCAGCTCGTAGTTGTGGGCGAGGATGACCGCGTTCCGCTCCTGCGCGAGCGCGCGAACCTCGTCGCCGATCTCGGCGATCTGCTCCGGGCTCAACTCCGGTGCGAGCGTAGGTTGGATAGTCGGGAGCTCCTGCATGAGCCCTTCCTTCCTTGATGTTCGCCGGCGGGACTGGGGTCCGGACCGGTCGAATGAACGTGCAGGAAGTTTAGTCGATGAAGGGTCCCGTCTAGCCTTTTTCGGATGCCCGAGCTGCCCGAGGTCGAGATCGTCGCCCGCCGCCTCGACGCCGCCCTCGCCGGAGCCGAGGTCGAATCGGCGCTGGCGCCGGGGATGAACGTGATGAAGACCTTCGATCCGCCGCTGGACGCGCTGGCGGGGCGCGAGCTGACCGCGGTGCGGCGGGTCGGCAAGATGCCGGTGGTCGAGTTCGGCGACCTGGCCATGCTGGTCCACCTGATGTCGGCGGGGCGGCTGCGGGTCCACGAGAAGCGCGCCTCGCTCAAAGACCGCGCCTCGCGGGTCCTGATCCGGCTCGGCGACGGGCGCGAGCTTCGCCTGCGGGAGATAGGAACCAAACAGCGCGCCTGGGCGAAGCTGTTGCCGGTCGAGGCGGTCGCCGCGGACGAGACGGTCGCCGGCCTCGGACCGGAGGCCTGGCCCGCTCCCCCGCTCGAGGAGTTCGCCGTGGCGATCGACAAGCCGCGCCACCTCCACCCCCTGCTGCGCCACCAGAAAGACATCGCCGGCATCGGCCGCTCCTGGGTCGACGAGATCCTTTGGGAGGCCCGCCTCTCGCCGTTCAGGAAGGGGTCCGAACTGGAGCCCGAGGAGATCGAGCGGCTGCACGCCGCGCTCCACGTCCTCGGCGACGCGATCGACCACTACGAGGAGACGATCGGGCCCGAGGCGCCGGAGAAGATCCCGAAGCCGCTCAAGGTCCACAAGCACGAGGGCGAGCCCTGCCCGCGCTGCGGCGCGACGATCGAGGCCGTCTACTTCTCAGAGCACCAGACGAACTACTGCCCCCAGGAGCAGACCGGCGGCCGGATCCTCAAGGACCGGCGGCTCTCGAAACTCTTGAAGTGAAGTAACCGCCTCAGGCAGCTTCGAGGAGCATCGAGAAATCCAGGGTCGCCGCCGAGTGAGTCAGAGCCCCCACGGAGATGAACTCGACGCCGGTCTCGGCGATCTCGCGGACGTTCTCGAGGCTGACGCCGCCAGAGGCCTCCAGCGAGACGCCGTCGGGCCCGCCGGCGTTCTGGTCGCGCAGGGAGACCACCTCGCGCATCGAGGCGGGGCTCATGTTGTCCAGCAGCAACCGATCGACGCCGGTGCCGAGCGCGTAGGCGGCTTCTTCGACGTCGCGGACCTCGACCTCGATCGCCTTCTCCGGCTGGGCGGTGCGGGCGGCATACACGGCTTTCGCCAGGCCGCCGGCGAGGGCGATGTGGTTCTCCTTGATCAGGATCGCGTCGTAGAGGCCGAGCCGGTGGTTGAGCCCGCCCCCGGCCGCGACCGCGGCCTTCTCCAGATGGCGCAGCCCAGGCGTCGTCTTGCGCGTGTCGAGGATCGTCGTCCCGGTGCCGACAACCGCCTCGGCGTAGCGCGCGGTCAGCGTCGCCACCCCGGAGAGATGGCCGAGGAAGTTGATCGCGGTGCGCTCGGCGGCGAGCAGCGCCCGGGCGGAGCCGGTGGCAATCAGCACCTCGACCGGCACCTCCTCGCGCCACTGCCCCTCGACGACGAGGTTGTCGACGTCCTCGACCCCGCACTGCCGCATCGTCTCGGCAACCGCCGCCAGCCCGTAGACGACGCCCGGCTGTTTCTGCACGATCCGCGCCCGCGCCCGCGCATCCTCCGGCACGGTCGCCTCCGAGGTGATGTCCCCCTCGCCGACGTCCTCGGCCAGGGCGCGTCCGACCAGCTCCTCGATTTCCTCCGCCAACTCGATCATCGAGCCACCTTATTCGGGGTCGGGGACCTCACGTTTCGCTCGCCCGACACGTTTAATCCCACAGAGTGACCTCGCTGCCGCCGTTTCAAACCGTCCTCGACGACCATTCCGCCGCCGTGATGGGAATCTTGCGCGGCGCCGTCGGCCGCGACGGCGCCGAGGACTGCTTCCAGGAGACCTTCCTCGCCGCCCTGCGCGCCTACCCGCAGCTGGAGGACGCCCGCAACCTGCGCGGCTGGCTGCTGACGATCGCCCACCGCAAGGCGATCGACTTCCATCGCGCCAGGGGCCGCCGGCCACTGCCGGTGGCCGAGGTGCCGGAGGTCGTCGCGGAGAACGGCGTGCCAGAGCCCGACCAGCGGCTCTGGGCGGCGGTCGGCGCCCTGCCGCCGAAGCAACGGGCCGCGGTGGCGCTGCGCTACGGCAGCGACCTCCCCCACGGCGAGATCGCCGCCGCGCTCGGCTGCTCGCCGGAGGCGGCGCGCCGCTCGCTGCACGAGGGACTGAAGCGACTGCGAAAGGAGCTGGCATGACGACCGCGACTGACAAGGCAACGACCCACAGCATCGACAGCTTCAAGGCGCGGGCCGCCGCGGAGGGGCTGCTCGACGTCGCCTACGCCGGCGCCGACTCCCCCTTCGGCCCGCTGCTGCTGGCCACCACCAAGCGCGGCCTGGTCCGGATCGGGCTGCCGAACCAGGATCCCGACGAGCTGCTCGCCGACCTCGCCGCGCGGGTCTCGCCGCGGGTGCTCGAGGCGCCGAGCGAGCTGGACGAGGCGCGGCGCGAGCTCGATCTCTACTTCGCCGGCAAGCTCGACCGCTTCGACCTGCCGCTCGACTGGCAGCTCAGCAGCGGCTTCCGCCGGCGGGTGCTGCGGGCGATCGACCGCATCCCCTACGGCCAGACCCGCAGCTACACCGAGATGGCCCGCAGGGCCGGCAACGAGCGCGCCGTGCGCGCCGCCGGCAGCGCCTGCGGCAGCAACCCGATCCCGCTCGTCGTCCCCTGCCACCGCGTCCTGCGCACCGGCGGTGCCCTCGGCGGCTACGGCGGCGGCCTGCCGATGAAGCAGGCCCTGCTGGAGCTGGAGGGCGTACTGGACGAAAGGTCCAATACCTAAAGCGAAACGACCCAAATTCCGATAGTGGGGCGATGCAGAAGCTCCTCCCCGCGCTCCTCGCTGCCCTGCTCGCCCTCTGCGCCTCCGCCGTGCCCGCGCAGGCGCTGAGCCTGCCACTGCCGCCGGCGTCCCTCGTGGCGCCGGACGAAGAAGCGGAAGACGCCGAAACCGGCGACGAATCGGAATCCGACGAAGGCGAAGAAGCCGAAGAAGACGGCTGCACGATCGAAGACGAAGAAGACGTGCAGCTCTGCGCCGAAATCGCCGAGGAAGAACGCGAAGCCGAACAGGCGCGGGAGTGCGTCGTCGAAGACGCCACCGCCAAGGTCGCCGCCAACCCCGGCAACGGCACCGTCTCTCTCGTCGTCCGCTACCACGCCTTCGCGCCGACCGCGGTCGCGATCGACGCCCGCCTCCGCGGCGGCAAGGGCGGCGTCCACCTCGGCGCCGACCACACCCGCTTCCGCCGCGCCGGCACCTTCCGCGACACCTTCGCCCTCGGCGAGAAGCGGATGGAGCGCGTCCTCGCCGCGCGCCAGTTCGAAGTCGAGCTGCAGGCGGTGAACGCCCCGCGCTACTGCCGGCTGGAGCTCAACGGAGCGCTTCGCCGAGCCAAGCGCTCGCTTCGCGCAGGTGGGCGGGATCGATCTGGTGGCCCAGGTCGGACTCGCGGTAAGTGACGTCGAGCCCCCCTTCGCTCAGCAGCTCGCGAGCCCGTTCGGCGAAATCGATCCCGATCACCGGGTCGTTGCGGCCGTGGCTGACGAAGGCGCGGGTGTCGGTACGGTCGGCGAGCGCCGGCTCCCAGCCCTCGACCGTCGGCACGAAGCCGCTGAAGGCGAGGATGCCGGCGACCGCGGGGCGCTCGGCGCTGAGCGCCATCGTGTAGCTCATCACCGCCCCCATCGAGAAACCGCCCAGCACCGTCCGCCCCGGCCCGATCCCCGACTCCTCCCAGAGCGCGTCGTGCAGCTCGGCCAGCGCCGCCCGTGCCGCCTCGAAGGTCTCCGGGTCCGGGTAACCGACCCGCGGCACCAGGTACCAGTGGTAGCCCGGCGAGCCGGGCAGCTGCAGCGGCGCCCGCGGGCTGACAACGCGCAACCGCTTCTCGGGGTCGAGGAGGTCGGCGAGGCCGATCAGGTCGCGCTCGCTGGTGCCGCGACCGTGGTGGAGCACCAGCAGCCCCTGCGGGTCGCCGTTCGCCGCCCGTTCGATCTGGAAGAGCGGCGCCATCGCTAGTTGGCCGAGGCCGCCGCGGTCTTGTTCAGGTAGTCGCGGATGAACTCGTCGATGTCGCCGTCGAGCACCCGCTGCACGTCGCCGACCTCGTGCTCGGTGCGGTGGTCCTTGACCATCGTGTAGGGGTGCATGACGTAGCTGCGGATCTGCGAGCCCCAGGCGACGTCTTTGACCTCGCCGCGCTGCTTGGCCAGCTCTTCGGAGCGTTTGCGCTCCTCCAGCTCGATCAGCTTCGAGCGCAGCAGCTGCATCGCCACCGCCTTGTTCTGGGTCTGCGAGCGCTCGTTCTGGCACTGGACGACGACGCCGGTGGGGATGTGGGTGATGCGGACCGCCGAGTCGGTCTTGTTGACGTGCTGGCCGCCGGCGCCGGAAGCGCGGTAGGTGTCGATCCGCAGGTCGCCCTCGTCGACCTCGACCTCGACGCTGTCCTCGACCACCGGGCCGACGTCGACCTGGGCGAAGCTGGTGTGGCGGCGGGCGGAGGAGTCGAAGGGGGAGATCCGCACCAGCCGGTGGACGCCGCGCTCGGCGGCGAAGAGGCCGTAGGCGTTCTCGCCGCGGGCGATGAAGGTCGCCGACTTGAGCCCCGCCTCCTCCCCCGGCGAGGCCTCCAGCATCTCGACCTCGAAGCCGCGCCGTTCGGCCCAGCGCAGGTACATCCGCAGCAGGATCTCGGCCCAGTCCTGGGAGTCGGTCCCCCCCGCCCCGGCGTGCACCGTCACCACCGCGTCGCCGGCGTCATACTCGCCGCTGAACAGGCGCGCCTCCTCCAGCTCGGCCAGCCGCCGCTCGACCGAGCCCAGCTGGGCGTCGAGCTCGGCCGCCATCTCCTCGTCCTCGGCCGCCATCTCGGCCAGGTCGTCGAGGTCGGCGACGTCGCCCTCCAGGCCGCGGAACATCTCCAACCGCTTCTGCGCCCGGGCGTGGGCGGCCGAGGTGCGGGCGGCTGCCTCCTGGTCGTCCCAGAAGCCGGGCTTGCCCATCTCCTCCTCGAGCCGGGCTACTTCCCCCTCTAGCGCAGCGGGGTCAAAGGTAGTCCGAGAGCAGGGACAGCTGCTCCCGGACAGCGGCCAGGCGAGGCGCAACAGGTTGGCTCTGCGCGGCATCGGCCATGGGCACAGGTTATTGGGCGCAGCGACTCAGCCTGGAGTTCGCGCGGTGATGATCCAGGTGGAGGCGGGGGCCCAGACGCCGTCGGGCTGCTCGAACTCGGCGATCGCGGTGCGGATCTTGGCGGCGATCTCGGGACGGACCTCGTCGACGCGGTCGCCCCAAAGCCGCAGAATCTCCCCGGCGGGACCGAGCGCCATCCCGAACTCCACCGCCTGGTCGAGGTCGGCGCCGACCTTCATCGGCAGGTCGCAACGCCGCAGTCCGATCTCCTCGAAGCCGGCGATCTTCAGCTGCTCGGTGACGGTGTCGGCGTCGGCCATCGAGAAGGGGCCGGGGCCGCAGGTCGGTTCGTCGGTCTCCTCGGGGTGCTCGAGATAGTCGTCGACGATCTCCTCGGCGCGGCGGACCCACTCGTTGTCGAGCTTGCGCCGCCAGACGACGGCGGTGAAGCGTCCCCCCGGGTTCAGAGCCGCGCGGACGTTGCGCAGGGCGGCCACCGGGTTGGCGAAGAACATGATCCCCATGCGCGAGAAGGCGTAGTCGAACTCCTGCGGCAGCTGCAGCGTCTGCATGTCGGCGAGCCGGTACTCGACGTTGTCCAGGCCCGCTTCCTCGGCCTCCTGGCGCGCCGTCTCGATGAACGGCGAGGACACGTCGACCCCGAGCGCCGAGCCCTCGGCGCCCACCAGCTCGGCCAGCCGCTGCGTGGTGTCGCCGAACCCGCAGCCGATGTCGATCACCCGCTCCCCCGGCCGCGGCGGGTTCGACTGCATCGCCACCTCGCCGTGGGCACCGAGGCCGCCGGTGGTCAGGTCTCGGTACTTGACGAAGATGTCGAAGAGCGGGCCGCTCCAGGCCTCGGTTGCCTCGACGTTGTCGGGCGCGACGGAGCTCATCGGACCATCGTAAGTCGCCGGACCCGTCCTTGGCTAGGGGCGGGCGAAATCGAAGTCGCGGAGAGCCTCTTTGCGATCGTCGTAGGGCCGCCAGCTGCGGATCTTGTGCTCGCGCAGCTCGAAGGCCCAGGCCATCACGTCCACGCCGGCGAGGCTGTCGTCCTCTTCCCAGTGCCAGTGCCGGTTGATCAGCGCGACGGCGCGACCGCGGCCGCCCTCGGTTCCGTCCTCGTAGAGCTGCTCCAGCTCGATCGTCTGCTGCACCCCGCCCGGCGGCCGCGTCGCCCAGACCCGCGCCGCGTCGCGCCCCTTGCGCAGCCCGCGCATCGCGTGCAGTTCGACCCCCGGGTCGAGCACGGCGACGAACGCGTCCAGGTCCCGCTCGTTGAAGGCGCGGATGAACTCGCGGACGGGGTCGGTCATGCGCCGCTAGGCGCCATGGCACTTCTTGTACTTCTTGCCCGATCCGCACCAGCAGGGATCGTTGCGGCCGATGTTCTCTTTCTCGTCCTTGACGACCGTCTCGACCACCTCCCCGTTGCCGGGGCTTGCCGCACCCGCGGCGGCGACGTCGGAGGGGGCCGCACCACTGGTCGCGACGACTTCCCGCAACGCCGAAGGCTGGTTCTCCGCGGTGCCGCCGGAGTAGGCGAGGGCGGTCTCGCCGCCGCCGTTGCCGGCGGCCACCGCTGCCTGGTCGGGCTGGATTTCGATCTCGGCCCGGTAGACCAGCTTCGAGAACTCGTCCCAGATCGAGTGCATCAGCTCCTCGAACATCGCGTAGCCCTCGTTTTTGTAGGCGACGAGCGGATCGATCTGGGCGAAACCGCGCAGGTGGATGCCTTCGCGCAGGTAGTCCATGTCGAAGAGGTGTTCGCGCCAGCGGTTGTCGATCACCTGCAGCAGGATCGAGCGCTCCAGGTAACGCATCAGCTCCTCGCCGAGCTGCTCCTCGCGCTCGTCGTAGGCGTTCATTGCGTCGTCGTCGAGGGCGTCCTTCAGCTGGGTCTTGTCAACCGTCTCCGGCGCCAGGCCCGCAACCTCGATGCCGACCGGCCAGATCTGCCGCAGCTGCGTCTCCAGCTCCTCCAGGTCCCATTCCTCCAGCAGCTCGCCGGCGGTGTACTCGTCGACCAGGCGCTCGATCACGCCCTCGATTTCGTCGCGGGCGGTCTCGGAGATGTCGCGGCCTTCGAGGATCTCGCGGCGGTATTTGTAGACCACGCGCCGCTGCTCGTTCATCACGTCGTCGTACTCGAGGACGCGTTTGCGGATCAGGAAGTTCTGCTCCTCGACCTTCTTCTGGGCGTTCTCGACGGTTTTCGTCAGCATCTTCGCTTCGAGCGGGACTTCGCCGCCCTCCTCGTCCGTCGGGCCGAGTTTGTCGAGGATGTTGTAGATGCGGTCGCCGGCGAAGAGGCGGATCACGTCGTCTTCGGCGGAGAGGAAGAAGCGCGACTCGCCGGGGTCGCCCTGGCGGCCGGAACGGCCGCGCAGCTGGTTGTCGATGCGGCGGGACTCGTGCCGCTCGGTGCCGCAGATGAAGAGCCCGCCGAGCTCGCGGACTTCTTCGCCTTCGACCTTGCACTGGGGCTCCAGCTCGGCCGTCTTCGCGGCCAGCGCCTCCTCGTAGCCCTCGCTGTCGTGGGTGATCCCCTGCTTTTTCAGCTCGGCGATCGCCAGGTGCTCGGGGTCGCCGCCGAGCTTGATGTCGACGCCGCGGCCAGCCATGTTGGTGGCGATCATCACCGCGCCCTTGCGGCCCGCCTGGGCGATCAGCTCGCCCTCTCGTTCGGCATGCTCGGGCTTGGCGTTGAGGACCGCGTGCTGGATCCCCTGCCGTTTGAGCGCGTCGGAGATCATCTCCGAGACCTCGACCGAGACGGTCCCGACCAGCACCGGCTGGCCCTTCTCGTGGCGGCTGACGATTTCCTCCAGCACCGCCCCCCACTTGCCGTCTTTGGTCTTGAAGATCTGGTCGTTCTGGTCGGCCCGGACCATCGGTTTGTTGGTCGGGATCTCGACCACCGGCATCTCGTAGATCTTCATGAACTCGGTCGCCTCGGTGAGGGCGGTTCCGGTCATCCCGGAGAGCTTGTCGTAGAGGCGGAAGTAGTTCTGCAGGGTGATCGTCGCCAGGGTCTGGTTCTCCTCGCGGATCGCCACACCCTCCTTCGCCTCGACCGCCTGGTGCAGGCCCTCCGACCAGCGCCGGCCCTCGAGGATGCGGCCGGTGAACTCGTCGATGATCATCACCTCGCCGTCGATCACCGCGTAGTCGTCGTCCTTCTTGTAGAGCGACTCGGCCTTGAGCGCCTGGACGAGGTGGTTGACGAGGCTGCCGTGCTCGCCGAGGTAGAGGTTGTCGACGCCGATGAAATCCTCGGCTTTCTTCACTCCCTGCTCGGTCGGGGCGACGGTCTTGTGCTTCTCGTCGTACTCGTAGTCGTAGTCGGCCTCGTGGGTCTCGCGCGACTCGCCCAGCGATTTCAGTTTCTGTTTGGCCGGCACGCCGACCATCTGTTTGGCCAGGCGGGCGAAGGTGTAGTAGGTCTGGGCCGCCTGTTCGGGCTGGCCGGAGATGATCAGCGGCGTTCGCGCCTCGTCGATGAGGATGTTGTCGACCTCGTCCACGATCGCGAAGTTGTGGTCGCGCTGGACGCAGTGCTCGAGCGCGTCGGCCATGTTGTCCCGCAGGTAGTCGAAGCCGAACTCGGAGTTGGTCCCGTAGGTGACGTCGAGGGCGTACTTGCGCTGACGGGTGGCGTGGTCGTCGGGGTCCTGCAAGGCGTCGACGCTGACTCCGAGCGCGTCGTAGATCGGCTTCATCCATTCCGAGTCGCGGCGGGCGAGGTAGTCGTTGACGGTGACGACGTGGACGCTCTTGCCGGCCAGGGTGTTGAGGAAGACGGGCAGGGTCGCGGTCAGGGTCTTTCCCTCGCCGGTCTTCATCTCGGCGATCGCGCCGTCGTGGAGGACCATGCCGCCGATCAGCTGCACGTCGTAGTGGCGCTGACCGGTCGTCCGGCGCGACGCCTCGCGGCAGAGGGCGAAGGCCTCGTTCATCAGCTCGTCGAGCGGCTTTCCGTTGCCGGCCTGCTCGCGCAACGAGTCCGCCTCGCTGCGGATTTCCTCGTCGGAGAGCGCTTCCATCTCCGGCTCGAAGCGGTTTATCGCGGCTACGCGCTTCTGGTAGGCCTTGAACTTTCGCCCCTCTCCCGCGCGCAGCGCCTTGGTTACAAGGTCCATCGCTGGCATTGGTCAAGAGTAGCGGTGCCGAGTTAATTTCCCCTTGCTCGCTTCCGCTCCGACCTCTAGTCTCGTGGCAGAACCCACAAGGAGGCACTCATGCGGATAGAGATTCGGGGCCGGAACGTCGAGATGACGGACGAGCTGCGTGAGACGGTGCGGAAACGCTTCCAGCGGCTGGGACGGCAGGTCTCGCCGCTGGCGACCTTGGAGGTGGTGCTCTCGGAAGAGCGCAACCCGCGGGTCGCCGACAGCCAGGTGGCGGAGGCGACGTTCTACCTGAAAGGGGTAACGCTGCATGCTCGCGAGTGCAGCCCGGAGATGACCCACTCGGTGCGGGAGCTCGCCGAGGACATGAGCAGGCAGGTGAAGAAGCATCGAGAGCTGCGTCGCAAGCGCCGCCGCACGCGGAGGCTTGTAGACCAGATGCGGGGACGTCCGGCCGAGGCACGGCCGTAGGGCCGCGGAGAGCCAACTAAAGGCGCCGGGCAAAGGTCACCGCAACCACACGGGACGCCCCCACGGCCCTCAGCGCTCGCGCGCAGGCCGTGAGGGTGGACCCGGTGGTCAAGACGTCGTCGACGAGCAGGACGCTGCGCGGCGCCGCCGCACGCGCCTGGATCCGCGGCGGATGCCCGACCCGCTCGGCCCGCCGCTTGCCGACCTGCCGCCCCGCCCCGCGCCGCTCGAGGCACTGTTCCAGCGGCGCTTCCAACCGCGCCGCCAGCGCCATCGCCAGCTCCCCGGCCGGGTCGAACCCCCGCCGCCGCATCCGCGCCCGAGCCGGCGGCACCGGCACCACCGTCCCACTCAGCATGTGGGCGGGCGCGAGCCATTCGATCCGCTCGGCCATCAGATCGGCAACCGGCAGTAGCCGCCGGAACTTCAACGCCCCGACCAGGTTCCGCGCCACGCCCTCGTAAGAAGCCGAAGACCAGACCTTGTCCAATCCAGCAGGTCCGCTCCCCGACAACGGATCCGCATCGGCCAACCGCCGCCCGCAGCGAGTGCAAACCACCGCCTCAGGCCGGCAGGACCTCCCACAAGAAGCGCACAACGGCGGCACCAAAGCCACCCCGATGGTCGGCAGCAATTCCATGCCCCGACCCTGCCGAGCAACAACGCAAGCGTGGCGCGCAGATCGCAAATTCTCTGCGCCGACTTCGTGTCAAATCAGAAACCAGCCGCTCTGCGCAAGAGGGACGGGTGCCCCTCTCCCAGAGACCGTCGCGCAGCTGAAGCGGGGTGCTGGGCGCCACCGTGATCTCAGGAGCCTCTGTGAGAGGGGCACCCGTCCCTCCTCACGACACGTCGGTGGTGGCGCGCCTCAAGATCGTGGTTCCTTTGCACGGCATAGGTGCATAAGGAACCACGACTTCGCTGCGGCACTTCGAGCGCCCGATCGCGTGGTTCCTTTGTCCTCTCCTGGCGGACAAAGGAACCGCAACTTTGGCGGAGGCCGCTCATCGGCTATCGCGTGGTTCCTTTGTCCTGTGTATCCGGACAATGGAACCACGGGTTGCCTTAGTCCCTTCTGCCCTGCCAGACGCGCTCGAAGGAGGGTGCCGGTATCCCTCGGAGGAATGTTCGGCGATATGCAATCTGATTTGGGGCGCGGCGTAGCCGCGCTGTTCGATTGCGGCTAAGCCGCGAAGCCGCGTGTCGCGCAATGACGGAGAGGGATGCCGGCACCCTCCCCGACGGCGGTCTTGGAGCTCAGGGTCGGGCAGCGGCGATGGCGCCGATCAGCACCGACCGCGCCGGCACCTCGGCGCCGGGGAAGGCGATTACTTCTTTGAGACGCGCGCCGTCGCCGACCTTGACGTTGTCGCCGATGATCGAGGGGCCGTCGATGCGGACGTCGTCGCCGATCTCGCAGCCGGGGCCGAGGAGGACCGGGCCGACGAGGTCGGGCTCGCCCTCCATCCGCTCGCCGCTGCGGTAGCCGTCGACCAGCTCGCCCTCGCGCTCGACCTGGACGGCACCGGTCAGCGCGTCGACGCTGCTCTCCCGCAGCTCCTCGAGGTTGCCGATGTCGTTCCAGTAGGCGTCGATCTCGTGCGAGTAGAAGGGAACGTCGCCGTCGAGCAGGCGCGGGAAGACGTCCATCGCCCAGTCGGCGAAGCCCGGCGGGTCGCCCTCGCCCGCCGCCTCGCTGGTGCCCGGCTCGGGGAAGAAGTCGAAGATCTCCTTGCGGAACATGTAGATGCCGCAGTTGGCCAGGTCGGAGAGCGCTTCGGCGGGGTCGGGCTTCTCCTGGAAGCCCTGCACGCGGCCGTCGGAGCCGACGATCGCGACGCCGAACTGGCTGGTGTCCTCGACCCGCTTCATCGCCAGGGTCGCGATCCCGTCGTGGGATTCGTGGAACTCGCGCATCGCGGTGAGGTCGAGGTCGGTGAGCGCGTCCCCGGAGATGACGAGGAAGGAGTCGCCGAGGAAGTCGGCGGCGTTGCGGACCCCACCCGAGGTCCCGAGCAGCTGCTCCTCGTAGCTGTAGGAGAGGGAGACGCCGCAGGCGGAACCGTCGCCGAAGTAGTCCTGGATCAACTCCGGGAACCAATGCAGATTGGCGATCGTCTCGTCGAAGCCGTGTCGCGCGAGCAGGCGCAGGATGTGCTCCATCACCGGCCGGTTCAGGACCGGGACCATCGGCTTCGGCATCTCGTAGGTGATCGGCCGCAGCCGCGTCCCCAGCCCAGCCGCCAGCACCATCGCCCTCATCCCGCCATGCCCTCCTTCAACCTGTCGATCGCCTCGATGCTCTCGGGGTCCACTCCCCGCTGCCGGGCGATTTCAAGCGAGACGAGGTCGCCGAGCAGCGTCGCCCAGAGCAGCCGTTCGACCCGGGTCTCCCCCACGGTCTCCAGCCGCACCACCGGCGCGGAGGAGGCGGCGACCGCCTCGGCGGTCAGCTCGAAGCGGCGGCGCTCGCGCGGATGCTGGTCGCAGTCTTCGAGGAAGACGGCGGCCATCTCCCCGGCGCCGGCCTCGGCCGACCAGCCGCAGATCTCGTTGTGGTCGGCCTCGGGCAGCTGCGAGGCGAAGGCAGGCTGCTTGGCGTTCTCGTTGATCTGGGTCTTCCAACGGTGCGCTACCGAAACGGTCAGGTCGCTGCCGTAGACCACCGTCGGCGCGGCGCCGATCGTCGCGGCGATCTCCGCCGCCTTGGCTTTGATCGTCAGCGCCTCGCGCTCGAGGAAGGCGGCGCCGGCGTCGATCTCGGTGCGGATCCCCGGCGCCACCCCGACCAGCGCCGCGACCTCGGCGGCGGCGACGAACATGTAGGCGACGGCGACCCGCGGCTGGTAGATCCCCGGCGGTGCGACCACCGGGACGCCGGCCTCGCGCGCAAGCTCGACCAGCCGGCCACCGGTGCTGACCACGTAGCGCCGCGCCCCCAGCGCCTCGGCCGCCTCGAAGCAGGCAAGGGTCTCCTCGGTGTTGCCCGAGTAGCTGGAGCAGAGGACCGACCACTCGGGCGTCGCCCAGCTCGGCAGCTCGTAGCCGCGGACCACGACCAGCGGCTTGGTCAGCTGGTCGCCGATCGCGGCGGCCGCGAGGTCGCCGCCGATTGCCGAGCCGCCCATCCCGCAGACCATCAGCCCGGCGGAGTCGGCTCCCTCCAGGCGCGCGCTTTCGACCCGCCAGAGGGCGTCGCGCAACTGGTCCGGCAGGCCGAGGACGTCGTCGATCATCGCGCTCATCAGTGTCTATCCGAAAATTCGCGCGTGCGGCTGGCGCGTGCCGGACCGAGTGGGGCTAGGACGCAGGGAGGCCGAATAGCAGCGCTATTTGGCCGACCGAGGACGACGCCTCGCGAAGTGTGTCCGGCGCCGCCAGGCGCGCGTGGGGGTTTTTGGATAGACACTTAGCCGGGCACTCTTTCATCTCGGCCGACGACCGCGTTAACGAGCTGGGCACCCGGTTCGACTCTTGCTCCGGGGGCGAGGATCGAGTCGCGCACCAGGGCGTCGCGGGCGACGACGCAGCCCTCGAGCAGGACCGAGTCGCCGACCGCGGCGCCGCGCTCGACGCGGCAGCCGGGGCCGACGACGGCGCGGGGGCCGACGTCGGCCTCCGCGTCGATCTCGGCGCCCGGGTCGACGAAGAGGCCGGGCGCGGTCGGCTTTACCCGCGTCTCGACGGTGCCCTCGAGGATGTCCCAGCTTGCCTGCAGGTAGCGCTCGGGGGTGCCGATGTCCATCCAGTAGCCGTCGAGCAGCAGCCCGCAGAGGCCGTCGCCTACCAGCCGCGGGAATACCTCGCGCTCGATCGATACCGCCTGGCCGGCGGGAATCAGATCGAGGACCGAGCGCTCGAGCACGTAGGCGCCGGCGTTGATCTCGCCGGGAACCGCTTCGCCGGTCTTCTCGAGGAACTCGAGCACCCGCCCGCCCTCGTCGCAGCGGACCAGGCCGTAGGCGGAGGAGTCGTCGACCGGGTGCAGGCCGATGGTGGCACTCGCGCCGCGATCGGCGTGGGAGCGGAGCAGGGCCGAGAGGTCGAGGTCGGCGAGGACGTCGCCGTTGAGGGCGAAGAAGCGGTCTTCGAGCCGGTCGCCGAGCGCGTCGGCGGCGAAGCGGATCGCCCCGGCGGTGCCGAGCGGTTGGGGCTCGGCGACGTAGGTGATCTTCACCCCGGCGTGCTCGTGGTCCTCCAGCGCCTCCTCCAGCACGTCGGGGAGGAAGCCGCAGGCGAGCACCACCTCGCTGACGCCGTGCGCGGCGAGCCACTCGATCGCGTAGGCGAGGAAGGGGCGGTCGACCAGCGTCACCGCCGGCTTCGGCACGTCGCTGGTCAACGGTCGCAGGCGAGTTCCCTCGCCACCGACCAAGACGATCGCCTGCATCTAGGAAGTGGGCGCCGGGGTGCTTTGGACGGTGCGGCCGATGCCCTCGTACTCGAATCCGGCCTTGGCCAGCGCGTCCGGGTCGAGGTAGTTGCGACCGTCGACGAGCAGCGCGCGGGTCATCTTCTCCGCCGCCGCGCCCCAGTCGAGCTCGGCGAACTCGCGCCACTCGGTGACGAGGACGGCGGCGTCGGCGCCCTCCAGCGCCTCCATCGCCGAGGTCGCCATCTCGACGGAGCCGAGCAGCTCGGCGGCGCGATCGGCGGCGACCGGGTCGTAGGCGACGACCTCCGCCCCCTCGCCCTGCAGCCGCGCCGCGAGGACGAGGCTCGAGGCCTCGCGCATGTCGTCGGTGTCCGGCTTGAAGGCGAGGCCGAGCAGCGCCACCCGCTTGCCGATCAGCGAGCCGAGGTGCTTCTCCAGCTTGCCGACGACGCGGCGCTTCTGCAGCTCGTTGACCTCGATCACCGCGGTCAGCAGCTGGAAGTGGTAGCCGGTGTTGCCGGCCAGCATCTTCAGGGCGCTGACGTCCTTGGGGAAGCAGCTGCCGCCGTAGCCGATCCCGGCGCGCAGGAAGGAGCTGCCGATCCGCTCGTCGAGCCCCATCCCCTCGGCGACCTGGCCGACGTCGGCGCCGACCTCCTCGCAGACGTTGGCGATCTCGTTGATGAAGGAGATCTTGGTCGCCAGGAAGGCGTTGGAGGCGAGCTTGATCATCTCGGCGCTGGCGACGTCGGTGCGCAGGATCTCGCCGCCGAGCGGCCGGTAGAGCGATTCGACCGCGTCGGCCGCCTCCTCGTCGCCGGCGTCGGCGCCGATCACCACCCGGTCGGGGTCCATGAAGTCCGCGACCGCGGTCCCCTCCTTGAGGAACTCGGGGCAGGAGACGTAGGAGAGGCCGGGCATGTCGCGGCGGATCGACTCGCCGGTCCCGGCCGGCACGGTGCTCTTCATGATCAGCACGTGGTCCCCGTCCTCCGAGAGCTCCTGGACGACGGCCCGCACCCGCGAGAGGTCGGCGTCGCCCGAGTAGGTCGGCGGCGTGTCGACGCAGACGAACAGCAACCGCGCGCCGGCCAGCAGCTCGTCCATGTCGGTGGTGAAGGTGAGGCGCTCGGCGTTGCGCCGCAGCAGGTCCTCGAGGCCGGGCTCATGGATCGCCACCTCGCCGCGGGAGAGGGCGTCGACCTTCTCCTGGACGATGTCGCGGGCGATCACCGGGTGGCCGAGCTCGGCGAAGCAGGCGGCGGTGACGAGGCCTACCCAACCCGCCCCGATGACGCCGATCGGCTCCCTCTGCTCACTCATTCACCTGCTCCTTCCACGCTTCGGCTTCTTCTTCGGGACCAAGACCTTCGCCGACCGCGCCATGCCGATCATCTGATCGTTGCTCAGGGTCCGCAGCAGGTCGTTGGAGATCCAGTAGACGTTGTCTCCACGGCGCCAGGCGACCATCTTCACATTTTCGCCGTCGACGTAGATGTCGTAGTCGCGGCCGTTGATCTCCTTCGTCAGGCTCGGGTCGTCGAGGATCGGCGGGTCCGACCAGCCGCGGATGCCCTGGACGCCGAAGTAGTGGGTGCCATCTGACATTTCCGCTACCAACACCATCCGGTAGGCAAGGTGGCGGTTGCCGTCTTCGTCCTTGAGGTTGTAGACGTAGGGGTCGACGACCTTCTCGTAGGGGTCGGTTTCGACGAACCGCGTCCCTTCGGGCAGGCGGGTCGGGTAGTAGATCGGGAAGAAGCCGCGGGATCGCCGCACGGCGATCTTCGCCTCGGCCTTGCCCGCTTCGCCGGCGGGGACCAGCCCGTCGCTGCCGGACTTGTCGATTTCGACCTTCGGCTTCTCGTGCTTGTGCTTCTTCTTGCCCTTCTGCTGCTTGCGCTTCTTGCCGGCTTCCGCTTCTTCGCGGCTCTGCTTCTGCGCCGCTTTCGCCTCCTGCACCGTCTCGCCACCGAGGAATTCCTGCACCGCCGCGTCCAGCGCGCTTTCGGTCGTGTAGACGAAGCTGGGCCCGAGTTCGGCCGGGAAGTGGACCTCGTTGATCGTCGAGTTGCGCGAGGCGGCCAGCAGTTTCAGCACTTCCAGCAGGGTCGCGCCGTCGCTGATGTCGGAGGTGGTGTAGTCGGTGAAGGCCTCGACCAGTTCGCCCTGGTCGAAGACGATGTCCTGGACCGTGACCCGCGAGCGGGCCTGGCTGAGGAAGTCCTGCTGGCGGGCCGAGCGGACGATGTCGGTGTCGGTGTGGCGGTAGCGGACGTAGTCGAGCGCCTGCTTGCCGCACATCAGCTGGTAGCCCGGCTTGACGTTGATTTCGGCGTACTGTTCGGAGGGCGGCACGCCTTCGTTGGAGTGGTAGTAGCGGCGGTCGACGTCGGTGTAGACGCAGCCGATCGCGTAGACGCCCTGGGCGAAGCCGAGGAAGTCGACGTTGACGACGTGGTTGATCGGCAGCCCGGTCAGCTCCTTGACCGTCTGCAGGGTCAGCTTGGTGCCGCCGTAGGAATACGCTTCGTTGAACTTGCCGGTCCCGTAGCCGGGGATTTCGACTTTCAGGTCGCGCGGGATCGACATCATCGAGATCAGGCCCTTGTCGGGATCGAGGCGGACCAGCATCGTCGTGTCGGAGCGGCCCGGATCTTCGGCTTCGTTGGCCCGCTTGTCGGAGCCGATCACGAGGAAGGTCTGGGCACCGCCGTCGCCGGCATCGGCGAGGAAGCGGTTGAGTTTCTTCTGCAGCTTGTCGTTTTTGGGCTGGATCGCGTTGGCGATGCTGTCGAGGTAGAGCAGCGTCGCGGTGGCGGTGGTCGCGGCGGAGACGGCGATGATCAGCACGGCGGCGAGGGTGAACCGCCACCAGAACCGCTTCGGCTTCGGGGCCTCTCCCCCGTCGCCCTCCGGCGGTGGCTTCTTCGGCGCCCAGCCCGGGCCCATCGGCTCACTCATCGAGCCGGTCCGGGATCGAGCGCAGGAACGACTCCAGCGCCTGGCGGTAGGTCTCCAGCGAGGAGACCGAAACCCACTCGCCCGGGCCGTGGTGGCCGGCTCCGACCGGGCCGAACTCGACCGCCGGCACCCCCACCCGCAGGAAGGAGACCGCGTCGGACGCGCCGTCGCGGCCGACGCTCATCGGCTCGCCGTCGTGATGCTCGGTCGCCGAGGCCCGCAGCGCCCGCACGAAGGCGGAGTTGCGGTCCACGGTGGCGGGCGGGCGCATCAACAGGGGCTGCACCTCGCAGCCCTGCAGCTCGCGCACCTGCGCGAGGATCTCCCGCGGATCCTGGTCCGGGAGGTAGCGGATGTCGACGTCGATCACGCATCGGTCGGGCACCTTGTTGAGAGCGTCGCCGCCGACGATCCTCCCCAGGTTGATCGAGGGCCGGTCGAACAGCTCAGAGCTGTGCCGGGCAAAAGGTAGCGACTCGATACTGCGGAAAACGTCGATTGCGTTGAGGACGGCGTTGTCGCCGAGCCAGGGCGTGGCGCCGTGGGCGGCGGTGCCGCCGACCTCGAGCCGCAGCGCCAGCACCCCCTTGGCCTCGATCCCGATGTGCAGGTCGGTCGGCTCGCCGGTGATCGCGAAGTCGCCGGTGAAGCCGCTGTCGACCAGGTGGTCGGAGCCGCGCTCGGACTCCTCCTCGGACTCCTCGTCGCCGACGATCCCCAGCCGCACCCGCACCCGGTCCTGGTCCCGCATCGCCGCGACCACCATCAGCATCGCCGCGACCGCGCCCTTCATGTCGTAGGCGCCCCGCCCGATCAGCCGATCGCCGGCGGTCTCGGGCACGAACTGCCCGGCGTGCCCGGGGACCACGTCGATATGCCCATGCAGGACCACGGTCGGCGCGTCCGCGGGCCCGACCTCGGCCATGACCACCGGCAGACCCCGCACCTCGTCGGCCTTCGTCTCGATCCCCCGAGCTTCCAGCCAACCTTGAACGAAGCCCGCCGCCTCGGAAATCGCATCCGGCTCACAGGTCTCAAAGCTGATCAGCCGCTTGGCAAGAACCACCAGCTCCTCGCTCATCCCGCCCTCTCAATCGCGTGGTTCCTTAGTCCTGAAATAGAGGACAAAGGAACCACAAGTTGACCAGCTCCCGTTCTCTGCGAATCGCGTGGTTCCTTAGTCCGCCTATAGAGGACAAAGGAACCACGACTTCGGACCCGGCATCTTTGGGAGAACCGACGGCGCTCGGAGGGGGGCGGCGACACTCCTCTGGAGGAATGTTCGGCGATATGCAATCTGGCTCTTGCGCGCGAAGCGCGCTGCATGTTCTCCCCGGAGCGCAGCGGAGGGGAGGTCAATTCCGGAAGAGGGGTGTCGCCGCCCCTCATCCCCCGGCGATCGAGAGGAACGCTTCTGCGCGGTCGCGGTCTTTCTGCGCCCGGTTGTACTCGGCGCTGCCCTCGTCGGACTCCGAGAGACGCTGTTCGGCGTCGGAGAGCTGCTCTTTCAGAGTGCCGGTGTCGAGATCCTCGGGCGGGATCGCCTCCTCCAGCAGGAGGCGGGCGGTGTTGCCGTAGACCTGGAGCCAGCCGTGGGCCTGCGCGTAGCGTTTGGTCTCCGAGTCGGAGAGATGGAGACGGAGCTCGGTCGGCCGCAGGGCCGCGAGGACCGGCGCGTGGTTGGCGAGGATGCCGATTTCGCCCACCTCGGTCCGGGTCGAGACCTGGCGCGCTTCACCGCTCCAGACCTCGCCCTCAGGGGTCAGGACCTCGACGTCGACCATGTGCTCCGCCGCCACGGTCAGCTCCTAGGCGGCGGCGCCGGACTTGGCGTTCTCGAGGACCTGGTCGATCGAGCCCTGCATGTAGAAGGCGCCCTCGGACAGGTCGTCGTGCTCGCCGTCGAGGATCTCGCGGAAGCCGCGGACCGTCTCGGCGACCGGCACGTACTCGCCGCTGCGGCCGGTGAACTGTTCGGCGACGAAGAACGGCTGCGAGAGGAAGCGCTCGATCTTGCGGGCCCGGGAGACCGTCTGGCGGTCCTCGTCGGAGAGCTCGTCGATGCCGAGGATGGCGATGATGTCCTGCAGCTCCTTGTAGCGCTGCAGCACCTCCTGGACCTCGGTCGCGGTGCGGTAGTGCTCGTCGCCGACGACGTCGGGCTTGAGGATCGTCGAGGTCGAGTCCAGCGGGTCGACCGCCGGGTAGATGCCTTTCTCGGAGATCGACCGCGAGAGCGCCGTGGTCGCGTTCAAGTGGGCGAACACCGAGGCCGGGGCCGGGTCGGTGTAGTCGTCAGCCGGCACGTAGACCGCCTGGATCGAGGTCACCGAGCCGCGGTCGGTCGAGGTGATCCGCTCCTGCAGGCCGCCCATCTCGGTCTCCAGCGTCGGCTGGTAGCCGACGGCGGAGGGCATGCGCCCGAGCAGGGCCGAGACCTCCGAGCCCGCCTGGACGAAGCGGAAGATGTTGTCGATGAAGAGCAGCACGTCCTGGCCGCCCTGCTCGCGGTAGTACTCGGCCATCGTCAGCCCGGAGAGGGCGACGCGCAGACGCGCGCCCGGGGGCTCGTTCATCTGGCCGAAGACGAGCATGGTCTTGTCGATCACGCCCGACTCTTTCATCTCGAGCCAGAGGTCGTTCCCCTCTCGCGAGCGCTCGCCGACGCCGACGAAGGCGGAGAGGCCGGAGTGCTCCTCGGCGATGTTGCGGATGAGCTCCTGGATCAGAACGGTCTTGCCGACGCCGGCGCCGCCGAACAGCCCGACCTTGCCGCCTTTGGCGTAGGGGGCGAGGAGGTCGATGACCTTGATCCCGGTCTCGAGGATCTCCTGCGTCGGGGTCAGGTCGGAGGCCTTCGGGGCCGGACGGTGGATCGGCCAGCGCTCCTCGACCTGGATCTCGGGGCCGTTGTCGATCGGCTCGCCGAGCAGGTTGAAGATGCGGCCCAGGGTGGCGTCGCCGACCGGGACGGTGATCGGGCCGCCGGTGTCGGTGACCACGGCGCCGCGGGAGATGCCGTCGGTGGCGTCCATCGCGACCGCGCGGACGCGGTCGTCGCCGAGGTGCTGCTGCACCTCGCAGACCAGGACGGCCGATTCGCCGTCGTTGTCGCCACCGCTGGTCTCGATCGTCACCGCGGAGAAGATCTCCGGCAGCTTGTCCGGGAAGACGGCGTCGATGACCACTCCGGTGACCTGCTCGACGCGTCCTACGTTGCTTCCGTTTCCGTTGCTCTCAGCCATGGGTTCCTTTTTCTCGTCTTTGAAGGTTGTTGGTGACCTGGGCTTGTCGTCTAGCCGAGCGCCTCGGCGCCGCCGACGACCTCCAGGATCTCCTGCGTGATTTCCGCCTGACGCGCCCGGTTCATCTCCAGGGTCAGGGAGCCGATCATGTCCTCCGCGTTCTCCGCCGCGTTCCGCATCGCCGTCATCCGCGCACCCAGCTCCGAGGCCGCGCTCTCGAGCAGCGCCCGGTAGACCGAGATCGTCACGTACTCCGGGATCAGCCGCGCCAGCAGCTCCTCCGCGTCGGGCTCGTAAATCCACTCCGAGCGGCTCTGCGCTTTCTCCGCCTCGGTTTCCTCATCTTCGGCGGCAGCCTCCTCGCCGGCGCCCTCTCCGAGCACCTGCGCCTGCTGCAGCGGCAGCAGGGTCTGGGTCCAGACATGCTGGGTCAGGGGCGAGACGAAGCGGTTGTAGATCAGCTCGACGCGGTCGAGATCCTGGTCGACGTAGCGCGCGGTCAGCGCCTCGCCGATTTCACGGGCGTTGGCAAATGCCGGGCGATCGGTGAAGCCGACGTAGGAGTCGGTCACATCCTGCTTGCGGAAGGTCAGAGCCGAGACGCCCTTGCGGCCGACGACGGCGAAGGTGGGCTCGGCGCCCTCCTCGCGGATTTTGGCCGCCATCCGCATGCCCTCGCGGATGATGTTGGAGTTGAAGGCGCCGGCCAGGCCGCGGTCGCCGGTGACGAGGACGATCCCGACGCGGTTGACGTTCTCCCGCTCTTCGAGGACCGGGACCCGCGGGATGCCGCCCGCCTGGGCGGCCGCCCGGCGGGTCAGCTTGCGCATCCCCTCGGCGTAGGGGCGCATATCGGAGATCCGCTGTTCGGCCCGCCGCAGGCGCGCCGCCGCAACCATCTCCATCGCTCGCGTGATCTTGTTGATGTTCTTGACCGACGCGATGCGGTTCTTGACTTCCTTCTGCGATGCCATCGGAACTCAGCTCCCAGGCGCTAGGCCGGGGTCGCCGCCTCCTCGTCCTCGGTGCTGTTCGACTCGGACCCGGTGCGGCCCGGCGCCTCGCGCTCCTCTTTGGAGTGGATGCGGTCGGACTCGCCGGCCTCCAGCGGCTCGCCGTGCTCGTCGAAGTCGGGGCCGAAGTCGTCGACGAAGTCGGCGATCGCCTTGCCCAGCGCCTCCTCGTCGGCCTCCTCGAGCTTGCCGGTCTCTTCGATCCGGCTCAGCAGGTCGGCGTTCTCCGAGTGCAGGCGCACCCGCAGGTCGGCGAGGAACTCGCTGACGCGCTCGACTTTGATCCGGTCGAGGTAGCCGCCGGTGCCCGAGTAGATCGAGGCCACCTGGTCGCCGACGCTGAGCGGTTCGCGCTCTTTCTGTTTCAGCAGCTCGACCAGCCGTTCGCCGCGGGTCAGGGCCTTCTGGGTCTCGGCGTCGAGCTCGGAGCCGAACTGGGCGAAGGCCTCGAGGTCGCGGTACTGGGAGAGGTCGAGGCGCAGTTTTCCGGCGACCTTCTTCATCGCCTTGGTCTGCGCGTTGCCGCCGACCCGGGAGACCGAGATGCCGACGTTGATCGCCGGCCGGACGCCCGAGAAGAAGAGGTCCGACTCGAGGAAGATCTGGCCGTCGGTGATCGAGATCACGTTGGTCGGGATGTAGGCCGACACGTCGGAGGCCTGGGTCTCGATGATCGGCAGCGCCGTCAGCGAGCCGCCGCCGAGCTCGTCGTTCAGCTTCACCGCGCGCTCCAGCAGCCGCGAGTGCAGGTAGAAGACGTCGCCCGGGTAGGCCTCGCGACCGGGCGGGCGCCGCAGCAGCAACGACATCTGCCGGTAGGCGGAGGCGTGTTTGGTGAGGTCGTCGTAGACGCAGAGCGCGGCTTTGCCGTTGTAGAGGAAGTGCTCGCCCATCGCGCAGCCGGCGTAGGGGGCGATGTACTTGATCGGGGCGGCCTCGTCGGCGGGAGCGGCGACGATGATGGTGTTCTCCATCGCGCCGTTTTCCTCCAGCGTCTCTTTCAGCTGCACGACCGTCGACATCCGCTGCCCGATCGCGACGTAGATGCAGATCAGGTCCTTGTCCTTGTTGTTGATGATCGTGTCGATCGCGATCGCGGTCTTGCCGGTCTGGCGGTCGCCGATGATCAGCTCTCGCTGGCCACGGCCGATCGGGATCATCCCGTCGATCGACATCAGCCCGGTCTGGACGGGTTCCTCGACCGGCTGGCGCTGGACGACGCCGGGGGCTTTGAACTCGGCCGGGCGGGTCTCGGTGGTGTTGATCTCACCGCGGTCGTCGAGCGGGCGGCCGAGCGGGTCGACCATGCGGCCGAGCAGCTCCTCGCCGACCGGGATCTCGAGCAGCTTGCCGGTCCGCTTGACGGTGTCGCCCTCGACGATCTCGTCCCAGTCGCCGAACAGCACGGCGCCGACGTTGTCGGACTCGAGGTTCAGCGCCAGGCCGGTGACCCCGTGCGGCAGCTCGAGCATCTCCAGCGCCATGCAGTTGTCGAGGCCGTGGATGCGGGCGATGCCGTCGGCGACGGACAGGACCGTTCCGACCTCGGAAAGGTCGGCGGAATCGGTCTCCAGTCCCTCGATCCGCTCTCGCAGAATGCTTGCGATCTCGTCGGGCTTGATCTCCATCGGGTGCTCTATGCCTCCTTACGCCGCGGTGGCGACGCTCTTTCGAAGTTTCTCCAGGCGACTGCGGATGCTCGCGTCCAAGACCATGTTGCCGACCTGCAGGACGATGCCGCCGAGGATCTGGTCGTCGACCGCGCTCGAGAGGTCGACCTCCTCCCCGGTCTGACGTTCGACCTCCTGGCCGATCTTGGCGACGACCTCCGGATCCAGCTCGACGGCGCTGGTCACGGTGACGTCGATGCGACGGTTCTCGTGCTTCCAGAGCTCGTCGAGCTCGCGCCGGATGCGGAAGATCTCCGGCATCCGGTGCTTGTCGACGAGCAGCTCGAGGAAGTTGATCAGCTCGGGCTCGGCGCCCGTGATGGCCCGCTTCAGCCCCTCTTTCTTCTCCTCGCTGGAGAGATAAGGACTGAAGAAGTAGACCTGCAGCTCGTGGTTGCGGTCGACGGCGTCGGTGAACTCGCCCAGCTGTTGCTGCAGCGAGTCCAGCTTGCCTTTGTCGCGGCCCACCTCGAAGAGGGCCTCGGCATATACGCGGGCTGCGTCGGCCATGACTAGTTCTTCTCCGCCCCCGAGAGCGCCGAGAAGTCGACCTCGCTGAGCGCCTCCTCGACGAGGCGTTTCTGGTCCTCGGCGGTGAGCGATTTGCGGGTCACCCGCTCGGTGGCGAGCACGGTCAGGTCGGCGACCTCCTGGCGGATCTGGTCGAGCGAGCGACGGGTCTCCGCTTCGATGTCGCGTTTGGCGGCGGCGACCAGCTCCTCGCGTTTCTCTTTGCCGGCCGCGGCCGCCTCCGATTCGGCGGTCTCGGCGGCTTTGCGAGCGCGGGCCATGATGTCGTCGGCCTGCTCCCGTGCCTCGGCGAGGCGGGCGCGGTACTCGGCGAGCAGTTCGTCGGATTCCTTGCGCTGCCGCTCGGCAGCGTCGATCGACTCGCTGATCGCTGCGGCGCGTTTGTCGAGCGCTTCCTGGATCTTCGGGAAGGCGACCTTGCTCAACACCCACATCGTGATCAGGAACAGCACCAGCGTCCAGATCATCAGGCCGAGGCCCGGGCTGACCAGGAAGCTGCCGCCGCTTTCCTCGCCGTGCTCGGCCGCCTCGGCGGCGAGCGGGAGTATGTAGCCGAACAGCTCCATCGACCTAGGCGAGGAAGAAGGCGATCAGGCCGAAGATGAAGGTGTAGAAGGCGACCGCCTCGGTCAGCGCGAAGCCGAGCCAGCGGATGCTTTCCAGGTCGCTTTTCATCTCCGGCTGGCGGGCGACCGACTCGATCTCCTTACCGAAGATGAAGCCCACGCCGATACCGGCGCCGATCGAACCGAGCCCGGCACCGACGCCGAGAGCGATCGCTTTACCGGCGCTTTTAACCCCTTCGTCCGTCACCTCGGCGATAGGGAGAGCGGTGAGATCCATCTGAGTTTGACTCCTTTTTCTTAGTGAGAGGCGGAGGTCGCTCCGCCGATGTAGATAGCGCTAAGCGTCGAGAAGATGAATGCCTGCAGGGTCGCCACAAGCCCGACCTCGAAGATGAAGAAGGCGAAGGCGAGCGGGAAGGTCAGCGCCCCGAGGGCCGCGATCCCCAGCAGCACCGCCAGCCCGCCGCCCATGAAGAGCAGCAGCAGGTGGCCGGCGAGGATGTTGGCGAAGAGACGAACGGAGAGAGAGATCAGCCGGACGAAGTGGGAGATCACCTCGATCACGAAGATCGCCGCCTTGCCGACCGGGTGCATGTCCTCCAGTCCCGGGGGCAGCCAGCTCTTGAAGTAGGGACCGACGCCCTTGGCCCGGATGCCCTCGACGTGGTACGAGATCCAGACGACGAGGGTGAGGACCAGAGGGATGGCGATGTTGGCGGTGGCGGCGTAGATCGCGAAGGAGGGGATCTCCAGCCCGCCGATCGAGAAGGTGTGCTCGGTGTTGGTCGGCAGCGGCAGGAAGCCGAGCATGTTCGAGAACCAGATCCAGAAGAAGAGGGCACCGATGAAGGGGAACCATTTGCGCGCCAGCTCGCCGTGCAGGCTGCCGCCGGTAATCGTGTTCTTGGTCAGGTCGTAGGCGACCTCGACCGCGGTCTGCACCCGGTTCGGCTTCTGCACCATCCGCCGCGCGATCCAGGTCATCGTGAAGATCGTCAGGGCGCTGGCGAGGACGAGATAGAGGACCGCCTTGTTGATGCTGAGGTCGATCCCCCCGAGTTCGATCGTCACCCACGGTTCGAGTTTGAACTCGTTCTGCGGTTTGAAGGCTTCGTTCTTGCCGTCGTTGCCGAAGATCAGCAGCAGCAGGATGGAGACGGCGAAGTAGGCGCCGAAGCCGATCAGGACCTTGGCTTTGGTGCTGAGCCCCTTCTTGGGTGGGTCAGCTTGCGGGGCGCCGCCCGGCGCCTGCACCGTTGCCGCCTCCATGGCTAGGCGACCCCCTGGCCCTCAGGCTGGTCGTCGAACAGGTGCGCGAGGCCCTGGGCGGCGAAGGAGATCGTGAACAGCGCCAGGAGGAGGATCGCGGCGGCAAGGCCCGACTCCCGTTCGGCGATGCCGACGAGGAGGACGGCGGTGGCCATCAGCCAGACGCGGCCGAGGGTGCTGCCGGCGACGATGCCCATCGCCTTCTGACGGTTGCCGGCGGCCAGCTCCTGCTTCATCCGGCGCTGCGCCAGCACCTGGACCCCCCGCTGCAGCAGCCATACGGCGGCTGCGACGCCGAAGCCGAGCAGCGGGAAGTCGCCGAGCAGAAAAACTGCGAGCGCGGCGAGCAGCGCGATTAGGTCGACGTACTTGGGAGGAGACATAACTCAGGCAGGTGAGAAAATTTACGCCCGGCTCGGGGCAGAGCGGGCGTATCGGCGACTATATAGAAACGACCCCGCGAATGGCTCTGTGAAGCCACTTCGTGAGGGTTGCCACTACCGGTCGATCGCCTCGAACTCGCCGGTTTCGGGGTCGACGGCGGGGAAGGTGCCGGTCTCCAGCTCCTCTTCCACGGCGCGCTCGACCTCCTGCGGTTCGGGCTCGGGGGCTCCCACCTGACGGCGCATGGTGACCAGCTGGCGCAGGCGGGTCTGGCGCAGCTTGAGGATCTCGAGAACCTCGACCAGGTAGACGCTGGCGGCGAGGGCGAGGGCGCCGAAGAGGGCGATCACCGCGGTCCAGACGGGGTCGAAGCTGCCGTGGTCGTCGCTGTAGGGGACGAAACGCAGGGCCAGGGCGAGCAGCGCCATGACGGTCGTCCAGCCGTAGAGGTAGAGCAGGGTGCGCCGCTGCGAGAAGCCGATGTCGGCCATCCGGTGGTGGAAGTGCCAGCGATCGGCTTTGTAGATGGGTTTGCCGTATTTGAGCCGCTTGGCGACGACGAAGCCGGTATCGAGGATCGGTACCGCGAGGATGATCAGCGGCAGGAAGAGGGCGATCACCGCGTTGGTCTTCAGCGCTCCCTGGACCGCGACCGCGCCGAGCAGGTAGCCGAGCAGGTTGGAGCCGGTGTCGCCCATGAAGACGCCGGCCGGCGGGAAGCCCCAGCGCAGGAACCCGAGGGCCGCACCGGCGGTCAGCGCGGCGAGGACGCCGGCGGCGGTGCGGTCGAGCGAGAGGGCGATCGTCGCGAGGGCGATGCCGGAGATCACCGCGACCCCGGCGGCGAGCCCGTCGACGCCGTCGATCAGGTTGATCACGTTGATCACGGCGACGATCGCGATCACGGTGCCGACGTCGCCGAGGTGGACCACCCCTCCCCCGGGCAGGGTGAGGAGGTCGACGGTGCCCGGCGTCAGGCGGCCGAAGAAGGGGAAGGTGAATTCGTCGACCGTTACCCCGGCCGCAACGGGGATGATCACCGCGACCGTCTGGCCGAGCAGCTTCACCGCCGCCGGCAGGTCGAAGACGTCGTCGAGGACGCCGACCAGGGCGATCGCCACGGCGCCGATCAGGATCGCGTGGCTTTCGCTGTCGTTCGGTAGGAACAGCAGCCCGGCGACGACCGCCCCGCCGAGGATTCCGAGGCCGCCGAGCTTCGGCGTCGGCACCGTGTGCAGGGATCGCTCGTTGGGAAGGTCGATCGCACCGATCCGCGCCGCCAGCCGCGTGGTCAGCGGCACCAGCAGCAGGGCGAGGACGGCGGCGACGAGAAAGGCGAGGAGCGCTTCGGCGTCAGTGGGCATAGCGGTCGAACCAGAGGGTAAGCGCCATCAGGCCCCAGATCTGGCGGCTGAGGTCCTCGCGGCCGGAGACGTGGCGGTCGAGGATCGGGGTGACGGCGGCGGGGTCGAGCAGGCCCTGGCGCTCGACCGCCCCCGGCGCCAGCACCTCACGGGCGAACGGCTCCAGCGGTCCGCGCAGCCAGGCCGCGATCGGGATCGAGAAGCCCTGCTTGCGGCCGTGGACGATCTCCTTCGGCAGCAACGGTTCCAGGGCGCGGCGCAGGAGGCGCTTCTTCTCGAAGCCGCGAACTTTCATCTTCGTCGGCAGCGAGAAGGCGAACTCGGCGACCTTCTGGTCGAGGAAGGGGACGCGCAGCTCCAGCGAGTGGGCCATGCTCAGCCGGTCGGTCTTCACGAGCAGATCGTCGACCATGTAGATGCCGAGGTCGACGTCCTGCATCCGCGCCAGCGGTTCGGCCCCCTCGGTTTCCGCGTAGCGCTCGCGGTATAGGTCGAGCGGGTCCCAGGCCGCGGCGTGGGGACCGGCCAGCGCGGCTCGCGTCTCGGCCGAGAAGATCTCCTTCCAGCCGTGGTGGCGCTCCAGCGGCGGCAGGGCGGCGGCGCGAGCGAAGCGCTTGGCTTTGTAGTCGAAGCCGACGCGGTCGTGGCGGCTCGGCAGCGCCTCGGCCAGCGGCCGGGCGAGCGGCGCGAGGCGGCCGACGCGGCGGGCGAGCAGGTCGGCGACGTAGGTGTAGTAGCCGCCGAAAAGCTCGTCGCCGCCCTCGCCCGAGAGCGCCGTCTTGACGTGACCGGCGGCCAGCTCGGAGACGATGTAGGTCGGCAGCGCCGAGGAGTCGCCGAAGGGCTCGTCGAAAGCCTCGACCAGCCGCGGCAGCAGCTCGACCGCGTCGGGACGGAGGATCAGCTCGTGGTGGTCGGTGCCGTAGCGCTCGGCGACGAGACGGGCGCGGGAGAGCTCGTCGAAGCCGGCCTCCTCGAAGCCGATCGAGAAGGTGCGCAAGGGTTCGCCTGCATGGGCGCTTGCGAGCGCGGCTAGGCCGCCGGAGTCGACGCCGCCGGAGAGCAGGACGCCGACCGGGACGTCGGCGACTAGGTGGGCGCGGACGCTGTCGTCGAGCACCTCGCGCAGCTCGGCGGCGAGCTCGTCGATCGAGCCGCGGCGCAGCTCGTCGCCCGGCGGCGGGCCCGGCCGCGCGTAGCGGCGCCGGCGCACCTCTCCCCCCTCCCAGGTCAGCAGATGCCCGGGGGGCAGCTTGCGGGCCTCGGCGAAGATCGTCAGCGGCGCCGGGATCGAGTTGAAGGCGAGGTAGGCGGAGACGGCCTTGGGGTCGATCTCGCGCGAGAAGCCCGGCAGCTCGAGCATCGCCTTCAGCTCCGAGGCGAAGGCCAGGCCGCCATCGACCTCGCGGTAGTAGAGCGGCTTGATCCCGAAGCGGTCGCGGGCCAGCAGCAGACGCCGGCGGCGCTTGTCCCAGAGGGCGATCGCGAACATTCCCCGCAAGCGCTCGACGAACTCCTCGCCGTGCTCCTCGTACAGGTGGACCAGGACCTCAGTGTCGCAGTCGGTCGCGAAGCGGTGGCCGCGGCCCTCGAGCTCGCGCTTCAGCTCGCGGTAGTTGTAGATCTCGCCGTTCTGGACGACGACAGCGCTGCGATCCTCGTTCTCGATCGGCTGGTGGCCGTGGTCGAGGTCGATGATCGAGAGCCGCCGCGCCGCCAGCGCGACCGGACCCTCGTGGAAGAGCCCGTCGTCGTCGGGCCCGCGGTGGACGAGCCGGCCGCTCATCCGCGCCACCGCCTCCAGGTCCGGAGCGCCCTCTCGCTCGGCGGCGACGACGCCGCAGATACCGCACATGGGCGGCAGTCTCGCAGCCCCGCCGGGCTGCACTGTCGCTCAGGAAGTCGGTTGCCCTCGCCCCAGCACCTTGGCGACGGTCGCCAGCAGGACCTGCACGTAGAGCGAGACCGAACGGTCGGCGATGTACTCCATGTCGTGGGCGAGCTTGTCGGCCCAGGAGTCCTCGCGGGTGATCCGCGTCTGGGCGAAGCCGGTGACCCCGGGGCGGACGACCAGGCGCTGCCAGTACTGCGGGATCTCGCGGCAGAGTTCGGCGTAGAAGGCGGGCCTGATCGGCCGCGGCCCGACCACCGCCATGTCGCCGCGCAGCACGTTCCACAGCTGCGGCACCTCGTCGAGGTGGGTCTTGCGCAGGACGCCGCCGATCCGGGTCCGCTCTTCCTCGGTGCGACGGGTCAGCTCCTCGCCGTAGTAGGGCCCGAGCCGGGTTTCGGCGTCGGGCTTCAGGGTGCGGAACTTGTACATCCAGAAGAGGTGGCCGGCCCGGCCGACGCGGGCGCCGCGGTAGAGGATCGGCCGGCCGGAGTCGATCGCGATCACCAGCGCGATCAGCGCCAGAAGCGGCGAGAGGACGAGCAGGATCGAGGCCGAGATGAGGATGTCGAGCGCCCGCAGGACCGGGTCGATCGGTCGCGGGTCGCCTTCGGCCGCGGGCGCGACGAGCTCTTCGAGGCCGGGTTCGGCTTCGGGCAGGTCGCCTACGAAGGCGTGACGGGATGAGGCTCTTCGCGCAATGGTGAGGCTCCGACGGTACCGAGGATCGTCTCGACCAGATAGGACGGATCGCGCAGTGTCGGCGCAGTCTCCGCGGTCCGCTTCTGCAGCTCTACCGCCCGCGAGTCGGTCAGCGGCCGCAGCCGGCCCGACTTGATCAGCGCTTCGTCGACGCCGCCGAGGCGGCCGCCGTAGGTGGTGTAGACGGGGGTGCCGAGCGCGGCGGCCTCGCGGTTCATCGTCCCGCCCGCGGAGACCACGAGGTCGGCGAGGGCGACCAGGCTCTGCGCCTCGACGGCTCCCGGCGGGACGATCACCGAGGGCAGCCCGAGCCCGGTGATGAACTCGCGCTGAGCCTGGGTGCGGGGCAGCACCACGGCGTGGACGCCCTCGTCGCGGCCGAGGCGGTCGAGGACCTTGGGGAAGAGCGGGTTCGACTTGCGGTGGTAGAGGGAGACGTCGGGCGGCGGCCGGACGATGACGACGACCCGCTCCTCGTCGACGCCGAGTCGGCGCAGCGCCTCCTGGTCGGGCTCGAAGTCGTAGAGGTAGTACTCCTCCTTGAGGCCGGGATAGGGGAAGTACTTCTCGGCCGTGACCCCGAAGCGGCGCAGCCGCTCCAGCGGCACCGAGTCGGGGAACATCACCCGCCGCGCGAGGCGGCAGCCGATCCGGTGCTGGGTGACCGCGTACTCGTAGTCGTGCATGTTGGCCTCGGGAACGCCGAGTGCCCTGGCGGCCAGCGCCAGGTCGTTGGAGCCGTGGGCGAGGGCGAGGTCGAAGCCCTGGCCGCGGCCGTAGCGCAGCATGCCGCTGCTGCGCGAGGCGAGGCTGGCGGCCTTGCGCAGCCGCGAGGCGCCGCCGTGGCGGCCGATCGGCGTGTGCTCCATCCGGTGCAGCTCGAGCAGCTGCTGGGTCTGGGCGTAGTCGCGCGAGGTGATCTCGACCTCGTGACCTTCCTTGCGCAGGCGCTCGATGATCGGGCGCAGGACGAGGACGTGCGCCGGAGCGCTCATGTCGACCCAGACCTTCAAGGGCCTAAACGGTCGCAGCGAGCTCGGCGTAGAGCGGGAAGCGGTCCATCAGGGCGCCGGTGCGCGCCCGCAGGTCGTCCTTCGAGGACTCGAAGTCCGGGCCGAGCGCGGCGACGATCACCTCGGCGATCTCGGTCATCTCGTCGGTGCCCATGCCGCGGGTGGTCAGCGCCGGGGTACCGATCCGCAGCCCCGAAGGGTTCATCGGCGGCCGCTCGTCGAAGGGGATCGCGTTGCGGTTGACGGTGATCCCGACCTCGTCCAACCGGTCCTCCGCGGTCTGGCCGTCGAGGCCGGTCGGGGTGAGATCGACGAGGACGAGGTGGACGTCGGTGCCGCCGGTGATCACCGGCACGCCGCCGGCTTCGAGTCCGGCGGCCAAGGCCTGCGCGTTGGCGATCGTCTGCCGCTGGCGCTGCTTGAACTCCTCGCCGGCGGCGATGTGGAGAGCGACCGCCTTGGCGGCGACGGTGTGCATCAGCGGCCCCCCCTGCTGGCCGGGGAAGACCGCTTTGTCGATCGCTTTCGCGTGCTCGGAGCGGCAGAGGATCATGCCGCTGCGCGGCCCGCAGAGGGTCTTGTGGATCGTCGTCGTGACGACGTCGGCGTGCTCGACCGGGTTGGGGTGCTCGCCGGCGGCGACGAGGCCGGCGAAGTGGGCCATGTCGACCATCAGCTTGGCGCCGACCGAGTCGGCGATCCGGCGGAAGGCGGCGAAGTCGAGCCGGCGCGGGTAGGCGGACCAGCCGGTGACGATCAGCGCCGGCTTGTGCTCCTGCGCCAGGCGCTCCACCTCGTCCATGTCAACGAGGAAATCGTCGCGGCTGACGTGGTAGGGCACCGGGTTGTAGAGCGTGCCGCTGACGTTGATCTTCATCCCGTGGCTGAGGTGGCCGCCGTGGTCGAGGGCGAGGCCGAGGAAGGTGTCGCCCGGTTCCAGCAGCGCCATGTAGACGGCGTTGTTGGCCTGGGCGCCGGAGTGGGCCTGGACGTTTGCATGCTCGGCGCCGAACAGGCCCTTGGCCCGCTCGATCGCCAGTTCCTCGGCGACGTCGACCTCCTCGCAGCCGCCGTAGTAGCGGCGGCCGGGATAGCCCTCGGCGTACTTGTTGGTCAGCACCGAGCCGACCGCTTCCAGCACCGCCCGCGGCACGAAGTTCTCCGAGGCGATCATCTCCAGGGTGCGCTGCTGGCGCCGAAGCTCGGCGTCGAGGACGCCGGCGATCTGCGGATCGACCTCGCTCAGCGGCGCGTTTTGGAAGTTTTCGGGAAGTTCAGAGATGGTCGGCCGACCATAGCAACGGCCATGGATAGTCTGGGGCCGGTGAGAGCCAGAGTCCTGCTCGCTCCGCTGGCCCTTCTACTGGTCTCGGCATTCCCCTCCGCAGCCTCCGCGGCGGTCGAAAATCCCTGCGAAGGAGCGGAAGCGCGCTCCCTCCTCTGCCCGAACCTGAGGATCGCGCCGCCGAGCGAAATCTACGCCGAAAAGGTCGACGGCCACGTGCTGTTGCGGGCGACCAGCGACGTGCAGAGCCGCGGCAAGGGGCCGATGGAGCTGCGGGGCCGGCGCGACGGCCCGCGCAGCATGAAGACCAACCAGCGGATCTACAAGAAGGGCGGCGGCCACATCACCGTGCCGAGCGGGGCGAAGCTGCGCTTCACCTACGTCGGCACCTACTTCGGCGGCTCCTACTGGAAGGTCCACCAGCTGGCCAACTTCGAGCTGCGTCGAGTTCTGCCCGACGGGGGGGTCGGCGACGTGGTCCGCACCAGCCCCAAGCTCAACTACTGCCTGCGCGACCTCTACCGCACCCGCGCCGGGCAGCGCTCGCCCGATCACCGCGTCTACCCGGGCTGCAACCAGGACCCGTTCCGCGACCGGGTGGCGCTGGGGACCTCGGTCGGCTGGTCGGACATCTACCCCGCCGCCTACCACCAGCAGTGGATCGACGTCGCCGGCCTGCGCGGCTGCTTCACCTACCGGATGATCGTCGACCCGCAGGAACACCTCTTCGAGTCGAACGAGGACGACAACATGTCCCAGCGCCTGGTCCGCCTGCCCTATCGCGGCGAGCCCGGCTGCTGACAGCGCTTCGGGCGGCGCCTCAGCCGAGGCCGACCGAAGCGAGCTTGCTGGCGAGGTCGCCGGGCGAGAGGGCGCCGTCGCGGAGGACGCGCCAGTGGCCGTCGTCCTCGATCGTGGTGATGTCGACCACGGTCGAGGGCAGGCCCGGCAGCTCGCCGCCGTCGATCGCCAAATCCGCGCCGTCGAGGATCGACTGCGGCAGGTCCTCGAAGCGGGCCGGCGCCGGCTCGCCGCTGAGGTTGGCAGAGGTCTGGAAAACCGGGCACATCGTCCCCGCCAGCGGGCCGCCGATCAGGCGGACGCCGAGCCGCTCGGGGTCCTGCCGACAGGCGAGCGGGTAGCGCCGGTGCGGGTTGGCGATCACCAGCGTCACCGGTCCCGGCATCAGCGCGCTGACCGCGGCTTTGGTCCGCGGGCCGAGACCGGAGACGATCTCGCGGATCGCCAGCGGCGAGAAGTACATGACCGCCGAGGGCTTGCCGTCGTCCCGACCCTTGAGCCGGTGGATCCTGGCTATCGCCCCAGCGTCGAGCGGATCGCAGGCGAGCCCGTAGAGCCCGTCGGAAGGGAAGATCGCGACGCCTCCGCTCGACACGACGCGTTCGAGCGCCTTGCGGGCGACCTGGGCCTCACCGCTCTGCAGGCGGATCACCTCGGTCACGCCATCTCCTTACCCAGCCGCCCGACAACCACGCGCTCGATCCCGGCCAGGTCGCGACGCGTCTCAACGTCGCCAAACCCAGCGTCCCGCATCAGCGAAGCCACCGCGGGCGCCTGCCCCTCCCCCACCTCGACGGCAAGTCCGCCGGACTTTATTTCCGCATAGCGAACATAAAGTCCGGCGGACTTTGAAATCAGGGCGCGGTAGGCGTCGAGGCCGTCGGGACCGGCGAGGAGCGCCTCGCGGGGCTCCCACTCGGTGACCTCGGGTTGGAGGGAAGGCCAGTCGCGCTCGGCGACGTACGGGAGGTTGGCGAGGACCAGGTCGAAGCTCTCGTCCTCGGGCAGGGTGCCTTCGAGGAAGCGGACGCGGTCGGCCAGGCCCAGGCGCTCGGCGTTCCCTCGCGCCACTTCGAGCGCCCCAGGCGACGTGTCAGTTGCGGTCACCTCGCACGCCGGCAGCTCGTCGGCGACCGCCAGCGCGATCGCGCCCGAGCCGGTGCCGACGTCGAGCACGCTCGCCGGCCGCAGCTCCAGCGCCAAGTCGACCAGCAGCTCGGTTTCCGGTCGGGGAATCAGGACCCGCCGGTCGACCGCCAGGTCGAGATTCCGAAAGCCTCTGCGGCCGAGGATGTAGGCGACCGGCTCGCGCCGCAGGCGCCGCCGCACCAATTCCCCGAAGCGCCGGGCCGCCGGCGCCGGAACCTCCGCCCCGCCATCGGCCACCAGCGCCGCCCGTTCGCGGCCCATCGCCTCGCCCAGCAGCAGTTCGGCATCGAGCCGCGGGGCTTCGACCCCGGCCGCGCGCATGGCGTCGACCGCCGCATCCAGCGCCTCGCGAACTTCTGCGCCGGTCATCGTCGCCACGGGGTCAGGCGGCCGAAGCGGCGGCCTCGAGCCTCTGCCGCTTCTCCTCGGCCGCCAGCGCATCGGTGAACTCGCCCAGCTCGCCCGCTAGCACGCCTTCGAGGTTGTGCGAGGTGTGCTTGATCCGGTGGTCGGTGACGCGCCCCTGCGGGAAGTTGTAAGTGCGGATCTTCTCCGAGCGCTCGCCGCTGCCGACCTGGGCCTTGCGCTCGGAGGCGATCTTCGCCTGCTGCTCGGCCAGCTCGCGCTCGTAGAGCCGCGCCCGCAGCACCCGCATCGCCCGATCCTTGTTCTGCAACTGGGACTTCTCGTCCTGCATCGAGACGACGATCCCGGTCGGTTTGTGGGTGATCCGCACCGCCGAGTCGGTCGTGTTGACCGACTGGCCACCGGGGCCGGAGGAGCGGTAGACGTCGATCTGCAGGTCGTTCTGGTTGATCTCCACCTCGACGTCCTCGACCTCGGGCAGAACCGCGACGGTCGCGGTCGAGGTGTGGATCCGGCCCTGGGACTCGGTCTCGGGGACCCGCTGCACGCGGTGCGTCCCGCCCTCGAACTTGAACACCGAGTAGGCGCCCTCGCCCTTGACCTCGAAGGTGACCTCCTTGAAGCCGCCCGCCTCGGAGCCGGACTGCGAGAGCACCTCGGTCGAGAACCCGCGCCCCTCGGCGTAGCGGGTCAGCATCTTGTAGAGGTCGCCGGCGAAGAGCGCCGCCTCGTCGCCGCCGGTGCCGGCGCGGATCTCGACGATCACGTTCTTGGCGTCGTTCGGGTCGCGCTCGACCATCCCCAGGCGGATCTCCTCTTCCAGCGCCTCGAGCCGATCGGGTGCCTCGTCGACGACCCGCTGCAGCTCCTCGTCCTCGCCCTCGGCCAGCAGCTCGCGGGCCCCCTCGAGGTCGTCACGCAGGGTCCGCCACTGCGCCGCCAGCTCGCTCGCCGGCTGCAGCTCGCGGTATTCGCGGCCGACCTCGGCGTAGCGGGCCCGGTCGGAGATCACCTCCGGGTCGGACATCTGCGCCTCGAGCTCGGCGAAGCGCGTCTCAATCTGCTCGACAAGCTGCTCGATCATCGAAAGCAACCCTAGACGGCGAAAACCAAGCAGGTCGGGGGACGCAGGGAAGTGAGGTGAGGGGAGCGCACCTCAGTGCGTGACCCGAGCCGAACGACCGAGGACCCCGAGATGCGCCGGTTTGCAGCCGTCTAGGCGACGATCTCGATGTGTGGCTTTTTCGCCGCCTCCTCGGGGGTCTCCCGGGCGAGGACGGCGTTGAGGGAGGCGATCGCCACCGCAAGCTGCTCTTCGTCGGGCTCGCGGGTGGTCAGGTTCTGCAGCATCAGCCCCGGCCACATGACCGCCCGCACCCAGCGTTTGCGGCGGTTTTTGCCGGCCCACTTGATCACCTCGTAGGAGAGGCCGGCGATCAGCGGGATGCCGAGAATCCGCGAGGCGAGCAGCCAGTACCAGGCGGGAAGGCCGATCGGGGCGAAGACGAAGATCGCCAGGACCATCACGATCAGCAGGAAGCTGGTCCCGCAGCGGGGGTGCAGGCGCGAGTAGAGCTTGGCCCGCGAGGGGGTCAGCTCGTCTTCGGCCTCGTAGCAGGAGATCGTCTTGTGCTCGGCGCCGTGGTACTCGAAGACCCGCCGCAGATCGGGCATTTTGCTGATCGCGAGGATGTAGCCGATGAAGATCGCGGTGCGGAGCACTCCCTCGACCAGCCAGAAGAGCAGCGAGCTCCCGAGCTGGTCCTTGATCAGGCTGGTCAGCCCGACCGGGACGACGAAGAAGAGCCCGATCGCCAGCAGCATCGAGAAGAGGATCGTCAGCCCCCAGAGCCAGCCGCCGATCTCCTCCTTGTTGCCGTCCTCGTCCTCCTCCATCTGCGCGTTGGCGGAGATCGCCAGCGCCTTGAAGCCGATCTTCAGCGACTCGCCGAGGGCGACGACGCCGCGGATCACCGGCAGCCGCCAGATGCGGTGCCGCTGCGCCCAGGGGACGAGCGGCTCGGACTCGACCTCGATCTGCCCCTCGGGAGTGCGGACGGCGACCGCCCAGACGGAGATGCCGCGCATCATCACGCCCTCGAGCACGGCCTGACCGCCGACCGGGGCGTCGCGCTTGGCGACCAGCGCCCCGTCGGGCATGCGCACGGGGTCCCCTCCGTTGGTCGCGGAGGGGTTGTCTTGGGATGCCAGTGCCGAGCCCGACGGCGGGCTCACGGGCTACTTCCCAGCCCTGTGCTTGGCAGCGCGGCGCTGGAAGCGCTCGACGCGGCCACCGGTGTCGACCAGCTTCTGCTTGCCCGTGTAGAAGGGGTGGCACTCGGAGCAGAGCTCTACATGCAAGTCCGCTTTCGTGGAGCGGGTGTAGAACTGGTTGCCACACGAGCAGTGCACGTTGGCAAGCGTGTATTCGGGGTGGATTCCTGCCTTCATCTCCACCAAGTCTAGAGAACCGCGCAAGCCGTGCCGATGAAGCCCTTGTGCGGAAAGCAATCGGAGCAGTCCTCTTCGGCGGCACGGCCGTCGTCGCCCTCTACGACTGGGCGGGAATCGGAGGCGCCGGGCTCGACGTCGCGGTCAACAGCGTCGTCTACGACGCGGTCGTAGTCTGCGCCGGGCTCGGCTGCCTGGTCAGAGCCCTGCGCGGCGGCCCAGAACGCGGCGCCTGGTTCGCGATCTCGGCCTCGATTTTCGCCTGGGCCGCCGGGGAGATCTGGTGGACCACCTACATCGAAGGCAGCGCCTCGCCGCCATACCCGTCCCCGGCCGACCTCGGCTACATCGCCTTCTACCCGCTCGCGATCCTCGGCCTGTACCTGCTGGTGCGCGCCCGCGCCGGCGACCTCGATCGGCGGCTGTGGATGGACGGGGCGATCGCCGCCCTCGGGACCGCCGCGCTGGGAGCGGCGCTGCTCTTCGAGTTCGTCGCCGACCGCGCCTCCGGGACGACGGCCGAAGTGGTGACGACGCTCACCTACCCGTTCGGCGACGTGGTCCTGATCGCGCTGATCGTCGGGGTCATCGCGCTGACCCGCTGGCGGCCGGGCAGGACGCTGACCCTGCTGCTCGCCGGCCTCGCCGTGATGGCGGTCGCCGACGTCGCCTTCACCCTGCAGACCTACGGCGAGCTTCCCGACGGCGCTTGGATCGAACCGATCTACCTGCTCTCGGCGGTACTCCTCGGTGCCGAGGCATGGCAGCCGGAGGCGACGAGGATCGACCCCCACGCACGCTTCGATGGCTGGCGGGAAATGGTCGTGCCGGGGATCGTCGCCGGGACGATGATCATCCTCGGCATCCTCCAGTACCTCCACAGCTCGAGCGCGCTGACCACCGTGCTCTGGTCGCTGACCATGCTGGCGGTGCTCGGGCGGCTGGCGCTGAGCCTGCGAGAGAACGCTCGCCTGCTGGAGATGGTCCGCACCGATCAGTTGACCGGACTGGGCAGCCAGGCACGGCTGCAGATGGACCTCGAGGCACGTGGTCCGGGCGCCCGCGATCCACTGACCGTGATCCTGCTCGACCTCAACGGCTTCAAGCACTACAACGACACCTTCGGCCATCCGGCCGGCGACAAGATGCTCGGTCTGCTGGGCAGCCGGCTGCAGGCGAGGATGGGCCCGGAAGGGACCGGTTACCGCCTCGGCGGCGACGAGTTCGTCGTCTTGATCAAGGGTGACTTCGGCGACCGTGACGCGATGGCCGTTCGTGCCGCCGAAGCGCTTTCCTCGCGCGGCAGCGGCTTCGATCTCAGCGCCGCCTGGGGGATCGCCTCGGTCCCCGAGGAGGCTGACTCGGCCACCGCGGCGATGCAGCTGGCCGACGTGCGGATGTACGCGCAGAAGGAGTCGCGGCGCCTGGCGGGCCCGCTAAGCGCGGTCGACCGCGAAGCTCTCGAGCAGAGCCACTAAAACCTCGGTCACCTCGGCGCGGTCTTGGGGACGCTCCTCGCGCGCCACGAGCATCGCCGCCTCGTCCAGCGCCCCCAGCAGCAGATGGGCCAGCGGTTTCACCGGCAGCGGGCGCATCTCCCCCGCCTCGATCGAGGCCGCGAGGCTTGCTTCGATCAGGCCGAGGCCGTTGGCGGCCCCGATCTCGCGCCAGCGCTCCCAGCCGAGGACGGCGGGGGCGTCGTGGAGGGCGATCTGGCGCAGCTCCGGCTTGGCGCACTCGTCGAGGAAGGCCTCGATCCCGGCCTTCATCGCCGCCAGCGGGCTGTGCAGCTCGGAGCCGAGGACGACGCGGGCGACGCGCTCGGTCGATTCCGCCTCGATCCGTTCGTAGACCGCCTGCAGCAGGCTCGCCTTGTCGCCGAACTGGTGGTAGAGGGCGCCGCGGGTGACGCCGGCGGCGCGGACGATCTCCTCGGTGCCGACCTGGTCGTAGCCGCGCTCGGTGAAGAGGCGCCCGGCAGCAGCGATAAGGGCGTCGCGGGTCGCCTGCGTACGCTGGGCTTGAGTTCTCCGCGGTTCTGGACTTACATTCATTCTGTATGTATGTTAATTGCCGACACTAGCTCTAGCTAAGGAGGCGCATCGTGACCGACCAGCAGAAGGAAATCCATCTTCCCCAGGGGACGATCCGCTACCGAGAGGCCGGCGAGGGCAAGCCGATCGTCTTCGTCCACGGCTACCTGGTCGACCACCGGCTCTGGGACGGGGTCGTCGACCGCCTCTCCGATCGCTTCCGCTGCATCGCGCCGGACTGGCCGCTGGCGGCGCACCGGGTGGCGATGAACCGCGACGCCGACCTCTCCCCCGGCGGCCTGGCACGACTGATCGCGGACTTCCTCACCAAGCTCGAGCTCGAGGACGTGACGATCGTCGGCAACGACTCCGGCGGCGCGATCTCCCAGGTGCTGGTGACGTCCCACCCCGACCGGATCGGCCGCCTGGTTCTGACCAACTGCGACACCCACGAGAACTTCCCTCCCGGGCCGTTCAAGGCGATGCCGCCGCTGGCGAAGCTGCCGGGCGGGATGTTCGTCCTCTCCGCCCCGTTTCGGATCGAAGCGATCGCCCGGCGGGCCTTCAAGCCCTTCGCGAGGACGAAGATCCCCGACGAGCTGGTCGCCTCCTGGATGGAGCCGGCGAAGACCGACCGCGCGGTCCTGCACGACGCCGGCAAGGTGACGGCGGGGATGAACAAGCGCTACACGCTGGCCGCGGCCGAGAAGCTGCGCACCTCCGACCTGCCGATCCGCC
Source organism: Solirubrobacterales bacterium (assembly GCA_036280195.1). Classification (GTDB taxonomy): domain Bacteria; phylum Actinomycetota; class Thermoleophilia; order Solirubrobacterales; family 70-9; genus VAYN01. Next base: position 4,232 of record DASURF010000012.1, on the reverse strand, counting down.
TGCTGTGGGCGCCCGGCGACAAGTACTTCCCGATCTCCTACGCGGAACGCCTGCAGAGCGAAGCAAAGAACGCCTCGCTCGAGCCGATTCCCGACGCAAGCACTTTCGTCTCCCTCGACCAGCCCCAGCGAGTCGCCGAGGAGATCGCCGAGTTTGCGGCTTCCTCCTGAGCACCCGAACGAACAAGCGTTCCCAAACAATCGCAAAGAGCATATTTTTCGTCCGACGGGCGGGGGAAGCTTCAGCAACCGCTACAGGACGGAGAAGCAATGCCCAAGCAGATCTTCGACCAGCAACGCCCCCGCAGCACCATGGCCCAGCGCCTAGACGAAGCCTTCGCCGGCTGCGACGAGTGGACGGTCATCGCCGCCCCCAGGCGCCGCAGCACCCTCGACTTCACTCCGACCGCCCCTCCGGTGACCCGAATCTTCGACGGCGCACAGATACTTCAGACCGACGAGTCACAGGCGGCCTAGCGAAGAGGCCGCCAATTGGCGGCCTCTTCCAACTTCACCAACCGGGAACAACCGCTATTCGTCAGCCAACAGCGTGTCCGGCGTATTCACGGTCAGACTCCCTGTCAATTCACCAAACGAACCGCAGAAGGCGCTGTCGCCGGTGCGCGGGATTAGCGCTGATTCGATATCGAGTTTCGCTGTAGTGCCTTCTGTCAGGGTTCCGAGTTCAGTTTCATTCGCTTCGTAGAGACAGTTGATGCCGAATGGGCCGTGGATTGTGAATTTTAGACCAGTTACTGTAACCTTAATTCGAGGAGGTATGATTCTGACATGAAAAATCAGGGTCCCTGAGACGGTGATTGTGACAGGAAAGCTGCAACTCCCCAGCTGAAACGAGAAGGGGATTTTTATTGTTATTCCGCTTCCCTGTTCGGTTACGTTTCCTGCCATCGATGAGGTTTTGCAATTCACCGAAAAGGCTTCACCGTGAAGTTCGATCGTCCCTCCCGTCGCTTTGAATTCACCGCTGTAGATCGTTCCGGACGGCGATGTCAGTTGGCTCGCCGAAGCGTTACCGGCGAACGCCATCAACGAGGCCGCAGCAACCGCGAGCAGCCCGAGCATCTTGACGTACTTCATCTGTAGTTCCTCCTTGTCGAACACCGAGGCGCGAGCAGATTCCCCACGCGTTCTAGCGCCGTCGCCCTAAGCGCTCAATGCGCTGCTGAGCTTGGGCAACTTCACAGGGACGCCAGCGCTTTCGCTTCCGAAACTCCCCCGCTAGTAGCGCGCGGCAGCGGTCCGAGCCTGCCTCGCCACGCGTAACATGAAAGTGCGTCAGATATGGACGAAGCGACCGCCCCCGCGGGGGCGGTCGCGAGAACTCAACCGTTTAGGCCGGTCGACTGTTTGACTGCTTAGTCGATATCCGCTTCATCCGGAGTGGTGACGGTGTAGCTCCCTGTCCATTCACCGAACGAGCCGCAGAAAATGCTGTCGCCGGTGCGCGGGATCAGCGAAGAATCGATGTCGAGTTTCGCTGTACCTTTGGTGGTCGTGCTGCCTGTGAGGCTGCCGACGTCGGTGTTGTTGGTTTCGTAGAGGCAATTGATGCCGAATGGGCCGTGGATTGTGACTTTGGCTCCGGTCGATTTCAATGTGCCATTGCCGCCGCTGGTCCCGGTGGCTGAAAGCGACCCGTTGGCGGTGACTGTCACCGGGAAGCTGCATTCGCTGAAATCGAGTGTGGAGATCGGACCGCTAGCTGGAAGTGTGTTTCCACTTCCATCTTTCGCGCCGTTTACTTCGATTTTGCCCGCTACTGTCGACGTTTTGCAGTTCACGGAGAAGGCTTCCCCGTGGAGTTCGGTCAACCCGGCAGTAGCGTGGAGCGTTTTTTCGGTTCCGTATGAGGTTCCCACGGGTGATGTGACGGTGGTCGCCGAAGCGGTACCGGCGAACGCCATCAGGGCGGCGGCAACCGCGAGCAGCCCGAGTATCTTGACGTACTTCATCTGTAGTTCCTCCTTGTCCGGCGCGAAAGCGCCGAAGTAGATTCCGGTTCGGTTCTATCGAAAGCCGTATCCACGATCAAGGACGCTTGAGTACTAGCTTTTCTATCTAACAGCTGGGTTCGCTAATCCGAAGAATTCCTGCAGGCAGCGGCACACTGCTTTCCGCGCGCTCGATTTTGTGCAGGGCTTTAGATAGTGCATGGAGCCGCACGGTCCTATGGATCCCATTGCGGCTGACTTCATTAGGAAGCAATTACCCGCAGCCGCTGTTTAAACGTGCGACCCACCCCCTACCCACGCGGGGGTGGTCGCTTTTCTCGCCTGATCTCAGCTAGGTGCTCAGTCGACATCCAGGTAATCCGGAGTCGTCACCGTGTAGCTCCCTGTCCATTCGCCAGCCGCGCCGCACAAGGCGCTATCGCCATTCCGCGGAATCAATGCCGAATCGATGTCGAGTTTTGCTGTTTGGCCGGTAGTTTTACTACCTGTCAGGGTGCCGATATCGGTGAACTGGGTTTCGTAGTGACAATTGATGTTGAACGGGCCGTGGATTGTAATTTTCGTGCTGAACGATGTAACTGTGCCATTGCCGTTGGCGCTAGATTCATTTGTATGGATTTCCAGCGAACCGTTTGCAAGGACTGTCACCGGGAAGGTGCATTCGTTGAAGTCGAGTGTGGTAACTTTCCCTCCCGCTGTTCCGACTCCGGTGCCGTGGTGTTCGACGGACCCGGAGACTGTCGAAGTCGCGCAGGTAACTGAAAACGCTTCACCGTGGAGGGTCGTCGTGCCAGCGCTAGCGTGAATGGTGCCTGTGTACGTGGTGCCTGCAGGCGATGTCAGGTAGGTCGCCGAAGCGGTGCCGGCGAACGCCATCAGGGCGGCTGCGGCAACCGCGAGCAGCCCGAGCATCTTGACGTACTTCATCTGTAGTTCCTCCTTGTCCGGCGCGGACGCGCGGCTCATTTTTTCCGCGTTTCTATCGTCGGTACGAAGGGAGATCAAGGCCTCTTGACTGACTCCTTCCTGCGACTCTGGGTTAGGGAGCCAGCCTGAGAATCACCCTGGAAACCGCGTCGAGCGACCTTTCGCGTGCTCGACCTGGTGCGCCGCTGCATGGGGCGCGGCCTGCTCGCATCAAATGCGGCCACCCCCGCAAAACGTGGGGTGGCCGCATCGGTGCCCGATACTCAGGCGAGGGTGCTCAGTCGACGTCCAGGTAATCCGGAGTCGTTACTTCGTAGCTCCCTGTCCATTCGCCGGCCGCGCCGCAGAAGGCGCTGTCGCCGGTGCGCGGGATCAGCGAGGAATCGATGTCGAGTGTCGCTGTTTTGCCGGTATTTTTACTACCTGTCAGGGTGCCGATATCGGTGTTGTTGGTTTCGTACAGGCAGTTGATGCCGAACGGACCGTGGATTGTGATTTTGGCACCGTTCGATGTAAGTGTGCCGTTGCCATCAGCGCTGGCCGTTTTTGTATGAACTTCAAGCGAGCCGTTTGCGATGACTGTCACCGGGAAGGTGCATTCGCTGAAGTCAAGTGTGGTGATTTTGCCGCCAGCTGTTCCGGTTCCGGTGCTATGGAATTCGACAGAACCAGAGACTGTCGAAGCTGCACAACTCACGGCGAATGCTTCACCGTGGAGGGTCGTAGTGCCCTCGGATTTGGCATGAATGGTGCCTGTGTACGTGGTGCCTGCAGGCGATGTCAGATAGGTCGCCGAAGCGGTGCCGGCGAACGCCATCAGGGCGGCTGCGGCAACCGCGAGCAGCCCGAGCATCTTGACGTACTTCATCTGTAGTTCCTCCTTGTCCGGCGCGAAAGCGCCGAAGTAGATTCCGCGGCGTTTCTATCGCGGGCTCGATATCCGATCAAGGAAGAATGATCATTGAGGTGGTTTTCGAACAGACGGGTTTGCTGATCGGATAAATCCCCTGCATTCAGCCTTGAACGGATTTGCGCGCGCTCTATTCGGCACACTGCGGCACCCCGTGCGCGATGCATGTCGGAGAACGGAACGGGCCGGCACCTCGCACCATTTACGGCACTCGGAGCTCGGAACGGAACAGACTGAGCAGGTCAGTCAGCGTTGGGAGTTTCGCCTGAGGCCCTAGCGCTTCTTCTTGCCGCAGCTGGTGGCGATCTGCGGCATGGAGTTGCGCACCAGGCCGTTCTGGGCGGTGAAGGAGAGTCTTGCCCGGCGGTCGGTCTTGCAGAGGTTGCGGCTGTTTTCCAGAAGGCCGCGTTTCTTGCCGCCGAA
>DASURF010000011.1:0-78554 GCA_036280195.1 Solirubrobacterales bacterium | reverse complement strand
CCCTCGTAGAGGGCGATCCCGGTCTCGGTCGGGATCGGCGGGTTGTTGTAGACGTAGCCGCGGTCGAAGAGCTTCTGGATGATGTCGGCGCGGGTCGCTTTGGTGCCGAGGCCGCGCTCCTCCATCATCTCGATCAGTTTCGCCTGCGAGATCCGGCCCGGCGGCTGGGTCTCCTTGTCGACGATCCAGGGCTCGCCGTCGAGCGGCAGCGACTGGCCCTCTTCCAGTTTCGGGATCTCCTCGTCGGCCGAGCGGGCGTAGGTGTAGATGCCGGCGTAGCCGGGGTCGACGACGACCGAGCCGCGGACGAAGTAGGTCTGGTCGCCGGCCTCGATGTCGGCGCGGGTCGACTCGGTGATCATCGGCGGGCTGAAGGTGGCGAGGAAGCGGCGGACGACGAGTTCGTAGACGCGTTTCTTCGGCCCCTCGAGGGCGCCCGGGTGGACCGCCTGGGTCGGGTAGATCGGCGGATGGTCGGTGGTCTCTTTTTTGCCCCGGGTCGGGGTCAGCTCGCCGTCGAGCAGGCCGGAGGCGGCGGAGAACTCCTTGATTCGCACCAGCGAGGAGACCAGCTCCCGCACCGGCAGCGAGGACGGGTAGACGGTGTTGTCGGTGCGCGGGTAGGAGATGAACCCGTCCATGTAGAGGTCCTCGGCGATCCGCATCGCGCTGGCGGGGGTTATGCCGAGGCGGCTGGAGGCGTCGGTGCTGAAGGCGGTGGTGTTGTAGGGGGTCGGCGGCTTGCGGGTGTTTTTCCGCGCCGTTACTGCTTTGACCGTGCCGGGACCGGCGGTGCCGGCGAGAGCGGCGTCGACCTCGGAGCGCTCCCAGAATTTGTCGGTCGTGTGGTGGGCCTCGAAGCTGCCGTCGGGGTGCTCGAACTTGGCGAACAGTTCCCAGAACGGTTTCGCGACGTGGGCGCGGCGTTCCATCTCGCGCTCGACGATCAGGCCCAGGGTCGGGCTCTGGACGCGGCCGACCGAGAGGAAGTTGGAGCCGAAGCGGCGACTGGCGAGGGAGACGGCGCGGGTCAGGGTCGCGCCCCAGAGCAGGTCGATGTCCTGGCGGGCGGCGCCGGCGTTGGCGAGCGGGTAGGAGAGCTCGTCGAGCTCTGAGAAGGCGCGGTCGATCTCCTCTTTGGTCAGCGCCGAGTAGCGGGCACGCTGGATCCTCAGGGTGCCGTCGGCGGTGCCCTCGCGGCTGCCGAGCGCCGGGTTCGCGTCGAGCATCTCCTCCAGGGCCTCGAGCCCGATCAGCTCGCCCTCGCGGTCGAAGTCGGTGGCGATCACCAGCTCGTCCGCCTCTTTGGCCAGTTTCTTGATCGCTTTGACGACGTTTTTGTCGGTCGGCTGCTTGATCAGGTCGGCGTCGATCAGGTCGTGCAGGTCCGTCTTCTGCCAGTTCGAGTAGCCCTCGGGGAAGGCCGGGCCGAGCACGTGGCCCTTGAGGCCGACCGTCATGTGCTCGTTGCCTTCGGCGTCGGTCCAGGTGTAGAAGGGGACTTTGAAGGTTTTGTCAGCGCTGTTGGAGCCGTTGCTGAGGGCTTCGGCGATCTTCAGGGCGCTGTTGTTCTTCTCGGTGACGATCAGTCGCATGGGGCGGCGAGGGTAGCAGGGGTCTGCGGCTGCCCTGGGAATTCTCCCGAGTAGGATCGTCCACCTGATGCGGTCCCTCGTCACCGGCGGCGCCGGCTTCATCGGCTCGAACCTGGCCGACGCCCTGCTCGCTCGCGGCGACGAGGTGACGGTCGTCGACGACCTCTCTACCGGCCGCCGCGGCAACCTCGACGGGGCGCTCGCCGCGGGCGCCGAGCTGGTCGAGATGGACATCCGCGACGGCGAGGCGCTGGGTCGGCTGGCCGCCGAGAAACGGCCGGAGCGGGTCTTCCACCTCGCCGCCCAGATCGACGTCCGCAAGTCGCTCGCCGATCCGTTCTTCGACGCCGCGGTCAACGTCGGCGGCACCGCCAACGTGCTCGACGCCGCTCGCGGCTGCGATTGCGGCCGGGTCGTCTTCGTCTCCACCGGCGGGGCGATCTACGGCGAGGGCGAGGGTCAGCAGCTGCCGCTGGCCGAGGACGCCCCGATCGCGCCGCTCGCCGCCTACGGTCAGAGCAAGTACGCGGCCGAGGGCTACCTCGCCCTCTACGAGCGGCTCTACGGGCTCTCCGGCGTCTCGCTGCGGCTCGGCAACGTCTACGGCCCGCGCCAGGACCCGCTCGGCGAGGCGGGGGTGATCGCGATCTTCTGCGGCGTGCTGCGCGAGGGCGGGCGGCCGACGGTCTTCGGCGACGGCAGCCAGACCCGCGACTACATATATGTGGGCGACGTGGTCGCCGCCGCGCTCGCCGCCGCCGAGTCGGACGTCACCGGCCCGCTCAACATCGGCACCGGCCGCGAGACCAGCGTGATCGAGCTGGTCGACGCCCTGCGCGAGCTCGGCGGTCGCGAGGACTTCGAAGCCGAACTGGCCCCGGCCCGCCCCGGCGAGGTGCAGCGGATCGCCCTCGACGCCTCCCGCGCCGAACGCGAGCTCGGCTGGCGCGCCGAGACCGGCCTCGACGAGGGCCTGCGCCTCACGCTCGACTCCCTCTGATCGCTAGCCTTCGTCCCGATGCCAGCCCAGGCCTATGCCGGTAAGGAGTGCGTCTGCCAGTTCCGCAAAGGGATCTGCGACCAGTCGTGCGTGCGCGACATGCTGGAGACGCCCTTCTACATCGCCTGCCTGAAACTGAAAGGGCGGCGCTGCGTGGTCGTCGGCGGCGGCGACATCGGGCTGGAGAAGGTCGAGGGGCTGCTCGCCTGCGACGCCGACGTGACGCTGATCGCCCCGGTCGCCCATCCCGAGCTGGAGAGCCTGTCGGCCGAGGGCTCGATCGAGTGGGAGAAACGCACCTACGCCGGCGCCGAGGACCTCGAGGGCGTCTTCATGGTCATCGCCTGCACCGACGACACCGACGTCAACATCGCCGTCTTCGACGACGCCGAGCGGCGGGCGATGCTGGTCAACATCGTCGACGTGCCGCCGCTCTGCAACTTCATCCTGCCGGCGATCGTCCGCACCGGGCCGCTGGCGATCGCGATCTCGACCGCCGGCGCCTCGCCGGCCCTGGCGAAGCGGATGAAGCGCGAAGTCTCCGAGCTGTTCGGCGAGGAGTTCGCGCGCCTGGCGGTGATCCTCAACGACGCCCGCGGCTGGGCGAAGGGGACGCTGCCGACCTACCAGGACCGCAAGGAGTTCTTCGAGGGGATCGTCAACGGCGACCCCGACCCGATCGTGCTGCTGCGCGAAGGGCAGGAGCAGGCGGTGCTGGCGATTATCGAGTCGGCCAAAGAGCGGGCCGCGGCAGCCCTGGCCGCCTAGCGGCCACGCCTTCGGCAGCGCCTACTCGACGCCGCAGGCCGAACTGCGGATCCGCTCCAGCGTCTGGCGCAGCGCTTCGGCCTCCTCGGCGCTGAGGTTGGCGCTGAAGGCGACGGCCAGCTCGCCGCGGACGATCGGCCGCATTTCCTCCAGCAGCTCGACCCCGGCCGGCAGCAGAGTCGCGTAGCTGACCCGGCGGTCGGTCTCGCAGAAGGTCCGCTCGAGCAGGCCGGCCTTGATCAGCCGGTCGACCAGCTTGGTGAGGCCACCGCGGGTGATCACCAGCGCCTCCGCCAGATCCCCCATCTTCAGCCGCTGCTCCGGCGCCCGATCGAGCGTCGCCAGCACCTCGAACCACGGCATCGGCGGCAGCTCGGCGGCGGTCAGGGCCTCCTGCAGGCGCCCGGTGACGGCGGCGTGGGTCTGCGAGATCGCGATCCACGCCTCGCGATGGGGATCGAAATCCGCCCCCTTCTTCTCGACCACCGGCGCCGTCTGCTCAGCCATACGGACATCTTTCCACACGATGGTTGATCTGACAATAGTTGACAAGTAAATCTTCCCTGCTACGATTGTTTCCAAGTCAATTATTTCGGTAGCAGCCACTTCGGGAAGGAACGCACATGAGCACCGAGACCGTCTCCCAGCAGCAGATCCCGGCGGGCACCTGGACCGTGGACCCCGTCCACTCTTCGGTCGGCTTCGCCGTGACCCACAACGGCATCACCACCTTCCGCAGCGGCTTCGAGCGCTACGAGGCGCGCCTCACCGGCGGCGAGCAGCCGCGGCTCGAGGGCACGGTCGAGGTCGAGAGCATCGCCATCGACGAGGAGATGCTGAAGGGCCACCTCCTCTCCCCCGAGTTCTTCGACACCCAGCGCTTTCCGCAGCTGCGCTTCGGCTCGACCGAGCTGACCGTCGGCGAGGACGGCACCGCCCGGGTCGTCGGCGAGCTCGAGATCCGCGGCGAGGCCCGCAAGGTCGAGGCGGGCGGCCGCTTCGCCCACATCGGCGGCGACCTGGCCGGCAAGGAGCGCGTCGGCCTCTCGATCTCCGCGACCGTCGACCGCCGCGACTTCGGCCTCGACTGGCAGGCCCAGCTGCCGAGCGGCGGCGACGTCCTCGAGTACGCGGTGACGATCGACGTCGAACTCGAGCTCGTCGCCGAGGAGGCATAGCGATGCGGGTCCTCGGCATATCCGGAAGCCTGCGCCGGGACTCCTACAACCGCGCCCTGCTGCGGGAGGCCGCCGAGCGGCTTCCCGCCGGGGCGGAACTGGTCGAGTTCGAGCGCCTGCGGGAGATCCCGCCCTACGACGCCGACCTCGAGGCGGAGACGCCGGCTGCCGTAGCCGAGCTGCGGCGGGCGATGCGCGAGGCCGACGCGGTCCTCGTCGCCACCCCCGAGTACAACCACTCGATCCCGGGCGTCCTCAAGAACGCCCTCGACTGGGCCTCCCGGCCCGCCGGCCGGAGCGCTATGACCGGCAAGCCGGCGGCCGTGGTCGGCGCCTCGACCGGGATGTTCGGCGCCGTCTGGGCGCAGGCCGAGACCCGCAAAGTCCTCGGCGCCCTCGGCGGCCGCGTGGTCGAGGCCGAACTACCAGTCGCCCGCGCTGCCGAGCTCCACCGCGACGGCCACCTCGACCTCTCCCCCGAGCAGTCGCACCAGCTCGAGGAGATCCTCGCCACCCTCATCTCCGAAGCTGAGCAGCTGCGCGAGCTGGTCCCCGCAGCGGCCTGAGCCGCCGCGAGGGCCGCCCGCGATCAGTCGGTTGCCGTGCAGGGAGTGACAATTCCGCCTGAAAGAGAAGTCCGGTCGGCGTACTTGAAGGTGCCGCGTCCCTCGATGCGACCGTTGCTGCAGCTACCCGAGAAGACGCTGCGGCGCTTGCCTTTGTAGGTGTAGTTGCGACCGAGCTTGATCTTTGCCGCGACCACCGAACCGGCGCCGCCGGCAATCGGCGGAACCTCGATCTCCGTGTGGAGGCCGTACGGGCCTTTGTTGACACGGGTGATCTTCGCCGTCCCGACAACGGCGGTCGGGGCCGGCACGCTGACGTAGGCGTGGCCGATCAAGGTCACCGCTCCGTTGCGTTCGCCGGCGTTGAAAATGACCAGCGGACCGGTGGAGCGGAACGGCGGCTGTTCGGGGAAGGCGACCTCGACCGTGGCGCTACCGCGGCCGACGATCGCGTCGCCGCAGACGACTTCGGCCCGCTTGGTCTCGACCGCCTGCAACTGGCCGATCTTGCAGGTCGGCAAGCCCTTGACGCTGACGACTAAGTCCCTGTCGGCATCGATGCTTGCCGCTCTCAGGGCCGGTGGATGGCTGCCGTCGATCGTCTTCAGCGCGCCGCTGCCGTGGAGCGTCACCGGAGCGAGCCCGTGCTTCGGCAGCGCCTTCGGAGTCACCCCGCCCTCGATCCTCAGGACCATCGTCCCCGCCTCGATGATCACCGCCCATGCCCCGGCGATGCCGATCGCCAACACAGCGATCAGGGTCACGGTCACCGCGGCGACTCTCCCTTTTCTCATCACGATCTCCTCCCGTAAAGGCGGCCGGTTGCCAGCGCCGCTATTTCGCGTTAATCTTACTAACGTGAATATGGCAAACGCAAGTCCCTTTCGACTCGGCCCCGGAAAGGCGTGTCTCTCCTTCCCCCAGGCGGTGAGTGCGGGTGAATTGGATGCCGCGGCGGCGTGCTTTGCACGGGATGGGTGCCTGATCACCCCGGATGCGACCGCGATCCACGGTCGGGAGAGCATTCGCCGGGTGCTGGCGCAGATGATCGTCCGCCACACCGAGATCGAGGTCGAGCTGAGCACTGCGGTCGGCGCCGGGGAGGTGATCCTGATCCATCAGCGCTGGCGGATCCGCAGCGGCGAGGGCGCAGACGGACGGCTGGAGCAGGTCGCCGACGCGGTCATGATCCTGCGACGGATCGAAGAAATGTGGAAGCTCTCGATCGCCGCCCCCTGGGGATATCGACAGGCATACGGGTAATCGCAGCCGCCCAGGGTGGATAGCTTTGTCCCAATGAGCGGCAAGGGATCCGCGAAGGACACGGCATCTAAGCGCCAGTACCGAATGCGAGCCCGGGCACACTCGACCGAGGCGACGCGAGAGGCGATCCTCGATGCGGCCTCGACCGCCTTCGAAGAGCTCCTCTTCGACGAAATCACCCTGGCCGCAATCGCCGAGCGTGCCGGGGTCTCGGTGCAGACGGTCCTCCGTCACTTCGAGAGCAAAGAGAAGCTGTTCATGGCCTCCTACATCCGCACGGCGGAACAGATGGGCGAGGATCGGGGGCCGCTACCGATCGGAGACGTCAATGAGATCGTCAACGACCTGGTCGACCACTACGAGCGCTTTGGGGACCGGATTCTGTGGTTGCTCGCCCAGGAGGCCCGTGAGCCGGTCCTCAAGAACCTCGCCGACCTGGGCCGCATCTATCACCTCCAGTGGTGCCGACAGGCCTTCGCTCCCTCGCTCGGCACGCTGCGGGGGGCAAGGCGCAAACGGCGGCTGGCGCAGTTCGTCACCTGCACCGACATCTACACCTGGAAGCTCCTGCGGCGCGATCGCGGCCTCAGCGCGAAGGAGACCAAGGTCGCCATGCGGGAGCTGATCGAACCGCTGACGGAGCATTGACCTGAGTCGCGTCCTCGCCTACACCTCTCCCTCCCGCGGCAACCTTTATCCCCTCGTGCCGATCCTCGACGAGCTGCGCCGGCGCGGTCACGAGGTGGTTCTACGGACGCTGGCCAAAGAGGTGGAGGCGATGCGATCGCGTGGCTTCGAGGCGGAAGCGATCTCCCCGGAGATCGAGGCTCTGGCGATGGAAGATTGGCGGGCGAGAACCGTTGTCGGCGGGCACGTGAAGGGCATGCGAACGCTGCGCGCCCGTGCTCGGCACGACTCCCGGGACCTCCGTCGAGCCCTTGCGGAAGTTCAGCCCGAAACGCTGATCGTCGACGTCCTGGCCACCGGAGCCCTCGGTGCCGCCGCGTCTTGGGACCGTCCTTGGGCCTGCTACCGCCCCTTCCCCCTGCCAAAACCCCGACTCGCCTTCAAGCTGCTCGGTATCGCCGCGCCCGCTTCGGCCGCGCGCCTCCACCTCTATCCGAGCGCCGAACCCTTTGAGAACAGGCGACGGTGGCCCGAGGGCCTCGTCATGGTCGGGCCCTGCGCCTGGGAGCCGCCGGGCAAGCTGCCCGCCGCCTTGACTGCCGTCGAGAAGCCCTTGGTCCTAGTTACCACCTCCACCGAGTTCCAGGACGACGGTCGACTGGCGAAGACGGCGCTCGAGGCGTTGGCCGAAGAGTCCCTGCACGTAGTCGCCACCCTCCCCTCGGTCTCCCCGGATCGATTCGAGGTTCCCGCCAACGCCACCGTCTTGCGCTTCGCTCCCCACACTTCGATCCTCAGCCGAGCCGTCTGTGCAGTCACCCACGGAGGAATGGGTGCAACCCAAAAGGCCCTGGCGATGGGGGTCCCGGTCTGCGCCGTTCCTTTCGGCCGCGATCAGCCGCAGGTCGCCCGGCGGGTCGAGGCGGCCTCGGCCGGGACCCGTCTCCCTGCCTCGCGACTGAACCCGCAACGCCTGCGCACCAAGGTCCGCGAAGCGATCGCCTGCCGGTCGGGAGCCGAACGGATCGCGCAAGCCTTCGCCGCAGCGGGCGGTGCAGCGCTGGCCGCGGACGAGATCGAGCAGCGGCTGCTCTAGCCGGCGCTCGGCAGGGCGAAGAAGGCGACTGCCGAGAAGTGGGCGATCGCGGCGGCGATCACGAGCAGGTGGAAGATCTCGTGGTAGCCGAAGATCGCCGGGTTGGGGTTCGGGCGCTGGACCGCGTAGACGACGGCGCCGGCCGTGTAGAGCAGGCCACCGGCGGCGACCAGCAGGGTGCCCCCCGGGCCCAGCGAGGTCCACAGCTCCGGGAAGGTGGCGACCGCGACCCAGCCGAGCGAGAGGTAGATCAGGGCCGAGGCCCATTTCGGGTGGTCGATCCAGATCATCTCGACGACCGCGCCGGCGATCGCGCCGATCCAGACGACGGCGAGGATCGCCATCGCCAGGGTCCCGTCGAGGACGAGCAGCGCGAAGGGCGTGTAGGTGCCGGCGATGAGGAAGAAGATCATCGAGTGGTCCAGCCGCCGCATCCACTGGCGGACCGAGGGCCGGCTCCAGTTGACCCGGTGATAAAGGGCGCTGGTCCCGAACAGGGCGGAGAGGCTGACCGCGTAGATGGCGACGGCGAGGGTGGCCTTCGGAGTTTCGGCGAGGACGATCAGCGCCACCCCGAACCCCAGCGACATGAAGAAGGCCCACTCGTGCGAGACCCCGCGCAGCTTCGGCTTGACCGCGGCGATCGCCTCGGCAGTCGCCTCTTTGGCGGCGGCGGCGCGCTCGCCCACCGCCTCTTTGGCGGCATTTGCCCGCTCGCCCATCGCCTCACGCGCGGCGGTAGCTCGTTCGCCCATCCGCTCCGCGCTCCTGCGCAGCTCCTCTTCCATAGAGAGAGGCTACCCGGAACTTAGTGCCGATATTGGGGAGTTGACACAATTGAGAGAAGAAGTCGGCGGCCTCGGATCTCCTTATTTGCACCTTTTGAGACTTTTTCCGTCCTGCCGGTCAGCGATCCTGCGGAGTTACCCCTGAAAGTCGCCGCGAGAGGAGCAGTTTGATGTCCAAGACCGCCATTTCCAGTCCCAAGAACGGTCTCGAAGGCCTCTCGATCGAACGTCGTTTCTCGACGCCCGGGGTGCATCCTTTCGACCAGGTCGAGTGGGAGATCCGCGACGCGGTGATCGGCAATCCCGAGAGCCCGGCCTTCGAGCAGCGCGGGGTCGAGTTCCCGAAGACCTGGTCGCAGAACGCGACCAACATCGTCGCCCAGAAGTACTTCCGCGGCCAGCTCGGCAGCCCCGAGCGCGAGAGCTCGGTGAAACAGATGATCGGCCGGGTCGCCGGCACGATCGCCGGCTGGGGGCGCGAGGGCGGCTACTTCGCTTCCGAGGAGGACGCCGACGCCTTCGAGATGGAGCTGACCGCGATCCTGCTCAACCAGAAGGCGGCCTTCAACTCGCCGGTCTGGTTCAACGTCGGCTTCGAGGAGACGCCGCAGTGCTCGGCCTGCTTCATCTTGAGCGTCGAGGACACGATGGAGTCGATCCTCGACTGGAACACCAAGGAGGGGAAGATCTTCCGCGGCGGCTCCGGCTCGGGGATCAACCTCTCCAACATCCGCGGCTCGGTCGAGCAGCTCTCCAAGGGCGGCACCGCCAGCGGCCCGGTCAGCTTCATGCGCGGTGCCGACGCCTGGGCCGGGACGATCAAGTCCGGCGGCAAGACCCGCCGCGCGGCGAAGATGGTCGTCCTCGACGTCGACCACCCGGACATCGAGCACTTCATCTGGTGCAAGGCCGACGAGGAGAAGAAGGCCGCGGCGCTGCGCGACGCCGGCTTCGACATGTCGATCGACGGCGAGGGCTTCACCTCGATCCAGTACCAGAACGCCAACAACTCGGTGCGGGTCACCGACGAGTTCATGGAGGCGGTCGAGGCCGGCGAGGACTGGCACCTGACCGCTCGCACCACCGGCGAGCCGGTGAAGACCGTCGACGCGCGCGACCTGATGAACCAGATCGCCGACGCCGCCTGGCGCTGCGCCGACCCGGGCGTCCAGTACGACACGATCATCAACCGCTGGCACACCTGCCCGGAGTCGGGTCGGATCAACGCCTCCAACCCCTGCAGCGAGTACATGCACGTCGACGACTCGGCCTGCAACCTCGCCTCGCTCAACCTGATGAAGTTCCGCCGCGAGGACGGCAGCTTCGACACGGCCGAATTCGAGCACGCGGTCGACATCGTCTTCCTCGCCCAGGAGATCGTCGTCGGCTTCTCCAGCTACCCGACCGAGGGGATCAGCGAGAACGCCAACAAGTTCCGCCAGCTCGGCCTCGGCTACGCCAACCTCGGCGCCCTGCTGATGTCGGACGGCCTCCCCTACGACTCCGACGAGGGCCGCAACGTCGCCGCCGCGATCACGGCGCTGATGACCGGCCGCGCCTACCGCCAGTCGGCCCTGATCGCCGCCGGGGCGACCGGTCCGTATGACGAGTACGAGCGCAACCGCGAGCCGCACAACGGCGTCATGCGGATGCACCGCGACGCCTCCTACGACGTCGACCCGACCGGGATCAAGGGCGACCTGCTCGAGGCCGCACAGCGGGCCTGGGACGAAGCGGTCGAGCTCGGCGAGGAGCACGGCTACCGCAACGCGCAGGCGACGGTGCTGGCCCCGACCGGGACGATCAGCTTCCTGATGGACTGCGACACGACCGGGATCGAGCCCGACTTCTCGCTGGTCAAGTTCAAGGAGCTGGTCGGCGGCGGGCAGATGACGATCGTCAACCGCTCGGTGCCGCTGGCACTGCGGACGCTCGGCTACTCGGAGGCGGAGATCGACCAGATCAACGCCCACATCACCGAGAAGAACACGATCGTCGGCGCGCCCGGCCTGAAGGAGGAGCACCTGCCGATCTTCGACGTCGCGGTCGGCGAGCGGGCGATCTCCCACACCGGCCACATCGACATGATGGCCGCGACCCAGCCGTTCATCTCCGGGGCGATCTCGAAGACGGTCAACCTGCCGCAGTCGGCGACGGTCGAGGACATCGCCGACGCCTACACCCGCGGCTGGAAGGGCGGGCTCAAGGCGCTGGCGATCTACCGCGACGGCTCGAAGACGGCGCAGGCGCTGCGCACCGACGCCCAGGAGGAAAAGGAGGCGGAGGCCGAAGTGCAGATGGCCGAGCCGGTGCGGAAGAAGATGCCGCGCGAGCGCGAATCGATCACCCACAAGTTCTCGATCGGCGGCCACGAGGGCTACATCACCGCCGGCAAATACGAGGACGGGACGGTCGGCGAGATCTTCCTCACCGACATCGGCAAGGAGGGCTCGACGATGCGCGGGCTGCTCAACGCCTTCGCCACCGCGATCTCGCTCGGCCTCCAGTACGGGGTGCCGCTGGAGACCTTCGTCCAGAAGTTCAGCTACATGCGCTTCGAGCCGGAGGGGATGACGCAGAACCCGGAGATCCCGTTCGCCAAATCCCTTCCCGACTACATCATGCGCTGGGTCGCGAGCCGCTTCATCGAGGACACCGAAACGCTCGAGGAACTGGGGATCCTGACCCAGGAGGTGCGGGCCAAGAAGGAAGCCGAGACCGCCCAGCTGGGTCTCGGGGTCCCGACCGACACCGCCGGTCCCGCCAACGGCAACGGCCACTCGAACGGCGACCCGGCGGCGAAGCCGGTGCCGGCCGCCTCGGCGCTGACCGAAACCCCCCCGGTCCGCCCGGCGAAGATGCAAGGCCTGGAGCTCGGCCCCGCCTGCGAGCAGTGCGGCGGCATGATGCAGCGGACGGGGTCCTGCTACACGTGCTCGCAGTGCGGCAACAACACCGGCTGCGGCTGAGCCGGTAGGTCTCTGAGCGCTAGCGGAGCACCACCTCGGCGTCGTGCCGAGGGGTCTCCGTGATGGCGCGGCGGTAGGGGCGCTCGGAGGCGGGGGTGGCCGGCAGGATCTCGCGGCGGCGGACCAGCTCGCGGAGGACGACGGCCATCTCGAACTGGGCGAAGGCGGCGCCGAGGCAGCGGCGGACGCCGCCGCCGAAGGGGATCCAGGTGTAGGTGCCGGGCGGGTTATCGAGGAAGCGCTCGGGGATGAAGCGGTCCGGGTCGGGATAGATGCTCGGGTCGCGGTGGATCAGGTGGATGCAGGGGGTGACGCCGGCGCCGGCGGGCAGCTCGTAGCCGCCCAGCTCGACCGCCTCGGTCAGCTTGCGGACCACGATCACGATCACCGGCCGCAGGCGCAGGGTCTCCTGGATCGTCGCGGTCAGGTAGGCGTCTTCGCCGTCGGAGACCTCGGCTCGCAGCCGCTCCAGCTTCTCCGGGTGGCGGGTCAGCCGCTCCATCGCCCAGGACAGCGCGGTGGCCGTCGTCTCGTGGCCGGCGACCAGCAGGGTCAGGAGCTCGTCGCGGATCTCGGCGTCGCTCATCGGGCTGCCGTCCTCGTGGCGGGCGAGCAGCAGCATCGAGAGCACGTCCTCGCGCTCCTCGAGGTCCTCGGCCGCACGGCGCTCGGCGATCTCCGCCGCGATCAGGCGGTCGACCCGTTCGACCCGGCGGCGGAAGGCGGGGATCAGGTTGACCCGGTCCGGGCCGACCATCAGCACCGGCAGCAGCACCCGCGGGTTCGTCGTCAGGTCGAGGAAGTCCCGCAGGGCCGCGCGCAGCGGCTCCATCCGCTCGCCGTCGTGGACGCCGAAGACGGTCTCGATGATGATCTCCAGCGTGATCGCCTGCATCCGCGGTCGCAGCTTGTAGGGGACGCCGGTCGGCCAGCTCTCGATCTCGCGGGCGGCGATCTCGGTCATCTTCTCGCCGTAGGCCTGCATCCGCTCGCCGTGGAAGGGCGGCAGCAGCAGCTTGCGCTGGCCGATGTGCTTCTTCTCGTCGAGGACGAGGACCGAGTTCTCGCCGAGGATCGGGCGCAGGATCTGGTTGCCCTCGCCGGCGTGGAAGACCTTCGGATCGCCGGTGAAGACCTGCTTGACCAGCTCCGGGTCGGAGAGCACCACCCAGTCGCCTTCGTAGGCGATCTTGATCGAGAACATCGGCCCGAAGCGGGCGCGGCCCTGCTCGAGGAACCACTGCGCGCGGCGCGACCAGATCGCCGTCTGCAGCGCTCGCGGCATCCGCGGCCCGGGCGGCAGGCCCTTGATCGGGGCGGGACCTTGCCCGTTGATCGCCGCCCGTGCCTTCGCCGCCGCCTCCACAGCTCCACCATAAGCTGGCAGCTCAACGGGACTGTGTGACATTCGTCCTAAGTCGGTCTTGCAGCGCGGCCGGAGTTCGCCTCGGGGTGTCCGAGCATCCAGCGCAGGACACCCCGAGGCGCCCAGCCACCGGGATAGCCTGCCGCGATGGCCGCGATTCCTCGTCTCCCCTCTGCCGCCGAGCACCGGCTGCTGAAGTTCGTCTGCGGGCTGCCGCCGCGGCTGCTGCGCCTCCTCTTCGGGCGCCCGGTGCAGGTCGAGGGGCAGGCACTAGCCCCGGACATCCAGGCGCTGCTGGGGATGGCGAAGCTCGCCGGCAGCGAGAGCTTCACCGAGGGAGTCCCGGTCGCCGAGGCGCGCGCCCACCGCCTGCTGGAGGCGGAAATCGTCGCCGAGCGGCCAGCCCTGCCGATGGCGCGAGTCGAGCCGGTCGAGATCCCCGGGCCCGCGGGGGTGATCGCCGCCCGCCTCTACGTGCCCCTCGGCGCCGCCGAGCCCGGTCCCCTGCTCGTCTACTTCCACGGCGGCGGCTGGGTGATCGGCGACCTCGATACCCATGACGCCCCCTGCCGCTTCCTCGCCGCCAACTCCGGCGTCCGGGTGCTGGCGGTCGACTACCGCCTCGCGCCCGAGCATCCCTTTCCCGCCGCCGCCGAAGACGCGTTCGCGGCCTACGCGTGGGCCGGTGCCGAGGCGGGGAAACTCGGCGCCGACGCGGCGCGGATCGCCGTCGGCGGCGACAGCGCCGGCGCCAACCTCGCCGCGGTCGCCTCGCTGCTCGCCCGCGACGCGGGTCTCCCGCTGCCGAAGATGCAGCTGCTGATCTACCCCGTCACCGTCGCCGGCGAGGAGCTGCCCTCGCGCCGGCTGTTCGGAGAGGGGTTCCTGCTGAGCAGGCCGGACATGGATTTCTTCGAGGACCACTATCTGCCTGAGGGCGTCGATCGCGGCGACCCGCGGGTCTCGATCCTCCGCGCCGACGACCTCGCCGGCCTGCCGCCCGCCTACCTTGCGATCGCCGGCTTCGACCCCTTGCGGGACGAGGGCATCGCCTTCGCCGAGCGCCTGCGCGCGGCCGGCGCGCCCGTCTCGTTGCGACTCCACCCCGGCCTCGTCCACACCTTCGCCAACCTGACCGCGATCTGCCCTTCGGCGCGCCAGGCGATGCTCGAAGCGGTGGGCGCCCTGCGGATGGGACTCGCCTAAGCGCTCACTCGTACTGCAGCGACTCCAGCACGTCGAGCCGCGACGCCCGGCGCGCCGGCTGGATCGCCGCGAGAACGCCGGCCAGGGCGGCGACGATCAGGATCGCGATCAGCGAGCCGACCGGGTAGGAGAGCGTGAAGCCTTCGTCCTTCAGCGGCTGGGCGATCAGCGTCGCGAAGATCAACCCCAGCACCAGGCCGAGGATGCCGCCGATCAGGGCGGTGATCACCGCCTCGTAGCGGATCATCGTCCGCACCTGCCGCCGCGACATCCCGATCGCCCGCAGCATCCCCAGCTCGCGGGTCCGTTCGTGGATCGAGAGCGCCAGCGTGTTGGCGATCCCGAACAGCGAGATCACGATCGCGAAGGCGAGCAGCGCATAGACCAGGCTCACCAAGCCGTTTATCTGGTCTTCGCGGCTTTCCTTCAGTTCCTGCTGGTTGAGGACTTCGGCCACCGGGAACGCCGTTTCCACGCCTTTGGTCAGCAGGGCCTGCACCCGGTCGGCATCGGCGCCGCCTTCGACCTTGACGAAGTCGGTCAGGTCCTGGGTCTGGTCGAAGTCGCGGGCCATCACCCGCTGGGTGACGAGGACGTTGCCGAGCACGCCGAGCTTGGAATCGAACTCGCCGACGACGCGGAAGGCCGGGGTCGCGAGGGTCTGGGTCAGCAGCTGGAAGCGGTCGCCGACGTCGAGGCCGTACTGGTCGGCGAAATCGTCGGTGACGATCGCCTCCCCGTCGCGGAGATTGCGCAGGGTGGCGGGCCCGCCCTGCTTCCATTCGATGTTCATCGTCTGACCGATGTCCGGCGAGGGGGCGTTGACTCTGGTCTTTCCTCCCGGCCCCTGCCGTTCGAGCACCCTGGCTTCGGCGCCGCGGATCGTCGCCACCAGCTCGACCCCGGGCACCCGCTCGGCCGCCTTCGCGGTCGCGTTGGGGATCGGCGAGAAGCCGTCGGTGTTCTGGATCACCAGCCCGCCGGCGAAGTTTTCGTCGACGACCTGGGCGACGGTGCTCTTCAGCCCGGCGGCGAAGACGGTGACGAAGGCGACCAGGGTGACGCCGATCATCAGCGCCGCCGCGGTCACCGCGGTGCGGCTGGGGTTGCGCTGGGCGTTCTCCCGCGCGAGGCGGCCGGTGAGGCGGCGCAGCCGCTCGAGCGGCCAGCCGGCTACGAGCGCCAGCCCGGGGACCAGTCGGGGGCTGAAGAGGGAAACGCCGAAGATGACCGCAACCGCGCCGCCGCCCATCAGCAGGGCGCGGGCACCGGCGCTGCCGCCGCCGAAGAGCCCCAGCACGATCGCCCCCAGCCCGGCGACGCCGAGCAGGATCGAGAGCGCCAGGTAGGCCAGCCGGCGCTTGCGGGTCGGCACCGGCCGGAAGGAGTGCAGGGCGGCGATCGGCGGCACCCGGGTCGAACGCAGGGCGGGGACCAGCGAGGAGACGAGGGTGACCAGCACGCCGACCAGCAGGGCGACGACCACCGTCCGCGACTCCAGCACCAGACCGGTCGTCGGCAGGTCGATTCCCGAAGCTTCGAAGAGGGCGTTGATCGCCTTGGCGATCAACAGGCCGCCGCCGATCCCGAGCAGCGCCCCCAGCAGCCCGATCGCCACCGCCTCGACCATCACCGTGGTGAGGATCTGCCGCCGCGAGGCACCGAGCGTGCGCAGCATGCCGAATTCGCTGACCCGCTGGGCGACGGTGATCGAGAAGGTGTTGAAGATCAGAAAAGAGCCGACAAAGACCGCGATGAAGCCGAAGACGAGCAGGAAGGTGCGGAGGAAACCGAGGTTGTCGCGGATTTCTTCCGAGCCGCGGTCGGCGTTTTCGGCGGCGGTCTCGACCTTCGCCCCGGCCGGCATCCGCCTGTCGATCCGCCGTTTCAGGGTCTCCGCCGAGACGCCGTCGTCGGCCGCAACCGAGATCTGGTCGAATCGGCCTCGCTTGTGGGTGAGAGCCTGGGCGACCGGCAGCGTCACCTGGGCGATCGAGGCGCCGCCGAAGGAGGCGCTGCCGAGCTGGGTCAGCCCGACCAGGCGGAAGCTCCTCAGGTTCCCCTGGCCGATCAGCTTGATCGTGTCGCCCGGCTCCAGGCCGGCGTCGTCGGCCGCCGCCTTGTCCAGCGACGCTTCGGTCGGGCCGCGCGGCATGTGGCCCTCGACGTAGGTCAGCGACTCGAGTTCCCCGGGCAGGGTCGAGGAGATGAACTTCGGCGCGAATTTGTTGCCGATCTTTTCGTTCTTCGCGTTGAAGAAGGCACCGGGCGTGAAGATCGCCCCGGCGGCTTCACGCACACCGGGCGTGCGCACCACTTTCGGCAGCAGCGAAGCGCTGATCGTCGGGATTTCGCCGCTTTCCTGCTCGACCGGGTTCTCGGCGGTGACGACGACGCTGGTCCCCTTCAGCGACTCGCTGAAGATTTCGTCGAAGGCGGCGAAGATCGTGTCGGTGAGGACGAACGAGCCGGCGACGAAGGCGACGCCGAGGAAGACCGCGAAGCTCGTCAGCAGGGCCCGGACCTTGCGAGCCCAGAGGCTCTTGAGGCCGAGGCTAGTCAAGCCGCTTCTGCAGCTCGATGACGTCGTCCGCCGAGCCGGGGGCGGCGTCGCTGACGATCTTGCCGTCCTGCAGGGTGATCAGCCGGTCGGCGTGGGCGGCGGCGACCGGGTCGTGGGTGACCATCACCACCGTCTGGCCGAACTCGTCGACCGCCTGGCGCAGCAGCCGCAGGACGTCGGCGCTCGCCTTCGAGTCGAGGTTGCCGGTCGGCTCGTCGGCGAAGACCACAGCCGGTTTGCTGACCAGCGCCCGGGCGACGGCGACACGCTGCTGCTGGCCGCCGGAGAGCTCGGCGGGGCGGTGCGTGCGCCGGTCCTCGAGGCCGACGGTGCGGATCAGCTGGTCGACCCACGCCTGGTCGGGCTTGCGGCCGGCGATCGAGAGCGGCAGGACCAGGTTCTCCTCGGCGGTGAGGACCGGCAGCAGGTTGAAGAACTGGAAGACGAAGCCGAGCTTGTCGCGCCGCAGCTCGGTCAGCTCGCCGTCGTCGAGGTCGGTGATGTCGACTCCATCCAGCTCGACCCGGCCCGAGGTCGGCTTGTCGAGGCCGGCGAGGATGTGCATCAGGGTCGACTTGCCCGAGCCCGAAGGACCCATGATCGCGGTGAAGCGGTCGCGCTCGAAGCCGGTGGTGACCCCGTCCAGCGCATCGACGGCGGTATCGCCCTCGCCGTAGCGGCGGTGGAGGTCGGTTGCGACCACGACCTGTCCGTTGGCACTCACTGGTCCGGGCACGGTATCGAGTCCGAGCATTAGCCTGCGCCCGTGCCCCTCGCCGACCGCTTCGACGGACTCCTGATCGACCTCGACGGCGTGGTCTGGATCGGCCGCGACCCCGTACCGGGCTCGCCCGAGGCGCTGCGGGCGCTGCTCGACGCGGGCAAGCGGCTCGTCTTCGTCACCAACAATCCCGGCAAGCACCCGGCCGCCTACGCCGAGCGGCTGCAGGAGATGGGAGTCGCGGTCGAAGAGGCGCAGATCGTCACCGCCGGGATGGTGGTGGCGCGGCTGGCGGGCGAAGCCGCGGCGGCGGCGGGCCCGGACGGCGGCGCCTTCGTGATCGGTGCCCCGGCGCTGAAGGAGATGGTGGCGGCAACCGGCGCCCGGGTGCTGGAGGGCGAGGAGGGCCGCGCGGCCGATGCCGTCGTCGTCTCCGGCCACCGCGATTTCGATTACGGCGAGCTGCTGACCGCGAAGCGGGCGCTCGACGCCGGCGCCGCCCTCTTCGCCACCAGCCACGACCCGACGATGCCCTACCCGGGGGGCGAGGTGCCCGGGACCGGCGCGGTGCTGGCGGCGGTCGAGACCGCCTCGGGAAAACGGGCGACGATCGCCGGCAAGCCCGAGCGCCACCTGTTCGAGATGGCGCGCGAGGCGCTCGGCGGGTGCGAGAGCGTGGCGATGGTCGGCGACCGGCTCAGCTCGGACATCGAGGGCGGGATGCGCGCCGGCCTGGAGACGATCCTCGTCCTCAG
Source organism: Solirubrobacterales bacterium (assembly GCA_036280195.1). Lineage (GTDB taxonomy): Bacteria > Actinomycetota > Thermoleophilia > Solirubrobacterales > 70-9 > VAYN01. The sequence continues at coordinate 60,093 of DASURF010000011.1, read as the reverse complement.
CGGCACCACCACGCGGGCCCAGGCCGCGGCCGCCTCCCCGGCGCCCGACTTCGTGCTCGAGGATCTCAGCGGTCTGCTGGCGTGAGCGCGACCGACCCGGCAACCGCGGCGGTCGGCCACCGGCCGGGCCTCAGCTTCGCCGGCGTCTTCGCGGTCACCTTCTGCGGCCTGGTCGGGGTCGGCTCGGTCCTGCCCGTGCTGCCCCGCTACATCCACGGCCCGCTCGACTCCGGCGACGTCGCGGTCGGGGTGGTGATCGGCGCCTACGCGGTGACGGGGCTGCTGCTGCGGCCGGTGGCGGGACGGCTCGCCGATACCTGGGGCCGCAAGCCGACGGTGCTGGCGGGGGCGGTGCTGGTGGCGCTCAGCGGCCTGCTCTACCTGCCGAGCCTCGGCATCGCCGGCCTGATCGTCGCCCGCCTCATCCTCGGCGTCGGCGAGGGCGCCGTCTACACCGCCGGCTCCGTCTGGATCGTCGACCTGGCGCCGGAGGAGCGGCGCGGACGGGTGCTCGGCCTCTACGGGCTCGCCGTCTGGGGCGGGCTCAGCGTCGGCCCGCTCCTGGGCGAGGTCCTGCTCAACGCCGGCGGCTACGACCTGGTCTGGGTTTTCGCCGCGGCGATGCCGATCCTCGGCGCCCTGATCGCCCTCACCGCCCGCGACCCCTTCGTGCCGCTGAAGCACGCCGAGCCGCACCCCCTGATCGCGCCCGAGGCGGTCGGCCCGGGCTTCGCGATCGCCCTCGCCTCGATCGGGTACGCGGCCCTGGCCACCTTCATCGTCCTCCACCTGGAAGCGCGCGGGATCGGCAGCGGCGCCACCGTCTTCGCCGCCTTCGCCGCGATGCTGGTGCTGACGCGGCTCGTCTTCGGCCACCTCCCGGACCGGGTCGGGGCGACGCCGGTGGCGGTGGTGGCGACGCTCGGGGAGGCGCTGGGGCTGGCGCTGATCGCGCTCGCTCACTCGCTGCCGGTCGCGCTCGCCGGCGGGCTGGTGATGGGCGCGGCCTTCTCGCTGCTCAACCCGGCGCTGATGCTGATCGCCCTCGGCCGCGTCTCGCAGAGCGCCCGCGGGGCGGCGATGGGCACCTACACCGCCTTCTTCGACGCCGGGGTCGGCTTCGGGGCCCCGCTCGCCGGCCTCGTCGCGGCGCTCGCCGGATACGAGTCCGCCTTCTTCTTCGCCGCCGCGATCTGCGTCGCCTCGGCCCTGATGGTGCTCGTCCAGCGCAACGCGGCGGCGTCGCGACCGGGCGCCCCTAGCGCTCGCTGATCAGCAGCGTCTGCAGGGCGCGGCCGATCCGGCCCCCGCCGTCGAACAGCGTCGACTCGGCGGTGCCGACGCCGCTGTGCCGCGGCAGGGTCATCGCGTCGACGCCGATCCACTCCCCCTTCGGCATCCGCTCGAGGTGGACGGTGAGGTCGACGTTGATGAAGAGGTAGCGGCGGAAGTCCAGCGTGGCGCTGATGCCGTTGCCGACGTCGGCGGCGACCAGGGTGCGTTGCAGCGGCGTCGGCTCCTCCCCCGCCACCAGCGGCCGGCGCATCCGCAGCCAGGCGGTCGCCGGCCCCGGCTCGAGGAAGCCGCCGGCGACGAAGCGCACCTCCATCGCCGAGTGGTAGCCGTGCTCCTGCGCGGTGGGGAAGAAATCGGCGTCGGTGCCGTCCTCCGGGGGAGCGGGCGGCTGGCTGGCGACCAGAGCCTCGCCCGGCAGCTCGAGCTTGGCGGTGCGGAGCCGCCAGCCGCGCGCCTTCATCAAGACCTCGCCCCCGGCGTCGCTCAGCTCCGCCTCGACCATCTGCACCCGCCGCCCGGGGCGGACGACCTCGGCCCGCACCCGGACCGGCGCGATCGGGACCGAGCGGAGGATCTCGAAGGTGACGCGGCCGACCTGGAAGTCCGCGGCGTCGGGCAGTTGCTCGATCGCGTAGCCGAGCAAGGCGGCGGGCGGACCGGCGTGCTGGGCGCCCGGGTCCCAGGGACCGCGAGTCAACTCGGTGGCGACGAAAAGGTCGCCCTCGCGCTCGTAGAAACCGTCGAACACGCGCGCATCCTAAGTCCCGCCGCAGGGGGCGCCGAGCTCCTGGGTCCAGACGTGGGCGCCGCCGTGGCCTTCGAGGTTGCCGACCTGGAGGCCGATGCCGATGTCCTCGTAGGGGCCGAGGATGTTTTCGCGGTGGCCGGCGGACCGCATCCACATCTGGAAGATCGAGCGCGGCGTCGCGTAGCTGCCGCCGCCGTAGGCGATGTTCTCCCCCTCGCGGCAGCCGCGGTAGCCGGTGCGCTCGATCCAGTAGGTGAACTCGCGGCCGCAGGCTTCGTGGCTGAATTCGTCGCAGCGGAGGATGTCGGCCGACTTGCGAGCGGCGGCGCGGGCCAGCGAGGCCGGCGCCGCGAGCGGCTCCAGGCCGCGTCCCTTGCGGGCGCGGTTGACGAGGCAGAGCATCGTCCGCTCCTGCGCGGTCGCGGCGGCGCCGGCGTCGTTCTGGCCGGGGCAGCCGGCTCGGACGGCGGACGCGCCCGCGCGGACGCCGACGAAGAGGACGAGCGCCGCGGCGGCGAAGGCAACGGCAGCGACCAGCATCCGGCGGCTCCAGCTCACGAGCCCGATATACCCGACGCGTACTCTTTTCATAGAGAAGAAAGGAGCAAGATGGCGACGAAAGTCCAGAAGTCCGAGCAGGAGTGGCGCGAGCAGCTGACCCCGGAGCAGTTCGAGGTCACCCGCAAGGCCGGCACCGAGCGTGCCTTCAGCGGCCCGTACTGGGACGAGAAGGCGGAGGGGACGTACAGCTGCGTCTGCTGCGGCACCGAGCTGTTCTCCTCCGACACCAAGTTCGACTCCGGCACCGGCTGGCCCAGCTTCACCGAGCCGGCCAACCTCGAGCACGTCGAGCTGCGACCCGACAACAGCCTCTTCATGCGCCGCACCGAGGTCGTCTGCAAGCACTGCGACGCCCACCTCGGCCACGTCTTCGACGATGGCCCGGCCGACAAAGGCGGTCAGCGTTACTGCATCAACGGCTGTGCGCTGACCCTGGAGAAGAAGGAGTAGCCGGGCGGCCGGGAACCCGGTCGCCTAGAGCGAGCCGCCGCCGGCGCCGAGGTAGCTGAAGCGCACAGCCAGCGCAACCGCCTCGGTGCGGGTGTCGACCTCGAGCTTGGCGATCGCGTTGCGGACGTGGGTGTGGACCGTCGCCGGGCTGAGCTGCAGCCGGTCGGCGATTTCTTTCACCCGCAGCCCCTCGGCCAGCAGCTCGAGGATCTGGCGCTCGCGCGGCGAGAGCTCGAGCAGTTTCTCGACCTCGGACGGCTTGCCGCCGGCGAAGTCGCCGCCGAGGAAGGTCCCTCCCCCGGTCACCGCCTTCACCGCTTTGGCGATGTCCTCCGCCGGCGCCGACTTGAGGACGTAGCCGGAGGCTCCCGCCCGCAGGGCCAGCGCCAGCAGGTCCGGCTGGGCGTGGGCGGTGAAGATGATCACCTTGGTCCGCGGCCGGACTTTGAGCACCTCCTTGGTGGCCTCGATCCCGTCGCGCTTCGGCATCTCGACGTCGATGATGAGGACGTCGGGTTCCAGCTCTTTGACCGCGTTGACCACGTCGCGGCCGTTGCTCGCCTCGCCGACGATTTCGACGATGTTGGAGTTGGCCATGCGCGCCTTGATCGCCTCGCGGACGATCTCGTGGTCGTCGCAGAGCACTACACGCTTGGCCTCGCGGACGCCCGTAGTCATGCGGCGCCGATTCTTTCAGGCGATCCATATGGATGCAAAATTTTGGGTAGCGTGAAACTCCCGTCGCTTTCCTGCCTGTTCTCCATCAGAGCGATGATGGTGCGTCCGACGGCGCAGGCGGTGCCGTTCAACGTATGTACGGGTTGCGGCGCCTCCCCCTCCGCGGGGCGGAAGCGGGCACCGAGGCGACGGGCCTGGTAGTCGGTCGTGTTGGAGCAGGAGGTCAGCTCGCGGTAGCGCTCCTGGCTCGGGATCCAGGCCTCGCAGTCGTACTTCTTCGCCGCCGGGTCGCCGAGGTCGCCGACGGCGACGTTGACCACCCGGTAGGGGATCTCCAGCGCGGTGAGGATGCGCTCCTCGATCGCCAGCAGGCGCTCGTGCTCCTCGCGCGAGGCCTCGGGCGCGACGAACGAGAACATCTCGACCTTGTCGAACTGATGGACGCGGAAGATGCCGCGGGTATCGCGGCCGGCGGCGCCGGCCTCGCGGCGGAAGCAGGTCGAGAAGGCGCAGTAGCGGAGGGGAAGCGCGTCCGCGTCGAGGATCTGGTCGGCGTGGAGGCCGGCGAGGGCGACCTCGGAGGTGCCGGTGAGGAAGAGCTCGTCCTTGGGGATCTCGTAGATCTGGTCGCGGTCGCCGGGGAGGAAGCCGGTTCCCTCCAGCGCCTCTTCGCGGACCAGGACCGGCGGCACCACCGGCTCGTGCCCCTCGCCGCGGACCAGCTCGATCACGAAGCGGACCAGCGCCAGCTCGAGCAGGACCAGGTCGCCCTTCAGGTAGGCGAAGCGGGAGCCGGAGAGGTTCGCGCCGGCCTCCATGTCGATCAGGTCCAGCTTGGTGCCGATCTCGAGGTGGTCCTTCGGCTCGAAGCCGAAGTCCGGGCGCTCGCCGACCTCGCGGACGACGACCGCGTCCTCCTCGGTCATCCCTTCCGGCGCGTCGGGGTCGGGGATGTTGGGGAGGCTGAGCGCCAGCTCCTCGAGCTTGGCATCGACCTCCTCCAGCTCCTCTTTGCCCTTCTCGATCGTCTCCTTCAAGCCCTGGACAGTCGCCATCAGCCGCTCGGCCTCAGCCTCTTCGCCGGCCTGTTTGCGTTCGCCGATCTGCTTGGAGAGCGCCTTGCGCTCCGCCTGGGCGGTCTCGACCTCGGGCAGCAGCTCACGGCGGCGGGCGTCGAGCGCCAGCAGCTCGTCGACCTTCTCGGCCGCGCCGCGCCGCGCCAACGCCTGCTTGACCCGCTCGGGATCGGAGCGGATCAGCTTCAGGTCCAGCATGAGGGGCCCGCTCCTAAGGAGCTTCGGTCTGGCCGGGCCGCGGTGACTCTTCCGCTTCGGACCCCGCGTACTTGGCGACGAATTTCGCCACTTCTTCTGCCTCCTCGCCGACGACGATGTTCTGGGGCATGATCGCCCCGGAGAAGCCGCCGTTCTGGATCGCGAAGAGCGCGTCGTCATACGTCTCGGTGCGCTGGTCGAGGTTCGGGCCCTGGGTCCGCTCGCCGCGGTTGCCGCTGCCCTGGGTGCCGGCGGCGCCGAGCGTGTGGCAGCCCGAGCAGTGGGTCGAGAAGAGGACGGCGCCGTTGTAATTGGAGTCGTTCTCGGAGACCGAGATCCCCTCTTCGCCGAAGCCGCAGGCCGAAAGCCCGAGGGCGGCGGCCACGACCATTCCGATGATCAGCACTGGGCGCATGCGGCGGGCATCATATTGTCTGGAGCCGATCCAGCCTTTCTGACGATGCCCGCGCCCGACCCAGACGCCTTCCGCGCCGCCCTGGCGGGCCTCCCGACCGGGGTCACGATCGTCAGCGCCGGCGGGCCCGAGGGTCCGGCGGGCGCCACCGCCAACGCGGTCTCCTCGCTCTCGATCGAGCCGATGCTGATGCTCGCCTGCCTCGACCGCGGCTCCCGCACCCTGCTCGCGGTGCAGGCGGCGGACAGCTTCGGGATCAGCGTCCTCCACGCCGGCCAGGAGCCGATCGCCCGCGCCTTCGCCACCAAGGCGCCGGTGGCCGAGAAGTGGGCCGGCGTCGCCTGGCGCGAGCGCGACGGCATCCCCGCGGTCGACGACGCCCTCATATGGATCGCCTGCGACCTGCGCGACGTGATCTCCGCCGGCGACCACGTGATCGTCACCGGCGAAGTGCGGGCGCTCGAGGCAAGGCCGGGCGACCCGCTCGTCTTCCACGACGGCGAGTACCGGCCGCTCGACTGAGTTACGCAAGAAATCCAGATCGCAATCAGGGCACCTATAAGGTGCTCAATTGACATCTCGATGAACGACTGGACGTTTGCCCAAAAGGCGCTGGTCATCCTCTGCGGCCTGCAGCTGCTCTGGGCACTGGCCGGCTTCATCGCCGAGCCGAGCTTCCAGGTCGGCGCCGAGGCGCCGACCGAGAAGGTCCTCTGGGTCGACTTCAACGGCATCCACGCCCTCTCGGGCCTGCTCCTCTTCGCCCCCGCCTTCTACTTCGCCCGCCGCCCCGACTGGGCGCTCTACTACACGCTCTACATCGTCGTCGCCCTCTACGCGACGGGCATCTGGGCTCTCTTCGACGAACAGCCCGGCTGGGTCTTCACCTTCCCCGACAACGCCAACGACGGCATCTTCCACCTGGCGACCGGGACGCTGTTCCTCACCGTCGCCGTGATCCAGATCGCTCAGGACCGACGGCAGCTCAGCAGCGCCGCCTAGAGCCCGCTGGTCCCCGCGGCGCGCAGGCCGAGGAAGAAGATCACTCCGCAGCTGACGGCCATGATGCCCATCTCGCGGCGGACGATCGCGAGGGCCAGGTCTTCCTGTTCGGAGGTGGTGAGGGTCTCGGGGTCGAGGTCGCCGACCTCGCGGTGGGCGGCGTCGGCGCGGGCGCCCTCGGCGATGAAGGAGACGACGAGCGGGAGGATCCCGTAGAGGTAGTGGAGGCCGTCGTCCTGCTCGTGGCCGGTGACGACAAGGAGGGCGCCGAGGAGGGCCTGGAGGAAGACCGACGCCTGGGCGGCGCGGAGCAGGTACCAGAACGGAATCGAAGTCCGCTTGCGGTACCAGGAGATGCCGCCGACGAGGCCGGCGGCGGCGTTGAGGACGATCAGCAGGACGCCGACCGCGATGTGGAGGCCGATCACCGTCTAAATCCGCCTAAAGGGGTCGGGATTCGGCTTGCTGATGCGGAAAGACACTATGTAGCAAGTTGTCACAATGTCGGTGTATAACAGCGGTCCCGGCCACCTTTCGTCCCCGTGCTCAAGACCTACCTCCCGATCCTCATCTTCGCCTTCCTCGGCCTCACGGTCGGCGGCGTCTTCGCGATGCTCAACCACCTGCTCGGCCCGAAGAAGCCGGCGCGGGAGACCGCGTCGAGCCGCCGCCAAGGCGAGCCTTACGAGTCCGGGATCCCGGTCGAGCCGGCCAAGGGGCTGCGCTTCGGCGTGACCTTCTACCTGATCGCGATGCTCTTCATCCTCTTCGACATCGAGGTCGTCTTCCTCTATCCGATCGGGGCGATCCTCAAGGACGCCGACAGCGTCTTCGTCCTCGGCGAGCTGATCACCTTCGTCGTCCTCCTGCTCGTCGCCTTCGTCTACGTCTGGCGAAAGGGTGCGTTGGATTGGAGGTAGAGCGCCGCAGCATGCGCGAGAAGCAGCTCGCCGCCCGCGACATGCTCCGTGGCGACCTCGAGGGCGAGGACCTCGAGCGCTACGTCGAAGAGCGGACCCTCACCACCACCTTCGAGAAGGCGCTGAACGTGGCCCGGGCGAACTCGATCTTCCCGCTCACCTTCGGCCTCGCCTGCTGCGCGATCGAGGGAATCCCGATGGCGGCCGTCACCGCCCGGTACGACATCGCCCGCTTCGGCGCCGAGGCGGGGCGCGCCTCGCCGCGCCAGGCCGACCTGATGGTCCTCTCGGGCCGGGTCAGCATCAAAATGGCGCCGGTCATCCGCCGCCTCTACGACCAGATGCTGGAGCCGAAGTGGGTGATGGCGATGGGCGCCTGTTCCTCCTCGGGCGGGATGTTCGCCAACTACGCCGTCCTCCAGGGCGCCGACAAGTTCCTGCCGGTGGACATCTACGTGCCCGGCTGCCCGCCGCGGCCGGAGGCCGTGCTCTACGGCTTCACCAAGCTGCAGCGACAGATCATGGGCAACCCCGATCAAGGCTGGCGCCAGCGCTACAACGCCCATGGCACCGAGGAGTGGGCGCGTGGCGGCCCCCGCAGCGAACCGAGCCCCGAGGCCGCCAAGGCCTACGAAGAAGCGCGTCGAGCGGCCGAAGCGCAGCGCGACGCCGGGGAGCCCTCCCTTGCCTGACGCCCCCGGACTCGAGCTGATCCGGGGGGAAATCGAGCGCGACTGCCCCGGTGCCGTGCTGGCGACCTCCTTCGACTGCCACCAGGCAGCCCTGATCGTCGACCCCGAAAAGGTCATCGACGTGCTGCGCTGGCTCAAGGACCAGCCCGGCCAGCGCTACGACTTCCTCTCCTCCCTCCACGCCGCCGACTACCTCCCAGCCCAACCCCGCTTCGCCGTCCACTACGAGCTGATCAACCGCGACCGCGTCGAGCGCATCCGCGTCAAAGCGATGCTCGAAGCGCCTCGGCCCGCGGGTCCTGTCACGGCAGGGGACCCACCCCCCCATGCACAGCAAGGGGGGGTCCCCCCTACCGCGCCACCCGCGGGAGAGGCGGAGGAGCGGCTTCCGGAAATCGACAGTTGCGTAGAGCTGTTTCCGACGGCGGAGGCGCAGGAGCGCGAAGTCTTCGACTTCTTCGGCATCGTCTTCCGCGGCCACCCGAACCTGACCCGGATCCTGATGCCCGACGATTACGTGGGTTGGCCCCAGCGCAGGGACTTCCCGGTCGGCGGCGAGCCGGTCACCTTCACCTACTCGGAAGACCGCTTTGACTGAGCAGACCGCCCAGATCGCCGCCGAGCTCCCGGATCGCGACCGCGAGGTCATGACCGTCAACGTCGGGCCGCACCACCCGGCGACCCACGGTGTGCTGCGCCTCGTCGTCGACCTCGAAGGCGAGATCGTCCGCGAGCTGACCCCGGTGATCGGCTACGTCCACACCGGGATCGAAAAGTCCTGCGAGGACAAGAGCTACTGGAAGGTCATCCCCTTCGTCGAGCGGATGGACTACGTCTCCTACTTCTTCCAGATGGAGGCTTTCTGCGGCGCGGTCGAGCGGCTGATCGACCTCGAGATCCCGCCCCGCGCCAGGTACCTGCGGACGCTCTTCCTCGAGCTCAACCGGATCCACTCCCACCTGGTCTGGCTCGGCACCACGGCGCTCGACCTCGGCGCGATCTCGATGCTCTGGTACTGCTTCCGCGAGCGCGACAAGATCCTCGACCTGTTCGAGATGGCGACCGGCCAGCGGATGCACACCCGCTACTTCCAGGTCGGCGGCGTGATCGAGGACATCCCCGTCGGATTCGAGCGCAAGTGCCGCGCCTTCGCCGAGGAAATGCCGGTCCGGGTCGGCCAGTACCAGGACCTGCTCGACCGCAACGAGGTCTTCCTGCAGCGGACCAAAGGGACCGGGATCGTCTCCCGCGAGCGGCTGCTGGAGCTGGGCGTGACCGGGCCGCTGCTGCGCGCCGCCGGCGAGCCCTGGGACCTGCGCAAGGCCTTCGACTACCTCGCCTACCCCGAGGTCGACTTCAAGATCCCGGTCGGGACGGTCGGCGACAACTACGACCGCTACCGGGTGCGGGTGGCGGAGATGGTCGAGTCGGCGCGGATCGTCGTCCAGTGCCTCGACGCCCTGCCCGAGGGCCCGCACATCGCCGACGACCGCAAGTACGTGCTGCCGCCGCGCTCGGAGCTCTCGACCTCGATGGAGTCGCTGATCCACCACTTCAAGCTGGTCACCGAGGGATACCGGGTCGACCCGGGCGAGGTCTACTACTCGATCGAGGGGCCGCGCGGGGAGCTCGGCTGCTTCGTCCTCGCCGACGGCTCGGCGAAGCCGGCCCGGGTCCATTTCCGCGACCCCTCCTTCGTCAACCTGCAGGCCTTCCGCGACATGGCGGTGGACAGCTACGTCGCCGACATGATCGCCAGCCTCGGCATGCTCGACCCGATCCTCGGAGGCGTGGACCGATGAGCCCGGTCGACGGTCCCGGCGCCGTCAATCCGAACCTGCCGGTCGACCCGGCGGTGCGCGAGGGCCGCGTGCCCGGCCGCGCCGAGGAGCAGATCCCGGAGCTGCACGAGGTCGACTGCCCGGCGGAGCTGCAGGAGCGGATCGAGACGCTGATGGGCCGCTACCCCGACCGCCGCTCGGCCTCGATCCCGGCGCTGTGGGCGGTGCAGGAGCGCTACGGCTGGTGCACCCCGGAGGGGATCCGCCAGGCCGCCGCGGTGATGCGGGTCACCCCGGCTTACCTGGAGTCGGTGGCGAGCTTCTACGACCTGCTGCACACGAAGCCGGTGGGGGCGCACCGGATCGAGGTCTGCACCAACATCAGCTGCTGGATGCGCGGCGCCGACCGCCTGCTCGACGCCTTCCTCGAGGCCGCCGGCGACGACGACGAGAACTTCTTCGTCACCGGCTTCGAGTGCCTCGGCGCCTGCGACATCGCCCCGATGGCCTCGATCGACCAGCGCTACTACGGCCCGCTCGAGGCGGCCGAGGCGGGTGTGGCGATCGACCAGATCAAGGCCGGCGAAGAGGTCCTGCCGGAGAAGGCGCTGGCGAAGCGCGGGCTGGCGGGGGACGCCTGATGCCGCACCGGCTGGAGAAGCGGGTCCTGCTCGAGCACGCCGAGGACCAGGCGCTGCGCACCCTCGACGGCTACCGGCGCCTGGCCGGCGGCTACGCGACGCTGGAGCGCGCTTACAAGGAGATGGAGCAGGACGAGGTCCTCAAGGAGCTCGAAGACTCGGGCCTGCGCGGCCGCGGCGGAGCCGGCTTCGCGATGGGCAAAAAGGCCTCCTTCCTGCCGCGCGGCGACATGCCGAAGTACCTCTGCTGCAACGCCGACGAGTCCGAGCCCGGCGCCTTCAAGGACCGCGAGCTGATGCAGCGCAACCCGCACCAGCTGATCGAGGGGATCGCGATCGCCGCCCTCGCCGCCGACGCCGGCCACGCCTTCATCTTCATCCGCGGCGAGTACGACGAGCAGGCCGACATCCTCGACGCCGCGGTCGCCGAAGCCTACGAGGCCGGCTACCTGGGGACGAACATCCTCGGCTGCCACCGCGATCTGGAGCTGGTCGTCCACCGCGGCGCCGGCGCCTACATCTGCGGCGAGGAGACGGCGCTGCTCGACGCGCTCGAGGGCAAGCGCGGCAACCCGCGCCTGAAGCCGCCCTTCCCGGCGGTCCAGGGCCTCTACGGCGGGCCGACGCTGATCAACAACGTCGAGACCCTGTCCAACGTCCCCCACATCGTCCGCCACGGCGCCGAGTGGTTCAAGGGCTTCGGCACCGAGCAGTCGCCGGGGACCAAGGTGGTCTCGATCTCCGGCGGCGTCCGCAGGCCCGGCAACTACGAGGTCGAGCTGGGGATCCCGACCCGCGAGCTGATCTTCGACCTCGCCGGCGGCCCCGAGGAGGGGCACGAGATCAAGGCCTTCTTCCCCGGCGGCTCGTCCTCGCCGGTGCTGACCGCCGAGGAGGGGCTCGACCTCCCCTACAGCTTCGAGGCGATGGCCGAGGCGGGCTCGATGCTCGGCTCGGGCTCGATCATCGTCGCCGACGACCGGGTCTCGATCCCGCACCTGGCGCTGCGCACCGCGCGCTTCTACCACCACGAGTCCTGCGGCAAGTGCGTCCCCTGCCGCGAGGGCACCAACTGGACCGTGAAGATGCTGGAGCGGATGGTGCGCGGCGAGGCGACGCCGATCGACCTCGACATCGTCAGCTCGGTCCAGCAGAACATCATCGGCCACTGCCTCTGCGTGCTCGGCGACTCGATGGCGATGCCGGTCGGGGCGATGGTCCGCAAGTTCCGAGAGGAGTTCGAAGCGGTGATGGCCGACCCCGAGCTGGTGCTCGATCCCCACGCCGTCGTCCAGGGCGCCCCCGAGACGCTGGGAGCCACGACGTGAGCCCCGCCGGCCGCGAGGTGACGATCACGATCGACGGGCGCGAGGTCGCCGCGATCGAGGGCGAGATGCTGCACGACGCCGCCCGCAAGGGCGACGTCGAGATCCCCTACTTCTGTTACGAACCGAAACTCGGCGACCCGGTCGGGGCCTGCCGCATGTGCCTGGTCGAGATCGAGGGGATCCCGAAGCTGCAGACCTCCTGCTCGACCCCGGTGCGCGAGGGGATGGTCGTCCACACCCGCACCGAGCAGGTCAAAGAGGCGCAGAGCGCGGTGGTCGAGTTCCTGCTCGTCAACCACCCGCTCGACTGCCCGGTCTGCGACAAAGGCGGCGAATGCCCGCTGCAGGACATCTCCTACGGCTGGGGCCCCGGGAAGAGCCGGGTGATCGACGAAAAGCGCCACTTCGAGAAGCCGATCGAGCTCTCGCCGCTGGTCGCGATCGACCGCGAGCGCTGCATCCTCTGCTACCGCTGCGTGCGCTTCAGCCAGGAGGTCTCCGAAGACTCCCAGCTGCAGCTGATCGAGCGCGGCGATCGCACCTTCGTCGGCACCTTCGACGAGCGCCCCTACGTCGCCCCCTTCCACGGCAACATCACCGACATCTGCCCGGTCGGGGCGCTGACCAACTACACCTACCGCTTCCGCGCCCGGCCCTGGGACATCGAGCACGGCGGCTCGGTCTGCACGCTGTGCCCGAGCCAGTGCAACGTCAGCTTCACCGTCCGCGACGAGAAGGTGAAACGGGTCGTCACCCGCGACAACGCCGAGGTCGACGACGGCTGGCTCTGCGACCGCGGCCGCTACGGGTTCGAGATGTTCGACGCGCCGGAGCGGGTGCGCGGGCCGCGGCTGAAGGGCGGCGGCGAGGCCGGCTGGGACGAGGCGCTGCGGGTCGCGGCCGAGGGGCTGCTGCGGGCCGGAGGCAAGGTCGCGGCGATCGCCGGCGACGCCTCCAACGAGGAGGGCTTCCTGCTGCAGCGTCTGGTCCGCGAGGCGCTTGGCTCGCCCCACCTCGACTCGCGTCCCTCGCGCGGGCCGCGGGCGGCGACGCTGCGGCGGCTGGCCGCGCCGGCGATCTCGGCCCGGGTGCGGGAGATCGACGAGGCCGACGCGATCCTGGTGCTGGGCACCGACCCGCTGCACAGCTCGCCGATCCTCGACCTGCGGGTGCGCAAGGCGATCCGCCGCAACGGCGCCAAGCTGGTCGTCGCGACCGAGCGGCCGACCGCGCTCGACGGCGGCGCCGAGGCAATCGCCCGTTACGCGCCGGGACAGGCGGCGCACTTCGTCGGCGAGCTGGCGGGCGCGATCGGCGGCGCCGAGAACGTCGCCACCCCGGTGGCCGAGACGCTGCGCGAGGCCGACCGCGTCGTCGTCATCTGGGGCGAGCGGATCGCCCGCGAGGAGGGCGCCGCCGAGGCCCTGCTCGATGTCGCCGGCGCCACGAACATGGCGAGCACCGAGGGCTCGGGCCTACTGGAAATCCCCGACACCACCAACGCCCGCGGCCTGCGCGAGGCGGGCGTCCTCCCCGATGCCGGCCCCGGCCTCTCGGAGACCGTCGCCGGCAGGTCCACCGAGGAGATCCGCGAGGCGCTGATCGGCGGCGAGCTGACCGGCCTGATCCTCTTCGGCGCCGACCCCCTGCGCGACTTCCCCGACACGCCCGCCTGGGAAGAGGCGCTGACCGCGGCGGACTTCGTCGTCTCCTTCTCGATGCACGAGAACGCGACCACCGCCAAGGCGGACGTCGTCCTCCCCCTCGAGACCCACGCCGAGAAAGACGGCACCGTCACCCACCCCGACGGCCGCCTGCAAAGAGTCCGCCCATCGGCGTCCCGTCCCGAGAGCGTCCTCCCAAACATCATCGTCCTGTCGGAGCTCGCCTCGAACCTGGGCTTGGACACGGGCATCGACTCACAACCAACGGCGTTCGCAGCTCTAACCAACGCCGTCAGCTTCTACTCAGGCATTACGGACTCCGACATCGGCGGCCGAGGAATCCGCTGGCAGGAGCGCCCCGAGGTTGACCAGGCCGTCGGGCCTGACTCGCCGGGCACTCAGCGCGAGGCGCCTACCGCCTCCGCGGAAACCGCCGACCAACCTCGTCGAGTCACGTCCGCCGAGTCAGGCCCGACGGCCCCCCCGCCCTCGAACGACAACTCCCTCCTCTTGGGCACCTACCGAGACCTCTGGGCCGGCCCGATCACCGAGCTCAACCCACCCCTGAAGTTCCTCGCCCCCCAGCAGCGCGTCGAGATCTCGCTGACCGACGCCGATCGCCTCGGCCTCAAAACCGGCGACGCGGTCCGCGTCAGCCAGAACGGCGCCGCCGTCGACGCCCAGGTCCACGTCAAGGAGCGGGTCCCCGCCGGCGTCGCCTTCATGGCGGAGGGCGTCCTCGACGGCAACGCCAACGCGCTGCTGAACGGCGGCCCTGTCCAGGTGACGATCGAGAAGCGCAGCGAGGTCGGTGCCTAGATGCTGCCGCTTGCCGACACCACGTTCGCCGAAGCGACCTGGATCATGGTCGTCAAGAGCGTCGTCATCTTCGCCGTCATCTTCGGCATCCTGCCGCTGCTGACCGTGCTGGAGCGCAAGCTGATCGGCCGCTTCCAGCACCGCTACGGCCCCAACCGGGTCGGCCCCTACGGCCTGCTGCAGCCGCTTGCCGACGTCGGCAAGCTCGTCTCCAAGGAGTCGTTCCGGCCCGAGAACGCGACCCGGACGCTGTTCATCCTCGGGCCGCTGCTGCCGGTGCTCTCCGGCGTGATGGCGCTGGCGATCATCCCCTGGGGCGACGTCCAGGGCGGGGTCGGCTTCTACGGAATCGACGTGCCGATCGGGATCCTCTACTTCTTCGCCGTCGGCTCGATCGCCTTCTACGGGCTGCTGCTCGGCGGCTGGTCCTCGGGCTCCAAATACAGCCTGCTCGGGGCGATGCGCTCGGCCGCGCAGCTGATCTCCTACGAGGTCAGCATGGGGCTGGCGCTGCTCGGCGTGATCATGATGAGCGGCTCGCTCTCGCTGGTCGACGCGGTCCACGCCCAGGGCGAGTTGTGGTTCATCGTGCCGCAGTTCGTCGGCTTCCTGATCTTCATGCTGGCCGGCTTCGCCGAGACCAACCGCACCCCCTTCGACATGCCCGAGGCCGACGCCGAGCTGGTCCAGGGCTTCATGACCGAGTACGGCGGCATGCGCTTCGGCTCCTTCCTGCTGGTCGAATACATGGAGATCCTGGTCGTCTCCGGGATCGCCGCGGCGATGTTCCTCGGCGGCTGGATGGGCCCCGGCCCCGGCTTCCTCGACCCGATCTGGATGCTGACCAAGATCCTCGGCCTGGTCCTCCTCTTCATCTGGGTGCGGGCGACGCTGCCGCGTCTTCGATATGACCAGCTGATGACCCTCGGCTGGAAGGTCCTGCTGCCGCTCGCCACCCTCAACGTCCTCGTCACCGCGATCCTGGTGGTGGTCCTGTGAGCGCCGGGAACGGCAACGGCTTCGACCCGAAGACCGCCTCCTACCTCGACTCGATCGAGGTGGTGGAGGTCCAGCGAGGGCCCGAGCCGGGCGGGCTCGGCGGCGCCTACCGCGCCTTCGGCGAGACCCTGCGCGGGCTGAAGACGACGATGGCGCGGCTGATCGAGGGGCCGATGACGATCGAGTACCCGGAGGAGAAGACGCCGGTCTACCCGCGCTTCCGCGGCCGCCACAAACTGCACAAGTTCGAGGACACCGGGCTCGAGAAATGCGTCGGCTGCAGCCTCTGCGCCGCCGCCTGCCCGGCCGACTGCATCCGCGTCGTCGCCGCCGAGAACGACCCGTCCGACCGGGTCTCGGCCGGCGAGCGCTACGCCGCCGTCTACGAGATCAACCTCAGCCGCTGCATCTTCTGCGGCTACTGCGAGATCGCCTGCCCGTTCGACGCGATCACGATGGGCCACGACTACGAGATGGCCGACTACGACCGCCGCGACCTGATCTTCACCAAGGAGATGCTGCTCGCCGAGCCGGTCGAGCGGACGCCGCTGAAAAGCGAGGGGGAGTAGTGGAAGAGGTGCTCTTCTTCGCCTCGGCGCTGGGGGCGCTCGGCGGCGCGGTCGGCGTGATCGCGATGCGCAACCCGTTCTACTCGGTGCTGGCGCTGATCGTCCACCTCTTCTCGCTGGCGGCGCTGTTCCTGCTGCTGACCTCGGCCTTCGTCGCCGCCGCCCAGGTGGTCGTCTACGCCGGCGCGGTGATGGTTCTCTACGTCTTCGTCGTCGCCTACGTCGGCGAAGGCGGCGAGCCGGCCTGGGAGCCGATCCCGGGCCAGCAGTTCCTGGCACCGCTGCTGGGGATCGCCCTCTTCGTCGAGCTCTCGATCGCCGTCCTCGGCTCGGCGCTGCTGGCGCTGGGGACCGAGGGGCCCGACGTCGAGCCCGGCTTCGGCGACCCCGCCGCGATCGGCCGCCTGCTGCTGGAAAAGTTCCTGCTGCCGTTCGAGGCCTCGTCGATCCTGCTGCTGCTGGCGGCGGTCGGCGCGGTCGTGCTCGCCGCCAAGCGCCGCGAGGAGGCCTCGTGAGCATCGAGTGGTACATCGTCCTCTCCTCCCTGCTCTTCGCGACGGGGGTGATCGGCATCCTCATCCGCCGCAGCCCGATGGTGATCCTCCTCTGCCTGGAGCTGATGCTGAACGCCGGCAACCTGGCGCTCGTCGCCTTCAGCCGCATGGTCGGCAACGGCGAGGGGCAGGTCTTCGCGGTGATCGTGATGGTCGTCGCCGCCTGCGAGGTCGTCGTCGGCCTCGGCCTGATCGTCGCCATCTTCCGCCGCCGCCTACCGCTCAACGTCGACGACCTGCGGGAGCTGCGCGGATGAGCGCCACCGCCTGGTCCTGGCTGGTCCTGCTCTTCCCGCTGCTGGGCTCGATCACGATCGCGCTCGGCTTCAAGGCGCTGCCGGCGAAGGCGGCCGGGGTGATCGGCACGGTCTCGATCGCGCTCGCCTTCGCCTGCGGCATCGCCGCGCTCGTCAGCCTGCTCGGCGAAGACCCCGAGGCGCGCCACCACGCCTCCTCGCTCTGGGACTACGCCAGCGTCGCCGGCCTCGACATCAAGCTCGGCATCTTCGTCGACCCGCTCTCGATCTTCATGGTCCTCGTCGTCAGCGGCGTCTCGACCCTGATCCACCTCTACTCCTACGGCTACATGGCCTCGGACGAGGGGTACCACCGCTTCTTCAGCTACCTCAACTTCTTCGTCTTCTCGATGCTGCTGCTGGTCCTCGCCGGCAACTTCGTCCTGCTGATCGTCGGCTGGGCCTTCGTCGGCTTCGCCTCCTACGCGCTGATCAGCTTCTGGTACCGGCGCGAGACCGCGACCCGGGCGGGGATGAAGGCCTTCGTGATCAACGTCGTCGGCGACATCGGCCTGGTCCTCGCCGCCTTCCTGATCTTCCGCGAACTGGGGACCTTCGACTACGGCGCGGTGTTCGAGCGGGCGCCGGAGGCGTTCAGCACCAACGAGTGGACGATCGTCGCGATCTGCCTGCTGCTTCTCGTCGGCGCCTTCGCCAAGTCCGCCCAGCTCCCGCTCCACACCTGGCTGCCGGACGCGATGGAGGGCCCGACTCCGGTCTCCTCGCTGATCCACGCGGCGACGATGGTCACCGCCGGCGTCTACCTGATCGCCCGCACCCACGTCCTCTTCGAACTCGCCCCGACCGCCGCCGACGTCGCCGCCTTCGTCGGCCTGGCGACGCTGCTGGTCGCGGCGACGATGGCGCTGGTGATGACCGACCTGAAGCGAGCGATCGCCTACTCGACCATGAGCCAGATCGGCTACATGATCATGGGCGTCTCGATCGGCGCCTACAGCGCCGGGATGTTCCACCTGATGACCCACGCCTTCTTCAAGGCGCTGCTGTTCATGGCCGCCGGCTCGATCATCGCCGCGATGGCGAACGAGCAGAACATCGACCGCATGGGCGGCTTCGGCAAGGCGATGCGGTTCACCTCGATCACCTTCGTCTGCGGCGCCCTCGCCCTCGCCGCCTTCCCCGGCACCTCCGGCTTCTTCTCCAAGGACGAGATCCTCGCCTTCGCCGAGGCGCGCGGCGGCATGTACCTGATCTTCACCGTGCTCGGCTACGTCGGCGCCTTCCTCACCGCGATCTACGCCTTCCGGCTCGTCTTCCGGGTCCTGCCCGGCAAGCCCGTCGCCGAGGCGCAGGAGCTGATCGACACCGGTCACGTCCACCACGCCGAGCCCCGCAACCCGGCGACCGGCGAACTGGAGGACACCGACGTCGGCTTCCCCGGTCCCGAGCACCACATCGCCGAGGGGTCGCTGCCGATGCGGGTCGCGATGGGCGTCCTCGCGGTGCTGGCGCTGGTCGGCGGGCTGGTCCAGATCCCCGGCAGAGACGAAGTGATCGAGAAGTGGCTGGACCCGACCTTCGAGGCCTCGGCCCTGGCCGACATCCACCCCTCGCTGGCGCAGGACTACGTCGGCCTCGGGATCGGCGGCTTCATCGCCCTGGCCGGGATCGGCGTCGCCTATCTCCTCTACGTCTCCCGGCCGCAGCTGCCGCGGGCGCTCGAAGGGCGCCTGCGCCCGCTGCACACCCTGTTCGCCAACAAGTGGTACTTCGACGAGGCGATCGACCTGCTGGTCGTCCGCCCGGCGCTGGCGATCGGCCGCTTCGCGAACCGGACCTTCGAGCGGGTCGTCGTCGACGGCCTGGTCAACGGCACCGAGGGGACGGTGCGCGGCGCGAGCGGCGTCGTCCGCACGGTCCAGAGCGGCTTCGTCCGCAGCTACGCGCTGCTGCTGATCGCCGGCTTGGCCGGCTTGGCCCTCTACTTCCTGCTGAGCAGCTCATGAGCAACTCCCTCCTCTGGACCCCCCTCGCCTTCGGCCTCGTCGGGCTCTTCCTGCCCCGGCGCGCGGTCGGCTGGTGGGCGGCGCTGGGGACGGTTGCCACCCTCGGCGTCGCGATCGCGATCGCCGTCGGCTTCGACTCCGGCAGCTCCGGCCTACAGTACGCGGTCGACGAGCCCTGGATCTCCGGCCTGGGGATCGACTACAGCCTCGGCGTCGACGGCCTCAACCTCTTCCTGCTGCTGCTGACCGCGGTCGTCTGGGTCGGCGGCGTCGCCTTCGCCGCCTTCAGAAAGCAGGAGAACCCGAAGAGCTTCTACTTCCTGATGCTGGCCGCGGAGACGGCGACGCTGGGCTCCTTCCTCGCCCAGGACCTGCTGCTCTTCGTCCTCTTCTTCGACCTGATGCTGGTGCCGTTCTACTTCCTCTTCGGCGCCTGGGGCCACGACCGCACCGCCGAAGGCGGGATGACCGCCTCGGGGGCGACGCTGAAGATGATCGTTTACACCCTGATCGGCTCGCTGCTGATGCTGGTGGCGGCGGTCGCAACCGGGATCATCGCCGCCGACGGCGGCCACCTCAGCTTCTCGATCGCCGAGCTGCAGCAGCGCGGCCTCGGCCTCGGCAGCCAGCAGTGGATCTTCTGGTTCTTCGCCGCCGCCTTCCTGGTCAAGATGCCGGCCTTCCTGCTGCACGGCTGGATGCCGGACGCCTACCGGGCGGCGCCGCTGCCGGCGCTGGTGGTCTTCTCCGGCGTCCTCGCCAAGGTCGGCGCCTACGGCTTCCTGCGGGTCGTGCTGCCGCTCTTCCCCGACGCCACGGTCGAATTCCAGGAGGTGATCCTGGTCATCGCTCTGGCCTCGATCCTCTACGGCTCGGTGATGGCCTTCACCCAGACCAACGTGCGGCTGATCGCCGGCTACTCCTCGGTCGCCCAACTGGGCTTCATCACCGCCGGGATCTTCGCCCTGCGCGCCGACGGATCCGACGGGGCGATCCTGCAGATGGTCAACCACGGCCTCGTCGTCGCCCCGATCTTCGTCATCGTCGCCCTGCTGGCCGAGCGGACCGGCAGCGAGGACATCCGCGAGATGGGCGGCCTGGCGCTGCGGGCGCCGGTGCTGGCGGCGCTGTTCCTGATCGTCGCCCTGGCGACCCTGGCGATGCCCGGCTCGGCCAACTTCGTCGGCGAGTTCTACATCCTCAACGGGCTCTTCCAGGAGAAGATCGTCTTCGCCTTCATCGCCATCACCGGCGTCGCGATGTCGGCCTATTACGCCCTGCGCCTCTACCAGCAGACGATGCACAACCGTGCGCCCGAGGGCCTGATGTCGCGCGAGATCGGCGTCCGCGACGGCCTCGTCCTGGTGCCGCTGGTGCTCTGCATCGTCGGCCTCGCGCTCTACCCGCAGCTGATCCTCGAGCGGACCGCGCCGACCGTCGAGCAGACGGTGGCGAAGGTGAACGGCGGCGAAGCGCCGGAGGCGAAGCTGGCCGGCGCCCGAGCCCACGACTGGGAACCGACTCTGACCAAGAAATGAACTTCCACGAGCCACATATCGACTACGCCGGCATCTCGCCGCTGATCGCCCTCACCGTCGGCCTCTGCATCGTCCTCCTCAGCGCCGTCTTCAAGCCGCTGCGGCGGACCGCGCCGCTGCTGACGATGGTCACCCTCGCCGCCACCGCCGGCCTGCTGATCTGGAACTGGGACGACCCGAAGACGCTGATCACCGGCGCCCTGCGGCTCGACGACCTGGCGATCTCGATCTCGCTGATCTCGATCCTCACCGCCGGCTTCTGCGTGCTGCTCTCGATCCGCGAGAAGGCCACCGAGGAAGCCGGCTCGGGCGAGTACCACGCGCTGCTGCTCGGCTCGGTGCTGGGCATGGTGATGCTGGCGCAGGCGACCAACCTCGTCACCTTCTTCGTCGCCCTGGAGATGCTCTCGATCCCGCTCTACATCCTCTGCGCCACCAACCTGCGGCGCGAGGGGTCGCTGGAGTCGGGGCTGAAGTACCTGATCGTCGGCTCGATCGGCTCGGCGACGCTGCTCTACGGGATGGCCTTCCTCTACGGCGGTACCGGCGCCACCAACTTCGCCGGGATCGCCGACGGGATCGCCCGCAACGGGCTCGACGGCGACCCGCTGATCCTGATCGGGATCGCGATGGCGGCGGTCGGCCTCGCCTTCAAGACCTCGATCGCGCCCTTCCACCAGTGGACCCCCGACGTCTACCAGGGCGCCCCGACCCCGATCACCGGCTTCATGGCGGTGGCGACCAAGGCCGCGGCCTTCGCAGTCTTCCTCCGCTTCTTCGACGTCGCCCTCGGCTCCCAGCTCGACTCCTGGCAGCCGGCGCTGGCGGCCCTGGCGGCGATCTCGATCGTCGTCGGCAACGTCGGCGCCCTCGGCCAGGATTCGCTGAAGCGGCTGCTGGGCTGGTCCGGCGTCGCCCAGGCCGGCTACATGCTGGGCGGGATCGTCGTCCTCTCCAGCCAGGGGACGAGCTCGCTGGTCTTCTACCTCGCCGCCTACGCCTTCATGAACCTCGCCGCTTTCGCGGTGATCGTCGCCCGCGAGCGGGAGACGATCTTCGGCGACGACATCCGCGCCGTACGCGGACTCGGCGCCGAGCGGCCGTGGCTGGCCTGGCCGCTGACGATCTCGATGCTGGCCCTGGCCGGGCTGCCGGCGACGGCGGGCTTCATCGGCAAGCTGTACCTGATCGAGGCCCTGGTCGAGGGCGACTACACCTGGCTCGCCGTCTTCATCGCGATCGGGACGATGATCTCGCTCGCCTACTACCTGCGGGTGGTGGCGGCGATGTGGATGCGTCCCGAGGGCGAGGGCGCAACGGGCGCGACCCCGGCGATCGCCGGCGCCTCGCCCGAGGCCGACCCGGTCGACCCGGAAGCCGGCCGCCGCTGGTACCTGGTCGGGCCGGCTGTCCTCGCCGCGGCGGCGACGGTCTTCTTCGGCGTCATCCCGCAGCCGCTGGTCGAGTTCGCCTCGCACGCGGGCGCGGCCCTCTTCGGATAGAAACGCCCGATCGGGGTCCTCCTCACCACCGTCGCGATCGTCGCGGCCGTCGCCATCGGCGTCTGGTCCGAGGGCCGCTGGCCTGCCGGCGCGGCGCGGGCCTCTCGCACCGCGCTCTCGTTGCTGCTCTACGTGCTGCTGCCACCGGTGATCTTCTTCAACATCGCGGCCAGCGAGATCGACGTCAGCCACGGCGTCGGCCTGGCCCTGGGGATCGTCGCCTCGACCCTGGGAGCCCTGTTCGCCTTCTCGATCGCGAGCCGCTTCCTGCACCTGACCCGCCCGCAGGTCGGCGCCGTGGTCTGCACCGTGCTCAGCGTCAACACCGGCTACCTCGGCTACCCGCTGGCGGTGGCGCTGCTGGGACGCGGCGAACTCTCGACCGCGGTCCTCTACGACGTCCTCGTCACCGGGCCCTGCCTGCTGCTCGGCGCCTTCGCGGTCGGCGCCGCCTTCGGGACCAAGGCGGGAGAAACGCCGCGCCAGC
Source organism: Solirubrobacterales bacterium (assembly GCA_036280195.1). GTDB lineage: Bacteria > Actinomycetota > Thermoleophilia > Solirubrobacterales > 70-9 > VAYN01. The sequence goes on along the minus strand of DASURF010000011.1, from coordinate 37,912 downwards.
GCGTCGTCGCCTTCTTCACCCGCAACCCGCCGCTCTACGCGGCGATCGCCGGCCTCCTGGCCCCCGACGCGCTGGCGCCCGACGTCCTCGTCGACCTCTCGCAGATCCTGATCGTCGCCATCCTCCCGATCGGCTTCTTCGCCGTCGGCGCCACCCTGGCCGAGAACGCCGAACACGGCGAGCTGCCGATGCCGCCGCCGCTGACCCGCCCGGTCGCGGTGGTCATCGTCACCCGCCTGGCGATCGTCCCCGGCCTCCTGATGCTCCTCGCGTTCCCCCTGATCGACCTTCCCCCCGCCTACCGCCTGCTCTCAGCGATGCCCTCTGGCCTCAACTCCCTCGTCATCGCCCACGCCTACGGCCTCGACATGGAGATAACCGCCGAGGCCGTGACGTGGTCGACCGCGATCGTGGTGTTGGCGGCTCTCGGGTCGCTGCTGCTGTGACTAGGCCTGCGTGCCGACCAAGGCGACCAGAACACCGAGCAGACCCAGGATTCCGACCACCATGGCCACCGTCCCCTGGATCAGCACCCGGTAGAAGGCGTCAAACCGTTCGTTGAGCCCAACGAACCTTTTGTCGATGGCATCGAGCCTTCTGTCGACCGCATCAAATCTGCGGTCGACCTTCGCGAAACCCTCATCAACACGCACTTTGAATTCGTCGAGTCGATCGTCATTCCATTCCGTCATCCCTGCCTCCCTCTCTGCGACCGCTCCCTCCATGCGGACCACCGTAGCAGACAAAAACATACATAACAGAAGCATCTCTGTAAATTCTCCGGGGTGCTCCACCACGTCGGGATCGAGGTTGCGCCGGCCGACATCGAGGCCGCTGCCGGCTTCTTCGAGCTGATCGGTTTCGTGCGGGTCGAGCCGCCGGAGACGCTGCGCAAGTACACCTGGCTCGAGCGCGAGGGCACGCAGGTGCACCTGATGCCGGAGGACGATCCGACCGTCCCCTCGCCCGGCCACCTCGCCGTCGTCGCGCCCGACTTCGACGCCACCGTCGCCCGCCTGCGCGAGGCCGGCTTCGAGGTCGAACCGAAACGCGAGCATTGGGGGCAGCCGCGGGCGCTGGCGACCGCCCCCGGCGGCCACCGGGTCGAGCTGATGGCCGCGCCGCCCGCCGCCCAGGCCTAGGTCAGGTCCCGGGCACGCCGTTCGCCCGGCTTTGCCGCGAACAGGTCGGCGTCGGCGACGCTGAGCAACTCGTCGACGGTGCGGCCGTCGGAGGGGAACATCGCGAAACCGGTCGCCGCCGAGAGCGGGCGTAGCTCGTCGCTGCCGAATCCCCGCCGGACGATCCGCCCCCGCAGCCGCTTGGCGACTTCGCCGGCCTCCTCCGCGTTGACCTCGGGGACGATCACCGCGAACTCGTCGCCGCCCTGACGAAAGACCGAGTCTTCGACCCGCAGCTCCTTGCGCAGCGAGCCCCCGATCTCGGCCAACAGGCGGTCGCCTTCGAGGTGCCCGTAGCGCTCGTTCACCTGCTTGAAGCCGTCGAGGTCGAGGAGGATCAGCGCGAACTCGCGGCCGTGGCGGGTGTGGCGGGCGATTTCCGCCATCAGCCGCTCGTGCAGGGCGCGGTAGTTGCCGACCCCGGTCAGCTCGTCGCGCCGGGACAGGGCCCAGAGCGCTTCATGGCTGGAGCGCAGCCGGCGGACCAGGAGGACGATGCCGACGCCGACCGCCACCAGGCCCGCCGCCTCGGCGACGGCGAGGATCGTCTCCTGCGTGCGGGAGAAGTCGCCGAAGACCAGCGGCGCCAGCAGCCCGAGGGCGATCGCGAACAGCGCCGCCAGCAGGTAGGCGGCGCCGAGCGGGACGTGCCGTTGTCCATCGGGGCCGATGGCAGAAGGTTACGTCGCCGCGCCCGCCCCGTCATCCCCGCGGACTACGATGCCCCGGTGCGCTACCCGGTCGAAGACTTCACCGCCGAGGAGCGAGCCCTGCTCGCCCCCCATTTCACCAACCTCGACCGCCCCGTCTTCGCCCTCGTCAACCTTCCCGAGACCGTCAAAGGTGCGCTTTTTGCCCGCTATTCGCGGTATTCCGGGACGGTTCGGCGCCTCTACCTGGAGGAGTTCGCCGCCGACGCCCCGGCCGGCGGCCGCCCCTTCGACGAAGAGGAGGGCGCCCGCGCCGCCCAGCTCTACGAGCGGGTCTTCGCCGGCTACGGCGACGACTCGATCGCCCAGCTCGGCGGCGCCCACGTCGCCTGCGAGTGGGTCTCCAACATCCTCACCAAGGCGCTGCAGCGCGGTCGCCTCGCCGCCTACCTCGAGCAGTCGACCCGCTACATCCCCTACGACAAGCCGATGCCCGAGGGCAGCTACCGCTTCTACCGCGACGATCAGCTCGGGCCCGAGTTCGCCGCCGCGATGGACGAGGTCTTCGCGATCTACTCGCGCTCGCTGACCGAGGTCGAGGAGTGGGCGGCGGCGCGCTGGCCGCGCGGCGACGAGGAGCCGGAGGGAGCCTGGCGGCGCTCGATCCGCGCCAAGGCGCTCGACCTGCTGCGCGGCCTGCTGCCGGCGGCGACCCTCAGCCACGTCGGCATCTACGCCACCGGCCAGGCCTACGAGCAGCTGATCATGCGGCTGCTGGCCTCGCCGCTGCCCGAGGCGCGCGACTACGGCGGGATGATCCTCGCCGAGCTGAAGCAGGTGATGCCGAGCTTCGTCTCCCGGGTCGACCGGCCCGACCGCGGTGGCGAGTGGATCGGGTACCTGGAGCGCCGGCGCGAGCAGACCGAGAGCTGGGTCGCCCGGCTCGGCCTCGACCGTCGCGGCGAGGGCGACGACGCCCCCTCGGTCGAGCTGCTCCACGTCGACGGCTCCGAAGAGGACCTGCTCGCCTCCTCGCTGTTCGAGTCGGCGAACGCGCCGGAGACCGAGATCCTCGCCCGCATCGACGTCCTCGATCGCTCCGAGCGGGCCGAGCTGCTGGCGGCCCTGGTCGGCGAGCGGGCCAACCGCCGCTACCGGCCCGGCCGCGGCTTCGAGGCGCTGCGCTACCGCTTCGAGATCGTCTCCGACTACGGCGCCTTCCGCGACCTGCAGCGCCACCGGATGCTGACCTGCCAGTGGCAGCGGCTGACCCCGGACCTCGGCGCCGGGATCCCCGAGGAGGTGCGCGAAGCCGGGGTCGGCGGCGAGTTCGAGCGGGCGCTGGAGATCTCCCGCGCGGAGTACGAGCGGCTGGTCGAGACCGGCCTCGGCGAGCAGGCGCCTTACGCGCTCAGCCTCGCCTACCGGATCCGCTACACGCTCGACCTCAACGCCCGCGAGGCGATGCACCTGATCGAGCTGCGCTCAGGCCGCGAGGGCCACCCCACCTACCGGGCCGTGGCGCAGGCGATGCACGAGCGGATCGCCGCCGTCCATCCCGGCGTGGCTGCCGCGATGTCCCACGTCGACACCTCGGTCGAGCCGCGACTGGAGCGGATCATGAGCGAGATCCGCACCCACCGCAAGCGGGTCGGCGCCGGCCACGCTGAGTAACGCCCGGCGCTACTCGCGCTGCTTGCGCTTGCGTTTCGGGCCGCTCTCGCCCTCGTCTTCGCCATCGGTCTCGGCCTCTTCCCAGCCGTCCTCCGGCTCCAGTTCGGCCGCGGCTTTCTCGCCGGGGGTCGGCCAGGGGATCGCTTCGCCCGCCGCCCATGCGGGCGGCCGGCCGCCGGGAAGCCGATCGAGGAGCAGCACGCCGAAGTAGAGGAACCAGAGCAGCACGAAAGGCATCAGGCCGAACAGAGCGGCGACGCCCAGGGCCATCCCCAGCGAACCCCAGAAGCGGCTCAGCAGCCCCGTCCGCATCGCCCACAGGCAGGAGTAGAAGAGGGCGACGACGAAGCCGAGGCCCCCGGCGATCCCGAGGCCGGTGGCAAACGGGGTGAAGGTCGCTTCGGTCTGCGCGTTCGAGGCCGCGTCGTCCTCGCGCTTGGTGGTCTCGCAGGCTTTCAGCGGGGTCTCGCCTTTGGCCGGCGCGTACTCGTCGACGAGGAAGTCGTTGCCCTCGTCCTCGCGCTCTTCGACGCAGTCTTCGTTCGCCTCCTTCGCCGTCAGCGTCACCTTCGCTTCGCCGGCGACGAACTCGTCGGCCGCTTCCCGCTGGGCGACGGCGGCGAAGCCGGAGGAGAGTCCGAGGAACAGCGGCGCGGCGACGACCAGCCCGATCAGCTGGGTGCGGACCTGGTCGCTGCGGGCGCGGGCGGCGCGGAAGAGGTAGGCGAGCGGGAAGGCGAGCAGCGCGAAGGCAACCGCCCGCATCAGGCCGGAGAGCAGGGCCGAGCCGCTGTTGGCGTCGACCGAGCGGAGCACCTCCGCGTCGCCGTCGCCGCTGACGTTGCTGACGAACAGCGAGACGATGATCAGCACCACCGCCGCGAACGTCGCCAACGCCACCGGAACCGCCCAGCGGGACTCCCACTCCAGAGCTGCCTCTCGCCTCACTTCATCCCCTCTCGTGGAAATAGAACTGGGGCAGGGCCCCTTCGATCACGTCCTGGGTCATCTTCTGCGCCACCTCGAGGTTGCCGCTGCGCACGGCGATGTCGTCGAGGCTGACGATTCCTACAAGCTCTTCCCCCTGGACGACGGGGAGCCGGCGCACGCGGTGCTGGACCATCAGCGCCGCCGCCTCGTCGAGCTCCATCTCGGGCTCGCCGCAGACCAGCGGCCGCGAGGCGTGCTGGAGCGCGGACGAGGTCGGGTCGCCGCCCTCGGCGAAGACGCGCAGGGTGAGGTCGCGGTCGGTCAGCATCGCCACCGGGGTGCCGGCGGAATCGACGACGACGACCGAGCCGACGCGGTGGTCGCGCATCAGGCGGGCCACCTCCAGGGCGCTCGCCTCCGCACCCGCGGTGACGACGCCGGAGGTCATGATCTCGCTGAGGCGCACGACGCGTACGCTACCCGAGCATGAGCCAGGTCGAGCCCACCCACGTCGTCCCGCTCGAGGCCGGCGCCGGTCCCGAGAACCCGCCCTGCCCCGCCTGCGGCGAGCCGCTCTTCGGCTGGGTCGGGGCGAAGCCGGGCCTCGCCGGTCCGGTCCGTCGCTGCGAGAGCTGCGGGCTGGGCGTGGTCGGCGACCCGGCCGGGCCGGAGGAGGCGCTGCGCGACCTCGACCGCCTGCGCGACGATGACGTGATCCAGATCGAGAACCGCGCCGGCTTCGCCTGCTCGCTCGGCGGCGCCGGCTGGTCCGGCCTGCAGCCGGGAGCGCGCCATCTGTTCACGGTGGAGTCGGTACGCCGGCTCGTCGCCCGCCGCGACCAGATCGTGAAGAAGCGCCGCTGGGTCCCCGGCGCCGGCCTCGCCGCCACCTGGCAGACGCTGCTCAACAGCGTCACCTTCGGCCGCAACGTCGCCCTCGGCGCCCTGCGCGACACCCCGTCCGTGCCCGCCGAGCAGCCCTGGCAGCGACGAATCGACGCCCTCGCCGGCATCGTCCTCGCGATCCCCGCCCTCCTGGTCGCGATCCCGGTCGAGCTGGCCGGCGGCCTCAGCGGCCGCGGCGCGGTGATCCGAATTCGCGTCGAGCTGTTCTGAAGCTCAGCTGAGACCTTCCCTGGCCTCGCGGACCAGGGTCACGGCCTCGGGGAAGAGGACGCGGATCGCGTCGCGGACCTGCATCGCCTGCTGGTCGGCGCTGCCGGTCAGCTCCAGACGGCCGATCGAGGCGACGGTCATCTCCACCGCCAGCTTGATCGCGTTGTCGGCCCAGGCGACGCGCTGCGAGGACTGCATCTGCTCCGACAGCTCTTCCATGCGAGCGCGGAACTCCTCGGGGTCGCCGAACAGGTTGAAACCCTCCATGAACGGCATGTAAGCAGAACCGGGACACGGCCGAGGCAGAGTCGGCACCTTCTGCGCGCCACACGTGCGCCCACGCCGCCTAGCGTCGCCGCGATGGAAAGAAGCAAGGATCGAGAGCGCGGCTCGGCGACGGTCGAGCAGGCGGCGCTGGCCGCGCTCGTCGCCCTGCTCCTGATCGCCGGGATCGCCGCGGTCACGGCCGGAGGCGAGGTCGAGGCGGGCCGCCGGCTGGCCGGAACGATCGGCGGGAAGATCAGCTGCGCGCCGCGCCTGCCCGACGGCTGCCGCCATCACCCGTTGGTCCCCGCCTACGGCTGGCCGCTGGCGCGCCTGGCGCGGGCGCTCGCGCCGGCACCGGTAGCCGTCCCGGGACCCTCGGGCCCGCCGCTGGCGCCGGTCGACTTCCGCCGCTGTCGGCGCGAGAGCTGCGCCGTCGCCGCCGGTCCGCACCTGACCGCCTCCGGTCGCCGCACCACCGCCTTCACCGAGCTGGTCGACCGTCGCGCAAGCGACGGCTGGGTCGAAGTCGCCTACTGGCTCTACCGCCCCACCCTGGGCTGGGAACGGCTGGCCCGCCGCGCGACCCGGGCCGACGTCGAAGCGGCCGGCGGGGTCGAAGTCCGGGCCGATGCAGACCCGGCGCTGGTCCCGCTGGAGACGCTGCCCGGTCGCGACCACTACGACTTCCCGCCCGGCGAGCAACCGCCGTGGCAGTGGCGCGTCGCCGGCCGCTATCCCGGCTGGTCGAGCTAGGGCGAGCTGGCCGCCTGCGCGGCCTTCTCACTCTCCGCTTCGTCCTCCGCCTGCTTGATCAGACCGCGCCAGTCGGTCGTCCTGAAGAAGAGCAGTATCGCCAGGAAGCCGAGCACCGCCGACCAGGCGGCCATCGCGATCTGGGTGCCGACCGAGAAGGAGAGGACCGCGGTGCGGGTCGGTCCCTGCAGGGTCGCCACCAACAGCGCCTGCTGGGCGCCGGCGCCGCCGGGGGTGAAGGGGACGACGTTGGCGATCGCCTGGCAGCTCATCACCAGCATCACGTTGCCGACAGAGCCGTCGATCCCGAACGCTTCGAGGAAGAACCAGAAGGCGGCAAAGCGACAGAGCCAGCCGACCCCCTGCCAGGCGAAGACCTCGCGCATGTAGCGGCGCGGCTCGGTGAGGATCACCAGGCCCTGCCGCACCCGCGCCCAGAAGCGGCGCACGTGGTGGGAGAGGTAGAAGATGCCGATCGCGATCGCCAGCAGGGTCACCCCGACGGCGATGAAGAAGTAGGTCGGGTTTTCGGCCCAGAAGGAGATCTCGAAGGCGGGCAGCTCGGGAATTCGCGGCAGCGGCGGCAGCAGCCCCTGGGTGATCGCGTAGGTGAGGACGAGCAGCCCGACCGAGGTGTCGAAGACGGTCTGGACCAGAAAGGACGAGGTGACCGCCGGGTAGGAGGAGTCGGGGATCTGGCGTTTGACCAGGAAGACTTTGGTCACGTCGCCCGCGCGGGCGGGGATGATCGCGTTGATCCCGGCGCCGGCCAGGTAGGAGGCGGCGACGCCCAGGTAGGGGATCCGCTGCTCCGGATAGGCCGCCTGCAGCACGTTGCGCCAGGCCCAGGCCCGCGCCAGCTGCATCGCCAGCAGGCAGAGCAGGGCGATGCCGAACGCCGTCCAGTCGATTTCCGAGAGGTGGCGGAAGAACTCGGCGGCGCGGCTGAAGAACGCCTCGAAGTTGCCCTGGAGATCAGCGGAGACCATCGCAGCTAGACTAGCCACGCTCGTGCCGGACACCGACACGCACACCCTCCCCAGCGCCGCTGCCCATGACCCCGCCGACGTGGCGATGTGCGACCGTGCCCGCGAGCGCTACGCGGGGGACCGCAAGAACCGCTGGCGGCGCCGGCGCAAGCGCCATGCGCAGCTGCCGAACCTGATCATCATCGGCGGGCTCAAGTGCGGGACGACGAGCATCCACCACTACCTCGGCCTGCATCCGGAGATCCAGATGTCGAAGCCGAAGGAGCTGAACTTCTTCGTCGAGGAGCTGAACTGGGACCTCGGCATCGACTGGTACGCGAGCCGCTTCGACGACCGCTTCAAGGTCCGCGGCGAGTCCTCGCCCCACTACACGAACCTGCCCCGCTACGAGGGAGTCGCCGAGCGGATCAAGCAGCACACCCCGGACGCGCGCCTGCTCTACATGGTGCGCGACCCGATCAAGCGGATCCTCTCCCACTGGGTCCACGCCACCGGCGCCGGCTACGAGACCGGCGACCTGGTCGAGGTCCTCTCGCGGCCCGACACCTCCTACATGAACCGCTCCAAGTACTGGATGCAGCTGCAGCCCTACCTCGAGCGCTTCCACCGCGACCAGATCGCGATCATCACCCAGGAGGAGCTGCAGACCGAACGCGAGGAGACGATGCGCAAGGCGTTCGCCTTCGCCGGCGTCGACCAGAGCTTCACCTCGGAGCAGTTCGACCGCGAGTGGGAGAAGTCGAGCGCCAAGGAGGGCGACAAATACCAGCTGATGGAGAAGCTGGTGAAACTGCCGGGGCTGCGCTCCTTCGACCGCAACTTCGACCGCCTGCCGGAGTCGATGCGCTGGCTGGTCGAGAAGGTCGTCCACGACCCGGACAAGCCGCCGGCGCCGAAGCCGAAGCTGCCCGACGACCTCTTCGAGACGATCCGGGGCCGCTTCACCGAGGACGTCGCCGAGCTGCAGAAGTTCGCCGGCCGCGAGTTCGCCGGCTGGCACGACTACAGCTGAGCGAGCCCGGGTAGTTTCCCGCCGATGCGGCGGCTCCTCCCCGACCCCGGCCCGACCACGGTCTCCGAGCAGCTGGAGACCTACCGGCCCTGGGAGGAGGAGCGCGAGGGGCGGCCGTTCGTCGCGATGAACTTCGCCGCCACCCTCGACGGGCGGGCGACGATCGGCGGCGTCTCGGGCCCGATCGGTTCCGACACCGACACCGCGATGCTGGCCGGGCTGCGCAAGCGCTTCGACGTGGTGATGATCGGCGCCGGCACGATGCGGGCCGAGCGCTACGCCGGCCTCGAGAAACGCCTGGTCGTGGTCGAGAGCCACAACGGGCAGTGGGCCGACCCCACCGAGCTGCTCGGCTCCCTGCACGAAGAAGGCGTGCGGGCGGTGATGTGCGAGGGCGGGCCGCACCTGCACGGCTCGCTCCAGGCTGCCGGCCTGGTCGACGAGCTGTTCCTGACGACGGCGCCGAAGCTGAGCGGCGGCGGGGCGCCGCGGATCATCGAGACGCCGCTGCCCGAGGTGATCGAGATGGAGCTGGTCTGGCTGCTCGAGGAGGACGGCGAGCTCTTCGCCCGCTACCGCCGTACCTGAAGCGTCCCATCGATTAGCGTTCCTCTCCCACAGAGGACGAGGAGAGGAACCGATGGACTTCACCCCCAGCCCCGAGGTCGCCCAGCTGCGCGAGCGCGTGCTCGACTTCATGGACGCCGAGATCTACCCGCAGGAGCGCGAGCTGATGGAGGCGCTCGACGCGGAGGTCGGGCCGGGGGTCCCCTACCCCGCCAACCTCACCGCGGTCCGCGAGAAGGCGAAAGCGGACGGGCTCTGGAACCTGTTCATGCCCGACGAGCGCTTCGGCCCGGGATTGAAGAACTGGGAGTACGGCCTGCTCTGCGAGGAGATGGGGCGCAGCCCGATGGCGGCGCCGATGGCCTTCAACTGCTCGGCCCCGGACACCGGCAACATGGAGATCCTCGCCGAGCACGGCACGCCCGAGCAGCGCGAGCGCTGGCTGGAGCCGCTGCTGGAGGGGAAGATCCGCTCCTGCTTCTCGATGACCGAGCCGGAGGTCTCCGGGTCGGACCCGACCCTGCTCCAGGCGCGGGCCGAGCTGGACGGCGACGAGTGGGTGATCGAGGGCCACAAGTGGTTCACCTCCGGCGCGGTCGGCGCCGACCTGGCGATCGCGATGGTCGTCACCGACCCCGATGCCCACCCCTACGCGCGCGCCTCGATGATCTGCGTCCCCACCGACAACCCCGGCTTCAACCTGGTGCGGCCGATCTCGGTGATGGGCCACGACGGCGGTCCCGGCCACTGCGAGATCCGCTACGAAGGCTGCCGGGTGCCGAAGGAGAACCTGCTGGGCGAGCGCGGCGCCGGCTTCGCCGTCGCCCAGGACCGGCTCGGCCCGGGCCGCATCCACCACTGCATGCGGGCGATCGGGACCGCCGAGCGGGCGCACGAGATGATGTGCCGCCGCGCCAACGAACGCACCGCCTTCGGCGGGCCGCTGGGCGAGAAGCAGTTCGTCCAGGAGGCGATCGCCGCCTCACGGATGGAGATCGACCAGGCCCGCCTGCTGACCCTCTACGCCGCCTGGAAGATGGACACCGAGGGCAAGCGCGCCGCCCGCCAGGCGATCTCGGCGATCAAGATCGTCGCCGCCAACATGGTCATGGACGTCCTCGACCGGGCGATCCAGGTCCACGGCTCGCTCGGCATGACCGACGACACCCCGCTGGCGATCATGTGGCGCTTCAGCCGCATGCTGCGCCTCGCCGACGGCCCCGACGAGGTCCACAAGATGGTCCTCGCCCGCCGCGAGCTGAACCGCTGGGCAAAGCGCGCCGAGGCCGAGGCTGAAGGCAACCTCGAGCCCCGGCACGCCACCCGGATGGTCTGATCCTCAGAAGCTGCTCCCGATCAGTAGGGTGCGCGATCCCAATTTGTAGAGGTTGAAATCCCAATTTGTAACTCCTACAATCCCAGCTTGTGGCAGCACTCATACCTCGCCATATCCGGCCTCAGCTGGTCTCGGCACTGGGGGACTCGCGGGTCGTCTGCCTCTTGGGAGCGCGCCAGGCGGGCAAGAGCACCCTCGTCCGGCTGATTGCGGGAGACGAGCATCCCGCTCGCTACGTAACTCTGGATGACCGCGCCGCGCTGGAACTGGCGCGCGAAGATCCCAATGCCTTCCTGGCCGGCGACGAGCGACTGGCAATCGACGAGGTGCAGCGCGCTCCAGACCTGCTGCTCGCGATAAAGCAGGTCGTCGACCGCGATCCAGCCCCCGGCCGCTTCCTCATCACCGGCTCGGCCGACATCGTGACCCACCCGCGGATCGCCGACGCGCTCCCGGGGCGCGTCGACTACATGACCCTGTGGCCCTTCTCCCAGAGCGAGTTGGCACAGCGCGTTCCGAGCTTCATCGAGAAGGCGTTCAACGGCGAACAACCCTCCGCCGAGGATCCACCGGTCGGCCGGCAGGGCTACGCCGAGTTGCTGGTCCAGGGTGGCTTTCCGGAAGCCGTAGGAGCGACCCCCGCCCGCCGCCGTCGCTTCTTCGCCGGCTATGCCGATTCAATCCTGGGCCGCGAGATCGACGAACTCGGATCGGTCCGAGACAGCGGCGCGTCGTCGCGGATCCTTCGCTTGGCGGCGGCGCGATCCGCATCTCTCACCAACCTCTCCGCCATCGGCCGCGAGCTCGGCATCGACCACAAGACCGTGGCCAACCATCTCCACGCCCTCGAGCAGCTGTTCCTGCTCGTCCGGTTACCCGCCTGGCACGCGAATCTCGGACACCGGGTCGTGCGCAGCGCCAAGTTGCACATCGCCGATACCGGGATGCTCTGCGCGCTGATCGGGGTGGACGCGAAACGACTGGTGGAGGACGGCGCGCTCTCCGGCGGTGTGTTCGAGTCCTTTGCCGTCACCGAGCTGGTAAAGCAGGCGGACGCGGGCGAACTGGCCCCTGAGCTCAGCTTCCACCACTACCGCGATCAGCCAGGCAACGAGGTGGACCTGCTGATCGAACACGCGAACGGCGAGCTGGTCGGAATAGAGGTGAAAGCCACTGCCACCCCCCGCCCCCGCGATGCAGCGGGGCTGAAACTGCTGCGCGACAAGCTCGGAGACAGGTTCCGCCAGGGCTTCGTCCTGCACCTCGGCCCCGAGCGGATCCCTTTGGGAGATCGGGTATCCGCCCTTCCCCTGGCGTCGATCTGGTCTTGATCCTTAGGTCGCCTGCCGATCGAACGAAAGAGGGCGGCCCGCGGGCCGCCCTCTCGAAATCCGGTCTGGCTGAAGCTCAGCCGACCGCGTTGACCACGCCGGCGATGTAGCAGCCGACGTTGCCGTAGTTGAGGCCGAGGATGATCCCCTCGGTGTTCGCGACCAGGCCCTTGCCTTCGGGTCCGAGGACGAAGCCCTGGTCGATTTCGGTCGCGACCAGGGTTTTCCCGGTCGTTTCGTTTTCGCTGACCAGCTCGCGGTCGGTGGCCAGCGTGTCGACGTTGAGGAAGTCGGTCGGCGAATTGCCTTCCCAATCGTCCTCGCCGCCGGCGACCGCCCCGTTGGCGCTCGTCTGATAGAGCACTTCGGCGTAGTCCTGGCCGCCTTCCTGTTTGCAGTTGGCGACGAAGGAGACCGCACCGTTGCTGGCGATCACCTGCGACTGACCGAAGGCGAGGCGGACGGCGAAGGTCGTCTGCCCGGCCAGGCTGTTGGCGCTATTGGCGCTCGGGACCGTGCCGACCGTGCCGAGGTTGATGTCCGACCCGGTCAGCGAGCCGTCCTTGACCTTGGCGCCGGTGACGGCGTTGTTCTTGATCTTCGCCGTGGTCACCGCGTTCTTCTTCAGCTTCGCCGTGGTGACGGCCCCTGCCTTCAGCTGCTTCTTGCCGACGCTGTTCTTCGCCAGCTGGCCGGCCGCGAACGCACTCGCGCCGCCGAGGACGAGGAAGACAGCGATCGACGCCATCACGTTTGCGTACGTGAGGCGCTTACGAACTTGCTTCAAGAGGAATCTCCTTTGATTGTTTTGAGCCCCGCAGGGCTTGCGCAGGTTCTCAAAGCGAGATGACGGCAAGGCACATACGCACAGATAAAAAAAGGCCGGGCACAAGGCCCGGCCTTTGACTCGGATGACGGTGTTGCTAGCCGACCGTGGCGTGACCGGTGACCCGGCAGCCGTCGAGAGCGCCGTCCTCGTCGGTATTGACGAGGCCGGTGACGACGGTGCCGTCCACCGCGTCGAACTCGAACAACGACAGGTCGTTGTTGCCTCCGTTACCGGCCAGAAGATCCGCGGTCTGACTCGGATCGAATTCCCCGCTTTCGAGGATTTCCTGGCTGACTTCGACGCTGCCGCTGTCGAAGACGTCGATGTAGATCGACGAATCGGTCTTTGAGGTGTTGGCCTGCACGGTGGCCTGACCGCCGGTGCAGGTGACGGAGATCGTCAAGCCGCCGGCATTGAAGACCGTCACAGGGCCGGTGGTGCCGACATCGCTCGTGGTCCGGAAGAGGATCTTGTGGATCGTCTGCCCGTTGACGTTCCCGGCCGAATTCGCCGAACCCGCGCTATCGGCGCTGTTGGCGTGGGTGGCGTTGGGAACCGTTCCGAGGCTGCCGACGTTCACCTTGGCGCCGGTGACCGCACCGTTCTTGATCTTGCTGGTGGTCACCGCGTTGTTCTTGATTTTCGCCGTGGTGACAGCGTTCTTTTTCAGCTGCTTGGAGCCGACGCTGTTCTTGGCCAGCCCGGCCGCAATTGCGGTGGCTCCGCCGAGAACGAGGAACACCGCGATCGACGACATCACGTTTGCGTACGTGAGCCGCTTGCGTATCTGCTTCACGAATAAGTCTCCTTGTAGGGATTTAGAACGAGCACGAGGGGTTTTTCCGCACCAGTGCGGACGTCCCTGGTCTAGGTCTGCTTTCCAGACCCTTTCATTCCCGGACGGGAACTGTCAACCGGTCTGGACGGCCGGCCTAAAAATCAGGAAAATGCGGGTTTCTCGGCCTCAGCCGGCCCGCTCGGCCCGCTCCGCCTCTTCGGCTAGGCGCTCGACCAGCCTGGCGAAGGCGTGGATCCCCTCGTCGACCTTGCCGTAGCCGCCGGCCACGTAGCGGGCGTAGACGCCCTCGAGGATGATCGCCAGCTTCCAGTAGCCGAGGGCGACGTAGAAGCCGAGGTCGGAGAGGTCGCGGCCGCTGCGCTCGGCGTAGCGGGCGGCGATCTCCCGCTGGGTCGGGAACCCGGGCGCGAGGTTGGCGGGCATGCCGAGGGCGACGACGTCGTCGCCGCGTTCGGGCCAGTAGGCCATCAGCAGGCCGACGTCGGCGAGCGGGTCGCCGAGCGTGCAGAGCTCCCAGTCGACCACCGCCGCGACCTCGCCGCTGTCGCTGAGGATCATGTTGTCGAGGCGGTAGTCGCCGTGGACGATCGTCGCCAGCCCCTGCTCGGGGATGCGGGCCGAGAGCGCCGCGTGGACGCGGTCGATCGGCTCCAACTCGCGCGTCTTCGACTTCTCCCACTGGCCCTGCCAGCGGTGCAGCTGGCGGGCGACGTAGTCCTCCTTGCGGCCGAGGTCGCCGAGCCCGGCGGCGTCGGGGTCGACGGCGTGGATCTGGACCAGGGTGTCGGCGACGCGCTCGCCGATCGCCCGCCGGTCGCCCTCGTCGGGGAAGATCTCCGCCTCGGCCAGCCCGCGCAGGACCGGCCCCGCGACGAACTCCATCACGTAGAAGGGAGCGCCGTTGACGCTCTCGTCCTCGCAGAGGCCGACCACCGGCGCGACCGGGACCTCGGTCTTGCCGAGGGCGGAGACGACCTTGAACTCGCGGCCCATGTCGTGGGCCGAGCCGAGCCGCTTGCCGAGCGGCGGCCGCCGCAGCGCCCACTGCCGACCGCCGGCGTCGGTGACCCGGTACGTCAGGTTCGAGTGGCCGCCGGCGATCCGCTCGAAGCACAGCGGCAGGTCGACGCCGGGAACGTTCTCGCCGAACCAGGCTTCCAGCGGCTCGCGGTCGATTCCGTCCGGAGCCGCGACGGTTCCGTCTTGCTCGGTAGCCTCGTCAGCCATCGGGGCTCAAGCATATTCACGATCCAATCGACGGCTGAGCCCGTCGCTCGCCAACCGGCTGCGGATCGGGTTCGCGATCGGGTTCGCGGTGCTCACCGCGATGGCGGTGGTCGGCGTCGGCCGCTTCATCCAGCAGCGCCAGGACTTCGAGGACGCGATCGCCCGCTCCTACCAGGTGGAGATGGAAGCCCGGGTCGAGATCGCCCAGGGCAGCGGCGGCGGCAAGGCGGCACGGGAAACCGTCCACCGGCAGATCGAGCGCCGCGAGGAACTGCAGGACCAGATCTCCGGCGACACCCGCGACACCGCCCTGCTCGTCGCCGCCGGGCTGATCGCCGGCCTGACCGGAGCGCTGCTCCTCTTCAGCGGCCTGATCTCCTCGATGCGAAGGCCGCTCGAGGAGCTTGTCGCCGCCGCGGGGCGCCTGGCCTCCGGCGACCGCAGCGCCAGAGTCGAGGTCGGCGGCCTCTCGGAGACCGCGACCCTCGGCGCCGCCTTCAACGAGATGGCCGAGGAGCTGGAGCAGGAGGAAAGCCGGCGCGAAGAGCTGGACCGGCTCAAAGACGAGTTCGTCCTCACCGCCTCGCACGAGCTGCGCAGCCCGCTGACCTCGGTCCAGGGCTTCGCCGAGCTGCTGATGCTCGACCGCGACTCGCTCACCCCCCAGCAGGCCGAGACGGTGGAAATCATCCTCGACAACTGCCGCCACCTGGTGCGGCTGCTGAACGACCTGCTCGACCTGGCCCGTTCGGACGTCGGCCGCCTGGCGATCCAGCCGCAGCCGACCGAGGTCGCGCCGCTCGTCGAAGACGTCGTGCGTACGATGCGCGCCCAAACCGAGGCGGGGAACCAGTCGCTGAGCGAGGACCTGCCTCCCGGCCTGCCGCCGATCTACGTCGAGCCCGACCGGATAAGACAAATACTTGTGAACTTGCTTACGAATGCGCATGAGTACTCGCCCGAAGGTGCGTCCATCGCGGTCACGGCGCGGCCCGTCGGAGCCGAGGTGGAGATCAGCGTGAGCGACGACGGACAGGGCATCCCCGAGGACCAGATCGGCCGCATCTTCGACCGCTTCACCCGTGGCGACGCGGGCCTGACGCAGCGGGTCGGCGGCACCGGCCTCGGCCTGGCGATCTCGAAATCGCTGGTCGAGCTGCACGGCGGCAGCATCACGGCCGAATCGACGCTCGGCGCCGGCTCCACCTTCCGGGTGCGGCTGCCGATCGCCTCGGGACCGGCGCTGAGCGGCGGCAACGGCCAGGACCGCACCGCCGCGGAGGCGAGCTGATGGCGACGATCCTGGTCGCGGACGACTCGGAGACGATCCTGCTGCTGATGCGCACGCGGCTGGAGATGGCCGGCCACACGGTCGCGACCGCCGCCGACGGCCAGGAGGTGCTCGACCACATCGCCGACGGCGTCGTCCCCGACATGCTCCTGCTCGACGCGATGATGCCTCGCAAATCCGGGATCGACGCCCTGCGCGAGCTGCGCGGCGCCGGCTGGGAGGTCCCCGCCCTGATCGTCAGCGCCCACCAGAACGCGGGCGACGCCGACGCCCCGAGCGACCTCGGGATCGAGGCCTTCGTCACCAAGCCGATCGACTTCGACCGGCTCCTGGAGACAATCGCCGAGCTGACCGCCAGCCGTTCTTAACGGCGCCGCACGGCGAACTTGAAGAGCGCCGCGGTGGGGTCGGCGTTGCCGGCGGCGTCGACCGCGACGACGCGGAAGGCGTGGCGGCCGGCTTTGACGCGGTAGGTGCGCGGCGAGGCGCAGGCGCGGTACGGGCCGACATCGAGCTTGCAGCGGAAGTGCGCGCCCGGCTCGCTCGCGGTGAAGCGGAAGCCGACGGTCCGCCAGGTCCGCGCCGAGAAGACCGTCGCCCGCGGATGGAAGCCGAGCCGGGTCTGCGGGGCGGTGCGGTCGCGCGGAGGCTTGACCGGGGACGGCGGGACCGGTTCCGTTGCCGGAGGCGGTTTCTCCAGCGGAGGTGGTGGCAGTTTCGTCCCGGCCTGGAAGCTGTTCGGCGCCGCTTCGGTCACGGTCTCGCAGTTGATCGGAGCCGCGTCACCGTATTCGGGGAAGTCGACGAGCGCGCGATCGGCGTCGGCGCCGCAGTCGATCTGGGGGTCGGAGTCGCCCGAGTTGGCAAGGATCGAGTCTTCGCCGGCGGCGGCCGCGTAGACGTCGGCACCGAGGTGGCCGAGCAGCTGGTTCGGCCCGGCGTCGCCGCGGAGGACGTCGGGCGCCGAGGAGGCCTCCAGGTCCTCGATCTCCGCCATCGAGTCGAGCTCGCCGCTGCCGCATTCGGGGGACCCGCCGCTTCCCGGGTCGCCGGCCACCCCCGCTTCCAGGTCGGCCGCGACGCCGGCGTCGAGCCGCGCCCAGGAGGAGTTGTCGCGCCCGGGGCCGCCGACGATCTCCTCGCCGTCGCAGATCGAGTCGGAGAGGAAGAGGTCGTTGCCCTCGCCACCGAGCAACTGGTCGGCACCGCCGTTGTGGGTGAGGGCGTCGTCGCCGCCGAGCGCGCTGAGGACGTCGGCGCCGGAACCGGGACCGTCGACGAGGATGTCCTCGCCGTCCCGGCCGGTGAT
Source organism: Solirubrobacterales bacterium (assembly GCA_036280195.1). GTDB lineage: Bacteria > Actinomycetota > Thermoleophilia > Solirubrobacterales > 70-9 > VAYN01. The sequence continues at coordinate 20,651 of DASURF010000011.1, read as the reverse complement.
CGCGTCGCCGCCTTCGCCGCCGATCGCGACGACCCCTGCGGTGGCCGGGAAGCCGCCGGCGACGATCGTGTCGTCGCCGCCCATCCCCGCCAGCAGCAGCGAGTCGAGCGGCTGCGCCAGGGCGCAGGTCGCTTTCGTCGCGGTTTCGATCTCGCAACCGCCGTCGTCGCTGGGGCTCTGGTCGAATTCCCCCGCGGCGAGCTGGAAGGTGGCGGCCGCCGGCGAGTAGGCGGCGGTGATTTTGTCGTTGCCGCCGCTTCCCACGACGTAGAGCTGGGTGTACGGGGTGGCGCCGGGCGGGGTCATCATCCCGACGCTGACCAGGCCGCTGTCGCGGGTGGCGGCCGTGCCGCCGTCGAGGTAGTCGCCGTCGGCGCCGCCGACCAGGGTGTCGCCACCGCCGCCGCCCTCGATCGCGTCCGCCCCGCCGCCGCCGTAGAAGGCCTGGGGCGCCGCGGTGCCGACCAGGTGGTCGGAGAACGGCGTCCCGATCACGGTCTCGAAGTTGGCCGCTTCGACTTCGTCGACGCCGCCGCCGAAGGGGGCGACGCCGTTGTCCGCGTTCTGGCCGCCGGCGCCCATCTCCAGCTCCACGCCGCGCTCGCCGCCGGAGGGCGGGAAGCCGGCGATCGGCACGCTGTCGCCGAACCCCGGCGTTACCCCGGTCGAGAAGCTGAGCGTGTCGGAGCCGCCGCCGGTGTCGAAGATGCGGTCGATGGTGGCGTCGCCGCGGACGTAGTCGTCGCCTCCCTGGCCGTCGATCGAGTCGGCGCCGAAACCGCCCGCCAGGCGGTCGTTCCCCGGGCCGCCCTGGATCAGGTCGTCGCCGATCCCCCCGAAGAGCTGGTCGTCGCCTTCGCCGCCCTTCAGCGTGTCGTTGCCGCGCTCGCCGAAGACGACGTCGTTGCCCGGCCCGCCTTCGAAGGTCTGGCTGCCGACGCCGAGGAAGCAGCCGCTAGGGCAGTCGCTCGCCGCCGTGATCGCCGCGGCGAGGATCGTGTCGTCTCCGCCGCCGCCCTTGACCGCCTCGACGCCGGCCGGAGCGACGATCAGGTCGTCGCAGGGCGTGCCGTAGGTGGTGCCGGCGACCGTCTCAGGGCCTTCGGCGCAGCTCGGCGTCGCCGCGGGCGCAGTGGAGGCACCGAGCAGCACAGCTCCGGCGACCAGGCACCAGGCGAGGAAGGCAAAAAGAAACCGCACTCAAAAGGGATACCCGAGAAGGGGGTTTCGATTCGGTCGAGCCTCAGCTCTTGGCGATCTCGAGGCGGATCTCCTTGCCCTCGAGCTTGGTGCCGTCGAGGAACTCGACGGTCCGCTCGGCGAGCTCGGGATCGACCTCGACGAAGGAGAAGCGGTGCAGGACGCGGATGTCGTGGATGGCCTCCTCGGGGAGGACGGCGCCCTCGCGCAGGGCCCAGCGCAGCGACTCCTCGTCGATGCCGCTGTTTTCGCCGCGGTTGACGAAGAGCTTGGTGGTCTCCGCCTTCGCCTCCTCGTCGCCGCCCGCGTCGCCGTTCGGCTCGGCGGCCACCGGCTTGCGGCGTTCGCGCCGCTCCCCCCGCTCGCGCTCGCGCCGCCGCGGCCGCGGCGCGTGTTCGAGCCGCTCCTCGGGGGTCTCCCACTCGCCGATCGTGGTCTTCACGTCGCGCTCGATGCGGGCGATCTCGTCGCGCTGGTCGGGGGTAACGAAGGTGATCGCGCGCCCGGTGCGCCCGACCCGCCCGGTGCGCCCGATCCGGTGCACGTAGGTCTCCGAGGAGTTCGGCACGTCGTAGTTGATGACGTGGGTGACGTGCTCGACGTCGAGCCCACGGGCGGCGATGTCGGTCGCCACCAGCAGCTTCACGCGGTGGTCCTTGAAGGAGATCATCACCCCGTCGCGGACGCCCTGGCTGAGGTCGCCGTGCAGCGCCTTCACGTCGAGGCCTTTGTCCTTCAGCGTCTTCTCCAGCTTCGAGGCGCCGATTTTGGTCCGGGTGAAGATGATCGCCTGCTCGGGTTCTTCGGTCTTCAGCAGCTCGACCAGGCGCGAGGCCTTCTCCTTGGCGGGGACCTCGACGAAGGCCTGGGAGATCTTGTCGACCGTCAGCTGTTTCGGGGTGATTTTGATCGTCACCGGGTCGTACATGTAGCCCTCGGCGAGCTTCTTGATCGGCGGCGGCATCGTCGCCGAGAAGAGCGCCGTCTGGCGCCCGCTCGGGCACATCCGCAGGATCTTCTCGACGTCCTCGATGAAGCCCAGGTCGAGCATCTCGTCGGCCTCGTCGAGGACCACGTAGCGGGCCGCGGTGAGGACCAGCGAGCGCCGCGACATCAGGTCCATCATCCGGCCGACGGTGGCGACGACGACGTGGGCGCCGGAGCGCAGCTGCGACTGCTGCGAGCGGATCGGGGCGCCGCCGAAGACGGCGACGATCTCAATCGGCAGGTGCTCGGCGAAGGTGCGCAGCGCCTGGGTCACCTGGATGCAGAGCTCGCGGGTCGGGGTGAGGACGACCGCCTGCACCTCGTCGTTCTCGGGATCGAGGTACTGCAGCAGCGGCAGCCCGAAGGCGGCCGTCTTGCCGGTCCCGGTCTGCGCCTGGCCGATCACGTCGTGGCCGCCGAGCAGCTCCGGGATCGCCTGCTCCTGGATCGGCGTCGGCTCCTCGAAGCCGAGCTCGTCCAGCGCCTGCTGGATGTCAGGCGAGAGGCCTAGGTCTTTGAATGCAGTCACTTAATGGGTGGTTACTTAGAAGGGTCCAACAGGAGCTTGCCGGTGGTGCGGCGGGCGATCAGGTCTTCGTGCGCCCGCCTCGCTTCCGACAGCGGGTAGACCTCACCGATCGTAACCTGTAGCTCGCCTTTGGCCAGCGCCCCGAGCAGGTCGCCGATCATCGGCACCAGCAGGTCCTGCCGCGTCAGCAGGTGGGCGAGCCAGAAGCCGATCACGGCCTTGGAGCCGCGCAGCAGCGAGGCGGTGGAGATCTGGCGCTGTTCGCGCGAGGCGATGCCGAAGACGACCATCCGGCCCAGCGGCGCCAGCACGTCCATCTCGGCGTCGAAGGCGTCGCCGCCGCTCATGTGCAGGACCGCGTCGACGCGCTTGCCGTCGTTGGCCTCGCGGATCGCCGCGCCGAGGTCATCGGCGCGCGAGTCGACCGTGGCGTCGGCGCCCAAGCCCTGGACCAGCTCGCGCTTCTCCTCGCTGGAGGCGAGGCCGATGACCCTGGCGCCGGCCCGCTTCGCCAGCTGCACCGCCAGGGTGCCGGTGCCGCCGGCGGCGGCCTCGACGACGATCGTCTCCCCGGGCTCGATCCGGGCGCAGCGGTGGACCAGGGCCATCGCGGTCAGGCCCTGCAGCAGCCCGCCCGCGGCCTGGTCGTAGTCGACCCCCTCGGGCAGCTCGATCAGCTGCGCCTGGGCGACCGCGACCTTCTCCGCGTAGCCGCCGCTGCCGAGCAGGGCGACGACACGGCGGCCGTCGTTGGTCTGGCCGGCGATCTCGGCCCCCGGAATCAGGGGCAGGGTCTGCTCGGCAAGGTAGTCGTTGCGGGAGGCGTGGGTGTCGGCGAAGTTGATGCCGCTGCGCTTGACGTTGACGACGATCTCGGCGAGCTTCGGGCTCGGGTCCGGGACGTCGCGGTAGTCGAGGACCTCGGGACCGCCGAACTCGTCGATCTGGATCGCTTTCATCGGCCGGTGAGTCTCGCAGGCCAGGCGTTAGGCTGCCGTCCGCATGTCACTCACGGTTGTCGGATCAATCGCCTTCGATGCGGTCAAGACCCCTTTCGGGGAGCGCGAGCGGATGCTCGGCGGCGCCGCCGTCCACTTCTCGCTGGCGGCCAGCTTCTTCACCGAGGTGCGCCCGGTCGGGCCGGTCGGCGACGACTTCGGCGCCGACGAGTTTGCCGTGCTGGAGCGGCGCGGGGTGATCGTCGAGGACGTCGAGCGGGTCGAGGGCGGGCAGTCCTTCTTCTGGCGCGGCCGCTACGAGTACGACCTCAACGTCGCCCACACCGAGGACACCCAGCTCGGCGTCTTCGCCGAGTTCGAGCCGAAGCTCTCGCCCGCCTCGCAGGCTGCCGACACCCTCTTCCTCGCCAACATCCAGCCGGACCTGCAGCGCCAGGTGCGGGCCCAGTGCACGGCGGCGCAGCTGAGCGGGCTCGACTCGATGAACCTCTGGATCGAAACCGCAAAGGACTCGCTCGAAGCGGCGATCTCCGAGGTCGACGTCCTCGTCGTCAACGACGCCGAGATCCGCATGCTGACCGGCGAGTCGAACCTCGCCCGCGCCGCCCGCGCGGTGATGGACATGGGGCCGCGCGCGGTGGTCGCCAAGCAGGGCGAGTACGGCGCCGCGCTCTTCACCGGCTCCGGCTTCTTCGCCCTGCCGGGGTTCCCGCTGGAGGACGTGCGCGATCCGACCGGCGCCGGCGACAGCTTCGCCGGCGGCTTCTTCGGCTACCTCGACAGCGTCGAGGAGATCGACGACCACGAGCTGCGGCGGGCGATGGGCTACGGCACCGTCCTCGCTTCCTTCAACGTCGAGGAGTTCGGCACCGAGCGGGTGGCGCGGCTGACCCGCGAGGAGATCGACTCGCGCTTCGAGGACCTGCGGTCGATGACCCAGTTCGAGGGTCCCGTCGCTTCTTGACAGCTCTTAACAGCCGACGCGGGCGAAGTGACAGAATGAGCGCCGCCCCATGCCTTCCGACTCTCTGACGATCACCGACAACCGGACCGGTCGGTCCTACGAGGTGCCGATCTCCGACGGCACGGTGCGGGCGATGGACCTGCGTCAGATCAAAGTCGACGAGGGCGAATTCGGGATGATGGCCTACGACCCGGCCTTCACCAACACCGCCGCCTGTCGCTCGTCGGTCACCTACATCGACGGTGCCGCCGGGATCCTCGAACACCGCGGCTACTCGATCGAGCAGCTGTGCGAGAAGTCGACCTTCCTCGAGGTCGCCTACCTGCTGATCTTCGGCCAGCTGCCGACCGCGCCGCAGCTCGACCGCTGGGTCTACGACATCACCCACCACACCTTCGTCCACGAGGATCTCAAGCACTTCTTCGAGGGCTTCCGCTACGACGCCCACCCGATGGGAATGCTGCTGGCCGGCGTCGGCGCCCTCTCGACCTTCTATCCCGACGCGAAGCAGATCAGCGACCCCGAAGAGCGCTACATGGCCGCGGTCCGGCTGATCGCCAAGGTGCCGACTCTGGCCGCCTTCTCCTACCGGCACAACATGGGGCTGCCCTACGTCTACCCGGACAACGAGCTCAACTACGCCGAGAACTTCCTCTCGATGGTCTTCAAGAAGACCGAAGACCGGCACATCCCCAAGGAGGCGCTGACCAAAGCGCTCGACGTGCTCTTCATCCTCCACGCCGACCACGAACAGAACTGCTCGACCAGCGCCGTGCGCGGGGTCGGGTCCTCGGACGTCGACCCCTACTCGGCGGTCGCGGCCGGCGTCGCGGCGCTCTACGGGCCGCTGCACGGCGGCGCCAACGAGGCGGTGCTGCGGATGCTGCGGCGGATCGAGTCGCCGGAGAACATCCCCGACTTCCTCGAGCGGGTTAAGCAGCGCGAGGAGAAACTGATGGGCTTCGGCCACCGGGTCTACAAAAACTACGACCCGCGGGCGCGAATCATCCAGCAATACCTGGAGCCGGTTTTCGAGGCGACCGAGTACAACCCGCTGGTCGAGATCGCGCAGGAGCTGGAGAAACGCGCCCTCGAAGACGACTACTTCACCGAGCGCAAGCTCTACCCGAACGTCGACTTCTACTCGGGGATCATCTACGAGGCGATGGACATCCCTACCGACATGTTCACGGTCATCTTCGCCATCCCCCGCACCGCCGGCTGGGTCGCCCAGTGGATGGAGATGCAGGAAGACCCGGAGAAGAAAATCGCCCGCCCGCGGCAGATCTACACCGGCGAGCGCGAGCTGGAGTACGTGCCGCTGGAGCAGCGCGAGGGCCCGGAGAAAATCGTCGGCCCGCCGGCGCGGCGGCCGAAACGCCCCCGGCGCGGCGCCTGACTAAGCGCCAGATAAAGACTTCGCCGCAAGGCAACCGATCGAGCGGCCCTCCCGTACCGGAAGGGCAAAAGGAAAAACTCCCTTATCCAAGGAGGATCCATGCTCAAGCGACTCCTCGTCCTCGCCACCGCGATTGCCGTGCTCGCACTTCCCGTCGGCAGCGCCTCGGCGGCTCCGAAGAAGGACATCGTCGAAACGGCGGCCGGGGCACCGCAGTTCTCGACCCTCGTCTCCCTGGTGAAGAAGGCGGGCCTCGTCGGGACCCTCTCGGGCAAGACGAGCTACACCGTCTTCGCCCCGACCAACGCCGCCTTCGACAAGGTGCCGAAAAAGACGCTGGACGACCTGGCGTCGGACAGGGCGATGCTGAGGAAGGTGCTGCTGTACCACGTGCTGCCGGGCAAAGTGCCGGCGAGCAAGGTGCTCAAAACGAAGTCGGCTAAGACCGCCGAGGGCTCGAAGGTGACCTTCTCGGTCCGCGGCAAAAGCGCGTTCGTCAACGACGCGAAGATCACCAAAACCGACATCCGCTGCAGCAACGGGATCGTCCACGCGATCAACCGCGTGCTGCTGCCACCCGAGAGCTGAGCGCCGGGACACAGCGGTGTGCCTTATCCCCCTCATGACGGGGATAAGGCACACCGATTCGCATAGCCTCGGGCCATGCCCAGCTGGAAGCTGACCGTGCGCCATGGCTCCGACGTCGATCACGAGCGCTTCGACGACCTCGGCGTGGCCGTGGCGGCGATGCGAGAGCGGGCGCTGGCGATCCGCAGCGAGGGGCCGGTTCGGCCGGTCCAGTCGCTGCGCGACTTCGCGCCCGGCGACCAGGTCCACGCCCGCCTGCAGCTCAGCAGCGGCGGATTCCTGCGCAAGTCGGTCGCCGGAGTCGACGTGCGCGGCGACGGCACGTTCGTCCCCTTCAGGGGCGGGGTAACCCGGGAGGAGCTGGACCCGACCGACCACGATACGCCGTTCGACCTCGTGCGCGAGACTCTTGAGGCGGAGGAACGATGAGCAAGGCCGATACCGAGATCCCCAAGGGCAGCTACGCCGCCGGCGAGCGGGTGAAGCTGCCGGCCGGCGCCGAACCGCCCTTCACCGTCTTCATCAACGGCATCGAGCAGCCGAAGGAGAGCTATCGGATCGAAGCCGGCGAGATCGACTTCGGCCGGCCGATCGTCAAGGAGAAGGTCGGGACGAGCCGCTGGCTGGCGATGTACCTGGGGCTCTGGGGCACCTACCGCAAGAACGAGACGATCGACCTCCAGTTCACCAAGGGCGGCAAGCTCGAACTCCGCTCCGACCTCCCCGTCATCCCCTACGCCGAGGGCGAGGGGCCGTGAACATCGGCTTCCTCCTCCTCTGCGACCACAGCGAGGCCGTCAACGGCAAGCTCTACCTGACCGGCGGCGGCTGGAACGTCCTCCGCCTCCCCGAGCTGCCGGCCGAGTACTCCTTCTCCATAGGCCTGGGCATCGACGTCGCCTGGCACGAGACCAACAGCCCCCACGAGCTCATAGTCACCGTCCAGGACCCCGACGGCGTCGAGCTCGGCGAAGGCCTGACCGCCAACTTCGAGACCGGCCGCCCCCCGGGCCTCCCCGAAGGCCAGGAGCAACGCCTGGTCATGTCGATCGCCGCGACCGCGAGCTTCGCCACGGCCGGCCCGCACGCCGCGGTGGTCCAGGTCAACGGCGAGGAGATCGGCCGCGCCCGCTTCTACCTGATGGAGGGTGGGCCTCCTGAGGTAGGGCTCGCCTAGTTGAACACGTAGAGCAGCAGAAACGCGATCACCGCGAACGCCGCGCCGGCCGCTTGGATGCCGCGGTCGCCGGCGATGATGCCGGACATCGAGCGGTCGTCGTTGCGGTCGTAGATCAAGTAGAGGTAGCGAAAGATCCCGTAGACGGCGGGGGGGATCGTCCACATCATCTCGCTGCCGACCAGGGGCGAGTTGACGGTGTAGATCGCGTAGCTGATCACGGTGCCGGTGGTGACCAGGGAGACCATCTGGTCGAGGAAGGGCAGCGAGTAGTGCTCGAGGACGGGCCGGGTCGAGGTGCCCTCGTGCAGCTCGGAGACCGCCTCTTGGCGGCGCTTGGTGAAGCCGAGGAAGGCGGCGAGCATGCCGGTGCAGAGCAGCAGCCATTCGGAGGCGTGGGCGTCGACGGCCTCGGCGCCGGCGGCGACGCGGAGGATGAACAGCCCCGCCAGGGTCATCACGTCGATGATCACGATCTGCTTCAGGCCGAGTGAGTAGGCCGTCTGGGCAACGCCGTAGCCGACGACCATCAGGCCCACCGTGAAGTTGACCGCGCCGAAGGCGAGAGCCACGGCGACGAGGGCGAGGACCGGCGCGATCGTCATCGCCGCCCGCTCGGAGAGCTCGCCGGCCGCCAGGGGCCGGAACTTCTTCTTCGGGTGCTTGCGGTCGAGCTCGACGTCGATCAGGTCGTTGAGGAAGTAGCCGGCGCTGGAGACCAGGCAGAAGGCGACGAAGGTGAGCAGCGCCTCGGCGATCGCGTGGCCCTCGGTGAACTTGCCCGAGAAGAGCAGGCCGGCGAAGACGAAGACGTTTTTGACCCACTCCTTCGGCCGCCCGGTCTTGATCGCCGCCCGCAGCGGCGAGCGCCCCGGCACCGCGGGCTCCTGCTCGGGCTGGGCCGGCTCAGCCGGCACGGTGGGCTCTTCGGAGGTGATCGTTTCCATCGCGGGAGGGCGGCCCAGGCGCCAGATCTGGCTGCCCGACCGGGAATGCGAGTCGCGACAGGGTAGCGACGAGCGAGGTCAACCCTCGGCCCCTTCCTCCCCTTGGGCAGCTTCGAGCGCTTCCAAATCGTCGCGGTCGCGCGGGCGATCGCTGGCCCGCTTCATATCTAACAGGTGCCTGAGCGAGCAGACCCGAACCACCAATCCGTCGAGGTCGATGTCCCGCGCCTTCTCCTCGAGCTCGGCAAACCGTGGCACCTGGGGAAGTCCCTGCAGGACATCGATCTGGCCGAGGTCGGTCATGACCAGCGTTCTGTCGCCGGTCCTCAGGAAGGCAGAGATAGCCGACGAGTCGAGGAGGCGACCACCGACATCGACCTTGCCGCCAAGCTCCTGCAACAGGGAGTCGAGCCTCTCCAAATTCCCCTTGTCCGGATCGGGGACCACGTCCACATCGCGGGTCGCCCGCAGATATCCCCAGGCGTTGACGGCGAGGCCTCCGACTAGGACGAAACGGACTTCCGCCTCTACTAGTCGCTCCAGCAACTCACGCAAGCGCAGCGGATTCGCGCTCAAGTGCCCTTGGCGCTCCCGGTGAAAGTGGAAAGGAATTCGCTCAACGCCAGGCCCTCGGCAAGGTTGACCGCAAGCGGCCGCCGTCCGTCTTCGCGCAGCTGGCGACGACGCGACTGCTCGTTGGCGCGCCATTGATCTGCTTGCCGGGGCTTGGCCTCCGGCCGCACGGGGGGCATGGGCAAAGGGTAGTCAGAGATCGATCAGAACGCCTGGGTTGAGCATCCCCGCAGGATCGAGCTCGGCCTTGGCGGCGCGGAGGGCGGCGGCGAAGGGGGCGGGGCGCTGGCGGTCGTACCAGGGGCGGTGGTCGCGGCCGACGGCGTGGTGGTGGGTGATCGTGCCGCCGGCGTCGATCAATGCCTCGGAGGCGGCAGCCTTGACCTCGTCCCACTGCTCGACCTCGCCGCCGCGGACCGCCGGGGCGAGGACCGTGAAGTAAGGAGCGACGCCGTCGGGATAGACGTGGGTGAAGCGGCAGCTGACGCGCGGCGCGCCCGGTCCGTCCGCAGGAACGCCGCCGGCCTCGGCGACGGCGCGGCGGGTGGTCTCCATCACCGTCGCGTGGAACTCCTCGAAGCGGTCCCAGGTGATCGCCGTCTCGAAGGTCTCGGAGAGCACGCCGCAGGCGACGAAGGTGTCGCGCAGGTAAGGCGCCAGCAGGAACGCCCCACGCCATTGATCGACAGCGCCGCCGTCGCCCCCCTCGGCGACGGGACGATTTGCGGTTACCCCAACCGCTTTTCGTCCCGTCGGCGATGAGGTGCGGACCTCGCCAGGGGTGCCGCCGTGGTCGCGGGCTATCTCCAGCGCCGCGTCCATCCAGGCGTCTACCGGGTGGTCGGCGGACTCGAAGCCGAGGATCAGCAGGTTGGCGCTGCCGTCGCCGGCGCCGGTCAGCTCCGCCTCGGCGGCGTCGAGCAGGCGGCAGTTAGCGGGATGCAGTCCCGACTGGGCAAGGGCGCGGACCGCGCCGGCGGCGACGCCGAAGTCGTCGAAGGAGACGCCGGTCGATGCCTTGAACCGCGGCCGCGGTCGCACCCGCACCCAGGCCTCGGCGATCACGCCGAGGATCCCCTCGGAGCCGATCAGCAGCCGGTCCGGCGAGGGACCGGCGCCCGAGGCCGGCAGGCGCCGGCTCTCCCAGGTCCCCCGCGGGGTGATCGCCCGCACCGACTCGACCAGGTCGTCGACGTGCGTCTCCAGGGTGGCGAAGTGCCCGCCGGCCCTGGTCGCGACCCAGCCGCCGAGGGTCGAGTACTCGAACGACTGAGGGAAGTGGCGGAGGGTGAGACCGTGCTCGCGCAGCTGGTCCTCGAGGCCGGGGCCGGTGGCGCCGGCCTGGATCCGCGCCGCCAGCGACGTCGCGTCGACCTCCAGCACCCGGTCCAGCCGCCGCAGGTCCAGCGAGACCGAGGGTCGCTCCCCCAGCCGCGGCTCGACCCCGCCGCAGACGCTGGTCCCGCCGCCGAACGGGATCACCGCCGCCCCCTCGGCCTCGGCCCAGCTCAGCACCACCTCGATCTCGGACTCGTCCTTCGGAAAAGCGACCAGATCCGGCGGGTTGTCGAACTTCCCGTAGAAGCCCCGCACCACATCCCGATATGCACTCCCCAGCGCATGGGAGACCCGCTCGTAGTGCCCGTCGGAGAAGAGATCTCCGAAGTCGCTCGGCGCCTTTAACCTCGGCGCCCGCAGCTCGACCTCCTCCAGCGGCACCGGCTTCTCGACCTCACCCCCGAACCCGAACCGGGCGCGGATCCCTTCCGCGGCCTCCCGCAACTGCATAGCCGTAGGAGCCTGGTCCTCGTACCCCCACCCCCAATGCTTGAGCCGCCGCTCAGCCATCGCCCGCACGCTACACCGAAGTCGTGGTTCCTTTGTCCTCTATCTCGGGACTAAGGAACCACGAAACAGGGGTCCGCGAGAAGTGCTCGGCCTCGTGGTTCCTTTGTCCGCCATGACAGGACTAAGGAACCACGAGATGTTTCCGCCGCCTGGGGTGGTCGGCGCGCAGGCGGGGTGGTCGCGGGGGCGGCGCAGACCAAGCAGGGGGCCGTGGCCGGAGGAGCGAATAGCAGAGCTATTAGCGACGAGGGGCGCGGTCAGCCTGCGCCGGTATGCGACGTCATCCGTGGCCGCGCCGACAAGCGGCGCCCACCCCAGGCGGCGCCTACCAGTGCACGCCTTTCATCAGGTGCGCGAAGGCGACGGCCTCGGTCGAGGGCGGTTTGTCCCGCGCCTCCTCTTTCTTCCCCTTCGCCGCCTGCGAGTCGGGGAAGAGCTTGTAGGCCGTGTTGAGCAGCGAGTCGCTGGCCTTCGGGGCCACCGCGTAGACCAGCTCGCCGAAGTTGCCGAGGCGGGTGGCGACCTTCTTCGGCCGCTTGATCATCGCCTTGGTGATCATCTCGGCCGCCTCCTCCGGCGTGATCGCCGGGAACATGTCGTACATCCGCGTCGGCGCGATCATCGGCGTCCGCACCAGCGGCATGTGGATCGTCGTCAGGTGGACGTCGTCTTCGACCACCTCGGAGGCGATCACCCGGCTGAAGGCGTCGAGCGCGGCCTTCGAGGCGACGTAGGCCGAGAAGCGCGGCGGGTTGGTCTGCGTCCCGATCGAGCTGATGTTGATGATGTGGCCGCTCTTGCGCCCCCGCATCGCCGGCAGCAGCGCCAGGATCAGCCGCACCGCCCCCAGGTAGTTGAGCTGGATCGTGCGCTCGAAGTCGTGGTAGCGGTCGTAGGAGAGCGAGATCGAGCGGCGGATCGAGCGGCCGGCGTTGTTGACGAGGATGTCGACGTGGCCGTGGTAGGCCAGCACCTCCTCGGCCATCCGCTCGATGTCCTCGATGTCGGAGAGGTCGCACTGGTGGATGTGGGCGGCGCCGCCGCCGGCGACGATCTCCTCCTTGGTCTCCTCCAGCTTGTCGAGCGAGCGGGCGACCAGCAGCACCGTCGCGCCGGCGTCGGCGACCTTGACCGCGGTCGCTTTGCCGATCCCCGAGGAGGCGCCGGTGATGAGGACGATCTTGCCCCGCACCGCCGCCGAGAGCGAGCGGTCCTTGAACAGGTCGGGATCGAGGTTGCGCTCCCAGTAGTCCCAGACCCGCGCCGCGTAGGACTCCAGCGGCGGCACCCCGATCCCCGACCCTTTCAGCGCCTTCTGCGTCTGGGTCGAGTCGAAGGTCGTCGGGTAGTCGACGTAGGTCAGCAGCTCGGCGGGCAGGCCGAGCTGGTCGAGCGCGGTCTTGGCGACCCGCTTGGCCGGTGGGAACAGCTTCAGCGCCGTCCGCAGCGCCCCGGTCGCCGGCTCGGTCACCTCGGGGTCGAGGCGATAGGCCATCTGCGGCGCGTCGGCGGCCTTGGCGAAGATGTTGATCACCTCGCCCGCGGTGTGCGGGTGGGGGTCGGTGAGGTGGAAGGCCCGCCCGTTCAAGCGCGGTTTGTGGGCGATGTGGTCGATCGCCGCGGCGACGTAGTCGACCGGGACGATGTTGATCTCGCCGCCCTCGATCCCCAGCACCGGCAGCCAGGCCGGCGCCACCCGCCGCAACCGCTGCAGGCTCTTGAAGAAGTAGTACGGCCCGTCGATCTTGTCGATCTCCCCGGTGCGCGAGTCGCCGACCACGATCCCCGGCCGATAGACCCGCCAGGGCCGCGTGCACTCGTCGCGGACCAGCCGCTCGGACTCGTGCTTGGTGCGGAAGTAGGGGTTGTTGTCGAGCCGTTCGGCCTCCTCGAACATGTCCTCGGTCCACTCGCCGCGGTAGAGGCCGGCGGCGGCGATCGAGCTGACCTGGTGGAAGCAGCCCGCCTCGACCGCGCCGGCGAGCTCGATCGCGTGGCGCGTCCCCTCGACGTTGGCGACCTCCTGGGCCTCGGCGTCGGCGGTCAGGTCGTAGATCGCCGCCAGGTGGAAGAAGTGGTCGATCTTCCCCCGCATCTCCACCAGGTCCTCCTCGGAGACCCCCAGCCCGTCCTGGGAGAGGTCGCCGGTGACCGGGACGATGCGGGCGCCGTCGGCGCCGAAGCTGGTCCGCAGCTCCTCCAGCCGGCCGCGCGATCCGGCCCGCACCAGGGCGTAGATCGTGCCCTCCCGCTGCAGCAGTTTCTGGACCAGATTGCGGCCGATGAATCCGGTTGCGCCGGTGACGAAGTAACTCATCAGCTTGCAGGGTATCTCTATGGCGCTGCCCGCAAACCTCTTTCCTTAGACTGAGCCACGAGATGCCAGAGACGGCCACCGTCCAGATCACGATGCCCGAGATGGGCGAGTCGGTGACCGAGGGCATCGTGCTCGAATGGCACGTGGCCGAGGGGGACACCGTCAAGGAGGGCGATACCGTCGTCGAGGTTTCGACCGACAAGGTCGATGCCGAGGTGCCGGCGCCGGCTGACGGGGTGATTACCAAGCTGGTTGCGCAGGTCGACGACGAGGTTCCGGTCGGGGCTCCGTTGGCTGAGATGGAAGCTGGTGGCGAAGCCGGGCAGGACCAGGGCGGTGGGGACGCGGGTCCTGTCTCCGATACGTCCCCCGCGCCTACCGGCGCGGATCCCGCATCGTCGCCACCCGCGTCAGATTCCGCTGGAGTAGCCGGGACCAACGGGGGTGGTGACTCCGGGAACGGGGCGGCCGACGTTAGGGCCACGCCCGTTGCTCGTCGCGTAGCTGAAGCTACGGGCGTCGACCTTGCTTCGGTTAGTGGCTCGGGACCGGGCGCGAAGGTGACTAAAGAGGACGTGCTGTCGCACGGTGGCGGGAACGGCGCTGGGCCTGCCGTCAAGGGCGAGGCGAGGCAGCTTCGCGGAGCCGCGGCGATGCTTGCCTCGGCGATGGACGAAAGCCGGGCGGTGCCTACGGCCACCTCGTTCCGGACGATCGCGGTCGACACGCTGGACGCGAAACGGAAGGCGATCAACTCGGTGCTGAAGGACCGGGGGCTGAAGGTCTCCTTCACCCACCTCGTCGCCTGGGCGATCGTGCAGGCGACCAAGGACTTCCCGGTGATGGTCCGCGTCTTCGCCGAAGAAGACGGCAAGCCTTTCGCGATCGAGGGCAGCCCGGTCAACCTCGGGATCGCCGTCGACGTCGAGAAAAAGGACGGCTCCCACAGCCTCATGGTCCCGGCGATCAAGGGTGCCGACGGGCTCGACTTCACCGGCTTCCACTCCAACTACGAAGAGCTGATCGCGAAGACCCGCGAGAACAAGCTCTCCGCCGACGACTTCCAGGGCACCAACATCAGCCTCACCAACCCCGGCGGGATCGGGACGATGGCCTCGGTGCCGCGGCTGCTGAGCGGCCAGAGCGCGATCATCGCCACCGGCTCGATCGCCTACCCGCCGGAGTGGAAGCACGCCTCGCCGGAACGGCTGAAGCAGCTCGGCGTCAGCAAGGTGATGACGCTGACCTCGACCTACGACCACCGCGTCATCCAGGGCGCCGAGTCGGGCGCCTTCCTGCGCCGGGTCGAGGAACTGCTGCAGGGCGAGGACGAGTTCTACGAGTCGGTCGCCGCCGACCTCGGCTTCGAAGCATCCGTCGTCTCCACCGCCCACCCCGCCTCGGCCTCGGCGCCGCCGCTCGGGGCCGCCGCCCCGACCGCCGAACCGACCACCGCCCCGGGCGAGATCGACGAAGAGCTGCTGCAGGCCGTGCAGGCGGCGACCTCGCTGCTCAAGGCCTACCGCACCCACGGCCACCTCGCCGCCCACCTCGACCCGCTCGGCTCCGAGCCGAAGGGCGACCCGGCGCTGCAGCCCGAGAACGTCAACCTCACCCCGGAGCTGATGTCCCGGATCCCGGCCTCGATCCTGCGGATCGGCGTCCCCGGCGAAACCCTGCTCGAGGCGCTGCCGCGGATGCGCGACGCCTACTGCGGCACGATCGGCTACCAGGTCGAGCACCTCTCCTCCCACCAGCAGCGGATCTGGCTGCGGGAGATGATCGAGACCGGCGCCCACCGCCAGCCGCTCACCGACGAGGAGAAAAAACGCCTGCTGAACCGGCTGATCGACGTCTTCCAGTTCGAGCGCTTCCTCGAGAAGGCGTATCTGGGCCAGAAGATGTTCTCGATCGAGGGGCTAGACGTGGTCGTGCCGATGCTCGACGAAGCCGTCACCCTCTCGCAGCGGGCCGGTGCCGAGGAGGTCGTCTTCGGGATGGCCCACCGCGGCCGCCTCAGCGTCCTCGCCCACAACCTCGGGCGGCCGGTCGAGTCGATCCTGGCCGAGTTCGAGGGCTCGAAGCAGATCGACGCGGTCAAGGCTGTCGCCGCGATCCCCCACGGCGGCACCGGCGACGTCAAGTACCACTACGGCCACCGCGGGGTCTACGAGACGGCCGACGGCAACAAGATCTCGGTCCGCCTCTACCCGAACCCCAGCCACCTCGAGTTCGTCGACCCGGTAGTCACCGGCGGCACCCGCTTCCTGCAGCAGGACTTCGACGGACCCGAGCTGACACACGACTTCAAGCGGGCGGTGCCGGTGCTGCTTCACGGCGACGCCGCCTTCCCCGCCCAGGGCGTGGTCGCCGAGACGCTGAACCTGCAGGCGCTGCCCGGCTACACGACCGGCGGCACCATCCACGTAATCCAGAACAACCAGGTCGGCTTCACCACCGACCCCTCGGACGCCCGCTCGACCCCCTACGCCGCCGACATGGCGAAGGGGTTCAACGTGCCGATCATCCACGTCAACGCCGACGACGTCGAGGCCTGCGTCGCGGCGATGCGGCTGGCGATGGCCTACCGCGAGCGCTGGTGCCGCGACGTCGTCATCGACGTGATCGGCTACCGGCGCTTCGGCCACAACGAGACCGACGAGCCCGCCTACACGCAGCCGACGATGGCGGCGAAGATCAAAGCCCACCCGCCGGTCTCGGAGATCTACGCCGAGAAGCTGATCGAGGAGGGCACGGTCTCCGCCGAGGAGGTCGGCAAGGTCTCGGACGAGCGCCACGCCGAGATGTCCGGGGCGCTGAAAGGCCTGCGGCAGAAGATGGAGGCCGGCGAGTACGAGGACCCGACCGTCACCGGCGCCACCACCCAGACCGGCGAACTGCTCGACCGCACCGCCAGCCCGCCGGTCCACACCGCGGTCGAGGCCGAGAAGCTGCGGGCGATCAACGAGGCGCTGCTGAAGACGCCGGAGGGCTTCAACGTCCACCGCAAGCTGCGCCGCCCGCTGGCGCGGCGGGTCGACGCGCTCGAGGGCGGCGGGATCGACTTCGGCCAGGCCGAGGCGCTGGCCTTCGGCTCGCTGCTGACCGACGGCGTCCACATCCGCCTCACCGGCCAGGACACCGAGCGCGGCACCTTCTCCCACCGCCACCTCGTCCTCCACGACGAGAACACCGGCCTCAAGTACACGCCGATGCAGCACCTCGAGGACGCCTCGGCGCCCTTCGAGCTCTACAACAGCCCGCTCTCGGAGACCGCCTGCCTCGGCTTCGAGTACGGCTACTCGGCGGCGAGCCCGAGCGCGCTGGTCCTCTGGGAGGCGCAGTTCGGCGATTTCGCCAACGCCGGCCAGGTGATCATCGACAGCTTCATCGTCTCCGGCGAGTCGAAGTGGGGCCAGCAGACCCGCCTCACCCTGCTCCTGCCGCACGGCTACGAGGGCTCGGGCCCGGAGCACTCCAGCGCCCGCATCGAGCGCTTCCTGGCTCTCGGCGCCGAGGGCAACATCCGCATCGCCAACCCGACCACCGCCGCCCAGTACTTCCACCTGCTGCGCCGCCAGGCGCTGATCAAGAAGCCGCGGCCGCTGATCGTCTTCACCCCGAAGGGCCTGCTGCGCCTCGACAAGGCCGCCGCGACCCTCGAGCAGCTGACCGAGGGCGAACTGCAGTTCATCCTCGACGACCCGACCGCCGAGGACCGCCGCGAGAAGGTCGAGCGCCTGGTCCTCTGCACCGGCAAGGTCTATTACGACATGGACGGCAACGAGCGCCGCGCCGCCGCCGAGAACGTCGCCATCGCCCGGGTCGAGGTGCTCTACCCCTTCGCCCGCGAACACCTGGAGCGCCTGATCGCCTCCTACCCGAACCTGAAGGAGATCGCCTGGGTTCAGGAGGAGCCGCGCAACATGGGCGCCTGGAAGGTGATGTCGCGGCGGATGCCCGACGTCCTGCCCGAGGGCGTCAAGCTCACCTACATCGGCCGCCAGGGCCGGGCCAGCCCGGGCGAGGGTTACTCGGGCTCCCACGCGCGCGAGCAGGAGCGGATCGTGCTCACCGCGCTCACCCCCGGAACCTGACGCCCTTGAATCGCAAACCGTTCGACAAGCCCGTCCCGGGCGAGCTGTTCGTCTGGGTGAAGCGCTTTTCCTGGATCGAGCTGGCGATCTTCGCCGGCCTGCTGCTCTTCTGGCTGGCGCCGGGCTTCGAGACCGAGACGATGATCTTCGGCTGGGCGCACGGCCTCGGCTTCATCGCCCTCTGCGTGGTGATCTGGGTCGCCTGCGTGCGCAAGGAGGCGCCCTACACCCTGCTCGCCGCGACCCTCACCCCGGTCGGCCCGGTCGGCAGCGTGATCGGAATCGAACTGATCGAGCGCAAGGGTTGGGGAGTTGCCGAACACGCGGGTTCGCAAACCAACCAGCCGGAAAGCGCCCCCGAACGCGGCTAAAGCGCTCGATTCTGCTTGACCGAGGGGTGTCCAGCCGCTATAGCTAGACGCTGACTGTTCCTCAGGGCAGTCCCGCCAGGGGGAACGGCCGCGTCGGCATCCCTCCCTGGCTACCGACGCGCAGGTGCAGTGTGGGTCGCGCGGACCCCCCTGCCTCCCGCGGCCCCGCTGCGCCTACCCTTTGAGGTTGCGCAGTACGGTCTGCAAGATGCCGGTGTTTATGAAGTAGGTGACCTCGTTCGGCGTGTCGAGCCGTACGGTCGCCTCGAAAGTCTTCTCGCTGCCGTCGTCGGCGCGCGCGGTAACGGTCACCTTCTTCGCCTGACCACCTTCAAGATCGCCGACGTCGAAGCTCTCGGCACCGGTGAGTCCGAGCGAAGCGGCGCTCTCGCCGGCGGCGAACTGCAGCGGCAGCACGCCCATCCCGATCAGGTTGGAGCGATGGATGCGCTCGAAGCTCTCGGCGATCACCGCCCGCACCCCCAGCAACCTCGTCCCCTTCGCCGCCCAGTCGCGAGAGGAGCCCGACCCGTACTCCTTGCCGGCGAGGACGACCAGCGGGACGCCTTCGGCGGCATAGGCCGTCGCCGCGTCGTAGATCGTCGTCTCCTCGCCGTCGGGGAAGTGGCGGGTGTAGCCGCCGGCGCGCTCGACCAGCTGGTTGCGAAGGCGGATGTTGGCGAAGGTGCCGCGGATCATCACCTCGTGGTTGCCGCGGCGGGAGCCGTAGGAGTTGAATTCCTCGACGGCGACGCCCTGGTCCGTCAGCCAGCGCCCGGCGGGGCTGTCTTTCTTGATCGCCCCGGCCGGCGAGATGTGGTCGGTGGTGATCGAATCGCCGAGCAGGGCCAGGGCGCGGGCGCCCATGATCGGGGAAACGCCGGGCGCCTCGGCGGGCATCTCCTCGAAGAAGCTGGGGCGGCGGACGTAGGTCGAGTCGGGCCAGGTGTAGCGGTCGCCCGCGGGAACCTCGACCGCGTTCCACATCTCGTCGCCGGAGAAGACCTCGGCGTAATTGCGCCGGAACATCTCCGACTGCACCGAGGCGCCGACCACCTGCTTGATCTCCTCGGCGCCGGGCCAGATGTCCCTCAGGTAGACGGGCTCGCCGTCGGAGCCCTCGCCCAGCGGCTCGGTCTGCAGGTCGATGTCCATGCGGCCGGCGAGCGCGTAGGCGACCACCAGGGGCGGGCTGGCCAGGTAGTTGGCCTTCACGTCCTGGTTGATCCGCCCCTCGAAGTTGCGGTTGCCGGAGAGGACCGCGCAGACCGCCAGGTCCTTCTCGGCGATCGCGGCGGAGATCTCCGGCGCCAGCGGCCCGGAGTTGCCGATGCAGGTGGTGCAGCCGTAGCCGACCAGGTTGAACTGGAGGGCGTCGAGGTACTCGGTCAGGCCGGCGCGCTCGAGGTAGTCGGTGACCACGGTCGAGCCGGGCGCCAGCGAGGTCTTCACCCACGGGCGGCGCTTCAGCCCGCGCCGGATCGCGTTGCGGGCGAGCAGGCCGGCGCCGACCATCACGCTCGGGTTGGAGGTGTTGGTGCAGCTGGTGATCGCGGCGATCACGACCCGGCCGTGGTCGAGCTCGAAGCTGGTCCCGTCCGAGGTCACCTCGATCGCGTCGTGGGTGTGCTTCGGCGGCGCCGTGGCCGAAGCGCTGACGGCGGGCCGTGGCCGGCCGCGCTCGTCGTCGTGGTCCTCGGCCGGCGGGTCGGAGGCGGGGAAGGACTCTTCGATCGCCTCGTCGCGGCCGTTGCCCATCTGCTCGGCGGCCTCGGGGTCGAACTCCGACATCGCCTCGAGGAAGGACTCCTTCGCCTGGGAGAGCGGCACCCGGTCCTGCGGCCGCTTCGGGCCGGCGAGGCTGGGGACGACGTCACCGAGGTCCAGCTCCAGCAGGTCGGAGAAGACGGGGTCGGGGCTGGACTCGTCGTGGAACATCCCCTGCTCCCGGGCGTAGGCGTCGACCAGCTCGATCGTCTCGGTCGGGCGGCCGGTGAGGTCGAGGTAGCGCAGGGTCTCGGCGTCGACCGGGAAGATCGCGCAGGTCGAGCCGAACTCCGGCGACATGTTGCCGAGCGTGGCGCGGTCGGCGAGGCCGAGGGTCGGCAGGCCGGGGCCGAAGAACTCGACGAACTTGGAGACGACGCCGCGCTCGCGCAGCATCTCGGTGACGGTGAGGACCAGGTCGGTGGCGGTCGCGCCCTCGGGCAGCTCACCGGAGAGCTTGAAGCCGACCACCTGCGGCAGCAGCATCGAGATCGGCTGGCCCAGCATCGCCGCCTCGGCCTCGATCCCGCCCACGCCCCAGCCGAGGACGCCGAGGCCGTTGACCATCGTCGTGTGCGAGTCGGTGCCGACCAGGGTGTCGGGGTAGGCCTGCAGGACGCCTCCGTTCTCGCGGCTGTAGACGACCTGCGAGAGGTACTCGAGGTTGACCTGGTGGCAGATGCCGGTCGCCGGCGGGACGACGCGGAAGTTGTCGAACGACTTCTGCCCCCACTTGAGGAACGAGTAGCGCTCGCGGTTGCGCTCGAAGTCGTGCTCGGCGTTGACGGCGAAGGCGCGCTCGTTGCCGAAGGCGTCGACCTGGACCGAGTGGTCGATCACCAGGTCGACGTCGACCAGCGGGTTGATCGCGGCCGGGTCGCCGCCGATCTCCTCCATCGCGTCGCGCATCGCCGCCAGGTCGACGACG
>DASURF010000010.1:0-13948 GCA_036280195.1 Solirubrobacterales bacterium | reverse complement strand
GCGGCGTTCGTCCTTTGTCGACCAAGGGGCGACAAAGGACGAACGCCGGCACGCCGAAGGCGCTGATTGCGCTTGTGGCGCTGGCTCTCGTCTTCATCGTCGCGGCGATCGTCTGGGGCAGCGGCGGCGAGGACGACTCCGAGGCGCCGGCCCCCACCCCGACCGCCACCACCGAGACGCGCTCCGATGCCACCCCTTCGCAGAGCGCCGAAGCGCTCGGCTATCCCAGCTTCGCGACCAACAACACGACCCGGATCGGCGGCTCGGACCCGGTCGCCAACGCGGCCGGCGCCGCCCTCGCCGCCTTCCCCTCGACCACGTCCGAGCAGCGACCCGCCGCGGTAACCGTGGTCGGCGAGGAAGACTGGGCCGGGGCGATCGCCGCCGCGGTGCTGATGGCCGAACCGGTGCGGGCGCCGATCCTCTTCTCCGGCACCGACGAGGTCCCCGAGGCGACCGCTGAAGCGCTCGACGCGCTCGACCCCCAGGGCAGCGCCGCCACCGGCCGGGCGTCGCTCTTCGCGGTCGGCACCGTCGCCTACCCGGGCAAGGCCGCACCGATCGACTCCGGCGACCCGGCCACGACCGCCGCCCAGATCGCCACCCTGCGCGACCGCCTGGCCGGCAAGCCCCCGCGCCACATCGTCGTCGCCTCCAGCGCCCACCCCGACTTCGCGATGCCCGCCGCCGCCTGGGCCGCGCGCTCCGGCGACCCGGTCCTCTACTCCGAGCCCGAGAAGCTGCCCGCGGCGACCGCCGCCGCGCTGAAGAAGCACCCGCAGGTGCCGGTCTACGTGCTCGGCCCCTCCTCGGCGATCTCCTCCGGCGTGGTCCGCGAAATCGGCAAGATCTCCGAGCAGGTCAAACGGGTCTCGGGCGAGAACCCGGTCGCCAACGCCCTCGCCCTGGCGCGCTACCGCGACGGCAGCTTCGGCTGGAACGTCAACGACCCCGGCCACGGCTTCGTCCTCGCCCGCAGCGACTCCCCCGCCGACGCCGCCGCCGCGGCCCCTCTCTCGGCCTCGGGAACCTGGGGGCCGCTGCTGCTCACCGACGACGCCGCCGCGCTGCCGACCGAGGTGCGCAACTACCTCCTCGACGTCAAGCCCGGCTACACCACCGACCCCACCCGCGCCTTCTACAACCACGTCTGGGTGATCGGCGACGGCAGCGCAATCAGCGTCGAGCAGCAGGCGGAAGTGAACGAACTGGCCGAGCTTGCGAAGATCGGGGGCGGAGAATGAGCGAAGCCGAGAACCCACAGCTGCTCGGAGGGGCCAAGGAGATCACGCCGGAGGACATCCGCGCCCTCGCCGGGCCGGTGACCCCGCACTTCGCCCTGCAGGTGCGCAACCGCATCCGCCGCCTCGTCGAGGGGCTGCCCGCCGACCACCCGGCACGGCGCGAAGGCGAGCGCCAGATCGCCCGCCTCGAAGAGCTGTCGAAGCACAGCGGCGAGCCGCGCCAGGGTCTCGGGATCTCGCATTGAAGTACCTCGCTCCCGGTGTCTGGCGGCTGAAGGAGTTCCCGGCGCCGACGATCAACTGCTACCTCGCCGAGGACGTGCTGATCGATGCCGGCCGCACCTGGGACCGGCGGCGGATCTTCGCCGAGCTCGAGGGGCGGGAGATCTCGCTGCTGGCCCTGACCCACGTCCACCCCGACCACCAGGGTGCGGCCAAGGACGTCTGCGAGGCGCGCGGCGTCCCCCTCGCCTGCCACGCCGACGACGTCGAGGCGATGGAAGGCAAGCGGCCGATCCAGGAGGCGTCCACGAGCAACCCGATCAACCGCGTCATCCGGGCGATCTGGGAGGGCCCGCCGTACGAGGTCGGCCGCGTGCTCCGGGACGGCGACGAGGTCGCGGGCTTCCGCGTCGTCCACGCTCCCGGCCACTCGCGCGGCCACGTCGTCTTCTTCCGCGAGAGCGACCGGGTCGCGATCTGCGGCGACGTGATCCGCAACATGAGCTACGCGACCGGGCTGCCGGGGATCAAGGAGCCGCCGCCGATCTTCACCTATGACATGGAGGAGAACCGACGCTCGATCCGCAAGCTGGCCGACCTCAACCCCTCGCTGATCCTCCCCGGCCACGGCCCCGCCGTGACCGACATCGCCGCCTTCGAGCGCTTCGTCGCGGCCCTTCCCGGGTAACCCCACCGCACCGACTCGCCTTCCGGCGGGTTACTTGATTTCGGGTACTCGGCAACCAACTGGAAGGGAGTCCAGAGATGAGCAAGCTGAAGATGGGGCGTCCGTCGCCGGCGATGGTGGTGGCGCTGATCGCCCTCGTCGCAGCCCTGGCAGGGACCGCCTACGCCGCGCAGACGATCAACGGCGGCGCGATCAAGAAGCAGACGATCGGTGGCGGCAAGCTGAAGAAGGACACGCTGACGGGGTTCCAGATCAACAACAACAAGCTCGGCACGGTGCCGTTCGCGCAGGTCGCCACCCACACCTTCTGGGCGGTCGTCAACAACCCGGCCAGCCCCGGCAACGCGGCGCTGTCGCGGGCCAGCGGGCCCAACATCAGCGCCGTCGAGGGCGGCGGCGCGGTGACCGTCACCTTCCCGTTCAACGTCTCCGGCTGCGCCGACGTCGCCGGGCGCAACAACGCCGGCACCTCGGTGCCGAACGCGGGCTACGCGCAGACCAACAGCTCGGCCGCCAACCCGAACGCGATCGAGGTGCGGACCAAAGACAAAGACGGCAACAACGAGGACGCCGATTTCCACCTGATCGTGATCTGCCCCTAGCCGGGGGCGTCGAGCAGGTCGAGGCGCATCGAGAGATCGTCCTCGGGGCGGAAGACGACCTTGTACTTGCGGCCGTCTTTCGCCTCCTGCTCGAAGAAGTCGTGGATCCCGGGACCGATCCCCTCCTCGAAGTCCGCGTAGGTCAGATACAGGGTGAAGTCGTCGTCCTTGCGGACTTCCGAGATCATTTTCAGCGTTGTGAGGTCGGGGTTTTCGTCTTTGCCGTTGGCCGAGATGACCATCTCCCGCGCCTTGATCCGTTCGAAGAACTCGGGCTCCAGGTTGCGGCTGCTGCCGTGGTGGGGCATCTTCAGGACGTCGACCTCGAGCGGCTTGCCTTTCGGCAGCAGACCCGCCTTTTCGAGGCCGAGGAGGATCTTGTCGCCGCGCGCGTCGCCGGTCAGCAGCATCCGCTTGCCGCCCAGCTCGGCCAGGCAGACGATCGAGGAGAGGTTGTAGACGGAGTCGTCGAGGTATTCCGCGACCTTTGCCGTCGATTTCTCCTTTTTCACCAGCTTCTCGACCTCCTTCGCCCATTCTTTGCGCAGCTCCTCGAGCTCGGCGGCGCGGGGGCCGACGACGGTGAGGCGCAGGGGGCCGAGGTCGATCTCGACGCCGGCGTCGTCCGGGGCCATCACCAGCTCGTCGAAGCCCTTGTTCAGGGGCCAGCCGAATTTCCTGGCGAGATTGCGCAGGCTGCGCCCCTCTCCGACGCTGGCGATTTCGGCCGCGAGCTCGCCCGCCTCCGCTCCCGCCGGCGCCGCCCCGACCCCGGCGATGATCGGGGAGCCGTCGCCGACCGTGTCCTCGAAGGAGTCCAGCCACAGCGTCTTCACCTTGAAGCCGGCCCGGAGAGCGTCGTCCTCGTCCAGGGTCTGGGCAAAGTCGAGGACGCCGCGGACGTGGTCCTGGTCGACGTGGCTGACCATCAGGTTCTCGATCGTCAGCTCGCCGCCCCGCTCGTCCCGCAGCTCTTCCAGGCGCGGCAGCAGGGCGTCCTTGCAGACGCCACGCGGGCCGCCGTCGATGACGATCAGCTTCGGGTCGTCGGCGTCGCCGTAGTGGAGGAGGAGGCTGTCGCCGTGCTTGGCCCGCAGCACCTCGAGGGAGAAGATCATCGTCACACCGCCTGCAGCGCCCGCAGCGCGTCGACCATTCCCGCCCCCTGGAAGTCCCGCTGGCGCCCGAGGTCGGTCGCCGTGCGGCAGAGGATCTCCTTCACCTGCTGCGGCCGCCCGACGAGCTCGGGGTGCCGCGCCATCAGCATCGCCGCCACCCCCGAGACGTGGGCAGTGGCCTGGCTGGTCCCATCCTTCACCTGGTAATCCTCCTCTGGAGTCGGAGCCGAGATCTTCTCCCCCGGCGCCACCAGGTCCGGCTTGTGGCGGCCGTCACCGGTGGGGCCCTTGCTGGAGAAGTAGGAGACGCCGTAGGTGTGGGGGTTCTGGCGGTGGGTGGAGCCAACGGTGACGACGCCCTCGGCGTTGCCGGGGTCGGTTATCGCCACCGTCCTGAACCCGTCCTGCCGGCGGCCGTCGGCGGCGGCGTAGGTCGCCTGGCCCTCATTGCCCGCCGCGGTCACGACCATCACCCCGTTCGACATCAGCCGTTCGCACTCGTCACAGATCGGCGTGCGGCCGACCGCGTAGTTGGCGAGGTCGTGGTCGAGCGAGAGGCTGAGGTTGGCGCCGTGGATGACCTGCAGGTCGCTGTGGGCGTTGAGGTGGCGGATGAACTGCAGCGCGCCGGCGATCGCGAACTCTTCCCCCTTGCCCTCCTCGCCGAAGACGCGCAGGTCGTAGAGCTCGATGTCGGGACAGATCCCCTTCAGGTCGTAGCGCGCCGGCATTCCCGGGTCGGTGCTGCGCCAGTCCCCGCCGACGATCCCGGCGATGTGGGTGCCGTGGGGGTTCTTCGGCGGTTCATAGCCTTTGCCGTGGGGCATCCTCAGCAGCGGCTTCAGCGCGTCCCAGTCGAGGGCCTGTCCGGCCTTGATCCTGCGCTCGAGGTCTTCGCGCTGCTGCTCCCCGAGGCCGCCGAGCTCCCCGGAGACGATCCGGCGCAGGAGGGTGAAGTCGTAGGTGGCGATGACCCTCGTGTTGGCCCAGGAGCGTTGCTCCAGGGTGCCGTCGTCCTTGCGGCGGAGGAAGGCCGGGTGTCGGGCGTCGATGCCGGTGTCGACGATCGCCCAGCGCAGCTCGGCACAGGTGACCGAGAAGACGCGTTCGGCGGCGTCGGCCTTGACCGCGAGGCGCGATTTCGCCAGCGCGGTGCGCGCCTCGCGGTTGACGTTGACGACCCAAAGCGGCGCCTGGCCTTTGTCGGGGCGCTCCATGCCCTCCAGCAACGCAGCTCCGGCGAGAACCTGGTCCTGGTATGCGGGGAGATCGTCCCCCTCCCCGTGACCGAGCTGGATCCTCCCGAGCAGGGCTGCGTACCAGTAGAGCCAGTCCGAGCGGAAGCCGGGCGATTTCGGCGCCTTCGCGCTCTCTTTCCGGAGCCGGCCGCGGAGCCAGCGACCGAGGTCCTTCGTCCGCGCCGGCCACAGCTGCTCCCACCATTCCGACAGCGGCACCACGCACCTGACCAGCTCGGTGAAGCTGAGGTGGGCGACCACGTAGCCCTCGTTGAGCGCGATGCCATGGGCGGCGCGATCGGTCGGATGCGCCTCCGGACCGAACAAGCACTCGATCAGGGCCGTCATCAGCTTCGCGGCGCTGCTGTGCTGATGCGGGGTCAGCAGCAGGTCCTGGCGTCTCTCGGGGTCTTCCGCGAAGCGACGCCAGACCTCGGGCAAGACCGGCGAATCCTGGGTGAACCGACGCTCGGAGGGCGGTCCGTAGATCCACGCTTCGAGGTCGCCACGCTCAGCCAAGAGGCTTCGATCCTACAGAGAACTTCCACTATTTAAAGACTCTCTATTAAAAACCCGGCTGTCCGGTCTCGCCCCTCCGCCGCCCCTGCGGGTTAGCATTCCGCCCATGGTCGAGGAAGGCGTCGACAGGCCGGAGCACGCGCGGGAGCTGGCGATCCAGCGCCTGAAGATGAAGCAGGACTTCAAGGGAGTCGCCGCCGGCGGCGCCTTCGCGGTCCTCGTCTGCATCGTCATCTGGGCACTCGGCGGCGGTGGCTACTTCTGGCCGGTCTGGGTGATCCTCGGCATCGGCATCGCGGCCGTCGCCCAGGGTTGGAAGGCCTACGGCCCCAGCAACCGGATCACCGAGGCCGACGTCCAGCGGGAGATGGAAAAGGGCTAAGCCGCCGCGCGGGCCTGGGTCATGTCGACGGGCCGAAGGCGTCGATGATGCGGTTCTGGAACTCGCTCAGCTCCTCGGGGGAGATGAAGTAGGTCGGCGGGGTGAGGAAGAGGCCGTCGGCGCGCTCGGCCGTCGCCTCGACCCGGGCGCGGACCTTGTCGAGCGGGCCGGCGGCGCAGTAGGCCTCGACCATCTCGTCGCTGATCGCAGCGGGGACGGCGGCGAGGTCGCCGCGGCGGAACGCGTCGCCCGCGGCGACGGCGTTGTCGGCGAAGCCGTGCAGCTCCCAGAGCGGCATGTAGGTCTTGACCGTGGCGTAGAAGGAGATCGTGCGGCGGGCCATCTCGATCGCCCGCCCCTCGTCGTCGTCGATCGCACAGCAGACGGTCGGCAGGTAGTCGAAGTCGGAGCGCTCGCGGCCCGAGCGGCCCAGGCCCTTCTCGAAGGCCGGGACGATCACCTCGTCGATCCAGCGCAGGGACTGGATCGGGTGCCCGATCAGCCCGTCGGCGACGTCGCCGGCCATCCGCGCCATCCCCGCCTGCACGGCGGCGGTGTAGATCGGCACCGCCTCGCGCGGCGCCGGGTGCGGGCGGACCCAGCCCTTGATGTCGATGTCGTAGTACTCGCCCTCGTAGCGGATCGGCTCGCCGGCGCCGGCCTGGCGCATGATCAGCCGCGTCGCCTCGATCGCCTCGCGCAGGTGCGGCGCCGGGCGGCCGTAGTCGGCGTTGTGCCAGGTCTCGTTCAGGCGCTTGACCCCGGCGCCCATCCCCAGCCGGAAGCGCCCGCCGGACATCTCGTCGATGTCGAGGGCGCTGATCGCGTGGATGAAGGGGCTGCGGGTGAAGGCCCAGACGATCCCGGTCGCTACCCCGATCCGCTCGGTTTTCGCCGCCAGGTAGGCGGCCTGGGTGACGGCGCTGCGGAACAGCTCCGGCGCCCAGACGCACTCGACCCCGGCCGCCTCGGCGCGCAGCGTCTCCGCCTCGAGGTCGGCAATCGAGGTACCGATCGCGGCGACGGAGATGCGATCGAGCGCGCCCATCGCCGCTGCGGCTCAGGCGCTCGCCGGTGCGGTCTCGCCGGCGAGGACGGCCTCGGCGACCCGCTCGCGGTGCCACTTGGCGTCGCCGAAGCTCGCCGCGTTGGCGCGCCCGCGCTTGAGGAAGAAGTGGAGGTCGTGCTCCCAGGTGAAGCCGATCCCGCCGTGAACCTGGATCGCCATGTCGGGCACGCGCCAGCCGGCGTCAGAGGCGTAGGCCTTGGCCATCGAGGCGGCGAGCGGCAGCGACTCCGGCTCGGCGTCGGCGGCCCAGGCGGCCCCGTAGACGGCCGAGCGCGAGTTCTCGGTCTCGAGCAGCATCTGCGCGCAGCGGTGCGAAACCGCCTGGTAGGCGCCGATCGGCCGGCCGAACTGCTGGCGGTCTTTGGCGTAGGCGACCGACATCTCCAGCGCCCGCTGGGCGATCCCGGTCGACTCGGCGGCGATCGCGACGCAGGCCCGGTGGAAGACCGGCAGATAGTCCTCGGCCGCTCCCGGCAGGGTGTTCTCCGGAGCAACCTCGACGCCGTCCAGCTTCACCGAGGAGAGCCGCCGGGTCAGGTCGATCGACTCCTCCGGCTTGACCGTGACTCCGTCGGCGTCGCGCTCGACGATGTGGCGGCGACCGTCGGCGGTGGCGACGAGGAAGAAGTCGGCGCTCGCCGCGTCCATCACCAGCGTCTTTTCGCCGCTGAGGACGAGGCCGTCGCCGCTTCCCTCGGCCTCCAGCGCGAACTTGAGCGGCTCGGCCGAGGTGCCGGCGTCGAGCAGGGCCGGCGCGCCGCGCAGCTCGCCGGCGGCCAGCGGCCGCAGCCAGCGCTCGCGCTGCTCGTCGGAGCCAGCGGCGGCGAGCGCCAGGCCGGCGATCGTGTTCGAGAGCAGCGGCGAGGGAGCCAGCGCGTAGCCCATCTCCTCGAAGAGCACCGCGAGGTCGACGATCCCGAGGCCCTGGCCGCCCCACTCCTCGGGTAGCGCCAGACCGGCCCAGCCGAGCTCGGCCATCTCCTTCCAGCCGCTCTCGTCGAAGCCGGACTCGCTGTCCGCGATCTCACGGATCCGCTCCGATTTGAAGCGCGAGGCGAGGAAATCGTGGGCGGTCGAGCGGATCGCCTGCTGCTCGTCGGTGAGGTCGAAGTACATGGAAGGTCTCCTGCCGCTCGCCTACCGCAGCCTCGGCAGGCCGAGCACCCGCTCGGCGATGATGTTTTTCAGGATGTCGGTGGTCCCGCCCTCGATCGAGTTGGCGCGCGAGCGGAGGAAGCCGTATTGCCAGGCGCCACCGGCGACCGCGTGCTCGGAGCCGCGCGCCAACATCGAATAGGCGCCCTCGATCTCCAGCGCCAGCTCGGTCAGGTCCTGGTTGATGTCCGCCCACTGCCACTTGCCGAGCGAGCCCTCCGGGCCGGGGATCCCCGACTGCATCGTCTTGGTCAGGCCGCGGTAGGCGTTCAGCCGCATCGTCTCCACCTCGATGTGGAGCTGGGCGATTCGCTGGCGGAAGTAGGGGTCGTCGGCCGCGGTGCCGCCGTTCGACTGCGTTTCACGCGCCAACTTGCCGAGCCGGCCGAGGCTGTTCTGGATCTGCGAGATCGCCCCGAAGGCGAGCCCGGCGCGCTCGTTCATCAGGGTGGTGATCGCCACCGCCCAGCCGTTGCCGACGCCGCCGACGACGTTCGCGTCGGGCACCCGCGCCTCCTCGAAGAAAACCTCGTTGAACTCGCCCTCGCCGGTTATCTGGACCAGCGGGCGGGTCTGCACCCCGTCCTGCTCCATGTCCATCAGGAAGTAGGTGAGGCCCTGGTGCTTGGGCGCGTCGGGGTCGGTGCGGGCGACCAGCATGCACCACTTCGCGTACTGGGCGAAGGTGGTCCAGACCTTCTGGCCGGTGACGACCCATTCGTCGCCGTCCTTGACCGCGCGCGTCTTCAGCGAGGCGAGGTCGGAACCGGACTCGGGCTCGGAGAAGCCCTGGCACCAGATCTCCTCGCCGGTCAGGATCGGCTCCAGGTAGCGGGCCTTCTGCTCGTCGGTGCCGTGGGCGATGACGACCGGGCCGCCCATCGCCAGACCGAGCACGTTGGCGGGCGCCGGCGCTTCCTGGCGCGATGCCTCGGCAGCGAAGATCGCCTGCTCGATCATCGTCGCGCCGCGGCCGCCGTACTCCTGCGGCCAGGAGATCCCGGCCCAACCGGCCCCGTGCAGCTTCAGCTGCCACTCGCGACGGAAGGCCATCACCTCGTCGAGGCCGGCCCCCTCGGGCTCAGGCCCGGGGTGGTTCTCCTGCAGCCAGGAGCGAACCTCGTCGCGGAACTCCTCCTCCGATGGCGACAGCGTCAGGTCCATCGAGTGCGCAGCATATAGCGATCGCCTGGCCGGCTGGCCAAGTCCCGGTTAAGGCTGGCCGCAGAGCCAGGGCCCGTAGGCGCTCGTGGTCTGGTAGCTCGCGTCCCAAAGATCTTCGGGCTGCTTCTTCTTGGCGAAGGGCCGCGCTTCGGCGAGGGCTGCCGGGTTCTTTTCGCTCTTCTCGAGGCCTTCTTCGAAGGCGACGATCATCCCCCTGACCTCCTTCTCGTCGCCTTCCGGCACCGGCAGCGACTTGAAGTAGTCGATTTTGTCTTCGACGTATTCGAAGACGATCTCGTTGAGGACTTCCTGTTCCCACGGCTCGCCGCCGCCGAAGAGCAGACCGTGCTTCAGGGCGTACGCTTTCATGTCCCGTTCCTCGGCCCGGTATTCCTTGTCGCAGAAGGCTTCGGTGAGCTTGACGAACTGCTTTTTCGTCAGCGTCTTCTCTTCAGCGCCGGAATCGCTGCCGCAGCCGCTGACGACGAGAAGCGAGGCGATCGCCACAAGAAGCAAGGCCCAGGTACCTGCCCTCACGGCAACGCGGTCAGAGGGCGCACTCGGTGAGGCCATAGTCATGCAGCGGCTTGTTGAAAGCCTCGAATGGGTCACCACTGACTTTGAACAGCGGTTCCTTTTCTATTTTCTCCAGCGCTTCTTCCCGCCGTACGAGAAGGGCCTCGACCTTTTCCTCCTCGCCGCTGGGGACGGGTAGCGCGCGCAGGTCTTCGATCTCTTCCTTGGTCGGCTCGACGGTGATCTCCGCGATCCCTTCTTTCGCGACCTTGAGGTTGTTCTGCTGATCGCGGTTTTCCTTGGAGAACCTGAGGAAGTCGGCCGCCATCTGCTTGGTGTACTTCGCGCAGATGGCGTTGGCCTGCTTGATGTATTCGGCCTTCGTCAAGGAAGCGGTGCTGTCGTCACCGCTGTCGCCACAGCCGAGAGCGATCGCGCCGACCGCGAGAGAGAGAACAAGTAGTAAGAACTTCCTGCGCATGAGGCGGCAGTATATGCCTGCCGCCCCGCTCTAAGTCAAGTCCGTTGGATCAAGGTCCCGGTACCGAGGCCTCCGCCGCAGCACATCGTCACCAGGCCCATCTCCTTGTCGGAGCGCTCCATCTCGTGCAGCAGGGTGGTGATCAGGCGGGCGCCGGTCGAGCCGAGCGGGTGGCCGAGGGCGATCGCGCCGCCGTTGACGTTGACCCGGTCCATGTCGGGATCGAGCTCGCGCCGCCAGGCGCCGACCACCGAGGCGAAGGCCTCGTTGATCTCGACCAGGTCGATGTCATCCATCTTCATCCCGTTGCGCTCGAGCAGCTTTTCGGTCGCCGGGATCGGGCCGGTCAGCATGATCACCGGGTCGACGCCGACCGTGGTCTGGTCGAAGATCCGCGCCCGTGGCTCGAGGCCCAGCGCGTCGGCCTTTTCGCGGCTCATCAGTAGCACCGCGGCGGCGCCGTCGGAGACCTGCGAGGAGTTGCCGGCGGTGATCTTGCCGTCCTCCTTGAAGGCCGGCTTCAACTGCGAGAGGCCCTCGATCGTCGTCTCGCGCAGGCCCTGGTCGGCGACGTAGGTGTCGCCGTTGACCTGCATCGGGATGATCTCGCGCTCGAAGCGGCCCTCGTCGGTCGCCTGCTTGGCAAGCTGCTGGGAGCGGACGCCGAGCTCGTCGAGCTCGGAGCGGCTGATCTCCCACTTGTCGGCGATCATCTCGGCCGAGAGGCCCTGCGGGATCAGGTCGTACTTCTCCATCAGCTCGGGCGAGAAGGCCAGCCCATGCTCCTCCATCACCGAGTAGGAGTCGGCGAAGGAGATGTGGCCCATGTGCTCGACGCCGCCGCCGATCGCGACGTCGTGGACGCCGGCGGCGACCAGGGCCGCGGCGAAGTTGACCGCCTGCTGGGCGGAGCCGCACTGACGGTCGACGGTGGTCCCGGGGACCTCCTGCGGCAGGCCGGCCTCGAGCCAGGCGTTGCGGCCGATGTTGAGGCCCTGCTCGCCGAACTGCTGGACGCAGCCGGCGATCACGTCGCCGACCTCGTTCGGGTCGATTCCGGCTCGCGCGATCAGCTCCGCATAGGTGCGGGCGAGCAGGTTGGAGGGGTGCAGATCCTTGTAGTAGCCCTTCTCCGGGTGACCGCGGCCGATCGGGGTCCGCGCCGCCTCGACGATGACCACTTCCCGCCCGCCGAACTTGCCGTTGCCGTTGTCCATCGCCAGCCTCCGTTCCTGAAGAAGATCTCGGGCGCGCACCGCGCGGCCTCTGTATTGAGGGTAGCCGATTGACTGGTCAATCAGCCAGGGTCGACGGCGCTTCGCGGCCGCACGTCACCGGGGCGGGGCGGCGTGATAGGAACCCCGGCCAATGAGCGCTAATCAGGGGTACTCGAGTCCGGGGATCGCGGGCAGCGGGGCTATCGCCACCGGCCTTGCCGCGGTCTCAACCACCACGGCCGACACGATTCTGCTGGCCCGCAGCGAGGCTTCCGCCTGGCGCGCCGAGGAGAAAGTGGTCGCCGCCTGCGCCAAGATCGAGGGGGCCGAGCCCTCGCGTCTGCGCGTCACCACCGACCCCAAGGACCTCGCCGACTGCGACGTCGTCGTCGAGGCGATCGTCGAGGAAGTCGGCCCCAAGGGCGAGCTGCTCAGCACGATCGCCGAAGCCTGCCCGAACGCCGACATCGGCACCACGACCTCCTCGCTCAGCATCGCCGAGATCGCCCAGGCGGCCGGCACCGACAAGCTCTTCGGATTCCACGTCTTCAACCCGGTGCCGCGGATGAAGCTGATCGAGGTCTGCATCCCCGACGGCGCCGCCGACTCGCGCGAGAAGGTGCTCGCCTGGTGCGCGGCGCTGGGCAAGACCGCGGTCGAGGTACCCGACCAGGCCGGTTTCGTCGTCAACCGCCTCCTCTTCCCCTTCCTCTTCGAAGCAGTGCGCCTGATGGAGCGGACCGGCATGGAGGCCGGCGAGATCGACACCTGCATGAAGCTCGGCGCCGGGCACCCGATGGGCCCCCTCGCCCTGCTCGACTTCGTCGGCCTCGACGTCTCCAAGGCGATCGGCGACTCCCTCTACGCCGAAAACGGCGAGGCCGCCAGCCAGCCGCCGGGTCTGATGGTCGAGATGGTCGGCGAAGGGAAACTCGGCCGCAAGAGCGGCGCAGGCTTTTACTCGTACGACTAGGCCAGCGGGTCCTGTCTCCGATTCTGGGCTCTCCCTACCGGGAGAGTCCTCAGAATCGTCGCCACCCGCTGGAGGAGCGCCGCGGCCAGACTCAGGCAGCTCGGTGCTTGCCGGAGAGGTCCCAGATCACGTCGGCCTCGGAAATGTTCTGGCGGCGGGCGACGTTCTCCACCTCGCCCCAGGGGAGCTCGGCCTCGGGTAGGTCGTCCCAGCGGGCCAGGTCAAGAGCCTCGATCGAGCCTTTGAGCGCGGGCCCGAGGTGTTCCTCGGATCGCAGCAACGCCCTCAGGACCTCGAGCTGCTTGTCGGTCAGGCGTACAACCCACATGCGGTACCTCCAAGATTCGAGCGGTCGCGGGTTGCTCGATGAAGTTAGGCGGCCGAGCGGACGGAATCGCCGCTGCCGCCGCTGATCCGGACCGCCTCGATCCGGTTCTCCCGCACCGCCTCGACCCGGATCGTGTAGCCGTTGGTGACGATCGAGTCGCCGCGCTTGGGCAGCCGGCCGAGCTCGCCGAAGACGTAGCCGCCGACCGAGTTGTACGTTTCGGTGTCGACGGGCAGGTCGATGCCGGCGTCGGCCAGATCTCCCAGCGAGACGTGCCCGCGGACGAACCAGTCGCCGTTGCTGAGCCTGCGCACGGCGGCCGCGCGGGGGTCGGTCTCGTCCTCGATCTCCCCCACGACCTCCTCGAGGATGTCCTCGACGGTGACGATTCCGACCGTGCGCCCGTACTCGTCGACGACCACCGAGAGCGAGGTGCGCTGCACCTGCAGGTCGTGCAGCAGGTCGTCGAGCGGGCGCGTCTCCGGCACGATCAGGGCGTCGCGGATGACGGTCTCCAGCGAGGCCTCGGGGCCCTCGCTCATGTAGAGCCGGGCGAGGCTGTTGTTGTGGACGACGCCCTTGACCCGGTCCGGGTTGTCGTCTTCGATCACCACCAGCCGCGTGTGGCCGGAGGTGACGCAGCGCCGCAGCGCCGCCTCGACCGTGTCCGAGGCGTCGACGGTGATGACCGCCGGGATCGGCGTCATCACCTCCCGCGCCTCCTGCTCGTGCAGGTGGAAGACGCCGCCGAGCATGCCGGCCTCGCCGGGATCGAGGCGGTCGCGCTGGGCGCCGCGGGATATCAGCAGGCGCAGTTCCTCCGGCGAGGTCTCCTCGCCGTCTTCGACGTCGACTTTCAGCACCCGCTGGACGAGGAAGTTGGCGGGGGCGTTGGTGGCGACGATCAGCGGGTGCAGGATCCTGCGGAAGAAGGCCATCGGGCCGGCGATCCACATCAGCACTCCCTCGGCCTTGCCGATCGCCAGCATCTTCGGCGCCTGCTCGCCGAGGATCACGTGGAGGAAGGTGACG
>DASURF010000009.1:0-11706 GCA_036280195.1 Solirubrobacterales bacterium | reverse complement strand
CCCCCGCCCATGGCTCCCAGCGGTCGAAGACGTGGTGCAGGATCCCCGAGCCGCGGGTCTCGGTGAGGAACTCCGTGCGCAGGCCGATCAGCCCCCGGGCCGGCACCAAGTAGTCCATCCGCACCCAACCGGTCGAGTGATTGGTCATCTGCTCCAGCCGTCCCTTGCGGGCGGCGAGCAGCTGGGTGACGGCGCCGACGTGCTCCTCCGGGATGTCGATCGCCAGCCGCTCGACCGGCTCGTGCGTCTTGCCTTCGATCTCCCGGGTCACCACCTGCGGCTGCCCGGCGGTCAGCTCGTAGCCCTCGCGGCGCATGATCTCCAGCAGGACGACCAGCTGCAGCTCGCCGCGCCCCTGCACCTCCCAGGCGTCGGGACGGTCGGTGTCCTTGACCCGCAGCGAGACGTTGCCGACGAGCTCGGCGTCGAGCCGGGCGCGGATCTGGCGCGCGGTCAGCTTGTCGCCACCCTGGGTGCCCGCCAGGGGGGAGGTGTTGATGCCGATCACGACCGAGAGCGAGGGCTCATCGACGGTGATCACCGGCAGCGGCCGGGGATCCTCGGGGTCGGCCAGCGTCTCGCCGATCGTCACCTCTTCGATTCCCGCGACCGCGATGATTTCGCCCGGCCCGGCTTCCTCGGCGGCGACCCGCTCGAGGCCCAGGGTGACGTAGAGCTCGGAGACCGCCGCCCGCTGGGCGCTGCCGTCGGCGCGGCACCAGGCGATCTGCTGGCCGGAGCGGATCGTCCCCTGGTGGACGCGGCAGATCGCCAGGCGGCCGACATAGGGGGAAGCGTCGAGGTTGGTCACGTGCGCCTGCAGCGGCGCTCCCTCCTCGAAGGTCGGCGCCGGGATCTTCTCCAGCATCAGATCCAGCAGCGGCTTCAGGTCCTCGCCCTCGACCCCCTCCTCGAGCGAGGCCCAGCCGTCCTTGGCGTTCGTGTAGACGATCGGGAAGTCGATCTGGTCAGAGTCGGCGTCGAGGTCGATGAAGAGCTCGTATACCTCGTCGACGACCTCGGCGATCCGCGCGTCCGGCCGGTCGACCTTGTTGACGACGAGGACGATCGGCAGCTTCCGCTCCAGCGCCTTGCGCAGGACGAAGCGCGTCTGCGGCAGCGGTCCCTCGGAGGCGTCGACCAGGAGCAGCGCCCCGTCGACCATCGTCAGCGCCCGCTCGACCTCGCCGCCGAAGTCGGCGTGCCCCGGCGTATCGACGATGTTCAGCTTCACCTCGCCGTAGTTGACCGCCGTGTTCTTGGCGAGGATCGTGATCCCCTTCTCGCGCTCGAGGTCCATCGAGTCCATCACCCGCTCGGCGACGTCCTGGCCCTTGCGGAAGGTGCCGGTCTGCCACAGCATCGCGTCGACCAGCGTCGTCTTGCCGTGGTCGACGTGGGCGATGATCGCCACGTTGCGGAGGTCGTCTCGGGTCGTGCTCATAGGCGAGGGAGAGAGTAGGGGACGGGCGGTTCCAGCCAAGAAGAAGCCCGCCTTGCGGCGGGCTTCGGCACTACTCAAGCGTTCGAGAAAGCTACTGCTGCTGAACGCTCGCTGCGGCCGGACCTTTGGGGCCTTCTTCGGACTCGTAGCTCACTTTCGCGCCCTCGGTCAGAGAGCGGAAGCCCTCACCCATGATCGCGGTGTGATGGACGAAAACGTCCTTCGAGCCGTCGTCGGGCGTAATGAACCCGTAGCCCTTGTCGTCGCTGAACCACTTGACAGTTCCAGTCGGCATGCATTGCCTCCACTTCATGTGCTGCGAACGCGGAGGATGCGATGAAGCAACGACTGCGAGCGCTACGCACAACTTTCGCCGGTATCTACCGGCCCTAACGGAAATGGACCGTAGCAGGATCGTAGGCCGGTGCGGACAACGTTCAGTTTTCGCGAGCATCGGCCGATACCTTGAATTGATGCTGCTGGTTCGAGCAACTAGGCGCGCCGCTGCGCTCGTTGCCGTCGCGCTTTCCCTGCTTCTGCCCGGTGCGGCGGGCGCCGCCGTGCCGGTGAAGCAGCCCGGCCCGCTCTCGCCGGCGCTGGCCAGGCTCGCCCAGCCCGCGGTCCGAGCCCTGCCCGCGGCGCGGGAAGCGCGCGTCCTCGGTGTCGCCCAGAGCGGACCGGGAAGCCTGATCCGCCGCGGCAGGCGCGTCCTCGTCTACGTCCGCCACGAGCCCGGCGCCGGCACCCTGTCAGCGCTCCGCCGCGAGGGGGCCGAGGTGGTTGACGACAGCCCCAGCCTCAGGACCGTGACCGCGGCCGTATCGGCGGCCGACCTGCAGGCGATCGCGCGGGCGCCCGGCGTCCTCGCCGTGACCCAGGTGCGCGCCCCCGTGCTGCGCGCCGCCTGCGACGGCGGCTCGGTGATCTCCGAGGGGGTCGCTCAGCTCAACGTCGATGGAGCGCAGGAACCGCCCTTCGAACTCGACGGCGAAGAAATCACCGTCGGCGTCCTCTCCGATTCCTTCGAACAGGCGACCGAAGCGGTGCCTGGTGGGACGATCGCCACCAAAGCCGAAGATGACGAAGAAACCGGCGACCTGCCCGGCCCGAAAAGCCCCTGCGTCACCCAGAAAGGCGCAGTCGACGAACGCCAGCCCTACCTGGGCGCAGAAGAACCCTTCGACGAGGGGCGGGGGATGCTGCAGATCGTCCACGACGTCGCCCCGCAGGCGGACCTCGCCTTCCACAGCGCCTTCAACGGCGAACCGAGCTTCGCCGCGGGGATCGAAGACCTGGCCGCCGCCGGGGCCGACGTAATCGTCGACGACGTCGGCTACTTCGAAGAGCCGTTCTTCCAGGACGGCCCGGTCGCCGTCGCGGTAAACGAGGTGACCGAAGACGGAGCGACCTACCTCTCCTCCGCCGGCAACGACAACCTGTTCGACGCGGAAGGCAACGAAATCGCCTCCTGGGAAGCATCGGAATACCGCGATTCCGCCGGGTGTCCGCCGGAAGTCGCCGCCCTCCCGGGCTTCAACGCAACCCACTGCATGGACTTCAACCCCGGCGCCGCGACCGACCGCACCTTCGGGATCAAAGTCGAACCGGAAGAAGTGCTCACCCTCGACCTGCAGTGGGCCGAGCCGTGGGAAGGGGTGGACACCGACCTCGACGCCATCCTGCTGGACTCCGACGGCGGCGTGCTGACCGGCTCCGCCGAAGACAACGTCGGCGATACCCAGCGACCGATCGAGATCGTCCAGTGGGAAAACCCGAGCGCGTCCGAGCAGACGGTCCAGTTGGTGATCAACCGCTTCTCCGGCTCGAGCGACCCGCGGCTCAAGTTCATCTTCCTCCAGAACGGCGGCGGGGTGAGCGGTGTCGAGTACCCCAGATCGGGCGGCGGCGACGTGGTCGGGCCGAGCATCTACGGGCACGCGGGCGCCGCCGGGGCGATCGCCGTCGCTGCGGTGCCCTACAGCGACAGCAGCGAACCCGAGTTCTACTCCTCGCGCGGGCCGGTGACGCATTACTTCGGACCGGTCGAAGGCGGTGGCCCCGCCGCGCCCATCGCCCCGGAAGAGCTCTCCAAGCCGGAGGTTGCGGCGACCGATTGCGGGGCGACGACCTTCTTCGCCCGGCTCAAAGCCGGGGTGTGGCGCTTCTGCGGCACCTCCGCCGCGGCGCCGCACGCGGCCGGGGTGGCCGCGCTGATGCTCGAGGACGAACCAACCGCCTCGCCCGAAGAGGTTCGGGAGGCGATGGCGGCGAGCGCGGTGGCGGTCGGGTCGCCCTCGGAACCCTGCGCGGTCGGAGGGGGGTTGATCGAAGCGGTGGGCGCCATGGAAGCGATCGAGGGCACGGCCTTCCCCGCCCCCGATCCCTGCGAACCGCCCGAAGCCTCTGGCGCGGTCTTCGTCGCGCCGGGCGACTGGGGCTCCGAAACCCCGGCCGGGCCGCCGGTCAACCCGGTGACGCCCCCGACCGCGCAGCAACCGGTCCCGCTGCCCCCCGTGACGCGGGTGGCCCCGTCCACCTCCATCGCCAGGCACCCACGCACCCTGGTCAAGACCGGCGGCAACGGCATCCGGCTCGTCTTCCGCTTCCGCTCCGACCAGGCCGACGCCGGCTTCCTCTGCAACGTCGACAGGACGGGCTTCAGGCCCTGCGCCGCCACGCTCTCGCGCCGGTTCAGGCTCGGCCGTCACGTCGTCAAGGTCAAGGCGCGCGGGGCTACCGGGTTGGTCGACCCGACCCCGGCCGTCTTCCGCTTTCGGGTCGTCTCGGCTCGCTAGCCGCTTTCGCGGGGTGGGGAGGGCGAGCGGCGCGCCTGGCGCCGCATCACCCAGTGGCCCGCACCGAGCAGCGCCAGCAGCGCCAGGGCGCTGCCGAGCACCAGCGGGTCGGTCAGCGAGAGGCCTTCGAGCCTGGTCCCGAAGTAGACGGAGATCGCGGTGATCGGCAGGTAGCCGACCAGGGTGGTCCAGACGAAGCGCCAGAGCGGCACCCGTGCCGCTCCCGCCGCGTAGGAAACGATGCTGAAGGGGAGGATCGGGATCAGCCGCATCGCGATCAGCAGCGTCGCGCCGCCGCGCTCGATCGCCCCCTCGGCCCGCTCGAAGCGTTCTTCGCCGAACCAGCGGTCGAGCAGCGGCCGGGCGACGCGGTGGCCGACGGCCCAGCAGACGAGCCCGTTGAGCAGCCAGCCGGTCATCACCAGCGCCATCGCCGGGAAGAACCCGTAGGCGTAGCCCGCTGCCGCGTCGACGATCTCGGCCGGGTAGAAGACGACGCTGTGGAGGAGGGCGAGGGCGAGGATCAGCAGCGGCCCGCCGACGCCGAGCCGGTCGATCTGGTCGCGCACCTCCTCGTGGTCGCCCTGGATCAGGGCACTCGCCGCTTCTCGCAGCGGATCGACGGCGACGACGATCGCCCCCAGCAGGGCGATCCCGGCCAGGGTGATGCCGATCTCGGCCCAGGGCAGGCGTTGCCTCTCCACGTTAGCCGCGCAGCCGCTCGGCCAGGCCGGAGTGGCGGCCGCCGCTGTCGTCGCGGCCCACCGCGGCGGCGAGCGAGGCCTGGTCGCCGACCAGCACGCAGCTGTTGCGGGCGCGGGTGATCGCGGTGTAGAGGAGCGGGCGGGTCAGCATCCGCGAATGCGAGCGCTGGCAGACGGCGACCACCACCGGCACCTCGCAGCCCTGGGCCTTGTGGACCGAGATCGCGTAGGCGAGGCGCAGCGTCCCGGTTTCCCCGTAGGGGATGACGAGGCTGCCGCCGTCGTCGGTGTCGACGACGATCGTCTCCTCCTCGGGGTCATCCTCCCGGAGGAAGACGATCGAGCCGTTCATCAGCCCCAGCTCGTGCGAGTTGCGGGTCTGGATCAGCCGGTCGCCGATCCGGAAGCGGTCGCCCAGGGCGCGCTTGCCGTCGGGGTTGAGCTCGGCCTGCAGCCGCTCGTTCAGCGCGTCGATCCCGGCCGGCCCGCGGTACATCGGCGCCAGCACCTGCACCTCGCGGATCGGGTCGACGGCGAATCTGGCCGGGGCGCGCTCGGAGACCACCTCGACCACCGTCTCCAGCGCCCGCTCCGGCGTCCCCCGCTCGACGAAGAAGAAGTCGTGGTCCTGCTCGGGCCCCGGCTCGAGGTGGGGCGGCCGGCCGTGGTTGATCTCGTGGGCGGCGGTGGTGATCATCGAGCGCGCCGCCTGGCGGAAGATCTGGGTCAGCCGCACCACCGGCGCCGCCCGGGAGGCGATCAGGTCCTCGAACGGCTTGCCGGCCCCGATCGGCGGCAGCTGGTCGGCGTCGCCGACGAAGACGACGTGGGTGGTCTCCGCCAGGCCGCCGAGCAGCACCTCCGCCAGGCGCAGGTTCAGCATCGAGGACTCGTCGACGATCACCAGGTCGACCGGCAGCGGCCGGCCGGGGCGGAAGGCCGGCTCGCGCCCCGGCATCCACTCGAGCAGCCGGTGGATCGTCTTCGCCTCGTGCCCGGTCGTCTCCTCCAGCCGCCGCGCCGCGCGCCCGGTCGGGGCGCAGAGGGCGATCGTCGCATTCGCCGCTTCCGCCTCGGCGACGATCTCGCGGGTCGCTTCGGTCTTGCCGACGCCGGGACCGCCGGTGAGGACCGAAACCCGCGCCGCGAACGCCGCCCGCACCGCCGCCCACTGCTCGTCGGTGAGTTTGCCGCGCGGGGCCTCGGCAGGCTCGTGGTCGAGGTGGGGAGGGGCGGCGAGCCGCGCTGCCAGCGTCGCCGCGACCGCCAGCTCGCTGGCCCGCGTCCCCTCGCGGTAGATCCGGCCCTCGTCGTCGACCAGGCCGGGCGCGGCGGCGAGCACGTCGGGATCGGGCGCGAGTCCGATCAGCCGCGCCGTGCGCCGGCCGAGCTCCTCGGCCGGCAGGTAGCTGTTGCCCTGCTGCTCGGCCTCGATCAGCGCGTAGAGCGCCGCCGCCTGGGCGCGGCGGTCGGACTCGGGCGGCACGTCGGCGGCGAGGGCGATCTTGTCGGCGCGGGCGAAACCGACCCCGGGCACTTCGGTCAGCCGGTAGGGGTCCTCGTGCAGGATCGTCATCGAGCTCTCGCCGTAGCGGGCGTGGATCGGCGCCGCCAGGTGGGCGAGGCCGTGCGGCGCCAGCTGCACGTGCAGGTCGCGGATCGCCCGGCTCGCGTACCAGGACTGGGTCGCGGCGGCTGCCTGGTCGGCGCTGACCCCGCGCAGCGAGCCGAAGACAGCTTCGGGATTGGCGGCGATCGCCTGCAGCACCCCCTCGCCGTGCTCGGAGACCAGCCGCTCGGCCCGCTTGCGGCCGATGTGCTTCAGCGAGGTCAGGTAGGCGACCTGCCCCTCGCGGTCGGTCGGGTCGAGCGGCAGCGCCCCCTGGGCGCGCAGCTGGCGCCCGTAGCGGTTGTGGGTCTGCCACTCGCCGCTGACTTCGGCGCGGTCGCCGGCGTCGAGGTGGGCGACCGGGCCGACCAGGGCGAAGCCTTCGCCGCTGTCGGTCTCCTGGACCTCAAGCACCGCGTAGCCGTCGTCGTCGGCCTTGTAGATGACGCCGACCACCTCGACCGTCCCGCTGTAGGAGGCGGCATCGGCGTCGAAGAGGGTCGCGGCGCGGGTCACGCACTAAGGCTAGGCCCCGCGAGGGCGGGACGCGCCGGCTCCGAGGCCGCAGTTTCCGGTCGCGGCGATGGACTAGGTTCGGGCGATGGCGCCCCCGCGACCCGCCGCCGGCCTCTGCGACAGCTGCCGCCACCAGCGGCTGGTGCCGAACACGCGCGGCTCGGTCTTCTCGCTCTGCGAGCGCTCCCGGAGCGAACCGGCCTATCCGCGCTACCCGCGGCTGCCGGTCCTCCGCTGTCCGGGATTCGAGCCGGGTCCGCCTGCCGCCGGATCTAGCGAGCCATCGGATCCGGCTCGCCCAGCTTGCTGACCGCGGGCGCCTCGTAGACGCCACCCGGCACGGCGCCGACGATCACCATCCGGATTCCCTCGTCGCCCGGCCAGATCTTGCGCTTGGTGCCCGCGGCGACGCGGACCATGTGCTCGGGGTCGAGTGGGAAGCGCTCGCCCTCGATCTCGATCTCGCCGCCGCCGCGGAGCGCCATGAAGACCTCCTCCTGGCCGTCGCCGGAATGGTCGTGCTCGGGGTAGTTCTCGAAGTTCGGCGGCATGTCGATCACCGCCAGCCCGAACGACTCGACTCCCAGCTCGGCTCGCGCCCGCTTGAAGGCACCGAGGTAGACCGCCTCCATCTCGTCGATCTTCTTCACCGCGAACTCGCCCATCTCTTCCTCCCTTGCAGCGTTCCCGGGTCCTGCCCGGCCAGTAAACGAACGTTCGTGCTTTTTTATATCCTACGTCTGTGACTCCCGTCACTCAGAAGGGCAGCGAGACGCGCGCCTCGATCCTCGAACGCGCCGTCGACCTCGCCTCGGTCGAGGGGCTCGAGGGCCTGACGATCGGCCGCCTCGCCGCCGAGCTGCGGATGAGCAAGAGCGGCCTCTTCGCCCACTTCGGCTCCAAGCAGGAGCTGCAGCTGGCGACGGTCGGGGCGGCGGCGCTGCGCTTCCGCGACTCGGTGATCGTCCCCTCGCTCGACGCCCCCGAGGGCGCGCCCCGCCTCCGCGCGATGGGCGACCGCTACCTCGAGCGCTTGGGCGACTACTCCGGCGGCTGCTTCTGGGCCGCGACCTCGGCCGAGTACGACGACCGGCCCGGCCCCGTCCGCGACGCGATCGCCGCCGCCCTCGACGCCTGGCTGGCGGAGCTCGAGCGCCAGGCCCGCATCGCCGGCGTCGACCAGCCCGAGCGCTTCGCCTTCGAGCTCTACGCCCTCGTCATGGGAGTCAACTCCCGCTACCGCCTCAGCGGCGACGAGCGGGTCTTCGGCTACGCGCGCGAAGCGCTCGACCGCCTGCTGGTCGAGCTTCCCGGCGAAAGCGGGTAGCTACCGTTGCGGTAGCCGCAGGCCCAGCCGGAAGGAGCTGAGATGGACGTCGCGATCGGTCTTCCCAACGCAGTGCCGGGGACCACGGGGGAGCAGTTGACGGAGTGGGCGCGGCGGGCCGAGGCGCGCGGCTTCTCCAGCCTCGGCACGATCGACCGCATCGCCTATCCGAACCTCGAGCCGCTGACCTCGCTGGCGGCTGCGGCTGCGGTGACCGAGCGGATCGGGCTGGCAACGACCGTGCTGCTGGGGCCGCTGCGGGAAAACCCGGTGGCGCTGGCCAAGCAGGTCGCCAGCCTGCACGCGATCTCCGGCCACCGGATGACGCTGGGAATCGGCCTCGGCGGGCGCGAGGACGACTACGAAATCGCCGGGGTCGAGACCTCGACGCGGGGCAAGGACCTC
Source organism: Solirubrobacterales bacterium (assembly GCA_036280195.1). Lineage (GTDB taxonomy): Bacteria > Actinomycetota > Thermoleophilia > Solirubrobacterales > 70-9 > VAYN01. The sequence goes on along the minus strand of DASURF010000009.1, from coordinate 2,906 downwards.
GACGCGATGCTGGAGCGGATCTGGGAGGTCTGGAAGGGCGAGCAGATGGGGCCGGACACCGCTTCGCACCCGCGGGTCCTGGTCGGCGGCTCGGTCGAGGCCTCGTTCGAGCGCGCCGCCCGCTTCGGCGACGGCTGGATTGCCGCCGGCGCCCTGCCGCAGCAGTTCGCCGAGTGGCGGCAGGATTTCGAGCGGGCGTGGTCTGAGGCGGGCCGCAAGGAGACGCCGCAGAACGCCGCCCTCGCCTACTTCGCCCTCGGCGACCGGGCCGAGGAGGACGCCCGCGACTACCTCACCCACTACTACGCCTGGCTCGGCGAGGACGTCGCCGACTTCATCGCCGATTCCGCCGCCAAGGACGGCGAGGCCGTCCAGGGGGCGATCGCCGCCTTCGCCGACGCCGGCTGCCAGGAGCTCTTCCTCTTCCCGAGCAGCAGCGACCCGGCGCAGGTCGATCTACTGGCGGACGCGGCCGGCCTGTAACACTCGCGGCATGGACCGCGAGCTGCTGAACGCGAAGCTGGCCGAGGGCGGCGAGCCCTCCTACCGCGCCGACCAGGTGTGGGAGTGGGTCGCGCGCGGGGTGCGCTCGTACGAGGAGATGACGAACCTGCCGGCGGCGCTGCGCGAGCGGCTCGCCGCCGAGGTGCCGCTTTCGACCCTCGCCGTCGCCGCCGAGGCGAAGTCCGACGACGGCACCGTCAAGACCCTCTTCCACACGGCCGACGGCCGCCCGATCGAGGCGGTGCTGATGCGCTACCGCGACGGCCGCCGCTCGGTCTGCCTCTCCTCCCAATCCGGCTGCCCGCTGACCTGCAGCTTCTGCGCCACCGGGCAGATGAAGTTCGGCCGCAACCTCGGGGTCGACGAGATCCTCGACCAGGCGCTCCACTTCCGCCGCACCGAAGCGATCGACCACGTGGTCTTCATGGGGATGGGCGAGCCGACGATGAACGTCGACAACGTCCTTGCCGCCTGCGAACGGCTGCCCGACCTCGGCGTCACCCACCGCCGCACCGCGATCTCGACCGTCGGCTGGGTGCCGGGGATCGACCGCCTCGCCGCCTGCGAGATGCCGGTCAGCCTCGCCCTCTCGCTGCACGCGCCGAACGACGGCCTGCGATCGCAGATCATGCCGGTCAACGAGCGCTACCCGATCGCCGAGGTGCTGGCCGCCTGCGAGCGCTACCGCGCCGCCCGCCGCCGCAAGGTCTTCGTCGAGTACGTGATGCTCGACGGCGTCAACGACCACCCCGAGCACGCCCGCGAGCTCGCCAAGTTGCTCGACCCGCGCGGCTACAAGGTCAACCTCATCCCCTACAACCCGACCGGCGCCTACGACGGCTCCTCGCCGGAGCGGATCGAGCGCTTCCGCGCGATCCTCGCCGAGCACCACGTGATCGCGACGGTGCGCCTCACCCGCGGCCGCGACATCGACGCCGCCTGCGGCCAACTGGCGGCAACCGCGGCCTAACCGCTCATCGTTTCCACCCTTTTCCTCGTCAGAGGGTGGAAAAGGGTGGAAACGATGCAACGGAACGGAGTAACTGGCCAGCCAGCCAGTTACGATGGCCGGGATGGCAACGGTCGACACCACGGCCCCGGTCGCGCGCCCCCCGCAGATGTCGGCGAACCCGGTGCGGCGGGTGGTCGACGACCTCGTCGCCGAATGGCGGGGGAGGGGAAAGTACCCGCCCGGCGACGCCGACTTCAGCCGCGACCGCACCCTGCGGATCGCCCACGACCCGCTGCCGATCCTGCTTGATGCCTACGAACGCTACGGGCCGATCTTCAGCCTGCGGCTGCTGCACTCGCGGGTCGTCTTCATGCTCGGCCCGGAGGCGAACAACTTCGTCACCGTTGCCCACCCCGAGAACTTCCACTGGCGCGAGTCGAGCTTCGGCGATCTGATCCCGCTGCTCGGCGACGGCCTGCTGACGATCGACGAGGACTACCACGACCGGGCGCGGGCGATCATGATGCCCGCCTTCCACCGCGAGCAGATCGTCGCCGCGACCGAGGCGATGGCGGTCGAGGCCGACCGTGCGATCGACGCCCTGCCGGTCGGCGAGGTGGTCGACGTCTACGAGTGGATGCGCAACCTGGCGATGCGGATCGCGATGCGGGCGCTGCTCGGGCTCGATCCCGACGAGGCGGGCAAAGGTGCCTCCGCGGCCGAGCACTTCGAGCGCGCCCTCGGCTTCTACGGGATCGACTTCCACCTGCGCCTGTTGCGCGGGCCCGGCTCGCCCTGGCGCAAGATGAACCGCTCGCGCGAGATCCTCGACGAGATCGTCTTCGGCGAGATCTCCCGTCGCCGCACCCACCCTGACCCGGGGCGTCGGGACATCCTCAGTCTCCTGGTCGGCGCCCGCGGCGAGGGAGGCGAGGAATTCAGCGACCGCGAGATCCGCGACCAGGTGATGACCCTGATGTTCGCCGGCCACGACACCTCGACCTCGACCCTGACCTTCATGCTCTACGAGCTCGCCCACCACCCCGAGGTAACCCGACGTCTGCACGAGGAGCAGGCCAAGGTCCTGGACGGGGCGAGCCCGACGGCGCTGCAGCTGGAAAAAGAGATGCCCTACCTGGACATGGTGCTCGACGAGGTGCTGCGCCTCTACCCGCCGGCCTGGATCGGGCCGCGCCGGGCGGTCGGCGAGTTCGAGTTCGGCGGCTGCACGGTGCCGAAGGGCGCCTATGTCAACTACTGCTCCTGGGCCAGTCACCGGCTGCCGGAGGTCTTCCCCGAGCCGGAGGCGTTCATCCCCGAGCGCTTCACCCGCGAGCGCAAGGCGGCGCTGCCGCGCGGCGCCTACGTCCCCTTCGGCGGCGGCTCGCGGATCTGCATCGGCAAGCGCTTCGGCCAGACCGAGGTGAAGCTGGTGGCGACGAAGCTGCTG
>DASURF010000008.1:0-9094 GCA_036280195.1 Solirubrobacterales bacterium | reverse complement strand
CTCGTCGGTGCCGCCGCCGATCGGGCCCAGGCGGGCGTCGCGGACGGCTCGCTCGATGTTGAACTCGCGCATGTAGCCGTAGCCGCCGTGGATCTGGAGGGACTCGTCGGCGATCTCCAGCACGGCGCGCTGGGTGACGAGCTTCGCCATCGTCACCTCTCGGATGCAGTCCTGGCCCTCGTGGAAGAGGCGCAGGGCGTTGTACGTGAGGGCGCGGGAGGCCTCCGCCTTGGTCGCCATCTCCGCCACCTTGTGGCGGATCGCCTGGAACCTGCCGATCGGGCGGCCGAAGGCTTCGCGCTCGAGCGCGTATTCGACGGTGGTGTCGATCAGCCTCTGCATCGCCCCGACCGCCCCGATTGCCATCAGCAGCCGCTCCCAGGCGAAGTTGGCCATGATCAGCTTGAAGCCGCCGTTCTCCTCGCCCAATAGGTTCTCGGCCGGCACCTCGACGTCGCTGAAGGAGATTTCGCCGGTGTCGGAGGAGTGCCAGCCCATCTTCTCCAGCTTGCGGCTGACCTCGTAGCCGGGCATCTCGCGCTCGAGGACAAGGAAGGAGATGCCGCCGTGGCCGCCCTCCTCGCTGGTCTTGCAGGCGCAGACGAGGAAGTCGGCGCGGACGCCGTTGGTGATGAAGGTCTTGGCGCCGTTGACGACGTAGGTGTCGCCGTGGCGCACGGCGGTGGTGGCGAGCGAGGCGACGTCGGAGCCGGCGCCGGGCTCGGTGATGCCGAGGGCACCGATCTTCTCGCCGGCGATCCCGGCGGGCAGCCAGCGCTGCTTCTGCTCCTCGGTGCCGAACTTGAAGATCGGCGGCATCGCGATCGAAGCGTGGGCGTTGAGCCCGGCGGCGACGCCGCCCGAGCCGCCGGAGCGGGCCAGCTCCTCGACCCAGACCGCGTCGTGCAGGTGGGTGCCGCCCTGACCGCCCAGCTCCTCGGGGAACTTGAGGCCGAGGAAGCCGAGCTCGGCGCAGCGGGTGAAGAGCTCACGGGGGAATTCCCGCGCCGCCTCCCACTCGTCGACGTTCGGAGCGATCTCCTTGGTGACGAAGCGGGAGACGGTTTCGCGCAGCTCCTCGTGCTCGTCGCCGAACGGCGGCAGGGTGGCGCGGACACCGCTGTCCTTGACGACGGTCACGCTGCGCCCTCCTTCGAGGCCGGAGCTTCCCAGTCGGCGAGCATCCGGTAGCCGCGGCCCTCGTGATCGAAGCCGAGCAGGTCGCCCTGCGGGTTCTTCTTGCCGCCGTGGTGGTAGGCGCGCACCTCGGCGATCTTGCCGTCGCGGAAGCGGAACCACTCGGTGCCGCGGTCAAGCCGCTTCTCGCCGCTCTTGGGGTCGCGCCAGGTCATCGTCCACTCGATCGCCACTTCCCCGTCCGCCTCGATCAGGTTCTCGACGTACCACTGGGCGTCGATCGTGGAGACGCCGAGGGCGGCGAGATCGCCGATCGTCTTCGCCCCCTCGTGCGGGCCGAGGCGCGTGTAGTAGTGGGTGGCGTCGTCGGTGAAGTGCGCCGAGACCGCCGCTGCGTCGCCGGTGTTCAGCGCCTCGTAGTAAGCCCGGACCCGCTCCGTGCCAGTCATGACACGAAGTTGGTGCTATAAATTTGCAGACAAAGCATTTCTTGTCACAACTTTTCCGGTAGCGTCGGAGGCATGAAGAGAACGATGTGGTCAGACACGCGATTGGATGACTTGGCGCGGAAAGTCGATGCCGGCTTCGAGCGGGTCGACACGGACATTCGCGACCTTCGCAAGCTGATCTTCCAGCTCTGGGGCGTCAACACGCTTGCGATCCTCGCCACCATCGCGACGGTCATCGCGACCCGCTAGCACTACAGCCCGTAGCTCCGCCCGATCACGTCGAGCATCACCTCGTCGGTGCCGGCGCCGATCCGGTTGAGGCGGACGTCGCGGTAGGCGCGCTCGATCTCGTACTCCTTCATGTAGCCGTAGCCGCCGAGGATCTGGACGCACTCGTCGGCGACCTCGCAGGCGATGCGGGAGGCGTAGAGCTTGGCCATGGTGATCTCGCGCACCGGGTACTCGCCGTTGTCGAAGCGCCAGGCGGTGGAGTAGGTGAACTGCTTCGCCGCCTCGATCTTGGTCGCCATCTCGGCGAACTTGTGGCGGATCGCCTGGAACTTGCCGATCGGCCTGCCGAAGGCTTCGCGCTCCTTCGCGTACTCGAGGGTCTTCTCCATCATCCGCTCCGCCCCCGCGTGGCAGCCGGCGGCGGCGACCAGCCGCTCGCCCTGAAGCTCCCAGGCGATGTGGTAGAAGCCCTTGCCGACCTCGCCGAGCACCGCGTCGGCCGGGACGCGGACGTCTTCGAAGGCCAGTTCGCCGGTGTCGGAGGCGTGCATCCCCATCTTCTCCAGCTCGGCGGAGACGCTGAAGCCGGGCACCTTCTCCCCGTTCTCGTCCTTGAGGTCGACGACGAAGAGGGTGATGCCGGCGTGGCGCTCACCCGGGTCGGTCTTGCAGACGAGGACGATGAAGTCGGCCCGCGGGCCGTTGGTGATGAAGGTCTTGGAGCCGTTGATCACGTATTCGTCGCCGTCGCGCAGCGCGGTGGTGCGGATCCCGGCGACGTCGGAGCCGGCGCCGGGCTCGGTGATTCCCAGCGAGGCGACCTTGTCGCCCTTCAGTCCCGGTTCGAGGTACTTGCGCTTCTGCTCCTCGGTGCCGAGCAGGTGGATGGGGGGGAGGGCCATGTCGGTCTGGACCGCGAAGCCCATGTTGGTGCCGCCGGAGCCGGAGTAGCTCATGCACTCGGCGCGGACCAGCGAGTAGAAGTAGTCGCCGCCCTGGCCGCCGTACTCCTCCGGGAAGCAGAGGCCGAGGTAGCCGAGGTCGCCGGCCCGCTTCAACTTCTCGGTCGGCCAGTAGGTGTCCTCCCACTCGTTGCGGTGCGGCCAGAGCTCCTTTTCAACCCAGGAGCGCATCGACTCGCGCAGGTCTTCGTGGTCCTGGCTGAAGATGAAGTGCTTGCGCCCGGACTGGAAGTCGGGCTTGATGACGCTGGAGCCGTTGGTCGCGGTCGCCACTGTGTCTCTCCCTCTGGTCGTTCCCTTGAATGCGAAGTGGACAGTAGCACTTCCCACTTTCAGCATTGCTATTGTCCTCGCCGATGCCCCAGGGAGATCAGTGGAGCGGCGAGAAGGTCGCCTACGAGGTTGCGGACGGCGTCGCCACGGTGACGTTGAACGACCCGGAGAAGCGCAACATGCTCTCCGGGCAGATGCTGAGCGAGCTGGTCGAGGCGATGAAGCTGGCCAAAGCCTCCGACGAGGTGCGCGCCGTCGTCCTCACCGGTGCCGGTGACAAGGCGTTCTGCTCAGGCGCAGACCTCGGTGGCTTTGCCGCGGACATTCCGCTCGTCCATAAACACTTTGCAACTGATCTTTTCCTTGAATATTTCCGGCTGATGCCGCGGCTCGGCAAGCCCTCGCTCTGCGCCGCCAACGGCCACGTGCTGGCAGGGGGTATGGGCCTCGCCCTCTCCTGCGACCTGGTGATCGCCAAGGAGGGGGCGACCTTCGGCACGCCGGAGATCAACGTCGGCGCCTTCCCCTACATGATCATGTCGATCATCTACCGCAACGTCCCGCGCAAGAAGGTCAACGAGATGATGCTGCTGGGCGAGCGGCTCTCGGCGGAGCAGGCGGTCGAGTACGGGCTCGCCAACAAGGTCGTCCCGGCGGGCGAGTTCGAGAGCGCGGTCGGCGAGTGGGCGGCGAAGCTCGCCTCGAAGAGCCCTGTCTTGATGCGGCTCGGCCACGACGCGATGTACCGCCAGCAGGACATGGCGCTCGACGACGCGCTCGAGTTCCTCCGCTCTCAGCTCTCGCTGACCTTCACGACCGAGGACATCGTCGAGGGGGTCACCGCCTTCTTCGAGAAACGCGACCCGCAGTGGAAAGGACGCTGAGGCACTGATGGCGACCGAGGAGAAACCGGCGAACCTGCTTCCCGGCACCGCGCCGCTGGCCGAGCTGACCGCGCAGCTGCACGAGCGTCGCGCCAAGGCCAAGCTCGGCGGCGGCGAGGAGAAGGTCGCCAAGCAGCACGAGCGCGGCAAGCTGACCGCTCGCGAGCGGATCGACCTGCTGGTCGACGAGGGCACCTTCGTCGAGATGGGGATCCACGGCCGGCCGCACTTCGCCCAGCGGGCGATGGACGGAGTCGAGGCGCCCGCCGACGGCGTCGTCACCGGCTGGGGCGACGTGGACGGGCGCCCCTGCTGCATCGCCGCCTACGACTTCACCGTGATGGCCGGTTCGATGGGGATGACCGGCGAGCTCAAGGTCACCCGCCTGCGCGAGATGGCGCTGCAGAAGCGGATGCCGTTCGTCTGGCTGCTCGACAGCGCCGGCGCCCGGATCCAGGAGGCGGCGGGGTCGCTCTTCGCCGGCTCCGGCCACCTCTTCCGCGAGGAGGTCGAAATGTCGGGGGTGATCCCGATGGTCGCGGCGATGATGGGACCCTGCGCCGCCGGCACCGCCTACATCCCGGCGCTCTCGGACTTCGTGCCGATGGTCTCCGGCCAGGGCGCGATGGCGCTCGCCGGCCCGCACCTGACCAAGGCCGTGACCGGCGAGGAGATCTCGATGGAGGACCTCGGCGGCGCCAAGGTTCACTGCCGCAAATCGGGGGTGGGGGACCTCGAGGTGAAGGACGACGAGGAGTGCATCGCGTCGGTCAAGAAGTACCTCTCCTACTTCCCGACCAACTGCGAGGAGCGCCCACCGATCGTCGACGTCTCAGACCCGGTCGACCGCGCCTCCGAGAAGCTGATGGAGATCGTCCCCGAGTCCTCGCGGCAGCCGTACGACATGTACGACGTGATCCGCGAGATCGTCGACGACGGCGACTGGTTCGACCTGAAGCCGAAGTTCGCCAAGAACGTGATCACCTGCTTCGCCCGCTTCGGCGGTCAGCCGGCGGGGATCGTCGCCAACCAGCCCAAGCAGCTGGCCGGCGTCCTCGACAACGACTCCGCCGACAAGGCCGCCCGCTTCATCAACCTCTGCGACGCCTTCAACATCCCCCTCGTCTTCCTCCAGGACGTCCCCGGCTTCATGGTCGGCTCGAAGGTCGAGCACGCCGGGATCATCCGCCACGGGGCGAAGATGCTCTACGCGGTCAGCCGCGCCACGGTGCCGAAGGTGACCGTCGTGGTCCGCAAGGCCTACGGCGCCGGCTATTACGTGATGTGCGGCAAGGCGTATGAGCCGGACCTGATCGTCGCCTGGCCCGGGGCCGAGATCTCGGTGATGGGCGCCGAGGGCGCGGTCAACATCATCGGCCGCTCGGCGATCGAGGCATCCGAGGACCCCGAGGCGACCAAAGAGGCGATGCTGAACGCGGTCCGCCAGCAGATCGACCCCTACATCGCCGCCGGCAACGCGGTGATCGACGACATCATCGACCCGCGCGAGACGCGGCCGACGATCGCCAAAGCGCTGAAGATGGCGCGCAACAAGCACGTCGAGAAGCCGAAGAAACGCCACGGCGTGATGCCGGTCTGAGGAGGAAGAGATGAGCTCGTTCGACGACCCGGTGATCATCAGCTGCTCGATCAGCGGCGTGATCGCCAACCGCGACCAGTGCCCGGCGATCCCCTACACGCCGCAGGAGTACGCGGCGGAGGCGCGGCGCGCGGTCGACGAGGGCGCCTCGCAGATCCACATCCACGCCCGCAAACCGGACGGCACGCCCTCGTACGAGGTCGAGGACTTCCAGGCGATCACCGAGGCGATCCTGGCCGAGGTCGGCGACGTGATCGTCAACTACTCGACCGGGGCGATCGGGATCCCGATCGAGAAGCGGATCGAGTACCTGCGCGCCTGCCGCCCCGACGTCGCCGCCTTGAACATGAGCTCGATGAACTACGCGAAGTACTCGAAACGGCGCAAGGACTTCGTCTTCAAGGCGGTCTTCGAGAACAGCTTCGACACGATCATCGAGTTCCTCACCGCGATGAAAGAGATCGGGGTCAAGCCCGAGCACGAGTGCTTCGACTCCGGCCACGTCGCCAACCTCGACCCGCTGATCGACATGGGGCTGCTGGAGCCGCCGCTGCAGATCTCGCTGGTGATGGGGGTGACCGGCGGCATCCGGCCGACGCCGCGCAACGTCACCCTGATGTCCGACCAGATCCCCGGCGGCCCCGAGGGCCCGAACCAGTGGCAGGTGATCGGCATCTCCCGCGACCAGTGGAAGCTGCTCGCCTCCTCGCTGGTGCTGGGCGGCAACGTCCGCGCCGGGGTCGAGGACAATCTCTATCTGCCGAACGGCGAGATGTGCAAGTCCAACGGCGAGCTGATCGCCAAGGCGCGGCAGATGGCCGAAGACATCGGCCGTCGTCCCGCCAGCGTCGCCGAGGCACGCGAGCTGCTCGGGGTCCCCAGGCGTGAGCGGTCTACCGCTTAGCGACGTCCGGGTCCTCGACCTGACCCGGCTGCTGCCGGGCGGCTTCTGCTCCCTTCTGCTCGCCGACCTCGGCGCCGAGGTGCTGAAGGTCGAGGACACCGGCATGGGCGACTACATCCGCTGGGCACCGCCCTATTACGGAACCGACGAGCAGCAGGCGCTCGGCACCCGCTCCTCGCTCTACCTCTCGCTCAACCGCGGCAAGCGCTCGGTCCGCCTCGACCTCAAGAGCGAGGCGGGTAAGGAGGCGCTGCTGCGGCTGGTCGCCGACTACGACGTCGTCCTCGACGGCTTTCGCCCCGGCGTGCTCGACAAGCTCGGGGTCGGCTACGAGCGCCTGCGCGAGGCCAACCCCGCCGTCGTCTACTGCGCGATCACCGGCTACGGCCAGGACGGCCCCTACGAGCAGCGGGCCGGCCACGACATGAACTACCTGGGGCTGATCGGCCTGCTGGGGCTGACCGGCGCCAAGGACGGCCCGCCGGTGCAGTCGGCGGGCCAGATCGCCGACCTCGGCGGCGGCGCCCTGATGGCGGCCTTCGGGGTGATGGCAGCGCTGCACGAGCGCCGGCGCTCCGGCGAGGGGCAGATGGTCGACATCTCGATGGCCGACGGCGCCCTCTCCTGGCTGGCGATGGTCGCCGGCCGCTACTTCTGCGACGAAGAGGTGCCGCGGCGCGGCGAGCAGCAGCTCGCCGGCGGCCTCCTCTGTTACCTGCCCTATGAAGCGTCTGACGGTTGGGTCACCTGCGGGGCGCTGGAGCCGAAGTTCTGGGCCGCCTTCTGCCACGGCGTCGACCGTCCCGACCTGGTGGAGAAGCAGTTCGAGGCGCCGGGCTCCGAGGCCTGGGCCGAGGTCGCCGCGGTCTTCCGCTCGCGCACGCGCGAGGAATGGCTCGCCTTCAACGACGAGCACGACTGCTGCATCGAGCCGGTCCTCGACCTCGACGAGGCGCTCGACTCGGAGCTGGTGCGGGCGCGGGGGATGGTCGTCGAGCTGGAGCAGCCGGAGCTGGGCACGGTCCGCCAGCTCGGCAACCCGGTGCGGTTGTCCCGCACCCCCGCCGATCCGACCCGCCCGGCGCCCGCCTTCGGCGAGCACACCGACGAGGTGCTGGCCGAGGCCGGCTACTCGACGGAGGAGATAGCGGCGATGAAGGAGTCCGGCGCCGCCGCCGGCCCGGCCGCCGAGCCGCAGGGGGAGTTCCGCGCATGAGCGTCGACGTCACCGAGAACGGGCTGCTGCGGATGCGCGAGCTGGCTGAGGCCTCCGGCGTGCCGGCGCCGACGATCAAGCACTACCTGCGCGAGGGCCTGTTGCCTGAGCCCATCAGGACGTCGCGGAACATGGCCTACTACCCGGCCGAGTTCGTCGACCGGATCAAGCTGATCAAGCAGCTCCAGGAGGAGCGCTTCATGCCGCTGCGGGTGATCAAGGACCTGCTCGAGGAGGATCCGGACCGCGCGAGGGCCCTGATCGAGCTGGGGGACAGGCTGCTCGAGCATGCCCTCGCCGGCGAGAGCGACCGGGTGAGCACCGCGGAGGTCCGCCACCGCTACGACCTGCCCCAGGACGTCCTCGACCGGCTCGCCGAGCTCGAGGTCCTGACGCCCGACGATCACGGCTACTCCCCGACCGACGTCCGCATTCTCGAGGCGATCAGCCGGTTCCGGGCGGGCGGCTACGAGGAGCGGATCGGCTTCACGGTGTACGACACCCTTCGCTACAAGGACGCGATGGCGGCCCTGGTGAAGCAGGAGGTGGATGTGCTGATGGAGCGCCTCGCCGGCGAGATGGACCCGGACGAGGCGATGGCCCTGATCGAGGCCGGCAACCAGCCGCTCAACGATCTGCTCGCCGCGATGCACACCAAGGCGCTCGTCGCCGAGCTGGAGCGCAGGCGGGGCTCGACTCCGGACTCGGACGGCTCCGGCTCCTGAGTTGGCCGGCTGGGCCGTCGGCCTGCTGGTCGTCTACCTGGCGCTCGCCTTCGGCGTCCGCGTCGCGGTCGCCCTGCGGACTACCGGTGGCACGGGGATCGCAAGCCTTCGAGGTGCGCCGCCGATCGAGATTCTCGGCGGGGGCCTGTTCGCCGCCGCGATGGGGATGGGGATCGCGAACCCGGTCCTCGTCCTGTGCGGTGTGGTCGAGCCGATCGAGAGGCTCGACAAGGCTCCGCTGCACGCCCTCGGCTTCGCCCTCTGCGCCGTCGGGATCGCCGGCACCTTTCTCGCCCAGATGGCGATGGGGGCGTCGTGGCGGATCGGGGTCGACGAGGGCGAGCGCACCGACCTGGTCACCGGCGGCGTCTTCTCGCTCTGCCGGAACCCGATCTACACGTTCATGGTGATCGCCTGGGTCGGGTTCGCGCTGCTGGTCCCGACCTGGCTGTCCGCCGCCTCGATCCCGGCCGGGATCATCGCGTTCGAGGTCCAGGTCCGGCTCGTCGAGGAGCCCTTCCTGATCCGAGCCCATGGCGACTCCTACCTGGCCTGGGCTTCCTGGGTCGGACGCTTCCTCCCCGGGGTCGGCCGACTCCGTTAGGAGGCGAGCAGCCCCATCGCCGAGAGCGTCGCCCGGACCCCGTCCTCGAGCGGGGTCGGCTCCCAGCCGAGCTCGCGCTGCGCCTTCGACGAGTCCGGCCGGGCCTGCC
>DASURF010000007.1:0-7660 GCA_036280195.1 Solirubrobacterales bacterium | reverse complement strand
GGCCTGGTCCAGCGCGTCCCGCAGGATGTCGAAGGTGACGCCGGTGATCTTGATGTCCATCTGCAGGGCGGTGATGCCCTCGGCGGTGCCGGCGACCTTGAAGTCCATGTCGCCGAGGTGGTCCTCGACGCCGGCGATGTCGGTGAGGACGATGTAGTCGTCGCCCTCCTTGATCAGGCCCATCGCGACGCCGGCGACCGGTGCGGTGACCGGAACGCCCGCCGCCTGCAGCGCCATCGAGGAGGCGCAGACCGACCCCATCGAGGAGGACCCGTTGGACTCGAGCGTCTCGGAGACGACCCGGATCACGTACGGGAACGACTCTTCGTCGGGAATCGTCGCCAGCAGGGCACGCTCGGCGAGCGCACCGTGGCCGATGTCGCGGCGCTTCGGGCCGCGCATGAAGCCGGCCTCCCCGACCGAGAAGGGCGGGAAGTTGTAGTGGTGCCAGAACCGTTTCGTGGTCTGCAGGCCGAGGGTGTCGATCCGCATGTCCATGCGGGTCGTCCCCAGCGCCACGTTGGAGAGGATCTGGGTCTCGCCGCGGGTGAACAGCGCCGAGCCGTGCACGCGCGGGGAGATGTCGACCTCGGTCTCGATCGGCCGGATCTCGTCCTGGGCGCGGCCGTCGGGACGCTTCTTTTCGACGGCGATCGCCTTGCGGATCGTGTCCTTCTCGATCGAGTCGATCGCGGCCTTGACCTCGGCGACCCGGTCGTCGTCGACCTCGCCGTCCTCATGCGGGACGGCGTAGTGACCGATGACCTCGTCCTTGACCTTGTCGATCGCCTCGTAGCGCTCGAGCTTGCCCTCGGTGGCGATCGCGTCGACCAGCGCCTGGCCGTGCGAAGCGCGGATCTCGCTGAGCAGGCCCTCGTCGATGCTGGGCGCCTCGACGACCAGCTTCTCCTTGCCGGCCTTCTGCTGCAGCTCCTCCATCGCGGCGCAGAGCTTCTTGATCTCGGCGTGGGCGATGTCGAGGGCGTCGAGGATCTCGGCCTCGGTGACGCCGCTGGCGCCGGCCTCGACCATCAGGATCGCCTCGTCGGTACCGGCGACGATCAGGTCGAGTTCGAGCTCCTCGTGAGTCTCCTCCTCGGGGTTGACGACGAAGTCGCCGTCGAGTTTGCCGATCCGGACCGCGCCGACGTGGGCGGCGACCGGGACCGGCGAGATCGCCAGCGCCGCGGAGGCGCCGTTCATCGCGAGGATGTCGTAGGGGTGAACCTGGTCGACCGACATCGGGGTCGCGACCAGCTGCGTCTCGTAGTGCCAGCCCTTGGGGAAGAGCGGGCGGATCGGGCGGTCGATCATGCGCGCGGTCAGCGTCGCCTTCTCGCTCGATTTGCCCTCGCGACGGAAGAACGAGCCGGGGATTTTGCCCGCGGCGTACATCCGCTCCTCGATGTCGACGGTGAGGGGAAGGAAGTCCACGTCGCGAAGGTTCCCGACGGTGGCGGTGCAGAGGACCATCGTGTCGCCGCTGCGGACGACGACAGCACCGCTCGCCTGCTTCGCGAGTTTTCCGGTCTCGAAGGAAATCTGGCTGTCGCCGATGTCCGCCGAGACGCGGGTTACGTCAAACATGCTCATTTAGTTGTTACCTCCGGCCGCCCGGTTGGCAGCCCATTCGCGTTCAGAACTCTCGTTCTCTAACTGCGACAAGGGTACAGGCATCGAAAAGCGCCGGAGTGCCAGCCACCCCGGCGCGAATGCCGGATTGGAAGTCGCGCCTGATCCGCGCCTCCGTTGCGGCGGCGCGGCGGTCGGCCTCGAAGCCGTCGAGATCGAGCCCGAAGCGCTCCGCCCGCTCCCACAGGTGCGGATCGTCGACCCGGCCGCGATCGCCGTAGAGCGAGTCGACCATCTCGAAGAAGCGGCCCTGCCGGCCCGCGGCCTCGGCAGCGGCATGCAGGGCCGGCGAGCGCGGGTGCTTGCTGGCAACCGGGAAGTGACGGAAGACGAGCCGTCCAGGGCGGTCTCGGAGCCGCTGCCAGGCGCCGGCGCAGTGCGGGCAGCCGAGATCGGCGTAGACGACCAGGCCCTCCTCCCCCTCGCCGGAGACGTGGTCGTCCGGCCCGATCGCCGGGATCGGGGCCGAGCCGAGGTCGGTCATCCCTCAGGAGAGCGCGTCGAAGATGACGTTGGCGCCGGGGAACTCGCCCGGGTTGGGCGATTCGTAGGTCCAGGCGACCTTCCCCTCCTCGTCGACGAGGACGAGGGTGCGGTTGGCGGTGCCGGCGCGATCGATGTAGGAGCCGTAGGCGCGTGCGACCTCGCCCTTGGGCTCGAAGTCGGCCAGCAGGGTGAACTCGAAGCCGAGCTTTTCCTGGAAGGCGCGATGGGCCCAGGCGCTGTCGACGCTGATCCCGACCAGCTCGGCGCCGGTCTCGTCGATCTGCGGCTTTACCTCCTGGTAGATCGAGAACTGGTCGCCACACACCGGGCTGAAGTCGGCCGGGTAGAAGACCAGCATCAACTTGCGGCCGCGGTAGTCGGCCAGCGAGACCTTTTCGCCTTCCTGGTTGCGAAGGGTGAAGTCGGGAGCCTGCTGCCCGACCTCGATCATCGCCGCAGACCGAGTTCTTTGACCAGAGCGCGGTAGCGCTCGAGATCGGTCTTTTCGAGGTAGCGCAGCATGCGGCGGCGCTTACCGACGAGCATCAGCAGCCCGCGACGCGAGTGGTGGTCCTTGGCGTGCGTGCGCAGATGCTCGGTGAGTTCGTTGATCCGCTCGGTCAGCAGCGCGATCTGGACCTCGGCCGAGCCGGTGTCGTTCTCGCCGCGGCCGTACTTGCCGATCAGCTCGCTCTTTTTCTCTTTGGTGAGGCTCATCTCGTGAAAACGTCGCACACAGGGGTGCGACGGCTGCTGGAAGCTAGCACAGAGACCTAGGGTCGGCGCAGGACGATCCGGCGGGAATCTCGGCGTCCGCCGGCGACCGTGGTGGTCGCTTTCAAGACCGCGCGACCGTCCCGCGCGAGTCGGCGGCGGATCGCGCCCGGCAGGGCGAGAGCGACCTGTCGTCCGCGCCCGACCCGCAGCTGCAGGCGCCGCTGGCTCGACCCATCCCTCGCCCGCAGCTGAACCTTTCCCTTGCAGCGCCCGGCGGCGGGCGTCCAACGGCAGCGAACCGGTATCAGCAGAGCGTCGCCGCGCAGAGCGCCGTCGCCGACGAGGCGGATTTCCACCGGCGGCGGCGCGTAGGTGCCGACGGTTCCCGGCGCGCTGAACGCCTGTCCCGGCTCGGTGCCGGCCGCGAACCAGAGCTTGCCGTCGGGACCTTCCGCCAGGTCGGCGATCGGGGCCCGACATGAGTTGATGCAGGCCGGATCCCCGGTCACGACGCCGGGGATGATCCAGCCGATCCGACCGCCGCCGTTGCTGTACCAGAGGTTTTCGTAGGGACCGCTGGAGAGGGCGTAGGTCTGACGGCCGCCGGGCACCGGGATCTGGGAGATCTGCCCGTCGGTGCCGATCCGGCCCAGGCCGGGGGTGGCACCGGCTCCGAAGCGGCTGTTGATGCCGAACCAGAGCGCCCCGTCGGGTCCGGCGACGATCTCGCCCGGGTATTCGATCGAAGGCGGCAGCGGGAACGAGGTGCCGGCGCCGTCGGTCCCGAGCCGCGAGACCACGGTCGCCCCGGTCAGCCAGAGGGCGCCGTCGGTCCCGGCGGCGATGCCGAAGGAGTCGTGCAGCGGGAATTCGGCGATCTCGCCGCCGGGGGCGATCCTGCCGACCTTGCCGCCGCGGAACTCGGTGAACCAGAGGTTGCCGTCGGAGCCGACGGCGATCGACATCGGGCTCGCCTGGGGATCGGGCAGCGTGAACTCGGTTACCTGGCCCTCGGTCGTGATCCGTCCCACCCGCGGTCGCCCGCCGACCGTGAACCAGAGGTTGCCGTCGGGCCCGGCGACGATGTCACTCAAGCCGAGGTTCTCGGGGTGAACGCCGATGACGTATTCGGTCACCTCGCCGCCCGGCGTCACCTTGCCGGCGACATCGGCAAAGCCGGTACCGAGATAGCGGACCCCGGCGAACCAGAGATTGCCGTCGGGACCAGCGGCCAGCGCCTCGGGCCGGGTGCCCGGAGCGAGCTTGAATTCGCGCACCTGGCCGACCAGGTCCTTGGCCGCCAGCGCCTGCCCCGCGCAGGCGGAGACGGAGATGGCGGCGAGCAGCAGAGAAAGGAAGAGGCGGCGCATTCGCCGTCGAAACCCCTACTCGCCGGAGAAGTTTCGCGTCACCGCGGCGCAGATCCGCCGCGCGTCCTCGACGTCGCGACGCATCTGCTCGACCAGCTCGTCGACCTCGTGGTAGGCGCGCTCTCCGCGCAGCCGCTCGGCGAAGGCGACCCGCAGGGTCTTGCCGTAGAGGTCCTCCTCGTGGTCGATCAGGTAGGTCTCGATCAGGACCCCCCTGCCGCTCTCGAAGGTCGGGCGGACGCCGACGTTGACCGCCGCCGGGACGCCGTTGGCAAAGGCGGCGTAGACGCCGTGGCCGGGGATCGCGAGGCGGTCGTCGGGAACCAGGTTGGCGGTCGGGAAGCCGAGCTCGCGGCCGCGCTGGTCGCCCTTGACCACGGTCCCCTCGACCATGAACGGGGCGCCGAGGCAGCGGCGGGCGGCGACCATGTCGCCCGCGGCGACGAGGGCGCGGATCCGGGTCGAGGAGACGGTCTCGCCGTCGACCTCGACCAGCGGCACCACCCGGGTCTCGAACTCGGGGTGCGCTTCCAGCATCGCCGGGTCGCCTTTGGCCTTGGCCCCGAAGCGGAAGTTCTCGCCGACCGAGACCTGCTTCGCGTTCAGCTTCTCGACCAGGACGTGCTCGACGAACTCCTCGGCGCTCTGAGTGGAGAAGCTTTTGTCGAAGGGGATCACGACCAGCTCCTCGACCCCCAGCCCCTCGATCACGTCGCGCTTGACCCCGAAGGGCATGATCAGCTTCGGCGTCGCCGCCGGGTGCAGGACTTCCAGCGGGTGGGGATCGAAGGTGAGGACCGTGTCGGCGCCGTCGATCACCGCCCGGTGGCCGAGGTGGACGCCGTCGAAGGTGCCGATCGCGACGTTGCGGGCCCGCGGCTCGGCGTCGGGAAGCGAGGTGACCTTGATGCTCACCGCAGCGCCTCCGCAACCGCCGGGACCAGCTCGGCGACCCGCTCGGCCGGCAGCTCCTGGCCCGCGTCCTCGATCCGGAAGGGGCCGACCGCCGTCCGCCGCAGGTCCGAGCAGTAGGCGTCGCCGAGCGTCTCGATCAGGGTTCTCACGTAGGTGCCGGCCGAGCATTCGATCTCGTAGTGGGCGTACTCGCCGTCGCTGGAGAGCAGCTCGGCGCGGTGCACCTGCACGTCGCGGGCCGGGGTCTCCACCACCTCGCCGCGGTGGGCCTTCTTGTAGAGCCGCTCGCCGCCGACCCGCACCGCCGAGGTCATCGGCACGTGCTGGCGCACGGTGCCGGTCGGCAGCTCCAGCGAGTCGGGTGCCCGTCCGGTCTCGGTCAGCTCGCCGTCCGGATCGCCCGTGCTGGAGCGCCAGCCGAGGCGGGCGGTGGCCAGGTAGGTCTTCGGCAGCCCGACGAGGAAGCGCTGCAGGCGGGTGGCGCGACCGAGCAGGATCAACAGCAGGCCGGTGGCGAAGGGGTCGAGGGTGCCGGCGTGGCCGGCTTTGGCACCGCGCTCGCGGCGGATCTCGGCGACGACGTCGTGAGAGGTCACGCCGGCCGGCTTGTCGTAGAGCAGAACGGTGCCGGTCTCCGCCGTCATCCTCAGCTTCCGAGCTGCGTCGAGACCTCGCGGGTGAGGAAATCGGCCAGCTCGTCGAACTCCAGGTCGGTGGAGAATCCGGCGGCGCGCTTGTGCCCGCCTCCCCCGTGCAGCCGGGCGATCGCCGAGACGTCGACCTCGCCGGCGCTGGAGCGCAGGCTGACCTTGCGGGCGGCGCGGCCGCGGTCGCCGAGGTCGCGGATCACGGCGGCGACCTTGACCCCGTCGATCGAGCGCAGGTTGTCGATCAGGCCCTCGGTCATCTCCTCGCCGGCACCGGTTGCCTCGTAGTCGGCGGTGGTGATGTAGCTGATCGCCAGGCGTCCGTCGCAGTAGCTCGAAATCCCGTCCAGCGCCCGCGAGACCAGGCGCAGCTTCTCCAGCGGCACGTGCTCGTAGAGGCGACGGTAGGTGTCGTCGACGTCGACCCCGGCTTCGATCAGGTCGGCGGCGACCCGGTGGGTGTGGGCGTTGGTGTTCTCGTACATGAACTTGCCCGTGTCGGTGATCAGGCCGACGTAGAGCGCGGAGGCGATCTCGGCGGTGATCTTCGCCCCCAGCAGCTTGGCCAGGTCGTAGACGATCTCGGCGGTGCAGGAGGCGCCGACCTCGACCAGGTTGATGTCGCCGAAGCGGGTGTTGTCGTGGTGGTGATCGATGTTGATCACGTCGTTGCCGCCGGCGGTCAGCCACTCGACCGGGACGCGGTCGACGTTGCCGCAGTCGAGGAAGATCACCGTGCGGTCGGCCATGTCGGCGGGCGGCTCGTGGAAGACCTCCTCGAGCGGCAGGAAGCGGTACTCGATCGGCAGCGGGAACTCCTTCGCCGCCATGAACATCACCGAGTCCTTGCCGAGTTGGGTGAGCACTTTGTGCAGGCCCAGCAACGAGCCCAAGGCGTCGCCGTCGGGCCCCTCGTGAGCGGTCAGCAGGAAGCGGTCGCGGGCCTGCAGCTCGGCGCTGACGCGCTCGAGGTCGGAGGTGGCGACGTCGGGGACCGAGCTCATCCCTCCTCCTCCCCTTCCTCGAGCAGTTCGGAGATCCGCACGCCCTGCTCGATCGTGTCGTCGTAGCGGAAGGTCAGGGTCGGGGTCCGCTTCATCCGCGTCTCGGCCGCGATCCGCGACTGGATCACGCCGTGGGAGGAGCGCAGGCCCGCCAGCGTCGCCTCGCGCTCCTCTTCGGAGCCGAGCACGCTGACGAACACCTTGGCGGTGCGCAGATCGGGGCTGGTCTCAACGGAAGTGACGGTCACGAAGCCGATACGAGGATCGCTCAATTCGCCTGCGATTGCGGCTCCCACGACCTCGCGAAGCACCTCGTTGATGCGTCGCATGCGGGAGCCGGCCATGCTACTCCAGGGTCTGCTCGACCTGTTTCGTCTGGAAGAACTCGAGCACGTCGTCCTCCTTGACGTCGGCGTACCCGTCGAGGACGATGCCGCACTCCTGGCCCTCCTCGACTTCCTGGACGTTGTCTTTGAAGCGCCGCAGGGAGCCGAGCTCGCCGGTCCAGATGACCGTGCCCTCGCGGATCAGGCGGACGCTGGCGGTCCGCACCGCCTTGCCCTCGGCGACGATGCAGCCGGCGATACGGCCGACTTTGGAGGCTTTGAAGGTCTGTTTGACCAGCGCCTCGCCGATCGTCTCCTCGACCTCCACGGCGTCGAGCAGGCCCTCCATCGCGTTGCGCAGGTCTTCGGTGATTTTGTAGATGACCGAGTAGGTGCGGACGTCGACGCCCTCGTGCGCGGCGGCCCGTTTCGCGTCGAGCAGGGGCCGCACGTTGAAGCCGATGATGATCGCGTCGGAGGCCGAGGCGAGCATCACGTCGGACTCGTTGATGCCGCCGGTCTGCGAGTGGATGATGTTGATCGCCACCCGTTCCTGGGGCACC
>DASURF010000006.1:0-20773 GCA_036280195.1 Solirubrobacterales bacterium | reverse complement strand
GAGGACAAAGGAACCACGGGATCTGGACGCGCTGTTATCAGCGCTCGTGAGGGAGGGATGGGTGCCCCTCTCACAGAGGCTCCTGAGACCACGGTGGCGCCCAGCACTCCGCCCAGCTGCGCGACGGTCTCTGGGAGAGGGCACCCGTCCCTGCTCGACCACTACGCCTTCGCAGGCTCGGCCTCCGGCTCGCGGTCGCCCCCACCCTCGAAGCTGAAGTCGGGGATCAGCTTGTCGAGCCAGCTGGGCATCCACCAGTTCCAGGCCCCCATCAGCTTCATCGCCGCCGGCACCAGGATCAGGCGCACCAGGGTCGCGTCGAGGGCGATCGCCACCGCGCAGCCGACGCCCAGCTCCTTGATCGAGGGAACCCCGGTGAGGACGAAGACCGCGAAGACCGAGGTCATGATCAGCGCCGCCGAGGAGATCGTGCGGGCGCTGGTCGAGAGGCCCTCGGCGACGGCGCGTTCGTTGTCGCCGTGGACCATGTAGCGCTCGCGGATCCGCGACATGAGGAACACCTCGTAGTCCATCGAGAGCCCGAAAACGATGGCGAAGATCAGCGGGATGTTGATCGTGTCCAGTGCCCCCTGGCTTTCGAAGCCGAGCAGGCCGTCGAACCAGCCCCACTGGAAGATCGCGACGAGGACGCCGAAGGCCGCGCCGATCGAGAGCAGGTTCATCAGCACCGCCTTCAGCGGCAGCAGCAGCGAGCGCAGCATCACCATCAGGACGAGGAAGCTGAGCGAGAGGACGAAGAGGATGATCTTCCACATCGAGCCGCCCACCTGCTTGCGGACGTCGTCGCCGCGGGCGGTCTCGCCGCCGACGTCGACCTCGGCCTGCTGCGCCAGGGCGGAAGCCGGCACGACGCTGTCGCGCAGGCGGTCGACCAGCGCCACCGCGGCGTCGGACTCGCTCGGAGCGCTCGGCGTCGCCTGGATCAGGGCGCTGTCGCCGGCGTAGACGGGCGGTGACACCGCGGCCACCCCGGCCGTGCCCTCCACTTCGCGGACGAAGCCGGCGACGGCCGCTTTGTCGACGCCGCCGCCGTCGAAGCCGGCGACGATCTGGACCGGGTCGGTGCCGCCGCCGAGCTCGTCGGAGGCGATTTCGTTGCCGACCCGGACGTCGCTGTCCTTCGGAAACTGCGCCAGCGCTTCGGTCCCGGTCTCGAGCGAGAGCAGCGGGCTGGCGAGGAAGAGGAGCACCGCCGAGACGCCGACGATCGCGGTCCAGGGGTGCGCCATCACCCGTTCGGTCCAGGCGCGCCAGAAGCGGTTCTGACCGGCGGCGGCCTGCTCGGCCGTGCGACGCCGGTAGAAGCGGCGCTGGAAAAAGCGCTCGACCCGGCCGACGATCCCGCCGGGCAGCACCCGGTCGCCGAGCATCGCGATCAGCGCCGGCAGCAGCGTCGTCGCGGTCAGGATCGAGACGGCGACGACGGTCATCGCCCCCAGCGCCATCGAGCGCAACGCCTGGTTGTCGACCATCCAGAGGCCGGCGAGGGAGATGATCACCGCCAGCCCGGAGAAGGTGACGGCGAGGCCCGAGGTCGAGAGCGAGAGCGCCCTCGCCTCGGCTTTGTCGTGACCGGCCTCGCGCTCCTCCCGGTAGCGGGCGAGGATGAAGAGCGAGTAGTCGACCGCCACCCCGATGCCGATCATCGAGGCCATGTTGGTGACGAAGACCGAGGTCGTCATCTCCAGCGAGATGAAGTAGATCAGCGCCCCGGTGACGAGCACGCTGACGAAGCCGAGCGCCAGCGGCAGCGCCGCCGCGGCAAGCGAGCCGAAGACGACGAGGAGGATGATCGCGACGATCGGGAAGCCGGTCCCCTCCGCCTTGGCCAGGTCTTCCTTGGAGATTTCCTGCATCCCGGCCCAGATCGTCGGCTGCCCGACCAGGTAGGGAGTGACGCCGGCCTCGGCAATGCCCGGGTCGAGGTCTTCGCGCAGGGTCGCCGCCGGGTCGATCAGCTCGTCGGAGGACAGGTCACTGCGCAGCGGCACCAGGACCACGTCGGTCCCCTGCAGCTGCCGACGCGCCTGCGCGGCCACGGCGGGCGGCAGGGTGACGTCATCGAGGGTCGCGACCTCCTTCTGCACCCGCGCCACGGCGGCGTCGCGCTCGGCCGCGGTTGCGCCCGGCGCCGCTTTCAGGACAACCGCAACGCCATCCGCCTTCGAGCCGAAGTCCTCCTGCAGCGATTCGCTCACCTTCATCGACTGGCTCCCGGGAACGTCGAACCCGCCGCCGGTCAGGTGATCGGTCTGTTTCGACGCGAAGGGAAGCGCGACCAGCACGATCAGGACCCAAGCCCCGACCACCCAACGACGCCTGTTCCCCAGGAACCCCGCCAGTGACCTCATCGCGTCTCTCATGCCGCTCTCCTCGTGCCGGTTTAAGTGCGTTGGGGGCAGCCTCTCTCTCGAATAGGACCCGAGTCTGTGAGCGCCGTCACTACGTGCGGACCGTCACTCGCAGCACGTACGCTGGGCCGGTGATCGTCGACTGTGCGGCCTATGAGGACGGGAAGCGGCAGGAGGGGAAGCTCTCGCTGGAGCGGGCCGGGGAGGCGGCCCGGGAGCCCGGCGCCTTCGTCTGGGTCGGCGTGGTCGAACCCAGCGAGGCCGAGTTCGAGGCGATCGGGGCGGAGTTCGGGCTTCATGAGCTGGCGGTCGAGGACGCGGTGCGGGCCCATCAGCGACCGAAGGTCGAGGAGTACGGCGAGACCATTCACGTGGTGCTGAAGACGGCGCGCTACGTCGACCCCGAAGAGGTGATCGAAGTCGGCGAGGTCTCGGTCTTCCTCGCCCCCGGCTTCATCATCACCGTGCGCCACGGCGACGCCCAGCTGGCGCCGGTCCGCGAGCGACTGGAGCAGCGCCCCGACCTGCTGGCGAAAGGCCCTGGAGCCGTCCTCTACGCGATCGCCGACCACGTAGTCGATCGCTACATGGAAGCCGCCCACGGCTTCGACGAGGACGTGCGCGAAGTCGAGCTGCAGGTCTTCGGCGAAGCCCAGAACCCGACCGAGCGCATCTACAAGCTCGAGCGCGAGGTGCTCGAGTTCCAGGCCGCGGCGGCGCCGCTGGAGGAAGCGCTGGAAGAGCTCTGCCGGATCGACACCGATGCCGTGCCGGAGGGCCTACACGAGTACTTCCGCGACGTCGAAGACCACCTGCGCCGCGTCACCACCCGGATCGAGAGCTTCCGCCAGCTGCTCGACAGCGCCCTGGAAGCGAACCTGACCCAGGTCTCGATGCGCCAGAACGAAGACATGCGCAAAATCTCGGCCTGGGTGGCGATCGCCGTGGTGCCGACGATGATCGCCGGCATCTACGGGATGAACTTCGAGCACATGCCGGAGCTGGAGTGGCGCTTCGGCTACCCGGCGATCCTGGGGCTGATCCTCGCGGCCTGCCTCTACCTCTATTGGCGCTTCAAGCGCGCCGGCTGGCTGTAGGCGCCGCGCGCGCCGGCTACTCGGAGCCGAGCAGGTAGCGCGCCGAGCCGACGCCGACCTGCATCGCGCCGCTGCTGTCGCGGGTGGGATCGGAGAGCGCCTGCAGGGCGAAGCCGTCGCCCAGGGCGAAGAGGTAGGAGACGACGTCCTCGGCCGCGAAGCGCAGGCTCAGCACGCCCTCCTCGTCCTTGCTGCGCAGCACCTCGGCGACGTGGGAGCGGGTCTTCTCGAACAGCTGGCCGACCTCGCGCTGGATGTCGGGGTTGCGGCGACCGGCGCTGAACAGCTCGTAGAGGAGGAGGAAGAAGCCGGGTTCGTTGTCGATCATGTCGGTGAGGCTGGTGACCAGCGCCCCGACCACGTCGTCGACGGTCTTCGCCGAGCCCAGCCGCTCGTCCAGACGTTCGACCCGTAGCTCGGTGTCGCGCCGCACCACCTCGACCAGGAGCCGCTCCTTGGTGCCGAAGTAGTAATGGAGGAGACCACGGCTGACCCCCGCCTCGCGGGCGACCTGCTCGAAGGTAGAGCCGGCGGCGCCGCGCTTGGCGACGGACTCGCGCATCGCGTCGACGATCCGCTGCGCCTTGTCGCCGCTCAGCTCCCGCTCTTTGGTTGCCGCCTCCATCCGGGCCTGGATCAGGACCCGTTGATGCTGGTGGTCGAGGTGTACTCGAACTCCTCTTCGGCGCCGAAGAGAGCGTCGAGGACCGCCTTGCGCGCACCCTCGCTGACAGCCAGGGCGATGACGGCGCCGATGATCGCGATCAGCAGCAGCCGGCCGAGGCCGCCCTTGCGCTTCGGCTTCTCGCGCAGGCTCTCGGAGGCTTCCTGCAGGCTTTCAGCAGCCTTGCGCAGGTCCTTCTGCACCTTCTTGTCGCTGGTCACCGCCTTGACGGTTCCCTTGCCGTTGCCGGTCGCCCGGCCGTAGGCGCTCTTGGCGGATTCGAAGGCGTCCTTGAGGCTGTCGCGCAGCTCGTCGTCTTCGATCAGGCGCTGCACATAGGGGTTTTCGCGAGCGGTCTCGTAGATGTCACCGGCGCGCGCCGCAGTCGTCTTGCTCATGCCTTCTCCTCACTGGAATTCCGTGGCCGACACCAGAATAACTCTCTGACACATACCCGATCAGCCAGGGCCTACCCTGGGCCGACTCCGTCGAGCAACACACCGTTGTTACGAAAGTTGGTGTCGGCGTTGCGCAGCGCCCGCAGGCGCAGCGGTACGAGCTCTTCGCCGGGCACCTCGTATCGACGGATATGCAGCTCGCCGACCCGTTCGTAGCCGGTTTCGCGGAAGCGCGGGCCGAGCAGGCGAGCGGGCGGAGGCGGTGCCTGGCCCAGCGAGACGAAGTTCACCTCGTGCACCAGCCAGTCGTAGCCTTCCGAGGGCTTCAGCTGGATCGCCCCTTCGGAGGGCTTGCTCTGGGTGGCGCCGTCCTCGAGGTAGTAGCGCAAGGGCGCCAGGCCGATCACCCAGGTAACCGTCGCCCGCGGGGCTTCCGGCTCGCCGAGCCGGTCGGAGACCGCCTTCCAGTCGGGCTTCTGCAGGTCGGGCGAAGCGCTCGCCCAGACGCTGAAGCCGAGCGAGTAGACGAGCAGCAGGGCGGCGATCGCGCCGCCGAACCGGCGGGCGCGGGCGACGGTCAGCGCCACCGCGACCGCGGCCAGCAACGGCACCAGCGCCGGCAGCAGGTTGCGGGCGAGGACGAAGTCCTTGCCCCCGGGCCCGATCGCCAGCAGCAACGGGATCAGGATCGCGGTCATCCCCACGGCCAGCGGAATCGCGGCAGCGTGCTTCTCCTCTCTGCTCCCTCGCATCGCGAGCAGGACGAAGGCGGCAGCGGCAAGCGCCAACGGCAGCAGCGCCGGCCCCGGGCTCTCGACCCGGCCGATGATGTCGCCGATCTCACCGACCGCGAAGCTGATCGCGACTTCGCCGAGCCGGTGACCGAGGCTGAACTTGCCGATCCATTCGGCGTGGCCGTAGGACATCTGGTGGTAGGCGAGCGGTGCCAGCAGCGCCGCCGCGACGGCGACGATCGAGAGCCCCGGCAGGATCGCCCGGCCGCGCCGCCGCCAGAGGAGGACCACCTCGGCGATCAACGGGAAGACGGCGAAGTAGTGGGTCGCCAGGGCCAGGGCCGAGAAGACGCCCCAGGCGACGAAGTCGCGCCGGTCTCTCCCGCCCTTCTCGTCGTTCAGCGCCCGCACGCAGAAGAGCAGCGCCAGCGCGCAGAAGAGGCACAGCAGCGAGTAGGCCCGCGCCTCCTGCGAGTACCAGAGCAGCATCGGGTTGACCGCGACCAGCGCCGCCGCCAGCAGCCCCGCGCGCTCGCCGCGCAGTTCGCGGCCGACGAGGAAGGCGACCGGGATCGTGGCGACGCCGGCGACCGCGGAGAGCGAGCGCAGCCCCCACTCCCCCGTCCCCGCCACCTGCGTCCAGAGCCAGGCCAGCGCGTAGTAGAGCGGCGGCGCCGACTCGGAGAAGCCGACCGCGTCCATCGCGTGGCCGAAGCCGACCCGCAGAACCCGGCTGGCGGTGACGATCTCGTCGTGGTGGTAGGACTGGGCGCCGAGGGTGGCGAAGCGCAGCACCGCCCCCAGCGCGGTGACGCCGACGAGAAGCCAGAAGACGCGAGAGCGGTTGCGCACTAAGGAAGAGCGGCTTCGAGGGCTTGGGAGACCTCGTCGACGTAGACGAACTCGAGGTCGCCGAGCTCGTGCTTGGGGATCTCCGCCACGTCGGCCTCGTTGCGGCTGGGGACGATCACCTTCTTGATCCCGGCCCGCTGCGCGGCCAGCGACTTCTCCTTCAGGCCGCCGATCGGCAGCACCTGCCCGGTCAGCGTCACCTCGCCGGTCATCGCCACGTCGTTGCGGACCGGCCGGCCGCGGATCAACGAGGAGAGGGCGACGGTCATCGCCACGCCGGCCGAGGGACCGTCCTTCGGCACCGCCCCCGCCGGCACGTGGACGTGCAGGTCGTGCTCGGCGAACCAACCGTCCTCGAGCGCCGGCGCGATCTCACCGTAGTGCCCACGCACGTAGGAGAGCGCCGCCTGCGCCGACTCTTTCATCACCTCGCCGAGCTGGCCGGTGATCGTCAGCTTGCCCGAGCCCGGCATCGCCGTCGCCTCGATGAAGAGGACGTCGCCGCCGGTCGGGGTCCAGGCCAGGCCGGTGGAGACGCCTGGCACCTTGGTCCGCCGCCGCTGCTCGGCGAAGACGCGGCGCCGCCCCAGCAGCTCGCGCGCCTTCTTGCCGGAGATCCGCACCTTGCCCTTCGCCTTGCCCTCGGCGACGTCGCGGGCGACTTTGCGGCAGATGGTGCCGATCTGGCGCTCGAGGTTGCGGACACCCGCCTCGCGCGTGTACTCCTCGACGATCGCCGTCAGCCCCGCGTCGGTGAACTCGATCTGCGAGGGCTTCAGCCCGTTGGCCTCGACCTGGCGGCGGACCAGGTAGCGGCGGGCGATCTGCCGCTTCTCCTCCAGGGTGTAGCCGGAGAGCTCGATCGTCTCCATGCGGTCGAGCAGCGGCCCCGGGATCGTGTCGAGGACGTTGGCGGTGGCGATGAAGGCGACGTCGGAGAGGTCGAACTCGAGGTCCAGGTAGTGGTCGCGGAAGCTGTCGTTCTGGGCCGGGTCGAGCACCTCGAGCATCGCCGAAGCCGGGTCGCCGCGGAAGTCGGCGCCCATCTTGTCGATCTCGTCGATCATGAAGACGGGATTGCGCGAGCCGGCGTCGCGCAGGGCGCGGACGATCGTCCCCGGCATCGCGCCGATGTAGGTGCGGCGGTGACCGCGGATCTCTGCCTCGTCGCGGACGCCGCCGACCGAGATCCGCTCGAACTCGCGGCCGAGCGCTTTGGCGATCGATCTGCCGAGGCTGGTCTTGCCGACGCCCGGCGGGCCGACGAAGCAGAGGATCGGGCCGGGCGAGTCGGGGTTGAGCTTGCGCACCGCCAGGTACTCGAGGATCCGGTCCTTGACCTTTTCCAGGTCGTAGTGGTCGGCGTCGAGCACCTTGCGGGCGTGCTTGATGTCGAGGTTGTCCTCGGTCTCCGACGACCACGGCAGCTCCACCAGCCACTCCAGGTAGGTGCGGATGACGCCGTGCTCGGCCGCCGCCGGCGGCAGTTTCTCCAGCCGCGAGAGCTCGCGCTCGGCGGCTTTCAGAGCGTGCTCGGGCAGGCCGGCCGCCTCGATTTTCTCGCGCAGTTCGTTCGCTTCGGCCTGCTGCTCGTCCTCTTCGCCGAGCTCCTCCTGGATCGCTTTCAGCTGCTGGCGGAGGAAGAACTCGCGTTGGCCTTTGTCGATCTCCGACTGCACCTGG
The DNA here is from genome assembly GCA_036280195.1 of Solirubrobacterales bacterium. Taxonomy (GTDB): domain Bacteria; phylum Actinomycetota; class Thermoleophilia; order Solirubrobacterales; family 70-9; genus VAYN01. The sequence continues at coordinate 12,973 of DASURF010000006.1, read as the reverse complement.
GACTGGATCTGACTGCCGAGCTGGACCACTTCCAGCTCGCGGGCGAGGATCCGCGAGAGGTGGCGCAGCCGCTTGGCGACGTCGACCTCTTCGAGCAGCTTCTGCTTCTCCTCGGTGCCGATCCGCAGCGCGCCGGCGATCAGGTGGGCGAGGTCCGAGGGGTCTTCGATGTTGGCGACCGCCATCTGCAGCTCCTCGGGCAGATAGGGGATCTGCTCGACGATCTCCGAGAAGGTGCGCTGGACGTTGCGGCTCAGCGCCTCCAGCTCCTGGCTCGGCTCGATCACGTCCGGCATCTCGCTGACCCGGGCGACCATGTAGGGCTGCTCGGCGACGAAACCGCCCAGCTTCACCCGCTGCATGCCCTGGACGAGGATCCGCAGCGTCCCGTCGGGGATCTTCACCATCCGCGCGACGACGCCGACGACGCCGACGTCGTAGAGGTCGGCCGGTCCGGGGACCTCGTTCTCCGGGTCGCGGGCGGCGACCATGGCCAGCATCCGGTTGGTGCCGAGGACGTCGTCGATCAGCTGGATGGAACGCTCCTGGCCGACCGCGAGCGGGGCGAGGGTCTCGGGGAAGGCGACGGTGTCGCGCAGCGGCAGGACCGGCAGCGCCTCGGGCAGCGGCTGGTCGGCCAGGATCGCGCCCTCCGCGTCGAGCGGAGAGTCGACCACCTCGAGGACCGGTGCGCCCTCCATCACCTGCGGCCTATCGGGACCCGGCGGGTGGTCGCGCCGGGATCGCGCAGCGGCAACTCGATCCGCAGGATGCCCTCTTCGTAGGTGGCGCTGGCGCGCTCGGCGTCGACCTCGACCTGCAGCTCGACGACGCGACGGAAGGAACCGGAGGGGATCTCGATCTGCTGGTAGACGCGTCCTTCGGTCTCCTGCAGGTGCCGCTCGCCGGCGATCGCCAGGTGGCGGCCGCTTACCTCGATCCCGACCTCCGAGAGCTCGACCCCGGCGAGGTCGACCTTGACGATCGCCCGCTGCGGATCGCCGCAGTAGTAGACGTCGACGTTGGGCGAGAAGCCGGTCGAGCGGCGGGTCACGTACCGGGTCCGGCTCCAATCGACATAAAGGTCGCGCTGGGGCATCCGGACAACATAATGCGCCCTGGCCGGCGGGTCAGGCAGGACGGGAAGCCCAACGCGGAGCGCGCATCAGCAATACAGGCTGACGCGGAGGCACGAGACCCTCCGGGCGGTTGGGGCGGAAGGTGGTGCAGGTCTCGTTCAGCTCCAAAGCGCAGAGGAGGTTCTTGCGGAAGTAGCAGTCCTCGCAGGTCGGCGGCTTGGGCTTGCGCGGCATCGGCGCGCATATTTGCAGCCGTCCGGGGCACCCGCGAGGGTCGTTTCCGCAAATCGCTACCTCTTTGAAACAGCTTCGTCACAGCTTCCCTGCGTCTTCCGGGAACGCGGGCGCTCAGCGCTAACATCGAGGGCGATGGAGGGTCATTCACGCAGCGAGAAGCTCTCCGCTTCTCCGCCACTTTTCAAAAGCGAATTCCTCAACTACTTCTCCCGCGTGCACCCGGCGGTGCCGGCGATCATCTTCGTGCCGGTGATCGTCGCGATGGAGTGGCTGGGGGCCGATCGCGGCTACGCCGCCTGGCAGCTGGCGCTGCTGACCCTGGCCGGCGGCGCGGTCTGGACGCTGACCGAGTACTGGCTGCACCGGCTCGTCTTCCACTGGGAGCCCGACAACGCCATCGGCCGCCGCATGCACTTCATCATCCACGGCGTCCACCACGATCACCCCAACGACAAGATGCGGCTGGTGATGCCGCCGTCGGTATCGATCCCGCTAGCGGCGCTCTTCTTCCTCGGCTTCTGGGCGATCCTCGGCGACGCCGCCTTCCCGGTCTTCGCCGGCTTCATCCTCGGCTACCTCTTCTACGACTACACGCACTACTACGTGCACCACTTCGTGCCGAAGACGGAATTCGCCAAGCGCCTGCGCGAACACCACATGCGCCACCACTTCCAGGACCACAGCGCCGGCTACGGCGTCTCCTCCCCGCTCTGGGACCACGTCTTCCGGACCTATCCGAAGAAGCGGTCTAAGTACCGGAACTAGCGCGTAGGGCCAGCTCCAGCTCGAAGCGGGCGTCCGGGTCTTCCAGGTCGTCGCCGAACAGCTCTTTGAGGCGGGCGATTCGGTAGCGGGCGGTCTGGGGGTGGACCCCGAGCTCATGGGCCATCGCTACTGCGTTGCCGTGGTGGCGGACGTGGGCGAGGGCGGTTGCCCGCATGCGTTCCTGGGCTTTGGGAGTGAGGTCGGCTAAGGGAGCGAGGCGCTTGGCGGCCAGAAGTGAGGTCACCTGCGGGTTGCCGGCCAAGAGAAGGTCAGCAAGATGGTCCTCGGCATGGAGCAATCCCCCGCCCTTCACTGCTCCCGTGGCCGCCGCCAGGAGGAGCGCTTTCGCCAGCTCCCATGACTTCGACGCCCCCTCCGGCTGCACGGTGGAGCCGAGGGCGACGGTCGTGCTCCTGGCCGCGACGCGCAGCTGGTCAAGGCGGCCTGGACCCTCGGGGTCCGGGAGAAGAATGCAGCCGGTGCCTTCGACGACGGTGACGATCGCGTCGGTGGGGAGGCGGCCGGCGATCTCGCCGAGGGCTTCGTCGGCGCACGCCGCCGCGGCGAGCAGGCGCGGTAGCCGCCACCCTGCCGACCGGGCGGCCGCGACGATGTCGGCGAGCTCGGCAGGCGCCTCGCCGAGCAGCAGCGCCACCAGCTCCTGCCGGCGGCGGCGGCGCAGGTCCTCGGCCGCCGCCTGCGCCTCGGCGTAGCCCTCGACCGAGTCGGCGGAGAGCTCGTCGATGTAGGCGAAGATCGCCTCCGCCAGGAGGGTCAGGGGCTCGGCGCCGATCTCGGCTCGGCGCCCGACCGCAGCGATCCGCCGCCACGCCACCCGGGCGCCGATCCGGTAGGCGGCCTGCAGCGAGTCCAGCGTGCGGCCGACCCGCTGCTCGCCGCGGCCCAGCTGCACGTAGACGTCGCGGCCCTGCCCGCGCCCCTGATCGGGGTCGCGGATCAGGGCGACGAACTGCAGCAGCGCCTCGCCGACCCCGGTGCGGATGCCGCGGCCGAAGCGTCCCTCGAGCGGACGCGCGTACTCCGGCACCTCGCGGGCGATCGTCTCGAGGATCTCCTCGGTGATCGCCGGCAACTCGGGCTCGATCAGCTCCGCGATCTCGGCCGAAAGCCCTCGCCAGGGCTCGGAATCCAGAGTTTTTGGCATCTGAGTGCCAAGTTTAGCTCGAAAAATCCTCATGGAGGACGGAAATATCTTCTCCAAGCCCACCTATCTTCGCCTCATGCACGAGATGAGCCGCACCGAGAAGATCGTCAACCTGGGGGCGGTCGTCGTCCCCTTCCTCGCCACGCTGCTGGCGATCGTCCTGCTCTGGAACAGCTGGGTGAGCGCCGCCGACCTTGTCATCGCCGCGGCGATGTACCTGCTGACCGCGATCGGGATCACGGTCGGGTTTCACCGTCTGCTCACCCACCGTTCCTTCCAGACCTTCAAGCCGATCGAGTACGCCTTCGCGATTTTCGGCGAGATGGCCGTGCAGGGACCGGTGATCGCCTGGGTGGCGGACCATCGCAAGCACCATGCCCACACCGACGAAGAGGGTGACCCGCACAGCCCCCACGTCGGTCCCGACGGCGGCGTCAAGGGTGTCCTCTCCGGTCTCTGGCACGCCCACTCCGGTTGGCTGATGACCTCACAGGGTCGCGCCGACTGGAAGAAATACGCCCCCGACCTCTACGAGGACCGGGGGATGAGGATCATCAGCCGCCAGTTCCCCCTATTGGTACTCGCCAGCCTCGCACTTCCCGCCCTGGCGGGATACATCGTCAGCGGCACCATGGCCGGCGCCATGACCGCACTCCTCTGGGGTGGGTTCGTCCGCATCTTCTTCGTCCATCACGTCACCTGGAGCGTCAACTCGATCTGCCACTTCCTCGGCAGCCGGCGCTTCGACACCGACGATCACTCCACCAACGTCTTCTGGCTGGCCCTGCCCTCATTGGGCGAGTCTTGGCATCACAACCACCACGCCTTCCCGCGCTCGGCGGTGCATGGCCTCAAACGGTGGGAGCCCGACCCCTCGGCCGTGATCATCGCGGCAATGGAGAAGCTGGGGCTCGCGCGTAACGTGATTCGGATCTCACCCGAGCGCCAGGCGGAACGCGCCGCCTGAACTAGGACAAATAGTTGATTTGGTCCAATCGAGTGTCACAGTGTGGTGTGACTCTGGCAGACTCCCTTCCAGGGTATTTCTGAACTTTGGATGGAAAGGAACTAGATGCCCCCCAGCACCAACCATTTGGACGTGGCCCGCGAAGCCCTGGAGAGGACTGTTCGCGAGCTCGAGGACCAGCTCAAGCAGGCCGAGCAGGCGCTTGCCGCACTAGGCGGCAAAGTCACCCGCCGCGGCCCCGGGCGGCCTCGCGGCAGCGCCAAAAAAGCCACCGCCGGTAGCGGTGCCCCTCGCCGGCGTCGTAAACGCCGCGGCGGTACCCGCGCCGATCAGGCCGTGAAACTGATCGAGGGGCAGCCCGGAATCAGTGCCTCGGATGTCGCCAAGACGATGAAAATCAAGCCCAACTACCTCTACCGGGTCCTCGGCGACCTCGAGAAAGAGGGACGGGTGAAAAAGCAAGGCCGCCAGTATTACCCGACCGGCAGCTAATAGGTACTAACCGTTACCTATGAAAGAGGCCGGCAATTGCCGGCCTCTTTTCTTTAGGTATGGAAGCTGAACCTCAGATCAGCCCGAGCTGGCTGACCGCGTCGCGCTCTTCCTGCAACTCCATCACGCTGCGGTCGATCCGCTCGCGCGAGAAGTCCGGCACGTCGAGGCCCTGGACGATGCTCCACTCGCCGCCGCTGCAGGTACAGGGCATGCCGCAGATGATCCCCTCGCCGATTCCGTAGGAACCGTCGGCGGGCACCGCCATCGAGACCCAGTCACCGTCCGGCGTGCCCAGCACCCAGTCGTGGACGTGGTCGATCGCCGCGTTGGCGGCCGAGGCGGCGCTGGAGGCACCGCGCGCGTCGATGATCTCGGCGCCGCGCTTGGCCACCCGCGGGATGTACTCGTCGGCGATCCACGCCTCGTCGTCGACCGCGTCCCAGGCACTGGAACCGTCGACCTTGGCGTTGACGAGATCCGGGTACTGGGTCGGCGAGTGGTTGCCCCAGGCGGTCATGTTGGTGACCGCGGAGACCGGTTTGCCGAGCTTGTTGGCAACCTGGGAGATCGCCCGGTTGTGGTCGAGCCGCATCATCGCGGTGAACCGCTCGCGGGGAACGTCGGGGGCGTTCGACATCGCGATCAGGCAGTTGGTGTTGGCCGGGTTACCCACCACCAGCACCTTGATGTCATCGGCGGCGCCGGCGTTGATCGCTTCGCCCTGCGGCTTGAAGATGCCGCCGTTGGCCTCGAGCAGATCGGAGCGCTCCATGCCCGGGCCGCGCGGCCGGGCACCGACCAGCAGGCCGACGTTGCAGCCGTCGAAGGCCTGCTTCGGGTCGTCGCTGATGTCGATCCTCTGCAGCAGGGGGAAGGCGCAGTCGTCGAGCTCCATCGCGGTGCCCTCGGCGGCCTTGATCGCCTGGGGGATCTCCAGCAGGCTCAGCTCGACCGGCGTATCGGGGCCGAGCATCTGGCCGCTGGCGATGCGGAACAGGAGCGCGTAGCCGATCTGGCCGGCGGCGCCCGTGACGGTGACCTTTACAGGGGTGCTCACTAATCCACTCCTCGGATTCGGGGGTTTGGAAGACGCCTACGCCATCGCGCGCCGGAGGTTCTCGTCGATCGAGGCGAGGAACTCCTGCGTGGTCTGGAACTCCTGGCCGCCGCCCACCAGCAGCGCCAGGTCTTTGGTCATCTTCCCGCTTTCTACGGTCTCGACGCAGACGCGCTCAAGCGTCTCCGCGAACTGCGAGACCTCTGGGGTTTCATCCATCCGGCCGCGGGCGGCGAGCCCGCGGGTCCAGGCGAAGATCGAGGCGATCGGGTTGGTCGAGGTCGGCTTGCCCTCCTGGTGCTGGCGGTAGTGACGGGTGACGGTGCCGTGGGCCGCCTCGGCCTCGACCGTCTTGCCGTCGGCGCTCATCAGCACGCTGGTCATCAGACCGAGCGAACCGAACCCCTGGGCGACCGTGTCCGACTGGACGTCGCCGTCGTAGTTTTTGCACGCCCACACATAGCCGCCCTCCCACTTCAGCGCGGCGGCGACCATGTCGTCGATCAGGCGGTGTTCGTAGGTGAGGCCGGCGGCCTCGAACTCACTCTTGAACTCGGCCTCGTAGACCTCGGCGAAGAGGTCCTTGAAGCGACCGTCGTAGCGCTTGAGGATCGTGTTCTTGGTCGACATGTAGACGGGGAAGCCGCGGTCGAGGCCGTAGCGCATCGAGGCGCGGGCGAACTCGCGGATCGACTCGTCGAGGTTGTACATCGCCATCGCGATGCCGCCGCCGGGGAAGTCGTAGACGTCGAGCTCGACCGGCTCGGAGCCGTCCTTGGGGGTGTAGGTGAGGGTCAGCGTCCCCTCTCCGGGCACGACCAGGTCGGTCGCCCGGTACTGGTCGCCGAAGGCGTGGCGGCCGATCACGATCGGCTTCGTCCAGCCCGGCACCAGCCGCGGGATGTTGGAGATCACGATCGGCTCGCGGAAGATGACGCCGCCGAGGATGTTGCGGATCGTCCCGTTCGGCGAGCGGTACATCTCCTTCAGGCCGAACTCCTCGACCCGCGCCTCGTCGGGGGTGATCGTCGCGCACTTGACGCCGACGCCGTACTTCTTGATCGCTTCCGCGGCTTCGACCGTGATCCGGTCTTCGCTCGCGTCGCGGCTCTCGATCCCGAGGTCGTAATACTCCAGTTCGACGTCGAGGTAGGGAAGGATCAGCTGCTCTTTGATGAACGACCAGATGATCCGGGTCATCTCGTCGCCGTCGAGCTCGACGACGGGGTTCTTGACAGCGATCTTCGGCACCGGGCGGCGATGCTATCTGGCTCGCGGTCTGGCTGACCGGCCAGGGCATGGCACAATCAGCACCTGATGGCAACCGTCGAGCGACGCACCTTCGGCAACCACGAGGTGGTCAACCAGCCACCGCCGCTGGTCGATTACAACGTCTTCGAGGCCGACACCGTGCTGGTCGAGGCGGTGAAGCGCGAGGGCGCCGAGTGGGACCGCGAGCGGATCGCCACCGCGGGCGGGTACGCCGGCAGCGAGAAGGCTCAGGAGCTGGGCCGGCTTGCCAATGAGAACCCGCCGAAGCTGAAGACCCACGACCGCTACGGCAACCGCGTCGACATCCCCGAGTTCCACCCCTCCTGGCACGAGCTGATGGGAGTCGGGGTCGGCTTCGAGCTCCACTCCTCGCCCTGGAAGGACCCGCGGCCCGGCGCCCACGTCGCCCGCGGCGCCGCCTTCATGTGCATGTCCCAGGCAGAGGCGGGGATCGGCTGCCCGATCTCGATGACCTACTCGGTGATCCCGGCACTGCGCACGCAGCCGGAGCTGGCGGCCGAGTGGGAGCCGCGCTTCCTCTCCTCCACCTACGACCCGGCCAACACGCCGGCGCCGCAGAAGGCGGGCGCCCTGGCCGGGATGGGGATGACCGAGAAGCAGGGCGGCACCGACGTCCGCGCCAACACCACCCTCGCCCGGCCGGTGAACGGCGGCGGACCGGGCGCCGAGTACGAGCTGACCGGCCACAAGTGGTTCATGTCGGCGCCGCAGTGCGACGCCTTCCTCGTCCTCGCCCAGGCCGACGGCGGCATCTCCTGCTTCCTCTTCCCGCGCTGGACGCCGGACGGCGAGCGCAACCGCTTCCGCCTGCAGCGCTTCAAGGACAAGCTCGGCAACCGCTCCAACGCCTCCAGCGAGATCGAGTTCGACGCCGCCTCCGCCTGGCTGGTCGGCGAGGAGGGGGCCGGGGTGCGGACGATCATCGAGATGGTCAACCACACCCGCCTCGACTGCGTGCTCGGCGGCGCCACCGGGATGCGGGCCGGGGTCGCGCAGGCGATCCACCACGCGACCCACCGCTCGGTCTTCGGCCGCGAGCTGGCCGAGCAGCCGCTGATGCGGAACGTGCTGGCCGACCTCGCGATCGAGTCGGAGGCGGCGACGATCGGCGCCCTGCGCCTCGCCCGCGCCTACGACGAAGCGCTCGCCGGCGACGAGGAGGCGGCGCAGCTGAAGCGGGTCGCCAACGCCGTCCTCAAGTACTGGATCTGCAAGCGAGCCGTGGTCCACGCCGGCGAGGCGCTGGAGTGCCTGGGCGGCAACGGCTACGTCGAGGAGTCGGGGCTGCCCCGCCTCTTCCGCGAGAGCCCGCTCAACTCGATCTGGGAGGGCTCGGGCAACGTCCAGTGCCTCGACGTGCTGCGGGCGATGGTCAAGAGCCCGGCCTCGCTGGAGGCCTTCTACGCCGAGGTCGAGGAGGGCGCCGTCGCCGAGCCGCGCCTGCAGGCGTTCGTCAGCGGACTGCGCGACGAACTGCCGGGCGACCTGGAGACGATCGAGCCCCGCGCCCGCCGCGTGGTCGAGAAGATGGCCCTCGCCCTGCAGGGATCCCTGCTCGTCCGCTACGGCGACGAAGCGGTCGCCGACGCCTTCTGCGCCTCCCGCCTCTCAGGCGATTGGGGTCAGGCCTTCGGCACCCTTCCGGCCGGTACCGACTTCGGCCGCATCGTCGACCGGCACCGCCCCGTCGCCTAGAGCTCAGGCCGCCGTCCGAGATTCCACCCCGAGCTGCTGCTGGCGCTGATCGAGGAGCCGACGGATGCGCGCGAGGACCTGCCGCGGTTCGCGTTCGAGACGTCGGCCGGTAACGCGAGTCAGCTCGACGCCCGCCAGCTTCAGGTCCTCGTCACGGCGGCGGTCCTCCTCGAACGACTCGTGCCCACCGTGGGTTTCGTAGACGTCCAGTTCGACCCGAAGCGCAACTCCGGCCAGTAGACGTCGAGCTCGTAGCCGGCGACGAGGAAGGCGGTGCTGGGCATCGGCAGACCCGCCGTCTCGATGAGTCTCAGAAATTCCCGCTCCAGCTCCGAGCGGGTGAAGCGCGGTGGTTCGTAGACGGCGACTGCACGCGCAAGCCGAGAGGCACCCCGGTGTCCTCGATTGCGATCCAGGACGGAGCGAAAGTCGGCCAGATCGAAAACCTCCAGCTCCTCCGAGCGGCGGATCACCCGGCGCAGCGTTCGGAAGCGGATACCCGCAGCCAGATCAAGTGCGGTGCGAGCCACAGAGGTGACGGGAATTCCTTGCTCCAGCGCCCGGTCCGCGTCGATCAGGGTCCCGGAGCGATGGACCCGCAGCGATCCGCGCCGCTTGCGCGGAACCGGCGTCGTCACGTGAACCGGGATTGGTCTGGTGGCCATCAACCCCAATAGCCACCCGGCGGAGAAGTGGCTCAGCAGCGACCCTGGTCCAGATGCCAACACACCGGCAAGGCACCGACCCTGCAGAGAGAGGTTGGTGTGCCCCACGGCAAAGACGCCTTGGTGCAGTCGATGCAGCCTCCCAGCTGCTATCGCTCGGCGAACTGACTTGTGGGAATAGCCGAGCCGTTGAAGCTGGCGAATAGAGACCACGCCGTGTTGTCGGTGCGCGAGAGCCGCCAATTGCTGCCCTGCGGTAGAGCTTTTGTACCCCATAAGGGCCATAAGCTCTACCGCGCCGGAACTCTCCCCCCGACCAGGCGACAGGAGCGTTAGTTTCACGGACTGTGAGTAGCAACGACGCCCCCGGTGGGCCCAACAACTTGAACTTCGAAGACCTTGCACCCGACCAACCCCCATGGGGCTCCGAGTGTCCGGAGTGTGACGGCGATCTTGCTCAAGGCGGCGCTCAGATAAGCACCGGCAGGGGTTTCTTCGTCGAATGTTCGAACGGTCACTGGTTTGAGGTGCACAGGCACTTCAAGCTCAGGCGGATCGAGGGACCACCTCGCCCCGGCGACTCCTAGCTAGCCGGAGGTCGTAGCGTCGCGCAGGGCCCGGCCGACCTGCTCGATCGTGATCACGCCGCTGAGGCGGCCTTCGGCGTCTACCGCCATCAGCGCGCCGAGGCGGCGCAGGTTCTGGTTGGCGAGGAGCGAGTCGAGGGGAGTGTCGTCGCGGACGAAGAGGCCGATGTCGTGGTCGACCAGGTCGGAGACGTGGGAGCCGGCGCGCTCGATCTCGGGCACCTCGTCGGCGCGGTCCCGCTCGACCAGGCCGAGGAAGCGGTGCGCTGCGTCGACGACCGGGAACCAGGGCCAGCGGTAACGGAGGAAGTATTCGTCGAGCGCGGCCTCGACGCTGAGGTCACCGGGGATCGCCACCGGCTCGCGGTCCATCACGTCGGCGACCCTGACGTCGCCGATGCGGCTGGTCAGCGCCGTCTGCATCGCCGCGCCCCGGGCAGAGCCGTTGATCACCATCCCGATCAGGGCCAGCCAGACGCCGCCGAAGAGGTTGCCGCTGAAGGCCCAGGCGATGCCGAGGCCGATGAAGAGATAGCCGAAGGCGCGGCCGAGGTTGGCGGCGAAGCGGGTCGCCGAGTTGCGGTTGCCGGAACGCCACCAGGCGATCGCGCGGGCGACGCGGCCGCCGTCCATCGGATAGGCGGGCAGCAGGTTGAAGACGAGGATCAGGAGGTTGATCGTCACCAGCCAGGCAACCAGCGCCATCGGGCCGGAAACGTCGGAGCGGGTTTCGAGCACGACCGCCTCCCAGAACCCGGACGGCCCGGCCACCGCGGTGCCGACCGCGGCGAGGACGACCGCGATCGCCGCCGTCACCGCCGGCCCCGCCAGCGCCACCTTCAGCTCGGTGGCCGGCGAGTCGGCTTCGCGATCCATCCGCGCCATGCCGCCGAAGATCCAGAGCTGGATGCTGGAGATGCCGATCCCGTTGCGCATCGCGACGATCGCGTGCCCGAACTCGTGCAGGAGGATCGAGCCGAAGAAGCCGACGGCGCTGAGCACGGCGAGTGCGAACGGCGCCCCACCGGATTCGTCCAGCAGGCGTTCGTAGAAATCGGCCATCCAGAGAATGACCAGGAAGAGGGCGATGAACCATGACCAGTCGACGCTGACCTTGATCCCGCGGAAATGGAAGAGGGTGATCGACCCACCACCGAGCATCCGCCCATGGTAAGCGGCTAGCTTCCCTTGACGATGCCCGACGAAGCGAATTGGCTGCGGGAGCGACTCGAGGAGCTGGAGCAGATCGAGCGCCCGTCGGCCTCCGACGGCGAGCGAGAGGCGGCAGAGTGGCTGGTCGGCCGGTTCGCCGAGCTCGGCGCGGAGGCCCGGATCGAGGCAGAGCCCGCCCACGGCACCTACTGGTGGCCGCTCGGGATCGGCGCTGCCCTCGGCGCGCTCGGGGCCGCCGCGACGCTGCGCGGCCGCCGGCTGCTCGGAGCGCTGCTGGCGGCTGTCGGAGCGGCCGGGATGATCGACGACTTCCCGCCCGGCAAGCGCCGACTACGCCGCTTCCTCCCCGAGCGCACCACCTACAACGTCGTCTGCGAGCTGGGCGACCCGCGGGCCGAGCGGACGATCGTGATCAGCGCCCATCACGACGCCCCCCACTCCGGCCTCGTCTTCCACCCGGCGCTGCCCGAGCTCGCCGACCGCCTCGGCATGCTCGACCGCACCGACACCAGCCCGCCGCTGATGGCACCCGTCGTCGGCGGCCCGGTCCTGGCCGCGCTCGGCGCGCTGACCAACCGCCGCCTGCTCGCCAAGCTCGGCCTCCTCCTCGGCCTCGGCAGCGTCGCCGCGATGACCGACATCGGCCTGCGCAAGTCGGTTCCCGCTGCCAACGACAACGGCACCGCCGTCGTCGCCCTGCTGGCGCTGGCGCAGCGCTTCCTCGCCGACCCGCCGCAGGGCGTACGCGTGATCCTGCTCTCCACCGGCTCGGAGGAGAGCTTCAGCGAGGGGATCAAAGCCTTCGGCGAGCGCCACTTCGACGCGCTGCCGCGCGAGAGCACCTTCTTCCTCTGCCTGGAGACGCTCGGTGCCACCCACCTGCTGGCGCTGCAGGGCGAGGGGTTCCTGAGGATGCGCGACTACCCGCCCCGCGCCCTCGCCTTCGTAGAAAGCGTCGCCGAGGAGCTGGACATCTGGCTCTATCCCAACCTGCGCACCTACAACGGCACCGACGCGCTCGAGCCGCGGGTCGCCGGCTACGAGACCGTGGCGCTCTGCAGCTGCACCGACCAGAAGCAGCCCGGCCGCTACCACTGGCCGAACGACGTGGCGGCGAACGTCAACTTCGAGACCCTGGAACGGGCGATCGAGATCAGCGATTCAGCCACCCGCCGCCTCGGCCGCGACTGGCTTTAAGTGACGGATTGCAAAGTGACGAATTCCGACTGCACCGTCGGATTTCGGCGCTATAGCATCCGCGCCCGTGCCATCCCATGACGTACTCGTAATCGGGGCCGGGCTCGCCGGCCAGCGTGCCGCTCTCGCCGCCGCCGAGGAAGGCGTATCGGTCGGGATCATCAGCAAGGTCCATCCGGTGCGCTCCCATTCAAACGCGGCCCAGGGCGGGATCAACGCGGCCCTGAACCCCGGCGACTCCTGGGAGTCCCACGCCTTCGACACGATCAAGGGCTCGGACTACCTCGGCGACCAGGACGCGGTCGAAATCATGACCCGCGAGGCGCCGGAGGAAATCCTCCACCTCGAGCACCAGGGCGTCACCTTCCACCGCAACGAGGAGGGCAAGCTCGGCACCCGCGCCTTCGGCGGCGCCTCCGCCGCCCGCACCTACTACGTCGCCGACATCACCGGCCAGGCGATCATGCACGTGCTCTACGAGCAGCTGATGAAGTACTCCGAGCAGATCGCCCGCTACGAGGAGTGGTTCTGCAGCTCGCTGGCGATCGACGAGAACGGCGAGTGCTGCGGCGTCGTCACCCGCAACGTCGCCGACGGC
>DASURF010000005.1:0-28956 GCA_036280195.1 Solirubrobacterales bacterium | reverse complement strand
TCACCCGCGATTTCCCGCTGGCCCGGCTGACCACCGTCCGCACCGGCGGCGCGGCCGACTGGTTCGCCCGCCCCGGAGACGAGGAGCACCTGCTCGCCGCCCTGCGCTGGGCCGAGGCCGAAGCGCTGCCGGTGGGGGTGGTCGGCTCCGGCTCCAACCTCCTGGTCGCCGACGACGGCTTCCACGGCCTCGCCCTCAAGCTCGATGGCGAGCTCGCCGAGATCGAGCGCGACGGCGAGCGGGTCGTCTGCGGCGGCGGCTATCGCTTCCCCTCGGCGGCGGCGAAGACCGCCGGCTGGGGCCTTTCCGGACTCGAGTTCGGCGTCAACATCCCCGGCACCGCCGGCGGCGCGGTGCGGATGAACGCCAACGCCTACGGCGGCCAGCTGGCCCGGGTCCTGGAGTGGGTCGACGTCGCCACCGCCACCGGGACCGACCGCCGCACCCCGGACCAGCTCGGCTTCGAGTACCGCCGCTCGAACCTGCGCGAGGGCGAGGTCGTCGCCCGCGCCTCCTTCCACCTGAGTCCCGCCGACCCGGACGAGATCCGCGCCACCCTGGCCTCGATGCGCGAGCGTCGCCGCGAGGCGCAGCCCTCGGGGATCAAGACCTTCGGCTCGACCTTCAAGAACCCCGAGGACGAGCGCGCCGAAGGCAGGTCGGCCGGCCAGCTGCTGGAGGCGGCCGGTTGCCGTGGCCTGCGCCACGGCGGCGCCCGCTTCTCCGAGAAGCACGCCAACTTCGTCGAGAACGACTGCGACGCGACCACCGCCGACGTGCTGGAGCTGATGGCCGAGGGCCGGCGCCGGGTCCACGAGCGCTTCGGAGTCGAGCTGGAGCCGGAGGTGCAGGTGCTCGGCGACGTGCGTTGGCCGGAGGGGTGGGAGCTGTGAACCGCCGGCTGGCGATCGGGCTGGTCGCGGTCCTCGCTCTGGCGGTCGCCGTCTACTGGTTCGGCTTCCGCCAGAAGAGCGTCGAGGCGGACGTGCAGGTGCCGGTGCTGGCGGCGACGATCGGCGAAGGCGAAGAAGCCGTCGGCGTGGCGGGCAACGGCGCCGTCGTCCGCTGGCTGCCGCCGCCCGAGGACCCGCCGCTGCCGCGGCTACCGCTCGAGGAGATCCCCGAGGGCGGCAAGGTCCGCGGCACGGCGCTGGAGCAGGTCCGCGTCCTCGCGGCCGTTCCCGGCAAGCTCCGCCCTTACGTCGAGAGCAGCTACTTCGGCGAGAGCGGGGTGGACGTGACCCTCACCACCGGGATCGAACTGCGCTTCGGCGATGCCACCCAGGCACGGCGAAAGTGGCACGCGGTGGCCGCGGTCCTCGCCGATCCCTCGGTCACCTCGCCGAGTTATGTAGACGTGCACGCTCCCAGCCGACCCGCCTACGAGGAGTCTGGGACCGAACTTCCCGCGGCACCCTGAACCAGGGACGAACCGGGTTAAAGGGCTTTGCACTGCGGTGTCGAAAAGTCTCAACCTGAGGGTGAGAGTGGTTCAACCCTCAACCAGTGGTTGAGACTCTGAGTCTGCAGGATGGCTCGCGCTCGTTTGACAGAGGGGGCGGAATGCCCTACGTTGAGCGCAATTTCCGTCCTTCAGCGGGAGGCTCGAACCCTAGAGCATGGCTGAAGGGTCGGACGGAACAAAGGCTCAACTCACATGGAATCCACTTACTTGGCAGTGATCAAGGTCGTCGGCGCAGGCGGCGGCGGCACCAACGCCGTCAGCCGGATGATCGACGCCGGAATTCGCGGTGTCGAGTTCGTCGCGGTCAACACCGACGCGCAGGCGCTGCAGGCCTGCGACGCAGACATCAAGCTTTCGATCGGCCAGGAGCTGACCCGCGGCCTCGGCGCCGGGGGCAACCCCGAGGTCGGCGCCGGCGCGGCGGCCGAGAGCCGCGACGAGATCAAGGAGGCGCTGAAGGGCGCCGACATGGTCTTCGTCACCGCCGGCGAGGGCGGCGGCACCGGCACCGGCTCGGCTCCGGTGATCGCCGAGATCGCCAAGGAGGAGATCGGCGCCCTGACCGTCGGCGCGGTGACCAAACCGTTCGAGTTCGAGGGCAAACGGCGGATGCAGCAGGCGCTCGAGGGGATCGAGAAACTGCGCAACAAAGTCGACACCCTGATCATCGTCCCGAACGAGAAGCTGCTGCAGGCGGTCGAGCGGCGCACCAGCGTCCTCGAGGCCTTCCGCCAGGCGGACGACATCCTCCGCCAGGGCGTCCAGGGCATCACCGACCTGATCACCATCCCCGGCCTGATCAACCTCGACTTCGCCGACGTGCGGACGATCATGCGCGACGCCGGCTCGGCCCTGATGGGCGTCGGCTCGGCCTCCGGCGAGGCCCGCGCCCTCGACGCCGCGAAGGCGGCGATCACCTCGCCGCTGATCGAGGAGTCGATCAAAGGCGCGACCGGGATGCTGCTGAACATCACCGGCCCTGAGGACCTCGGCCTGTTCGAGGTCAACGAGGCGGCCCAGCTGGTCCAGGCCGAGGCCGACGACAACGCCAACATCATCTTCGGCTCCGTCGTCGACCAGTCGATGAAGGACGAGGTCCGGGTGACGGTGATCGCCACCGGCTTCGAGGGCTTCGAGCTCCTCGCCCGCTCGCCGCAGCGCGTCCGCCGTCGCTACGAGAGCCGCCCGCGGGTCTCGGCCGAGGACACCGAGATCAGGAAACTGCGGGTGTCCGAGGACGACATCGACGTGCCCGGCTTCCTCAAAGAGTAGGCGTGGGGGGAGGGCGGGGTGCGCTCTCCAGACACTGCTCGCTTATGGCTCGCCGTTGAGCGTCTGGAGAGGGCACCCCGCCCTCCCCGACCAATAGCCTGGGGTCGATGCGCACCCCTCTCTACGAGCGGCACGTCGAGCTCGGCGCGAAGATCGTTCCCTTCGCCGGTTGGGAGATGCCGGTCACCTACGAGGGGATCCGCGAGGAGCACTCGGCGGTGCGGCGGCACGTCGGCATGTTCGACGTCTCCCACATGGGCGAGGTCGAGGTCGAGGGGCCGGGCGCGCTGCGCTTCCTCCAGCGGGTCCTCTCCAACGACGTCGCCAAGATCGCCCTCGGCGGCGCCCAGTACTCGTGCCTCTGCCAGGAGGACGGCGGCGTCATCGACGACCTCTTCGCCTACCGGCTCGGCGGCGACCGCTACCTCGTCGTTACCAACGCCGCCAACCACGAGGCCGACCTCGCCTGGCTCGGCCGCCAGAGCCGCGAGTTCGACGTCATCGTCCGCGACGTCGCCGACCGCTACGCGATGCTCGCCGTCCAGGGGCCGCATGCGCGCCAGGTGCTGACCGGCGCCCTGGGGATCGAGCTGCCGCCGCGCTTCCACGTCTCCCACGTCCAGGTCGGGCGCCGCCCGGCGCTGGTCTGCGGCACCGGCTACACCGGCGAGGACGGGGTCGAGCTGCTGATCGACCCCGAGGTCGCCACGCCGATCTGGAAGGAGCTGCTCGACGCCGGCGTCGTCCCCTGCGGCCTCGGCGCCCGCGACACCCTGCGGCTGGAGGTCTGCTACCCGCTGCACGGCAACGAGCTGACTCCGGAGCGCAACCCCGTCGAAGCCGGCCTCGGCTGGTGCTGCAAGGAGGAGACGGGCTTCATCGGCTCCGAGGCGATCGCCCGGGCCCGCGCCGAGGGCACCGCCGAGACGCTCGTCGCCTTCAAGATCGAGGGCCAGGGGATCCCGCGCGAAGGCAACCCGGTCCTCCAGGGCGACGCCGAGGTCGGCGTCGTCACCAGCGGCACCTTCTCGCCCTCGCTGGAAATCGGCGCCGGGATGGCCTACGTGAAGTCGGAGCTTGCGGAGGTCGGGACCGCGATCGATATCGACGTCCGCGGCAAGCGCCGTCCCGCCCGGATAGCTTCCAAGCCCCTGTACCCGTAAAGGAGCCGATGTGAGCGACGCCAGCTACCCCGACGACCTTCGCTACCACGAGGAACACGACTGGGCCCGGATCGAGGGCGACCAGGCGACCTTCGGGATCACCTGGTACGCGCAGGACTCGCTCGGCGAGGTCGTCTTCTACGACCCGCCCGAGGTGGGGGCGACGATCCAGAAAGACTCCTCCTACGCCGAGGTCGAGTCCGTCAAGGCCGTCTCCGACGTGATCGCGCCGCTCTCAGGCGAGGTCGTCGAGGTCAACGACGCGCTGCAGGACGCGCCCGAGAAGGTCAACGAGGACCCTTACGGCGACGGCTGGCTGGTCAAGGTGCGGCTGACCTCGCCGGAGGAGGCCGAGGCGCTGCTCGGCCCCGCGGAATACCGCAAGTTGCTGGACAGCTAGCCGGAAAGCCCGGCGTCTTCGTCCCCTAGCCTTAGCCGGGTGAGCCGCTACACCTCAGCGACCCCCGAGGACCGCCGCGAGATGCTCGACGCGATCGGCGTCGGCAGCGTGGACGAGCTCTTCGGGCAGATCCCCGAGCCGTTACGGCTGGGGCGGCCGCTGGCGCTGCCGGCGGGGATGCCGGAGGTCGAGGTCTACGAGCGGCTGGCGGCGCTCGCCGGGCGCAACGCCGACGCCGAAGGGCAGGTCTGCTTCGTCGGCGCCGGGATGTACGACCACTACGTGCCGGCGATCGTCGACGCGATCACCTCGCGGAGCGAGTTCCTCACGCCTTACACGCCTTACCAGCCGGAGATCTCGCAGGGCGGGCTGCAGGTGATGTTCGAGTTCCAGACGGCGATGTCGGAGCTGACCGGGCTGCCGGTCTCCAACGCCGGCCTCTACGAGGGCCCCTCGTCGGTCGCCTCGGCCGGCTACCTGGCGATGGGGGCGACCAAACGCCGCAAGTTCGTCGTCTCCCGCGGCGTCCACCCGCACAGCCGCGAGACGCTTGCCACCTACGCGGTCGGCTACGGCGCCGAGCTGGTCGAGGTCGGGCTCGCGGACGGGTTGACCGACGCGGCGGCGCTGGCGGAGGCGGTCGACGGCGAGACCGCCGCGGTCATCCTGCA
Organism: Solirubrobacterales bacterium; assembly: GCA_036280195.1. Taxonomy (GTDB): domain Bacteria; phylum Actinomycetota; class Thermoleophilia; order Solirubrobacterales; family 70-9; genus VAYN01. The sequence continues at coordinate 23,985 of DASURF010000005.1, read as the reverse complement.
GAGCCCCAACTTCCTCGGTGCGGTCGAGGACGTCGAGGCGCTGGGCGCGGCGGCGCAGGAGCACGGGGCGCTGCTGGTCGTCGCCTGCGACCCGATGACCCTTGGGATCCTCAAGCCGCCCGGTGAGTGCGGCGCCGACATCGCCCTCGGCGAGGGCCAGCCGCTCGGCAATCGCTTGGACTTCGGCGGCCCCTCGTTCGGCTTCTTCTGCGCGACCGAGGCCCAGATCCGCCGCATGCCGGGCCGGATCGCCGGCGAAACCGAGGACGTCGACGGCCGCCGCGGCTTCGTCCTCGCGCTGCAGACCCGCGAGCAGCACATCCGCCGCGAGAAAGCCACCAACAACATCTGCACCGCGCAGGCGCTGAACGCGCTGGGGGCGATGGTCCACCTCGCCTGGCTCGGCCGCCAGGGCTTCCGCGAGCTCGGCGAGCTGCTGGTCCGTCGCACCGCCTACGCGCGCGAGCGGTTGGCCGCGGTGAACGGGGTCGAGCTGCTGCACGAGGCGCCGGTGGCGCGCGAGTTCGCGGTCCGGCTCGACGCGCCCGTGGACAAGGTCCTCGACCGCGTCGCCGAGCGCGGGATCGCCGCCGGCTACCCGCTCGGCCGCGAGTACCCCGAGTTCGAGGACGGCCTCCTGGTCGCGATCACCGAGCGCCGGACGAAAGCGCAGATCGACGACCTCGCGGAGGCGCTGGAGGCAGCCATCGCCGCAGAGCGTGGTTCCTTTGTCCGGGATAACAGGACTAAGGAACCACAAGTCGAGGAGCCAGCCTGATGGCGCTGACCCAGACCCCGATGCAGGCCGAAGCGGCGCAGACGATCTACGAGAAGTCGAAGCCGGGCCGCCGCGCGGCGGCGCTGCCGGCGGCCGAAGTGCCGGAGACGCCTCTCGCCGATCTCATCCCGGAGAACCTGCTGCGCGCCGAGGCGCCGAAGCTGCCGGAGATCGCCGAGCCGGAGATCGTCCGCCATTACAACCGGCTCTCGCGCCGCAACTTCGACCTCGACTCGGGCTTCTACCCGCTCGGCTCCTGCACGATGAAGCACAACCCTCGTCTCAACGAGCGGGTCGCGGCGCTGCCCGGCCACGCCCGCCTGCATCCGGCGCAGGACCCGCGCCGCGCCCAGGGCGCGCTGGAGCTGATGTGGCTGCTGCAGGAGTCGCTGAGCGAGATCTGCGGCCTGCCGCACGTCAGCCTGCAGCCCTCCGCCGGCTCCCACGGCGAGCTCGCCGGCCTGCTGCTGACCCGCGCCTACCACGCCGACCGCAATGAGGTGCGGACCAAGGTGCTGGCGCCCGACACCTCGCACGGGACCAACCCGGCCTCGGTGACGATGGCCGGCTACGAGGTGGTCAAAGTCGCGACCGACGACAAGGGCGGGGTCGAGATGGACGACCTGCGGGCGAAGCTGGCCGAGAACGAGGGCGAGGTCGCCTGCCTGATGCTGACCAACCCCAACACGCTCGGGGTCTTCGACGAGAACATCGCCGAGATCGCCTCCCTGATCCACGCGGCCGGCGGCACCCTCTACTACGACGGCGCCAACCTCAACGCGGTGATGGGCCACTCGCGGCCCGGCGACATGGGCTTCGACATCGTCCACGTCAACCTCCACAAGTCCTTCAGCCAGCCGCACGGCGGCGGTGGCCCCGGCGCCGGCCCGATCGCGGTCTCGGACCGGATCGAGCCCTTCCTGCCGCGGCCGCAGGTGGTCCGCCGCGAGGGCTCCAACGGCCACGGCCCCGGCTTCGACCTCGAGTACGACCGGCCGAAGTCGATCGGCCGCCTGCGCGGCTTCCAGGGCAACTTCGGCGTCTTCGTCCGTTCCTACGCGTACATCCTCAGCCTCGGCGCCGACGGCCTGGCCGAGGCCTCGGAGACCGCGGTCCTCAACGCCAACTACCTGAAGGCGCGCCTGGCGGAGGGCCGCGCCGGCGAGCGCCTGCCGATCGCCTTCGACCGCCACTGCATGCACGAGTTCGTCCTCTCCGGCAAGCCGATGAAGCGCGACCTCGGCCTCGCGACCCTCGACCTCGCCAAGCGCCTGCTCGACTTCGGCTTCCACCCGCCGACCGTCTATTTCCCGCTCCTCGTCGACGAGGCGCTGATGGTCGAGCCGACCGAGACCGAGACCAAGGAGAGCCTCGACGCCTTCGCCGACGCCGTCGAGCAGATCCTCGCCGAGGGCGAAGAGAACCCCGACCTCGCCAAGAACGCCCCCTACACGACCCCCGTCCGCCGCCTCGACGAGGTCAAGGCGACGAGGCAGCCGGTCGTCCGCCAGCCGCTCTAGAGCTCGGGCAGCTTCTGCTTCAGCTCCAGCACCGGGGCGAAGAGGTCGCCGTGCTTCTCGATCCGCTTCAGGACGTCGCTCGACTCGAAGACGAGGTCGCCGCCGTCGCCTGACTTCGCCGCGGCTTCGACCTCCTCCCAGGTGACGGGGGTCGAGACGGTGGGGTGCTCGCGGGCGCGCAGGCTGTAGACGCAGATCGTCGTTTTGCGTTCGTTGTTCTGGTACCAGTCGATCAGGACCTTGCCGCTGCGGTCGGTCTTCTTGCCCATTTTCGCCAGCACCTCGTCCGGCGCCTGTTTGGCCACGACTTTGGCGAGAGCCTGGGCGAAGGGACGGGTCTCTTCGTAGGTGACCTTGGTGTTGAGCGGCACGTAGAGCTGCATTCCCTTCGAGCCCGAGGTCTTGACGAAGCTCTCCAGCTCCAGGTGGGTGAGCAGCTCGCGCAGGCGCAGCGCCACCCGGCAGCAGTCGACGACGTCGGCCGGCGGGCCGGGGTCGAGGTCGAAGGCGAGCACGGTCGGCTGCTCATGCTTTTTCCCCAGCGAGAGCGAGGGGTGTAGCTCGATCGCCGCCAGCTGCGCCATCCAGATCAGCGTCGGGCGGCCGTCGCAGACGCAGAAGTCGATGAAGCCGGCGTTCGGCCCGGCCTGCATCCGCGCCGTCTTCACCCATTTCGGCCGGTGCTTGGGGCAGCGCTTCTCGAAGAAGGCGGAGTCGAGGTCGTCGACCCCTTCCGGGAACCGCCGCAGCGTCACCGCCCGCCCCTTCAGGTGCGGGACCATCGCCTCCGCCACCCGGGCGTAGTAGTCGACCATCTCGCCCTTGGTGAACCCCACCTTCGGGTAGAGCACCTTGTCGAGGTTGGTGAGCTTCAACTCCTTGCCGTCGACCTCGACCTGCCGGTCTTCGCCCACGGTCTACGGACCTATTTCGAGGCTTTGGCTTTGCTTTTGGAGCGGGAAGAGCCGTTCGACTTCGAGGTCGATTTCGCTTTGCTCTTCTTGGCGGCTTTCGGTTTGGCCTTCGCCGGTTTCCCGCCGTCTTTGCCTTTGGCCGCGGCGATGCTCTCCTCCAGTGCCGCCATCAGGTCGGGAGCCTTGGTCTCCTTCGGCGCCTCCACCTCGGGCGCGACGATCTCCTTGCCTTCGGCCTTGCGTTCGATTAAGGCCAGTAGCTGCTCGCGGTACTCGTCGCGGTAGGCGCTCGGCTCGAAGCTGGTGCTGAGCGAATCGATCAGCTGCTCCGCCATCTCCCGCTCGCGTTTGGCGACTTTCGGCTTCTTGTCGGGCAGGACGTCGAGCTCCCCGGCGGGCACGACCTCGTCGGCGAAGCGCATCGTGGTCAGGGTCAGGACCCCGTCGGAGGCGCGCAGCGCCGCCAGGTGCTCTTTGTTGCGGAAGACGAAGCGGGAGACCGCCGCCTTGCCGGAGCTTTCCATCGCCGCGGCGAGCAGCGAGTAGGCCTTCTCGGCACCCTCGGCCGGGCCGAGGTAGTAGGGGCTGTCGAAGTACATCGGGTCGATTTCCTCGATGTCGACGAAGTCGAGGACGTCGATCGCGCGGGTCTTCTCCGGCGCCAGCGCCGCCATCTCGTCTTTGCTCAGCGGCACGTACTGGCCCGGGGCCAGCTCGTAGGCCTTGACGATGTTCTCGTAGGGGACCTCCTCGTCGGTCCCTTCGGCGACGCGCCGGTGTTTGATCCGGGCGCTGTCGGAGTCGCGGATCTCGCGCAGGGCGATGTTGCGGCGGGCGACGGCGCTGTAGAGCTTCACGGGCACGTTCAGTAGCCCGAAGCTGATCGTTCCGCTCCAAATCGCTCTAGCCATCCGCCAAGGTCTCCTACCCGGATTGTTCCAGCCGAATGCTTCCGCCTTGTCCGCAGCTACGGCGGCGGGAGTCATCTTGCGTGTGTGATGTCGGTGGGATCATGCGGCGGTGCTGTTCGAACTACGTGAGGTGGGTCTCGACCGCGGCGGGCGCGCCGTCCTTGACTCGGTCACCGCCGGAATCCCCCCGGGCTCGACGGCGATCGTCGGCCCCTCCGGCGCCGGTAAGTCGACCCTGCTGCGCTTGCTGAATCGCCTTGCCGAGCCCGACCGCGGTCATATCTATTACCGCGGCCGCCCGCTCGGTTCTTACGAGCCGCTGGCGCTGAGGCGCGAGGTCTCGCTGGTGCCGCAGCTGCCGGCGCTGCTCGAGGGGACGGTCGAGTCGAACCTCCGCTACGCCGCCGAGCTGGCCGACGAGCCGCTTGCGGTGGAAGAGACCCTGGCGCGCGCCGGCCTCGACCCGTCCTTCGCCGAGCGCGACGTCACCAAGCTCTCGGTCGGCGAGCAGCAACGGGCGATGCTGGCGCGGGCGCTCGCCCAGCGCCCCGCGGTCCTGCTCCTCGACGAGCCGACCTCGGCCCTCGACCCCGCCGCCCGCGACACGATCGAGGCCGCGCTGGGGGAGCTGCGCCGCGCATCGGACCTCTCGCTGGTCCTCGTCAGCCACGACCCCGAGCAGGCGCGCCGGCTCGGCGACCAGGTCCTGCGGTTGCCGTGAGCACGTCGATCCACGTCGAGCTCTGGCAGGTCGCCGCCTCGCTTGTCCTGGTGGCGCTGGCGATCGCGATCTCCTACTGGCAGCGGGCCGACCTCGAGCGCGACATCGCCGTCGCCACCGCCCGCTCGATCGTCCAGCTGACCCTGGTCGGCTACGCGATCAAGCTGATCTTCGAGGCCGACACCATCTGGCTGGTGCTGGCATTGCTGGCGGTGATGGTCCTCTTCGGGGCGATCACCGCCCGCCACCGCGCCGCCAAGGTGCCCGGTTCCTTCGGCCCGCTGCTGATCGCCCTGGCGCTGGCCGGCGCCTGCACCCTCGGCCTCGTCGTCGCGCTGGGGATCTTCGACCCGACCCCGCGCTACCTGGTCCCGGTCGGCGGCATGGTGATCGGCAACGCGATGACCGCCAGCGCCGTCGCCCTCAACCGCCTCGGTGACGAGATGGCCGACGCGCGGGCGCGGATCGAGGCGACGCTGGCGCTCGGGGCGACGCCCCGCGAAGCGGCGGCGCCCACGGTCCGCCGCTCCCTGCGCTCGGGGATGATCGCCCTCGTCGACTCGACCAAGACCACCGGCCTGATCTTCTTCCCGGGGACGATGGTCGGCATGCTGCTCGCCGGCGCCGACCCCACCGACGCCGTCCGCCTGCAGCTGATCCTCCTCTACACGCTGCTCGGCAGCGTCTCGATCTCCGCCCTCGTCGCCACCGCCATCGCGTACCGCCACTTCTTCACGCCCGCGGCGCAACTGCGCGAGCCTGAGACTGCCGACGCCTAGACTCGTCGCGTGTCCCGCTCGCAGCGCCTGACGCTGATCGCGACGATCCTCGGCTCGACCGTCGTCTTCCTCGACAGCACCGTCGTCAACGTCGCCCTCCCGGCGATCAGCGACGGGCTCGACGTCGGTTTGGCCGGCCAGCAGTGGGTGGTCGAGGCATACACGCTGGCGCTGGTCTCGCTGCTGCTGGTCGGCGGCTCGCTCGGCGACCAGTTCGGCCGGCGGCGGATGTTCGTCTTCGGCCTGGTCGGCTTCGGCGTCACCTCGATCCTCTGCGCGATCGCCATGACCGAGGAGCTGCTGATCGCGGCGCGCGCCCTGCAGGGGATAACCGGGGCGCTGCTGGTGCCCGGCTCGCTGGCGATCGTCGCCGCCACCTTCGAGGGCGAGGCGCGCGGCAAGGCGGTCGGGACCTGGACCGCCTGGACCGGGATCGCGACCGTGATCGGCCCGGCCGGCGGCGGCGCCCTCATCGGCCTCACCTCCTGGCGGGCGATCTTCTGGGTCAACATCCCGCTGATCGCGGCGACCGTCCTGCTGACGCTCCACTCGGTCGAGGAGAGCCGCGACGAGGACGCCTTCCTCGGCATCGACTGGGCCGGGATCGCGCTCTCGGCAATCGGCCTCGGCGCCCCGACCTTCGCCCTGATCGAGCAGCCCTCGCGCGGCTGGGGCGACCCGGTGGTCTGGGCGACGATGCTCGTCGGGGTCCTCTGCTTCGGCCTCTTCGTCCTCCGCGAGGCGACCGCCCGCCACCCGATGCTGCCGCTGAGCCTGTTCCGGATCCGAAACTTCTGGGTCACCAACCTGACCACGCTCTCGACCTACGCGGGGCTGATCGGCGGCCTCTTCTTCGTCGGCCTCTACCTGCAGCAGGTGGTCGGCTACTCGCCCCTGGAGGCGGGACTGGCGACGACCCCGATCTCGATCCTGATGTTCTTCCTCTCGCCCCGCTTCGGCCGCATGGCCTCGGGCACCGGGCCGCGGTTGCCGATGACCGCCGGGCCGATCGTCGGCGGCGTCGGCCTGCTGCTGCTGATGATGGTCGGCCCCGGGGCGAGCTACCTCGTCGACGTCCTTCCGGGCCTGCTCGTCTTCGGGGTCGGTCTCTCGGCGACGGTGGCGCCGCTGACCGCGACCGTGCTCGACTCGGTCGACGAGCACCGGGTCGGGATCGCCTCCGGGGTCAACAACGGCGTCTCCCGCGTCGCCGGCCTGCTCGCGATCGCCGTCCTCGGCGCCGTCATCTCCGCCAGCTTCGGCGCCAAGCTCGACGACCAGCTGGGCGGGGCGCCGCTCTCGGCGGCGGCGACCACGGCGGTCGCCGAAGCGAAGGAAAAGCCCCTCGCCGTCCCGGAAACGGACGGTGTACCCGCGGCCGAGGCCGATCAGGTGACGGCCGCCGCGGAGGACGCCTCGACCTCGTCCTTCCGCCTCGGAATCGCGATCGCCGGAATCCTGATGATCCTCGGCGGCATAGTCGCCGGCCTCGGTGTCCAGAACCCCCGAAGAAAAGTCAGCTCCTACCCAAGCCGCGGCTCTGCCACCGCAGGAGAGTGCGGTCACAGCTCTGACTGCGACGAGGCTCCGGAACCCGCCTTGAGCCGGGACCGGTGACCCCTTGAGCGGGCGGATACTCAAAACGGCGGTCTAATTAGACCGCCGTTTGTCCGAGCAAGGGGTCACCGGTCCCGGCTCTCTCGTAGGCTCCCGCCGAATGTCGAAGCCGATCATCTTCAGCGGCATCCAGCCGACCGGCCGCAAGCACCTGGGCAACTACATCGGCGCGATCCGCCAGTACGTCGAGGGGCAGGACCGGGGCGACCCGGCGATCTTCTGCGTCGTCGACCTGCACGCGATCTCGGTCGCCTACGACCCGGTCGAACTGCGCGAGCGCGTCTACGACACCGCCGCGATCATGCTCGCCGCCGGCCTCGACCCCGAGCGCTGCGTCCTCTTCCGCCAGTCCGACGTGCGCGAGCACACGGAGCTGACCTGGCTGCTCTCCTCGGTCACCGCCCACGGCGACCTCAACCGCATGACCCAGTTCAAGGAAAAGGTCGGCAAGGACCGCGAACTGGCTTCCGCGGCGCTCTTCTACTACCCGGTGCTGATGGCCGCCGACGTGCTCGCCTACCGCGCGACCGAGGTGCCGGTCGGCGACGACCAGCGCCAGCACGTCGAGCTGATGCGGGAGATCGCCCGCCGCTTCAACGAGCGCTTCGGCGAGACCCTGGTCGTCCCGGAGCTGGTGATTCCCGAAGTCGGCGCCCGGATCATGGACCTGCAGGAGCCGGAGCGGAAGATGTCGACCACCGGGGGGACGCCGAACGGGACCGTGCTGGTGCTCGAAGAGCCGGACGCGATCCGCAAGAAGTTCGGCTCCGCGGTGACCGACTCCGGGCGCGAGGTCGTGCGCGGCCCCGAGAAGGCCGGGATCACCAACCTGATCGACATCCTCGCCGTCGCCCGCGGCATCGACCAGGCGCAGGTCGAGAGCGAGTTCGCCGGCTCCGGCTACGGCGACTTCAAGAAGGCGGTCGCCGAGGCGGTGGTCGAGTACCTGGCGCCGGTCCGCGAGCGCTACGCCGAGCTGCGCCCGGACGAGGCCGAGCTGGAGCGGGTCTTCGCCGCCGGCGCCGAGAAGGCGCGGGCGCTGGCCGCCCCGGTCCTCGCCGACGTGCGCGAGCGGATGGGCTTCGGCGCCGCTTAGACCCCAAATCGCGGGGAAACCGGGCGCACCCGTCCCGGCGCCGCTCTAGTCTGGACCCGTGGCCGTCGCCGACCTCGACCTGGATCTCGACCTCGACGTCTTCGCCGGGCCGTTCGACCTGCTGATGGCGGTCGTCCTGCGCGAGGAGGTCAGCCTCCTCGACCTGCAGCTGGGCGAGGTCGTCGTCGCCTACGTCGAGCACCTGGAGCGCGAGGGCGAACTGGAGCTGGAGGTGGCGACCGAGTTCCTCGTCCTGATCGCCGCCCTGCTGGAGCTGAAGTCGCGCCTGATGCTGCCGCGGGCCGAGGAGGAGCTGGACGACCTCAGCCCCGAAGAGGCGGTCGAGGAGCTGCTGGCGCGGATGCTCGAGTACCGCCGCTACAGCGAAGTCTCCAAGGTCCTCGCCGACCGCTTCGAGAGCCAGCGCGGCTACCTCTACCGTTCGGCCCCGCTGCCGGCCGAGCTGCGCCGCGTCGCCGTCGACGCCGCCACCGCCGTCTACGACCCCGACCAGCTCGGCGCCGCCCTCGGCGACCTGCTGACCGAGCCGCCCGACGTCGACATCAGCCACATCCGCCCGACCGTCTCGCTCGAGCGCCGCCTCCGCGTCCTCCGCGACGTCCTCCGCGGCCGCACCAGCTTCGACTTCGACGAGGAGTTCGGCGGCGAGGACCGGCTGACCCAGGCGGTGACGGTCTTCGGGCTGCTGGAGCTCTACCGCAAGGGGGAGATCACCTGGGAGCAGGACCAGGCCTTCGGCCCGATCCGGGTGCGGAAAACGCTCCCCGACGCGATGCACAAGAGCGGATGAACGACCTCTCCCGCACCGTCGAAGCGCTGCTCTTCCTCTCGCCGCAGGCGGTCTCCGCCGCCGATCTGGCGATGGCGACCGAGGCGACCGAGGGCCAGGTGGCAGAGGCGATCGAGCTGCTGCGCGAAGACCTCGCCGAGGGCAAGCGCGGGGTGGTCCTGCGCGAGGTCTCGGGCGGCTTCAGCCTCGCCAGCGACCCCGCCAGCGAGGACGCCGCCCGGCGCCTGCTCTCGAAGCCGCGGACGCCGCCGCTGACCCAGGCCCAGGCCGAGACGCTTGCGATCGTCGCCTACCTGCAGCCGGTGACCAGGCCCGAGGTCGCCCGGATCCGCGGCGTCACCTCCGAGTCGGCGGTCCAGAGCCTGGCCGAGCGCGGCCTGATCGAAGAGTCCGGCCGCTCCCAGTTCGGCGCCGCGATCTTCAAGACGACGGAGCTGTTCGAGCGCCTCTTCGGCCTCAGCGGGCTGGACCAGCTGCCTGACCCGTCGCGCTTCGACCCCAGCCCCGAGGACGAGCGCGAGCTGCGCGAGCGGCTGCTGAAGGCCGGGGAACAAAGAGCGGAGCCGTGAAGGAGGAGGGTCGGGTGAGCACCCTCCGTCGCAGATTTGGGGAGGCTCCTCCGGGTGCTCACCCGACCCTCTCGTGAGGCTGGCGAAGTTCCTCGCCCATGGGGGTGTCGCTTCCAGGAGGAGGGCTGAGGAGATCATCGCCAAGGGCCTGGTGACGGTCGGTGGCGAGGTGGTCACCGACCCGGCGCGGGACGTCGGCGCGGGCGACGACGTGCGGGTCAACGGCGATCCGGTGGCGGCCGAGGCGCGCGAGGTCTGGGCGGTCAACAAGCCGGCGGGGGTGGTCTCGACCGCGCGGGAGCCGGGCGACCGCCCGGCGGTGGTCGAGCTGGTCGAGACGAAGGCGCGCCTCTACCCGGTGGGTCGCCTCGACGCCGACACCACCGGGCTCCTGCTTTTGACCAACGACGGCGAGCTCGCCAACCGGCTGACGCACCCGCGCTACGAAATCCCCAAGACCTACCGGGCACGGCTGGGGGCCCCGATCGCCGACCGCGACCTCGAGCGCCTGCGCCGGGGCGTCGAGCTCGACGACGGGCCGACCGGCCCCGCCGAGGTCCGCCGCCTCGGCGAGCGCGAGGTGGAGATCGTCCTCCGCGAAGGCCGCAACCGCCAGGTCCGGCGCATGATCGAGGCGATCGGCAACCGGGTGGTGGGGTTGCGACGTGTCAAGTTCGGACCGCTGGAACTTGACGACCTGCCAAGGGGCAAGGCGAGGCGGCTCTCGGACGACGAGGTCGCCCGGCTACGGGCTCTTTGAGAGCTGGACGGCAATGGTGTCCGCGATGGCGCTCGCTTCGTTTTCCGCCTGGCGGGAGGTGACGCGGAGGGTCGAGTAGCCGACGGCCAGCAGTTCCCGGTCGCGCCAGCGGTCGCGCTCGAAGGCGACGGCCGTTCCATGGAAGTCGCGGCTGTCGGCCTCGAGAGCGAAGCGGTGGTCCGGCCAGAGGAAGTCGACCTCGATCCGGCCTTCGGCGATTTGCACCGGCGCGTTGAGGAGCGGGGCGGGGAGGTCACGTGCGAGGACGAGCGGCAGCACCTTCGCCTCGAGCGCGCTCTTGAGCCTCCCTCTCCTGGCGATCGGCGCCGCCCTGCGCCATTCATCGGCCAACCGGCGCAGGCTGCGGTTGCCACGCCGCCCCGGGTCCATAGACGCCTCGATCGCCGTGATGTCGAGGTATTTTTTCTGCGCCGCCCGCTCGAAGCAACTGCGCAGCGTCCAGTCACCCACGGTCCCGGCGAGGTCCACGAGCGTCCGCGCCGGGCTGGTGCACGGGATGCCGGCGACGGTCCCGACCTCGTCACGTCGCGGCCTTCGCACGCGGTGGAAGCGGATGCCGTCGATCTTGCGACCTCGCTCGGGTGGAGCAATCACGTCGATTACCACGGGACCTTTGTCAAGTAGTCCCAGTAGGGCCCCCCGCTTCGGTGCGAGATGACAGCACCTTCGCCGCAGGCCAATGCCGCTGCTTGCAGACGCCCGCGCTCATCGAGCCTTTGAGGCCCCACTGCATAGGCACCGCGAAATACTCGAAACAAGCGCCCAGAGGCGAGCGCGTGATCGATCGCCTTGTCGCTGAAACCCAGACCGCGCATCTGATCGCGCGAGACAACGCCATGTTGGCCCGCCGCGAGGCGCATCAGGCGTCTTGCCTCGCAGCGGTGTTCCTTTTCCCCGCCATAAGGGGGATAAGGCACACCGCTGCGGGGTTCGCCCCCCTCCTTTTGGGAAGATGGCGCTACGTGAGCCGAAATGGCGACATGGAACGCGGGCGCTACGAGCCGCCGGCGCAGCGCCTCTTCGCGGTGCGGGGTGCCGTGCAGGCCGGGGAGAACGAGGCCGGGGCGATTCTGGAGGCGACCGAGGAGCTGATGCGGGAGCTGATCGAGCGCAACCGGCTGGAGCCGGAGGCGATGGTCAGCTGCCTGTTCACGACCACGGACGATCTGGACGCCGAGTTTCCCGCCGTTGCCGCTCGCGACCTGGGGCTGACAATGGTGCCGCTGATGTGCTGCCGTGAGATCCCCGTCCCCGGCTCGATGCCGCGGGTGATCCGGGTGATGCTGCACTTCTACGCGCCGGCCGAGCACGTGCCGGTCCACGTCTACGTCGGCGAGGCGCAGAAGCTGCGGACCGATCTCGAGGCCGCGCAGTAGAGCACTCCGCCGCCGTCCGTCACAATCGATCGCCGATGACGATCACGTTCGCCGAGAAGCTGGCCCGGATGCCGGGCTACCAGGCCGGTGTCCCGACCGGGCAGGCACCCGAGGCGATCGCCTCGGGCAACATCGCCCAGCTCGCCTCGAACGAGTCGCCCTTCCCGCCGCACCCGAAGGTGGTCGAGGCGATCCAGGCGACGGCGGCGGCGATGAACCGCTACCCGGACCCCGACGCGACCCTGCTGCGCCGGCGACTCGCCGAGCGCTACGAGACCGAGCCGAGCCGGATCGCCGTCGCCAACGGCTCCTGCGAGATCCTCCTCGCCGCCGCCGAGGCGCTCTGTGAGCCGGGCGCGGAGATCGTCTACGCCTGGCCGTCCTTCTCGATGTACCCGTACCTGCCGGCGCTGACCGGCGCGCGCGAGATCCGCGTGCCGCTGGCCGAGGGCGACGTCCACGACCTCGACGCGATGGCGGCCGAGGTGACCGCGGCGACCCAGCTGCTGATCGTCTGCAACCCGAACAACCCGACCGCGACGCATATCCCCGCGGCCGAGATCGCCGCCTTCTGCGAGCAGATCCCGTCCCACGTGACGGTGATCCTCGACGAGGCCTACGTCGAGTTCCAGACCCACGACGATCCCGACACGTCCCTCGGCCTGCTCGACGCCTTCCCGAACCTGGTCGTCCTCCGTACCTTCAGCAAGTGCTACGGCCTCGCCGGGCTGCGGGTTGGCTACGCGATCGGCTCGCCGAAGTTCCGCGCCGCGGTCGACGCCGTCCGCCAGCCGTTCAGCGTCAACGCCCTCGCCCAGGCGGCCGGGGCGGAGGCGATCCTGCACCAGGACGACGTCCTGCGCCGGGTCGAGAGCACGATCGCCGCCCGCCTCGAGGTGGAGGAGGGTCTGCACGACCTCGGCCTCCGGACCGCCGAGACCCACGCCAACTTCTCCTGGATCGACCTCGGCGACGCCGACGAAGCCGCGGTGATCGCCGGCCTCGCCGAGCGCGAGATCGCCGTGCGCCCCGGCAAGGCCCTCGGCGGCCCCGGCCACATCCGCGTCAGCTACGGCACCGCCGAGGAGAACGAGCGCTTCCTGCGCGGCCTGTCGGAATTACTTGACTAAAGCGGAGCCCGTGATACAACCACGGGACCGTGAGGTTGGACAAGCCGACATCCGCGACCTTTGCAGCGTCCACCGCTGCCGTCGCGTGCGGCTACCTCACCTATTGGCGATTTAGCTAGGCGTCCGGCCCGGCGGCCCACTGCCGCCCGAAGACTTCACATCTTCCGGTCGGGCGCCCTTCACCGTTTGGTCGCGCGCTCCGACCTGCCCCGGCAGCGAGCGACCAGAAAGTACGATCTCAGGGGTTTGGAGAAAGGCAAAGGCAAAATGTTCATCGGGATGGAGGGGACGAAACGAGACGGCGTCCGCGATCAGCGGATCGCCAAAGTCGTCGAGCTGGCGCCGCCGGAACGGCTGCTGGAAGAGCTGCCGCTCGGCGAGGAGCGCGCCAAGGCGGTAATCCGCGGCCGCGAAGAAGTGCGCGACGTGCTGTCGGGAAAAGACCCGCGGCTGATGGTCGTGGTCGGACCGTGCAGCGTGCATGACCCGAAGGCGGCGATGGAGTACGCGACCAAACTGAGCACCACGGCGCGGGCGCTGCGCGACGAGCTGCTGGTCGTGATGCGGGTCTACTTCGAGAAGCCGCGGACGACGACCGGCTGGAAGGGTCTGATCAACGACCCGCACCTGGACGAAAGCGGCGACGTCAACGCCGGCCTGCGGATCGCCCGCAAGCTGCTGCTGGAAGTGCTCGACACCGGGCTGCCGATCGGCTGCGAGTTCCTCGACCCGATCACGCCGCAGTACATCGCCGACGCGGTCGCCTGGGGGGCGATCGGGGCGCGCACCTCGGAGAGCCAGACGCACCGCCAGCTCGCCTCCGGCCTCTCGATGCCGATCGGCTTCAAGAACCGGACCGACGGCAACATCCAGATCGCGGTCGACGCGGTGCGGGCGGCGGCGGCCTCGCACGCCTTCGCCGGGATCGACGACGCCGGCATGCCGGCGATCCTCCACACCACCGGCAACCCCGACTGCCACCTGATCCTGCGCGGCGGCCACGGGCAGCCGAACTACCACCCGCCCGAGGTCGAGGACGCGCTGGTGACGCTGGGCGTCGCCGGCCTGCCCGAGCGGGTGGTGATCGACGCCTCCCACGACAACAGCGGCAAGGACCCGGAGAAACAGTTCTTCGCCGCGGGCGACATCGCCGACCAGATCGCCGACGGCAACAAGGCGATCGTCGGGGTGATGCTGGAGTCGTTCCTGGTCGAGGGCCGGCAGAACCTGGTCCCGGGCGAGGAGCTGACCTACGGGCAGTCGATCACCGACGCCTGCATCGACTGGGAGGACACGGTCTCGGCGCTGGAGCGGTTCGCGTCCGCGGTGGAGGCGCGGCGCGGCGCATGAAGGTGACCGTCTGCGCATGAGGATCGCCGTCCTCGGGGTGGGCCTGATCGGAGGCTCGATCGGGCTCGCCGCGCGGCGGCGGCTGGAGGCCGAGGTGGTCGGCTGCGGGCGCAGCCCCGAGCGGCTGGCGCGCGCCGTCGAGCTGGGGGCGATCGACCGCGCCGCCGGCTCGCTCGCCGAGGCCTGCGAGGGCGCCGACCTGGTCTTCTGCTGCGCGCCGGTGGCGACGCTGCCGCAGCAGGCGCGGGAAGCGCTGGCGGCGGCGGGGCCGGAGACCGCGGTCACCGACGTCGGCTCGACCAAGGGCGAGCTGGTCGCCGCGGTCGGCGAGGACGAGCGCTTCATCGGCGGCCACCCCCTGGCGGGGGCCGAGACCGCCGGGGTGGAGAACGCTCGCGAGGACCTCTTCGAGGGCGCCCGCTGGTTCCTGACCCCGACAGAGCGCTCCAGCGGGCTTCTCTACGACCGCCTGCAGCGCGCGGTCTCGGCGCTGGGGGCGCGGCCGCAGGCGATCGACCCCGGCAGCCACGACCGCCTGATGGCGACCGTCAGCCACCTGCCGCACGTGCTCGCCAACGTCCTTGCCGCCGAGGCGGTCGGGTCGCTGACCCAGGACTCCGAGCGCCTGCCCGACGTCGGGCCGAGCTTCCGCGACGCGACCCGCGTCGCCGGCTCCAACCCGGCGATCTGGGCCGACATCTTCGCCAGCAACCGCGAGGCGGTGGCGGAGTCGGTCGACTCCGTGGTCGCGCGGCTCCAGCACGCCGCGGAGCTGATCCGCGCCGGCGACCGCGAGGCGCTCGCCGCCTGGCACGCGGCCGCCGGCGACGACCGCCGCCGCCTGCTGGAAGCCGAGTCGGAGGCCGGGCCGCTGCGCGAGCTGCGGATCGTCGTCGCCAACAAGCCGGGGACGATCGCCGAGCTGGCCCTGGCGCTGGGCGAGGCCGGAGTCAACATCGAGGACATGGCGCTGCACCCCGCGCCGGACATGACCTCCGGCGCGGTCTCCCTCTGGGTCGGCGGCGACGAGCAGGCGGCGAAGGCCGAGCAGCTGGTGCGCCGGCTCGGCCACACCGTCTCCGTCCTCGACGAGCAAGACGCGTAGATAGGGTCGCCGCATGAGCAGCGCCCGCTTCGAGCCCTCCGGACCCCTGCGCGGTGGGCTGCGGCCGCCCTCGGACAAGTCGATCTCCCATCGCGCGGCGCTGATCGCGGCGATGGGGGAGGGGACGACGGAGATCCGCGGCTACCTGGACGCCGCCGACACGCGCTCGACGCTGGCGGCGGTCGAGGCGGTCGGAGGGCGGGTGGAGAACGCCGACCCGGCACGGATCGCGGGCGAGCTGCGGATACACGGCGTTGGTCTGCGCGGGGCCGGCTCGGCGGCGATCGATGTCGGCAACGCGGGAACGCTGCTGCGACTGCTGCCGGGATGGCTGGCGGGGCAGGTAGGGGAGAGCTGGGTGCTCGACGGCGACGAGTCGATCCGCCGCCGCCCGGTCGACCGCATCGCGGTACCGCTGCGCGAGATGGGTGCCAGGCTGAGTGCGCGCGAGGACCGCCTGCCGCCTCTGGAGATCGAGGGCGCGCCGTTGCGTGGCATCACCTACGAGATGCCGATCGCCAGCGCTCAGGTCAAGTCCTGCCTGCTGTTCGCCGGCCTTCTCGCGGAGGGGGAGACGCGAGTGGTCGAGCCCCTACCCAGCCGTGACCACACCGAGCGGATGCTGATCGCTGCCGGGGCCCAGGTGCGGCAAGAGGGCCTGGCTGTCGCCGTCCAACCGACCGAGCGCCTGGAGCCGGGGCTGATCGCGGTTCCCGCTGACATCTCCTCGGCCGCCTTCTTCATCGTCGCTGCCCTGCTGGTTCCCGGCAGCGAAGTGCTTCTCGAAGGGGTCGGGGTCAACCAGACCCGCACCGGCCTGCTGCAGATTCTCGACCGGATGGGCGCGGATCTGGTCGAGAGCGAGCTGACGGGCGAGTACGGCGGTGAGCCGACCGCAGACATCGTGGTCCGCTCCGCCTCCCTCCGGGCCACCGAGGTCGGCGGGGCCGAGATCCCGTTGGCGATCGACGAGCTGCCTCTTGTCGCACTCGCCGCCTGCTTCGCCGAGGGGACGACGGTGATCCGCGACGCCGAGGAGCTGCGGCGCAAGGAGTCGGATCGGGTCGAGACCGTGACCGCGGCGCTGCGGGCGCTCGGCGGCAAGGTCGAGCCGCTGGCGGACGGGATGGTCGTCGAGGGCAGCGGCGGCCTGCGCGGCGGCACGATCGAGTCCCACGGCGACCACCGGATCGCGATGCTGGGCGCCGTCGCCGGCCTCGCCTCGAAGGAGGGAGTAGAGGTCCAAGGCATGGACGCCGCCGCGGTCAGCTACCCGGGCTTCGAGTCAGATCTCAACCGACTGCTTGGCTCCTGAGCATCGTTTCCACCCTTTTCCTCCCTATGGCGGGGAAAAGGGTGGAAACGACGAATACGCTGCCGCCATGGTGATCGCGATCGACGGGCCCGCCGGGGCCGGCAAGTCCACGGTTGCGCGCGCCGTCGCCGCCGAGATCGGCTTCACCTACCTCGACTCCGGGGCGATGTACCGCTGCGTGGCGCTGGCGGCGCTGGAGGGCGGCGTCGACCTCGACGACGGCGCGGCCCTGGGCAAGCTGGCCGAGGGCCTCGAGATCGGCTTCGACGGCCGCCGGGTCCTGCTCGGCGCGCGCGACGTCAGCGACGAGATCCGCAGCCCGGAGGTCACCGCCGCCGCCTCGCGGGTCTCGGTCCATCCGCGGGTGCGAGAGGCGATGGTCGCCCGCCAGCGAGAGCTGGTCGCGGCCGGCCGCTACGTGGCCGAGGGGCGCGACATCGGCACCGTGGTCAGCCCCGACTCGCCGCTGAAGATCTTCCTCACGGCCTCCGACGAGGAGCGGGCGCGCCGCCGCGCGGCGCAGACCGGCGAAGACGTCGAGACGGTTCTGGGGTCGCAGCGCCGGCGCGACGCCCGCGACACCGAGCGCGAGCACGGCGCCCTGCGCGCCGCCGAGGACGCGGTCGAGCTCGACACGACCGGGTTCTCCCTGCAGGAGGTGGTGGCGCGGGTCGTCGCCCTCGCCCGCGAGAGGGACCTCGCATGAGCCTGCCGACCGTCGCCGTAGTCGGCTTCCCCAACGTCGGCAAGAGCACCCTCGTCAACCGGCTGGTCGGCGGTACGGAGGCCGTCACCTCGCCGGAGCCGGGCGTCACCCGTGATCGAAAGCGGCTCGCGACCGAGTGGAACGGGGTCGCCTTCGAACTGGTCGACACCGGCGGCATCGACCTCGGCGACGAGGCCGAGCTGGCCCGCGACGTCCAGGCGCAGGCGCGGCTGGCGATCGCCGAAGCCGACGCGATCCTGATGGTCGTCGACGGCCGCGCCGGCCTCCGCGCCGGCGACGCCGAGCTGGCGAAGACGCTGCGCGGCGCCGCGGTCCCGGTCCTCGTCGTCGTCAACAAGGCCGACCGCCCGAACGACTACGGGATCGCCGCCGAGTTCCACTCGCTGGGCCTCGGCGAGCCGCTGCCGGTCTCGGCCACCCACGGGCTCGGCACCGGCGACCTGCTTGACGCGATCGTCGCCGCGCTCGGCGAGCGCGAGCCGCAGGCCGAGGAGGACGAGGCGGTCCGGGTCGCGGTGATCGGCCGGCCGAACGTCGGCAAGTCCTCGCTGGTCAACGCCTTCCTCGGCTCCGACCGGGTGATCGTCTCCGACCTCGCCGGCACCACCCGCGACGCGATCGACACCCGGCTCGAAGTCGACGGCCGCCCGGTGGTCCTGGTCGACACCGCCGGGCTGCGCCGCCGTTCCAAGGTCGCCGGCACCGTCGACTACTACGCGCAGCTGCGCTCCGAACGCGCGGTCGGGCGCGCCGACGTGGCGATCGTCGTCTGCGACGCCTCCGAGGGCGTCACCGCCGAGGACCTGCGGGTGGCGGAGATGGCGATGAAGGCGGGCTGCGCCAGCCTGCTGGCGATGAACAAGTGGGACATCACCGAGACCGACATCGACGACGCCCGGGCGCGGGTCGAGCGCAAGCTGCGACTGCGGCCGGCGGTGATCACCGTCTCCGCCCAGCGCGGGCGCAACGTCGCCACCCTGCTGCCGCGGGCGCTGCAGCTGGCTGACAAGGCGGCGCAGCGGATCCCGACCCCGGAGCTGAACCGCTTCGTCAACGACGTCGTCGCCAAGACCCCGCCGCCGTCCCGGCGCGGCAAGCGCCTCCGCCTCTACTACTCCGCGCAGGTGGGAGAGAGGCCGCCGCGGATCGCGATCCAGGTCAACGACCGCAAGCTGATCGTCCGCGACTGGGCCTACCACCTGGAGAACCGGATGCGGGAGGCCTACGAGCTCGAGGGGGTCCCGCTGGTGATCGACTTCACGCCGGCTTCAGGTAGGCGCCGCTACTCCTGACCAAGCAGATCAAGGACGCAGGGAGCGTGGCCGTCAGGGCCACTCGGGATTCCTTTACTCTTCCCGGCATGCCTACTTCCAAGCCGCTCGCCGAGGGCGAGTACCTCTTCACGTCGGAGTCAGTCACCGAGGGCCATCCGGACAAGGTCGCGGACCAGATCTCCGACGGCGTCCTCGACGCGATCATGAGCGAGGACCCGGGCGGCCGCGTCGCCTGCGAGACCCTCGTCAATACCGGCATGGCCGTGGTCTCGGGGGAGATCTCCACCGACGTCCACCTCAACATCCCGGAGATCGTCCGCGAGACGGTGCGCAAGATCGGCTACGACCACGGCGACTACGGCTACCACTGCGACCACATCTCGGTCCTGACCTCGATCGACGAGCAGTCGCCCGACATCGCCCAGGGCGTCGACCAGGCCTACGAGACCAAGGTCGACCCCTCGGACACCGACGAGCTCGACGTCGCCGGGGCCGGCGACCAGGGGATGATGTTCGGCTACGCCAGCGACGAGACCGAGGCGCTGATGCCGATGCCGATCCATCTCGCCCACCGGCTGGCGGAACGGCTGGCGGCGGTGCGCAAGGACGGGTCGATGGGCTACCTCGGCCCCGACGGCAAGACCCAGGTGACGGTCCGCTACGCCGACGGCCGCCCGGTCGCGGTCGAAAAGCTCCTGATCTCCACCCAGCACGACGAGGGCGTCGACTCGCAGAGCCAGATCAAACCGGCGCTGTGGGAGAACGTGATCCTGCCGGTGCTCGAAGCCGAGGTTCCCGACCGCTTCGACCCGAACGAGCTGCAGGCCGACCTGCTGGTCAACCCGACCGGCAAGTTCGTGATCGGCGGCCCGGTTGGCGACGCCGGCCTCACCGGCCGCAAGATCATCGTCGACACCTACGGGGGCATGGCCCGCCACGGCGGCGGCGCCTTCTCCGGCAAGGACCCGTCCAAGGTCGACCGCTCGGCCGCCTACGCCGCCCGGCACGTGGCGAAGAACGTCGTCGCCGCCGGCCTGGCGCAGCGCTGCGAGGTCCAGGTCGCCTACGCGATCGGCGTCGCCCACCCGGTCAGCCTGATGGTCGAGACCTTCGGCACCGGCAAGCTGCCCGACAGCAAGATCTCCCAGCTGGTCGAGGCGGAGTTCGACATGCGCCCCGGCGCCTTCCGCGAGTACCTCGACCTGCACCGCCCGATCTTCCAGAAGACCGCCGCCTACGGCCACTTCGGCCGCGCCGACGAAGACTTCACCTGGGAGCAGACGGACCGCGCCGACGCCCTCCGCGAGGCCGCAGGCGCCGAGGCCGCCGCGGCGTAGTCCCCAAAGTCCGGCAAGTAACCCGAACGCGGTAGATCCTTCAGGGGAGAGTTGCGTCGTTTCCACCCTTTTCCTCCCTATGGCGGGGAAAAGGGTGGAAACGAGGAGCCGGTTGGCGTGGAGTTTGGCGGAGCGACAGCATGGAGTCGTAACGCGCGGCCAGTTGCTCGACCTGGGCTTCAGTAAGGGGGCGATCGAACATCGTGCCGAGACCGGGCGCCTCCACCGAGTGGCGCAAGGCGTGTACCTCGTCGGCTGGCGCCATCTCAGTCGGGAGAGGCGTTGGATGGCGGCGGTTCTTGCCTGCGGAGGCGATGCCGTGCTGAGCCATCGAAGCGCCGCTGCTCTCTGGGGCTTCGGCGAAGAGCATCCGGGTTACATCGCAATAAGCGTGCGTCGCCATCACAAGGTCCGCCGCCCCGGCATGCGCGTCCATGACCGCGCGGGTCTTTGGGACCGCGACATCGGCTCCCACCTCGGCATTCCGGTGACCGAACCGGTCCGTACCTTCCTCGACCTCACGACCGTCGCAGGTCCGAGGACCATTGAGCGCGCGATCAACGAGGCGGACAAGCTCGACGTGATCGACGCGGACGCTCTCCGTCGCGCCCTCGACGATTACCCCGGCCAACCTGGTGTAAGGCCGCTGCGCCGGATCCTCGACAAGCACACCTTCAGGCTCTCCGACGACGAGCTCGAACGACGGTTCCGGCCGATCGCCGCTTCGGCCGGCCTTCCGGTCCCGCTCACCAACACATGGTCAACGAATTCGAGGTTGACTTCTTCTGGCCCGACCTCGGCCTCGTCGTCGAGACCGACGGCTGGCGCTACCACCGCACTCCGTCAGCCCAGACCCGTGACGCGCTGCGCTTCCAGACCCACACGGCTGCCGGTCTCACGCCGCTGCGCTTCTCCCACTACCAGGTGAAGTACGAACCGGCCCACGTCCGCCGCATCCTCGCCGGGACGGCGGCAAACCTACGCGCTAGGAGGCTGGGCCTCGCCCAAACCGTGCGATCCGGCTGAGGTGACGCCCGTCGCCTGGTCGACCGCGTGGACCACGTCGCCCGGGTCCGCCACGCCGTAGAAGACGAAGTTGTAGTCGTCGGTCGCGGCGGTGTCGAAGTCGACGTCGCCGATCTGCATCAGGCGCTGGTAGACGCTCTGGCGGTAGTTGACGTTCTGGACTCGCTCCAGGCGCGTCTCCTGGATCTCGCGGGAGACGATCCCCCGCTTGATGTTGAGGCGGCGGTCGGTGATCGTGTACGTCGTCGCCACCCGTTTGACGAAACCGGCGAGGACGGTGATCGCAAGGGCGGCGAGGATCACCAGGAACGCCGTGCCGTCGCCCCAGATCAACTTCGCGATCACCCCGAGGATTACCGCGACCAGCACCCCTTTGAGGTAGAAGCCGAGGATCGCCCGCCACGAGGGGTGGCCCTGGAAGATCACCCGCTCGCCGGGGTTGAGGTTGATGCTCACGCGGGGCAGCATATGACCTCGCCGAGCGGGAAGCCAGGGCATCCCCCGGCACCCATAACCTCGATCGGATGGCGATTCTCCGGGTCGAGCCCCTGACCACCGCGCGCGCCCTGCGCGGCCCCTTCGACTACCGCCGGCCGGAGGCGATGGAGGCGGTCGGCGTCGGCAGCGTCGTCCGCGTCCCCTTCGGGCCGCGGCGCCTGCTCGGGGTCGTGGTCGAGGTCGCCGACGCCTCCGAGCTGCCGCCCGAGCGCCTTGCCGAGCCGATCGAGGCGCTGGAGGCGGGGGCGACCCCGGAGCTGGTCCGGCTCGGCCTCTGGGTCGCGCGCGAGTACTGCTCGACGCCCTCGCGCGGATTGCAGCTGGTCCTGCCGCCGGGGACCGGGACCGGCAGCGGCGGCCGCACCGTGCGCGCCAAGACCGAGCTGCGGGCCGCGATCCTGCCCGCCGGCGAGGCCGCCCTCGACGGCGGCGAGCGGCTGGGGTCGAAACAGCGCGCGGTGCTCGAGGCGCTGCGCTCGGGCGAGATGTCCTCCGGCGAGCTGGCGACCGCGATCGGCTCCGACCGCGCCACCCTGCGCCGGCTCGAGGGCCGCGGCCTGATCGCCACCCGCAGCGCCTCCGTGCGCCGCGCGCCCGCCGAATCGGGCCTCGGCGCCGCCGCGGCCCGCCCGCAGCTGCTGCCCGAGCAGGAGGAGGCTGTCCGCTCGATCGTCGCCGCCCTCGACGGCGAAGCCGGCGCGCCCTCCAAGCTGCTCCTGCACGGCGTCACCGGCTCGGGCAAGACCGAGGTCTACCTCGCCGCCGTCGAGGCGGCTCTGGAGCGCGGCCGCGGGGCGATCGTCCTCGTCCCCGAGATCGGCCTCGCGCCGCAGGCCGTCGCCCGCTTCCGCGCCCGCCTCGGCGACCGCTTCGCGGTGATCCACTCGGCCCTCTCGGCCGGCGAGCGCTACGACGAGTGGCAGCGGCTGCGCAGCGGCGAGGCGAGCGTCTGCGTCGGCCCCCGCTCCGCCGTCTTCGCCCCGGTCCGCGACCTCGGCCTGATCGTGATCGACGAGGAGCACGACCCCTCCTACAAGCAGGAGGGGGACCCGACCTACGACGCCCGCGCCGTCGCCCGCAAACGCGCCGAGGACCAGGGCGCCGTGCTCGTCGCCGGCACCGCGACTCCGCGGCCCGAGAGCTGGCTGGAGCTGCCGCGCCTGGAGCTGCCGCGGCGGGTCGACGGCCTCGGGATGCCGCCGGTCCACCTGGTCGACATGCGCGAGGCCGACCCGCGCTCGGGCCCGATCCACGCCGAGACCTGGGAGGCGCTGGAGGGGGTCCGCGCCGCCGGCGCCAAGGCGATCGTGATGATCAACCGCCGCGGCTTCGCCCCCTGGCTGACCTGCCGCTCCTGCGGCCACCACTGGGACTGCCCCAACTGCGACGTCTCGCTGATCGTCCACCGCCACAGCGGCCGCCTCGTCTGCCACCACTGCGCCCACGCCGAGCCGGCGCCGCGCGCCTGCCCGGAGTGCGGCTCGACCACGCTCTCCCAGGCCGGTGCCGGCACCGAGCGGATCGAGGCGCTGCTGGCCGAGCGGCTGGAGCCGATGCCGGTGCTGCGCCTCGACTCCGACACCGCCGCCGAGCGCGGCGCCCACGCCCGCATCCTCGCCCGCTTCGACGAGCTGCCGAGCGCCGTCCTGGTCGGCACCCAGATGGTCGCCAAGGGCCACGACTTCCCCGAGGTGACGCTGAGCGCGATCCTCGACGCCGACGCCACCCTCCGCTTCCCCGACTTCCGCGCCGAGGAGCGGACCTTCGCGATGGTCGCCCAGCTCGCCGGCCGCTCGGGCCGCGGCGAAGCCGGGGGAGAGGTGATCGTGCAGACGCTGGCGCCGAACGCGCCGAGCATCGAGCACGCCGCCCGCCACGACTCCGCCGGCTTCCTCGAGCGCGAGCTGACCCGGCGCGAGGTGCTGCACTACCCGCCCTTCTCGCACCTGACCCGGATCAACCTCTCCGCTGAGCGGGAGGACAAGCTCGACGCGGCGGCGACCGCGATGGCCGGCGAGCTGCGGCGGGCGCTGCCGAAGGGGTCGGAGCTGCTGGGACCGGCGCCGATGTTCCGGGTCCGCAATCGGCACCGGCGGCGGATCCTGATCAAGGCGGACGACCGGGCGGGGACTGTGGCGGCGGTTCGCGAGGTGGTCGAGCGCAAGGCCGGGGACCGGTCGCTGAAGGATGTGGCGATCGGGGTTGACGTCGATCCGCAGTAGAGCGGCCTCGGCGAGGCGTGCTGCAGCGGCCGGATCGGTGCTGAGGTAGAGGTTGGGCTCGATCAGCTCCAGCTCGATCAGGCGGGGGTCGCCATCCAGCCCGGTGACGAGATCCACGCGGGCGTAGA
>DASURF010000004.1:0-17572 GCA_036280195.1 Solirubrobacterales bacterium | reverse complement strand
CCCGTTCGCGGCTTTGCCCCAGGGCAAGCCCTGGTTCGTCGCACCACTTGCATGTGTTAAGCACGCCGCCAGCGTTCGTCCTGAGCCAGGATCAAACTCTCCGTGAAATGTACTTCTACAGAGAGCCTGTCATATCTCAGTGGCCGTCGAGTACACAAATACGACGACCGACATGACGAGGTAAATCAAAACCATCCGGCACGCTGGCGCACCGAATGGGTCGGGCTGAACATTCCGCAGACCGAAGTCCGCGGAGATGCACGCTGCTCAGTTTTCAAAGACCGCTGCGCTCTCTACGGCGGGATTCGCCGCTCTCGACGCTCGGGCCTGCTCAAGGCAAGCCCAGAAGGACGAAGGAGTATAGCGCGTGGCCGGCGGTTTGCCTAGGGGGTGGCCCTAAGGCGGCAGAAGCGCCGCTTCCCGACCTGCAGCACGCGTCCGTCAAGGCTAGCGGCCTCGAGGTCCAGAGGCTCTGCGGGCACGGGATCGCCGTCGAGCTTGACCCCTCCCTGCTGGATCAGGCGGCGGCCCTCGCTGCTGCTGACGCCGAAGGCGCCGGAGATCAGACGCGGCAGGTGGACCAGGCCGTTGCCGTCGGCGCGGTACTCGTCGAGCTCGACCTCGGGGATGTCCTCGGGAACCTCGTGCTTGACGTGGACGCGGTTGAAGTGCTCCTCCGCCCCCGCCCCGGCCCCCTCGCCGTGGAAGCGGTCGACGATCCGCCGCCCCAGCTCCCGCTTGGCCTCGTTCGGCGGCGCGCCGGGCTTCTCCTCGCCGAGCAGCAGGCGGTAGTACTCGT
The DNA here is from genome assembly GCA_036280195.1 of Solirubrobacterales bacterium. GTDB lineage: Bacteria > Actinomycetota > Thermoleophilia > Solirubrobacterales > 70-9 > VAYN01. The sequence goes on along the minus strand of DASURF010000004.1, from coordinate 16,773 downwards.
CCATCGCCTCGTCGGGGATGCTCATCAGCTTGCCGAACATCTCCTCCGGCGGGTCGGTGACGCCGACGTAGTTGCCGAGCGACTTGCTCATCTTCTGCACGCCGTCGGTGCCGACCAGGATCGGCAGGGTCATGATCGACTGCGGCGGCTGCCCGTAGGCGGTCTGCACGTCGCGGCCGAAGAGCAGGTTGAACTTCTGGTCGGTGCCGCCGAGCTCGAGGTCGGCCTCGATCGCGACCGAGTCGTAGCCCTGCAGCAGCGGGTAGAGCAGCTCCAGCGCCGCGATCGGCTGCGCCGCCGCCATCCGCTTCTGGAAGTCGTCGCGCTCGAGCAGGCGGGCCACGGTCGTCTGCGCCAGCAGCCCCAGCAGCGCCTCGGGCTCCATCCGCAGCCACTCGCTGTTGCGCCGCACCTCGGTCTTCTCGCGATCGAGGATCTTGAACGCCTGCTCCTGGTAGGTGGCGGCGTTGGCCTCGATCTCCGCCGCGGTCGGCACCGGCCGGGTCGCCGAGCGACCGCTCGGATCCCCCACCTGGGCGGTGAAGTCACCGATGATGAGGACGACCTGATGGCCCTCGCGCTGGAACTCGGCCAGCTTCTCGAGCACGACCGTGTGGCCGAGGTGGATGTCGGCCGTGGTCGGGTCGATCCCGAGCTTCACGCGCAGCGGCCTGCCGCCCTGCAACTGCTCCTCGAGCCGCCCCTCGGGCAGCACGTCGACAGCGTTACGCCTCAAGTCCGACATCGGCGCAATGCTAAACTGCCGCCTTCGCTCGGCGGTCCGACACGGACGTCGAGAATTTTTTTGGCTCGGTTTGCCTATTCCCTCTAGATGGCTGTCCTTGGACTAAAGCGCCGGAAGAGCGGCAGCGGCGGAGAGATCCCGCCGATTCCCCCGGCCCCCCCGACTGCGCCGGGCCCGCCGCCTCCGCCCTCGAAATCGAAACCGCGTCTGAAGAAGCTGCGCGTGTTGTTCGTGCTGCTCGGGCTCGGCGTCCTCGCCGTGGTCTCGATGGTCTTCGGGATGATGGCCGCGGTCTCGCAGGACCTGCCGGCGATCTACAACTTCGCCCAGTACAAGGCCTCGAAGAACAGCATCGTCGTCGACGCCAACGGCGAAACGATCGGCACCCTGAGCAGCGACCAGAACAAGATCCTGCTCAGCTCGGGCCAGATCTCCCCCAACATCAAGAACGCGGTGGTCTCGATCGAGGACGCCCGCTTCTACGAGCACACCGGCGTCGACTTCCAGGGCATCGGCCGCGCCCTGGTCAAAGACGTGCTCAGCATGAGCGCCGCCCAGGGCGCCTCGACGATCACCCAACAGTTCGTCAAGAACGCGCTGGAAGCGCAGGGCGACCGCTCGCTCTTCGTCAAGTTCAAGGAGGCGGCGCTCGCCTATCGGCTGGAGCGCCACTGGAGCAAGGACAAGATCCTCACCGAGTACCTGAACACGGTCTACTTCGGCCAGGGCGCCTACGGGATCGAGGCCGCGGCCCGCACCTACTTCGGCGCCGCCCACCCCGGCTGCGGGACCGAGACCGAACCCTGCGCCGCCGTGCTCGAGCCCTGGGAGGCGGCGATGCTGGCCGGGATCATCCAGTCGCCCTCCGCCTACGACCCCAAGGTCTTCCCGGAAAACACGCTGGCGCGCCGCAACCTGGTGCTCGAACGGATGGCCGAACAGGGCTACATCTCAAGCGAACAGATGCGCGAAGGCCAGGAGCATGCCCTGCCCTCCGACGACAGCATCGAGCCGCCGAGCCTCGACTCGCGGGCGCCCTACTTCACCGCCTACCTGCGCCAGCAGCTGCTCGAACGCTACGGGCCCTCGAAAGCGTTCTTCGGCGGCCTGGAGGTCAAGTCGACGCTCGACATGCGCCTGCAGGAAGCGGCCGAAGAAGCCGTCAGCTCCTACCTCGGCTACTCGCCGGCGACCGCCTCGGTGGTGGTGATCGACAACCACAACGCCGGCATCAAGGCGATGGTCGGCGGCCCCGACTTCGACACCCGGCCCTTCAACCTGGCGACCCAGGGCCACCGCCAGCCCGGATCCTCGATCAAGCCCTTCACCCTGATCACGGCGCTCGAACAGGGCATCTCCCCCTACTCGGTCTACCCCTCCGAAGAACGCTTCTTCTACTTCGGGAAAAAGGGCAAGGAAGTGTTCCGGGTGACCAACGACGAGAACTCCTACCTCGGCTCCTGCGACATCGTCTGCGCGACGACCAACTCCGACAACTCGATCTACGCGGCGCTGGCGCTGGAAGGGCTGAAGGGCAAGAACGTCCACGAAAAAACCGGCGCGATCGCCGGGACGATCCACAAGGCCGGCTACGCCGACCCGATCTCGACCAACCCGGCGATGGTGCTGGGAGGTCTCGCCGAAGGCGTGACGCCGCTGGGCTGGACCTACGCCTACAGCACGATCGGCAACAACGGCGACCGCGTCAGCGGCACCCTGGCGCCGCGGCCGGGCGACAGCCCCGTCGCCTACACCCAGGTGACCAACGACGACGGCGAGACGATCAAGGGCGGCGACAACGACTCTCTGCACGACCAGGTCTTCGACCAGGGCAACGTCGAAGAAGCCAAGTCGATCCTGGAAACGGTCGTCTCCAGCGGCACCGGCACCAACGCGCAGATCGGCGCCGAAGGCCAGTGGGGCAAGACGGGGACGACCGAGAACAACGGCGACGCCTGGTTCTGCGGCGGGATCGCCGACGAAGTGACCGCCTGCGTCTGGGTCGGTTACCCCGACTCGACGACGCCGATGACGACCCTCTACAACGGCGGCCCGGTGATGGGCGGCACCTTTCCGGCGCTGATCTGGGCGCGGGTCATCTCCGCCTGGCAGGACATCAAAGCCGAACACGCCGCCGAAAAGGCCGCCCGCAAGGCGGCCCGGGAAGCCGGCGAAGACCCCGAAGCCGCTGCCGCCGAAGTCGAAGAAGGCTACGTGGCGCCGGAAACCGAAGGCTACGTCGCCCCGGAAGAAGGCGAATACGAAGCGGCGCCGGAAGAAGAAGCCGAAGCTGCCCCCGAAGCCGAAGAAGCGCCGGAAGCCGCGCCCGAAGAAGCAACCCCCGAAGCCGTGCCGGAAAGCGGTGGGGGCGGCGGCGTCACCGCGGGCTGACGGCGCGGCTACGCCGCAGGCGGCCGCGGCCGCGAGACGAAGCGGCTGCCGGCGGCGCAGAAGCGCCAGGGGCGCTCGACCGCTTTGGTGATCCCGATCCGCGGCCCGGTGACGACCGGCGGCGGCTCGCCCTGCGGCGGCGCCAGCAGGAAGGGCTCGCGGGTAAGGTCGGCCTCGTTCTCGCCGAGGCCGATCCCCAGCGCCTCGGTCAGCTTGCCGGGCCCGGAGCAGAGGTCGGCATCGGGCTTGTCGCCGCGGCGCCTGCGCATCGCCTCCAGGCCGTGGGTCGGCTCCAGGGCCCGGATCAGGACCGCGGCCGCGTCGCCCTCCGGTTCGGCGACCGCGTTGAGCAGGCTGTGGATGCCGTAGGAGAGGTAGACGTAGGCGTAGCCGGGCGGACCGAACAGGACCCGCGTGCGCTCGGTGAGGCCCACGTAGGCGTGGCAGGCGGGGTCGTCGGCCTCGTAGCTCTCGGTCTCGACGATGGTGCCGCCGACGCCGTCGTAGAGCAGCGTGCAGCCGATCAGGTCCCGGGCCACCGTATGGACCGAACGGTCGTAGAACTCGCGCTCGAGGCGCTTCAGCCCCGCTCCTCCCGGGCCCGCGCCTGGACCGCCGCCAGCGTCTCCCGCGCCTCGGCGATCTGTAGCGCCAGCGGCGCCGAGCCGGTGCCACCGGCGATCCGCTTCGACTCCAGCCAGCTGCTCTGCTGCAGGACCTCGTAGTAGGCGTCGTCGAGGTGCTCGGAGCGCTCGCGCAGCTCCTCCGGGGTCAGCTCGGAGAGCGATTTGCCGCGCTCGACCGCGTCGCGGACCAGGCCACCGACGATCCCGTGCGCCTCGCGGAACGGGACGCCACGGCGGACCAGCAGGTCGGCGACCTCGGTCGCGGCCAGCATCTCGTCGCCGGAAGCCTCCGCCATCCGCTCACGGCGGAACTCGATCCCGTCGAGCATCCCGGCGGTGGCGTCGAGCAGCGCCTCGATCGTGTCGATCGCGTCGAAAAGCGGCTCCTTGTCCTCCTGCATGTCCTTGCCGTAGGTGAGCGGCAGCGCGTGCATCACGCCGAGCAGGGTCTGGTAGGAGGCGGCGACGCGCGGGCTCTTGGCCCGCAGCAGCTCGGCCGAGTCGGGGTTCACCTTCTGCGGCATGATCGAGGAGCCCGAGGAGAAGGACTCGTCGAGCTCGCAGAAGCCGAACTCGCTGCTCGACCAGATGACGATTTCCGAGCCGAGCCGCGAAAGATGCATCGCGCAGGTCGAGGCGGCGGCGAGATAGTCGAGGACGAAGTCGCGGTTGGAGGAGCCGTCGATCGAGTTGTGGCTGACGTGGGCGAAGCCGAGGTCGGCGGCGACCGACTCGCGGTCGATCTCCCAGTTGACGCCGGCCAGAGCGCCGGAGCCGAGCGGCATCACGCCGGCGCTGTCGAGCGCGAACTGGAAGCGCAGCACGTCGCGGGCCAGCATCCAGAAGTAGGCGAGAAGGTGATGACCGAGGTAGACCGGCTGGGCGCGCTGCAGGTGGGTGTAGCCCGGCATCGTCCAGTCCTTGTGGGCTTCTGCCTGGGCCAGCAGCCGCTCCATCGCCGCCCCGCAGAGCTCGATCGCCCGCAGCGAGTGCGCCTGGACGACCATCGCCACGTCGGTCGCGACCTGGTCGTTTCGCGAGCGGCCGGTGTGGAGCTTGCCGGCGAGCGGGCCGATCTCCTCGCCGAGCAGGCGCTCGATCGCCATGTGGATGTCCTCGTCGGCCGCCTCGAACTCGAAGCCGTGCTCTGCCATGCGGGAGTCGACGCGATCGAGGCCGGCCTCGATCTGCGCCAGCTCGTCCCCGCTCAGAACGCCGATCTCGCAGAGGCCGCGGGCGTGCGCCTTGGACTGGTCGATGTCGTACGGCGCCAGCCAGGCGTCGAAGGCGAGCGAGCGGTTGAGGCGCCAGAAGCGCGGGTCCGGCTCTTTGCGGAAGCGTCCCATGGGCGGGCGATTATGCCGTCAGTTGCCCTGGCCGAGCGCTGCGGCGAGCTCCTGGCAGACGCGCTCCACCTGCTGCTCGTCCATCGCGGGGAAGAACGGCAGCGCCAGCGAGTCGGCCGCGGCGGCTTCGGCGACGGGAAACTGGCCCTCGCTATAGCCCAGCTCGCGCAGGTGCGGGAAGAGGTGGATGCAGGGCAGGTAGGCCTTCGAGGCGATGCCGCGCTCGGCGAGGCGGGCGATGGTCGCGTCGCGGTCGACGCCCTGCGGGAGGCGCACCGTGTAGACGAACCAGCTGCGGACCTCGGCGCCGCGGCCGGCGGTCGGCGTGCGCACGCCCTCGATCGCCGCCAGGCGCTCCTCGTACATCCGCGCCACCGCGGCGCGGCGCTCGAGCAGCGAGTCGAGCTTCTCGACCTGGGCGACGCCGAGCGCCGCGGCGAGGTCGGAGAGGCGGTAGTTGTAGCCGAGCCGGTCGTGGTCGAGCCAGCCCATGTCGACGGCGCGGCCCTGGTTGCGCTCCGAGCGCAGGCGGGCGGCCTCGTCGGGGTCGCGGGGGACGATCATCCCCCCCTCACCCGTCGTCATCTGCTTGTTGGCGTAGAAGGCGAAGGTGGCGAGGTTGCCGCGAGCGCCGACCGCGCGCCCCTCGGAGTCGACCGCGCCGAGCGCCTCGCAGGCGTCCTCGAGGATGCCGAGGCCGTGCTTCTGCGCCAGCGCCTCCAGCGCCGGCATCGCCGCCGGGTAGCCGAAGATGTGCACCGGCAGGAGGCCCGCGGTGCGCTCGCCGACCGCGTCCGCGGCGGCGGCCGGGTCGAGGTCCAGGGTCTCTTCCTCGACGTCGACGAAGACCGGCTTGGCACGCTCGTAGAGCAGGCAGTTGGCCGAGGCGACGAAGCTGAAGGGGCTGGTCACCACCTCGTCGCCCTCGCCCCAGCCCAGCATCCGCACCCCGAGGTGGAGCGCCGTGGTGCCGCTGGAGGTCATCACCGCGTCCGGGACGCCGAGCCAGGCGGCGAACTCCCGCTCGAAGCGCTCCCCCATCGGCCCGAGCGAGAGCTGACCGGAGCGCAGGACCTCCAGGATCAGCTCCTCCTCGCGGCTGCCGATCTCCGGCCGGGCGAGGGGGATCGCTTCGGTCGCCTGCTCCGGAATCATTGGAAGGCGTACTCCAGCGAGTCGACCAGCGCCTGCCAGGAGGCCTCGATGATGTTCTCCGAGACGCCGGTGGTCCCCCACTCGCGCTCGCCGTCGGCGGAGTCGAGCAGGACGCGGGTGACCGCGCCGGTGCCATGGGCTTCGTCGAGGATGCGGACCTTGTAGTTGGTCAGCTCGACGTCGGCCAGGTGCGGGTAGCGGTCGGCGATCGCCCCGCGCAGGGCCTTGTCGAGCGCGTTCACCGGACCGTTGCCCTCGGCCGCCTGGAAGTAGCGCTTGCCATCGACCTCGACTTTGATCGTCGCCTCGGTCGTCACCTCGCCGTCGGCGTGCTTTTCGACCACGACGCGGAAGCTCTCCAGCCGGAAGAGCGGCTTGTATGTGCCGGCCTCGCGCCGCAGCAGCAGCTCGAAGGAGGCCGGCGCCGCCTCGTAGTGGTAGCCGTCGTGCTCCCGCTGCTTCAGCTGTTCGACCGCCCGCGCCGCCGCCGCGTCGTCGAGCTCGATTCCGGCCCGCTCGGCCTGGGCGTAGATCGTCGCCTTGCCGCCGAGCTCGGAGGGCAGGATGTCGCGGTCGTTGCCGACCAGGGTGGGATCGAGGTGCTCGAAGGTGCTGGCCTCGGCGGCGATCCCGGCGGCGTGCATCCCCGCCTTGTGGGCGAAGGCGTTGCGACCGACGTAGGGCCGGTCGGGGTCCGAGGCCATGTTGCAGAGCTCGTCCAGGTAGTGCGCGGTCGGGGTCAGCTGGGCGAGCTGGTCGGGGCTGACGACCTCGAAGCCCATCTTCAGCTGCAGCGCAGGCAGGATCGAGGCGAGGTTGGCGTTGCCGCAGCGCTCGCCGTAGCCGTTGATGCAGCCCTGCACCAGCCGCGCCCCCGCCCCCACCGCGGCCAGCGAGTTGGCCACCGCGCACTCGGAGTCGTTGTGGGTGTGGATGCCGATCTCGGCCCGCTCGCCGATCTCGCCCACGACCGCGGCGGTCGCCTCGGCGACGAAATCCGGCAGGCTGCCGCCGTTGGTGTCGCAGAGGGTGACGTTGGCGGCGCCGCCCTCGACCGCGGCCCGGACGCATTCCAGCGCGTAGGTGCGGTCGGCCCGGTAGCCGTCGAAGAAGTGCTCGGCGTCGAAGATCGGGGTCTTGCCCTGCTCGCGGCAGAAGCCGATCGAGTCGGCGATCATCGCCAGGTTCTCATCCCTGGACACGCGGATCACCTTCTCGACGTGCAGGGTCCAGGCCTTGCCGACCAGGCAGATCGCCGGCGCGAACGACGAGGCCAGCACCGCCAGGGACGGGTCGTCCTCGGCGCGGACGTCGCGCCTCCTGGTCATCCCGAAGGCGACGACGGTCGCCTGCCGGAGCTCCAGCTCCGCCAGCCGTTCGAAGAGCTCGGCCTCTTTCGGGTTCGAGCTGGGGAATCCGGCCTCGATGAAGTGGACGCCGAGCGCGTCGAGGACGTTGACGACTTTCAGCTTCTCGGCCACCGAGAGCGACATGCCGCGGCCGCCCATCCCGTCGCGCAAGGTCGTGTCGTAGAGCTTTACCTGTTCCATCTGCTGCTGCCTTTCGAGTCGAAGAAGATCGGGTGGGCCGGAGCCCGCATGCGCGGCATCGCCGCGCCGGCCGCTAGGCGGCAGGGGTAATTCGCCCGATCGACTCGTCGGAGTCGGCAGTCTCAGGAGCCGCGACGAAGTCGAGCCACTCCAGGTACTCCTCGGCCTTGCCGCGGAGGGCGTCTTCGAACTTCGCCTGCACGTGGCGGGTGATCTCGCCCGGCTCGCCCAGCGGGTGGTCGTCGATCTCTCGCACCGGCACCAGCTCGGCCGCGGTGCCGGTGAGGAAGACCTCCTCGGCGAGGTAGAGCTCGGCGCGGGCGATGTCGCGCTCGACCACGGTGTAGCCGAGGTCGCGGGCGATCTGGATCACCGACTTGCGGTTGATCCCGTCGAGGATCGAAGCGACCTGCGGCGGGGTGACGATCTGGCCGTCGCGGACGACGAAGATGTTCTCGCCCGAGCCCTCGCAGACGAAGCCCCGTTCGTCGAGCAGGATCGCCTCGTCGTAACCGGCATCGGTCGACTCGTGCTTGGCGAGGATCGAGTTGAGGTACTGGCCCGAGGCCTTGGCGTGCGGGATCAGGCCTCCCGGCCCGATCCGCCGCCAGCTCGAGACCTTGGCGCGGATGCCGCCGTTCTTGCTCTCCTCGCCGAGGTAGGCGCCCCAGGGGAAGGCGGCGACGATCACGTCGACCGGCGCGTCCTTGGCGTAGAGGCCGAGGTTGCCGTAGCCGCGGTAGGCGAGCGGCCGGATGTAGGCGCTGTTGAGTTCATTGCGGCGCAGCAGCTCGTGCGTGGCCTGGCGGATCTCCTCGGCCGAGTAGGGCAGTTCCAGGTAGTAGAGCTCGGCCGACTTCTCCAGCCGGTCGAGGTGGTCGGCGTGGCGGAAGATCGCCGGCCCGCGGTCGGTCTCGTAGCAACGGATCCCCTCGAAGACGCCGGTCCCGTAGTGGAGCCCGTGGCTCAGCACGTGGGTTTGCGCCTCCTCCCAGGGGAGGAAGTCGCCGTTTTTCCAAATCAGATCGACCGGATCCATGTTGCAGAAGTATGCCCGATGGAAGAAAGGGCTTCACCGAAGCGGCCGCGAATGGTGGTCCGAACCCGAACGAGAGGAGATCATCGATGCGAATTTCCCTTCCCAAGCTCAACTACGCGAACGTGATCGCGACGATCGCGCTGTTCGTGGCGCTCGGCGGCGCCGCCGTCGCCGCCGGGCTGCCGAAGAACAGCGTCGGCCCGAACCAGCTCAAGCGCGGCGCGGTCAGCACCCCGAAACTGAAGCGCGGCGCCGTCACCGCCGGCAAGATCGCGCCGAAGGCGATCGTCGCCGGCAAGCTCGGCGCCAACGCGGTCCTGCCGGGCAACCTCGGCAACGGGATCATCACCACCGCCAAGCTCTCCGACGGCGCGGTGATCGCCAGCAAGATCAAGAACAGCGTCGTCACCACCAACAAGCTCAACAACGGCGCCGTGACCACGGCGAAGCTGGGCGACGGCTCGGTCACGCTCGGCAAGCTGGCCGACAACGTCTCGCCGCTGCTGGGAACGCTGAAAAGCGGGCAGACGCTGCGCGGGGTGTTCTCCGTCGGCGGGACGGCCGGCGCGACTCCCGAGACGGTCCGCAACGCGGTCAGCTTCCAGTTCCCGCTGCTGAACCCGGCGGCGGTGACCGTGCTGAAAGCGGGCGAGACGAGCGCCAACTGCGCCGGGCTCGGCGGCGGCCAGACCCCGGCCGCGACCGGCGGCAACCTCTGCGTCTACGTCACCGAAAGCAAAGGCCTCGACGCGACGACGCCGCTGACGGCGGAGAACAACACCCGCCTGGGCTTCGGCCTGGTGGCGAAATCCGACGGGGCCGCCGGCGAATACTTCGCCTCCGGCCAGTGGGCGGTCACCGCTCCGTAGTCGTCGCGAGTCCGCGCTGGTGCCCTTCACAGGTGCACCAGCGCGGACTCGGCATCGGAAGCCGACGCTTATTCGACCAGCTTCCAGGTCCCGCAGGCCCTGGTTTCGAAATACGGAGATTCGATGGTCAGGATCTGATGCTTGTTGAACCCGCCGTTTTCGATGATGCCTTCGACTCCTCCGCTACCCAGGCTGCTCAGCAGAGCCCAGTAGCAGCTGCCCCCGCCAGGAGCTTCATAGGTGCCCGGGATGAAGTCCCTATCGACTTGCCAGACGCCATCCGTGATCGTGCCCTTGGCCACTCTTTCTTCGGCTCCACCGAGTTCGGATTCGGTTTCGGAGAGTTCGCCTTCAACCGATTCGAGCTCCTGCTTGGCACTGGAGACGGAGCTTTCAAGCGCGTTGGCTTCAGACTTGGCGTCCTTGACGATCTGCTCGGCCCTGTCTTCTGCCTGCGTCGTCAGTTCGTCGACTTCGCTTTCGATTGCTGCGACTTCCTGATGCGCAGCGTCAGCTCGTTCGCCGCTGACCTCGACCCGTTCTTCCAGCACCGCAACCTGCTCTTCGAGCTTGTCTTCTTCGTTTTCTCCGCTGGCGATGGCGCCCCCGATGCCCATGAGGATGAATGCGCCGACGACGCCTATCGTCCACTTCGCCCAAGTCGGGAGCCGGTTCCAACGGTTCCAGCCCGAATTGCCAACCGCGGGATTCGGCTTCAATTCGCCCGCCATCTCAGCACCCGTACTTCTGGGCGAGCACCGTGACCACGCTGCCCTGAGGCTCGCTTTGTTCGCACACGGTGTAATGCGAGGGCACGACGATGCCGAACACCGTGTCGGTGTTTTCAGCTCGAGTCGTGTAGCCGGCGGCGCTCAGAGCCGCCCTTGCCTGTGGCAGCCGCAGGCCGACTACGTCAGGGGGTTCCGCCGCTTCCGGTTCGGATTCCTGTTCTTCCACCGCCTGAGCCTTCGCGGTCGACCTCGTCGCCTCTCGCCGGGCTTCCTTTGCAGCTTCTCTGGCTTCGCTCTGCGCTTCGGCCTTGGCCGTCTGCGCTTCGAATTCGGCCTTTTCCTTTTCGAGCCTGAGTGCTTCGATTTGAGCTGACTCCTCTGCGCTTCCCGTCGCAGGCTCATCGCTGGTCGTCTCTCCGCCACCGCAAGCCACGAGCCCCAGGGCTAGAAGAGCGACTACAAGCACACTGGTGATTCCCTTCACGCGGCACCTCCCCAGATGAGGTTCTAAATAGATACGCCGGAGAATCTATTCAGATCGAGCGTCGGTCGCTACCAGCGTTACAGCCTTAAGTGAGCAGCGCCTCGAGGACCGCCGCGGTCACTTCCTTCGTCCCCACCTCTGTCTCCCGCGAGGGGTGCTCGCTGGTCGGCGGCTGGACCACGGTGCCGGAAGCCAGGTCGGGGGTGCGGAGGCCCTGCTCCAGGATGGCGTCGACGGCGGCCTCGATGCGAGCCGCGTCCTCGCCGCGACCGAGGCCGTGGCGCAGCATCATCGCCGCCGAGAGGAAGGTCGCGAGCGGGTTGGCGACCCCCTGGCCGGCGATGTCGGGTGCCGAGCCGTGGACCGGCTCGAAGAGGCCGGGGCTGCCCTCGGCGCCGAGGCTGGCCGACGGGAGCATCCCCAGCGAGCCGGTCAGCATCGCCGCCTCGTCGCTGAGGATGTCGCCGAACAGGTTCTCGGAAAGGACGACGTCGAAGTCGGCCGGGCGGGAGACCAGCTGCATCGCCGCGTTGTCGACCAGCAGGTGCTCGAGTTCGACGTCGGAGTAGTCGGCGGCCACGTTCCCCACCACCTCGCGCCAGAGGCGCGAGGTCTCGAGCACGTTGGCCTTGTCGACCGAGGTGACCTTGGCCCTGCGGCCGGAGCTCTCGGCGCGGCGCCGGGCGGCGTCGAAGGCGGTGCGGGCGATGCGGTCGATCTCCAACACGGAGTACTCGCAGGTGTCGTGGGCGACGTCGCCTTCGCGGCCGGAGTCGCCGAAGTAGATGCCGCCGGTCAGCTCGCGGACAACGAGCAGGTCGGTGCCGGCGATCCGCTCCTCGCGCAGCGGGCTGGCGCCGACCAGGGCGGGGCTCGGCCGCACCGGGCGCAGGTTGGCGTAGAGGCCCATCCCCTTGCGCAGGCCGAGCAGGCCCTGCTCGGGGCGAGGCGCGCTGGGATCGGTCGTGTCCCATTTGGGGCCGCCGACGGCGCCGAGCAGCACCGCGTCGGCGTCGCGGCAGGCCTCGAGGACCTCGGCGGTGAGGGCGGTGCCGTGCTCGTCGATCGAGCAGCCGCCCATCAGCCGCTCGTCGTAGGCGAACTCGCCGAGGGCGTCGAGCACCTCGCGGGTGGCGGCGACGATCTCGGGGCCGATCCCGTCACCGGGCAGGACGACTATGCGGGGAGTGCCGTTCAAGGTTCCGGCACTCTACGGAGATGGACCAAGGTGCGTTCGTCACGTTCCTCGAAGACGGGACATAAACGTCGCGGTCTGTTGCTAAGAACTTCCTTAGTACCCAAATAATCGTTCAAGGGAGATTGGCATGGCACAAACCGTGAAGCTGGACGAACTGGGCGGAGACCGGGGACTGGGATGGATTCCGGATGTTCCCGACTTCCGCGACTACACCCCCAAGCACGAGGAAGTGGCGCCTCTGCTCGCCGAAACCGCAGTTCCGGAGCTGACCGAGGAGTCCGCGAAAGCCCCGTCCCTCCCCCCGGCTGTCGATCTGCGGCAATGGTGCTCGCCGGTCGAGGACCAGGGTCCGCTGGGCTCCTGCACCGCGCATGCCGGGGTCGGGATGCTGGAGTACTTCGAGCGCAAGGCGTGCGGCAGACACGTCGACGCCTCGCGCCTCTTCCTCTACCGGGCGACGCGGAAGCTGCTCGGGCTGTGGGGCGATTCGGGCGCGAGCCTGCGCGGAACCGCCGGGGCGATGCAGCTCTTCGGCGTCCCCCCGGAGCAGTACTGGCCCTACGAGCCACCGGAGTTCGAAACTGAACCGCCCGGCTTCGCCTACGCCTTCGCCGAGAAGTACCAGGCGCTCAAGTACTACCGGCTTGATCCTCCCGGGACCAAACCCGAGGCTCTGATCGCGGCAATAAAGGCGAGCCTTGCCTCGCAGCTACCGGCGATGTTCGGCTGGACGGTTTTCAGCTCTGTCCGCCAGGCCGGGAAAAACGGGGGCAAGATTCCCTTCCCTGGCCAGGGAGACGCAATCGAAGGCGGCCACGCGGTGATGGCGGTCGGCTATGACGACAAGATCTCTCTGCCGGGTGGGGCGCTCGGCGTCGACTCGACGGGTGGTGTCCTTTTCCGCAACTCGTGGAGCAGCGCCTGGGGCGATGACGGCTACGGCTGGCTCTCCTACGACTACATCCGCCACCAGCTCACCGGCGACTGGTGGGTGCTGATCGATCAGGAGTGGACCAGCACCGAAGAATTCACCAAGGAAGACGAGGAAGGAGAGGGCTGAAGGCCGCTCAGACTACGTTCGCCTCGATGTTGAGGCGGACGTAGTCGAGGACCAGGGGGTCGCTCTCCTCCGCGAGGACCGCTTCGGCGAAGGGGCGGCGCTTCTCCTCCGGCAGCTGGTCGAGGATCGGGCCGAGGGTGACGGTGGAGATGAACTCGAGCGGGCGCTCCGGCTGCACCGGCTTGGGCTCCAGCCAGCAGCGGGCGTCGCCGAAGCCCGCATCGCGCAGGCGCGGCTCGGTCTCCTCCGGCGAGGCGAAGTTCCAGAGCGCTTTCCCACCGCCCAGGTGCTGACCGAACGCGGGGTCGGCGGCGACCGCCGCGATCGCCTTCGTGTGACCGGCGACGTTGCCCTGCCCGCCGCACTGGGCGACGAGGCGGCCGCCGGGCTTGAGGGCGGCGCGCAGCTGCCGGAAGAGTCGGTCGTGGTCGGGGATCCAGTGGAAGGTCGCAGTCGAGAAGACCAGGTCGACCGGCTCGGGCAGCTCCAGCTCGACCAGGTCGGAGACGAGGTAGTCGGCGCGGTCGGCGAGCCGTTCCCGCGCCTTGGCGACCATCGCCTCGGAGCCGTCGACGGCGATCACGCGGCCGCCCGGCAGGCGCTCGACCAGCTCGGCGGTGACCCGGCCGGAGCCGCAGCCGGCGTCGACCGCGACCTCGTCGCCGCGCAGGTCGAGCCGTTCGAGCACCTCCATCCCCCATTCGAACTGGGGGTCGGAGACGGCGTCGTAGGTCTCGGCGTCCCACTCGCGGGCGCCGGTGTTCATCGGCTGCTTGAACTCGTCGGCCATCGCGGCCTCCTTTGCGCTTACAGGCTGGTCGTGACCGGACCGAAAGAGGCGCTCGGCTCGGCCTCGAACTTGTCGATCGCGCCGTCGTTTTCGAGCGTGATCCCGATGTCGTCCAGGCCGTTGGCGAGGCGGTGCTTGGTCTCGTGCTCGATCTGGAACTGGAAAACGCCGGCGGCGCAGTTGACGGTCTCGTCGTCGAGGTCGATGCGGGCCTCCCCCGCCTCGGCGACGGCCCGGCAGTGCTCCTCGTCGAGGATCACCGGCAGCAGCCCGATCTTGGTGCAGTTCGAGTAGAAGATGTCGGCGAACGACGGCGCGACGATCGCCTGGAAGCCGAAGTCCTCCAGCGCCCAGGGAGCGTGCTCACGGGAGGAGCCGCAGCCGAAGTTGGCGCCGGTGACGAGGATCGGGTTCGGCTCCAGCTCGATCTCCCCGTCGCGGATCCAGTCGTAGAAGAGGAACTCGCCGAAGCCGGTCCGCTCGACCCGCTTGAGGAACTGCTTGGGGATGATCTGGTCGGTGTCGACGTCGGCCCGGTCCAGGACCGAGACCTTGCCCTCGATTACATCGATCGCTCTCATCTTCAGCTCCAATCCCTGATGTCGACGAAGTGGCCCTCGACGGCCGCGGCGGCGGCCATTTTCGGGCTGACGAGGTGGGTGCGGCCGCCCTTGCCCTGGCGTCCCTCGAAGTTGCGGTTCGAGGTCGAGGCGCAGCGCTCGCCTTCGTCCAGGGTGTCGGGGTTCATCCCCAGGCACATCGAGCAGCCCGCCACGCGCCAGTCGAAGCCGGCGCTCTTGAAGACCTCGTCGAGGCCCTCTTCCTCGGCGGCCTTCTTCACCTGCTGGGAGCCGGGGACGACCATCGCGCTGATGCCGCTCGCGACCTTGCGCCCCTCGACGATCGCGGCGGCCTCGCGCAGGTCCTCGATCCGTGAGTTGGTGCAGGAGCCGATGAAGACGCGTTCGGGGGCGATCTCGGTCATCGGCGTGCCCGCCTCCAGGCCCATGTAGGCGAGGGCGCGTTCGGCGGCTTCGCGGTCGGCCGGGGACTCCAGGTCTGCGGGGTTGGGGACGCGGTCGGTGACCTCGACGACCTGGCCCGGGTTGGTGCCCCAGGTGACCATCGGCGAGATGGCGGAGGCGTCGACCTCGACCTCGGTGTCGAAGCTGGCCTCGGGGTCGGTCGGCAGCTCGCGCCAGCGGGCCATCGCCGCCTCGAAGTCGGCCGGCGCCGCGGGGCGTCCCTTGACCCACTCGAAGGTGGTCTCGTCGGGGGCGATCATCCCGGCGCGGCCGCCGCCCTCGATCGTCATGTTGCAGATCGTCATCCGGCCGGGCATGGTCAGCGCCTCGATCGCCGGTCCGGCGTACTCGACCGCGTAGCCGGTCATGCCGCCGGTGCCGAGGCGGCCGATCGTCGCCAGGATCAGGTCCTTGGGCGTGACCCCGTGGCGCAGCTCGCCGAAGTAGTTGATCCGCATCGTCTTCGGCCGTTTCTGGACCAGGCACTGGGTGGCGAGGACGTGCTCGACCTCGGAGGTGCCGATGCCGAAGGCCAGCGCGCCGAAGGCGCCGTGGGTCGAGGTGTGGCTGTCGCCGCAGACGATCGTCATCCCCGGCTGGGTGACGCCCAGCTCCGGCCCGATCACGTGGACGATGCCCTGGCGGTCGGAGCCCAGCGAGTAGATCGGCACCCCGAACTCCTCGCAGTTGGCCTCCAGGGTTTCGACCTGGACGCGGGAGAGGTGGTCGGCGATCAGGCGCGCGGCCATCGTCCCGTCGGTCGGGGTGTTGTGGTCGGCGGTGGCCAGGGTCTTGTCCGGGCGGCGGACCTTGCGGTTGGCCAGACGCAGGCCGTCGAAGGCCTGCGGCGAGGTGACCTCGTGGACCAAGTGCAGGTCGATGTAGATCAGCCCCGGCGAAACCTCGTGGGCCTCCCAGATCTTGTCGAACATCGTCTTTGGCATTTGCGTCAGCTCCTCCTCAGGCCGGCGGCGATCACGGCAAGGAAGCGGGTCGCCTCCTGGCCTTCGTTCTCGAAATGGTGCGGAAGGTCGGCGTCGAAGGTGACGCTGTCCCCCTCCTGAAGCTCGTGGCGGCTGCCGTCGACGACCAGCGCCAGGGTGCCGGCGAGGACGACGGCGGTCTCGCGGCTGCCGGGCTCGTGCATCGGCGGGTCCTCGCGGCCGCCGGTGCTGGCGCCGGGATCCAACACGTGCAGAGAGACGTCGGCGCGCTGCCCGGGCAGCGGCGGGGTCAGCTCCTCGAACCGGTGCCCCCCACGCTCGGAGCGGCGGCGGCCGGCGGCACGACTGATCGCAACGTGCTGACCCTCGTCGAGGCGCAGCAGCTGCGAGAGCGTCAGCTCCAGGCCGGCGGCGATCTTGCCGGCGACGACCAGGGTCGGGCTCGTCTCCCCCCGCTCGACCTGCGAAAGCATCGGGGCGCTGACACCGGAGCGGTCAGCGAGATCCCGCAGGGACAGGCCCATGGCGTCGCGGAGCGCGCGGATGCGCGGACCGACGGCGGGTGCCGTGGGGGGAGAGTCGGGGGTGCGTGAAGCCTTGGTCATCGTGGGGGCCATTGGTTGTACGTTATCACGGACGTTTGTATTGGAGCCGGGCTCAGGCCATTAGGAGGGATCGGAGATCAGAGGCAACCGCCTCCGGTTCGTCGTCCAGCTGGTTCCAGGTGATGTGGGCGACCCGATAGCCCGCGGCGGCGAGGCGCCTGTCGCGGGCACGGTCCTCGCGGAAGGCGGTGCGGGTGGAGTGGCCGCCCCAGCCG
>DASURF010000003.1:0-93510 GCA_036280195.1 Solirubrobacterales bacterium | reverse complement strand
CCGGCCCCGGGCACCCCTCGCGCTGGCATGACTTCGGCGTTTGCCGCGACATCCTCCGCCACAGCGAAGTCCCGGTCTTCGGCATCTGCCTCGGCCACCAGGGGATCGGCAACCTGCTCGAGGGCGGCGTCAACCGCGCCCCGATGGCGATGCACGGCCGCCTCAGCCGGGTGATGCACGAAGGCAAGGGCCTGTTCAAGGACGTGCCGCAGGGCTTCTCGGTGGTCCGCTACCACTCGCTGGCGATCACCAGCCCGCCCGGGCCCGAAGGGCACGTCGTCGCCTGGGCCGACGACGGCGTGGTGATGGGAGTCGAGCACACCAGGCGGCCGATCTGGGGTGTCCAGTTCCACCCCGAGTCGATCTCGACCGAGTACGGGCTGAAGATCGCCCAGAACTTCTTCGACCTGGCGGCCAGCTACCAGCGCCCGCAGCGGCCCGCCGGCCGGGCGACGATCGCCCCGCGGGTCGGCAAGCCCGAGCGCCGCGCCGCCGATGAGCAGCCGGCCGGCGAGCTGGAGCTGCGGATGCGGACGATCGAGGGCGAAGCGCCGACCGAGTACCTCTACGAACGGCTCTTCGCGGACTCGAATCCGTCCTTCTGGCTCGACAGCGCCGACGCGCCGACCTGGCTGGCGCAGTGCTCCTACATGGGGACCACCGCCGGTGCCGACCGCACCTTCGCCACCTACGACGTCGACAGCGGCGAGGTCACGATCGACCGCGGCGGCGTCGAGACGGTCGAGCACAAGTCGATCTTCGACTTCCTGCAGAAGGAGCTGGAGCGGATCAAGATCGAGCCGCCCGAGGGGGTCGAGCGCGGCCTCGTCGGCGGCTACGTTGGTTACCTCGGCTACGAGCTGAAGGCCGATTGCGGCTCGCCCAACGTCCACAGCTCCGACATGCCCGACGCGGCGATGATGCTCGCCAACCGGGTCGTCGCCGTCGACCACACCAAGAACCTGACCTACGTCTTCGCCCTCTGCCGCGGCGAGGACGGCGAGGCCGAGCTCTGGCTCGACGCGGCCGAAGACCTGATCGCCGCGGCGATCGCGGCGCCGCCGCCGGAGCGGCCGCTGGCGCCACCGAGCGAACCGGGTGGCCACGTCACCTTCCACTCCGGCCGCGGCCGCGAGCGCTACCTCGCCGACATCGCCAAATCGCAGGCCGAACTGCTGGCCGGCGAGTCCTACGAGGTCTGCCTCACCGACCAGTTCTCGACCGACGCCAGCCCGGAGCCGTTCGACCTCTACCGGCAGCTGCGCCGCAGCAATCCCTCGCCGTTCGCGACCTTCATGCAGCTCGGCGAGAACACGATCGTCAGCTCCTCGCCGGAGCGCTTCATCTCGGTCGACCGCGAGCGCCAGGTGATGGCGCGGCCGATCAAGGGGACGATCTCGCGGGTCCCCGACCCGGCGGAGGATGCCGCTCGGGTCGCGCACCTGGCCGGCGACGAGAAGACCTACGCGGAGCACCTGATGATCGTCGACCTGCTGCGCAACGACCTCGGCGTCGTCTGCGACGTCGACAGCGTCGAAGTGCCGCACCTGATGGTGGTCGAGCCCTACGCGACCGTGCACCAGATGGTCTCGACGATCGTCGGCCACCTCGAGGAGGGGCGCAGCGCGGTCGACTGCGTGCGCGCCACCTTTCCCGGCGGCTCGATGACCGGCGCCCCGAAGGAGCGGACGATGGAGATCATCGACGACCTCGAGGAAGAGGCGCGCGGCGTCTACTCGGGCTCGATCGGCTACTTCGGCGCCGACGGCCACACCGACCTCAACATCGTCATCCGCACGATCGTGATGCGGCGGGGCGGGCGGACGACGATCGGCGCCGGCGGCGCGATCGTCATGCAGTCCGACCCGGTCGAGGAGTTCGACGAGATCCTGCTCAAGGCGCGGGCGCCGATGGCGGCGATCGCCCGCACCCTGACCGGCAGCGAGGGCCCCGAGGCCTGGAGCGTCGAGCTCGAGCCCGTCGCCGGGCAGGTGGAGGCGGCGTGACCGAGCCGGTGGCGACCGAGAGCACGGTTCGCGAGGCGGGGGCCGACGACGTCGAGGCGGTGGCCACGGCGGTCGAAGCCCTGCTGCTCGAGCTCGGCGGCCGCCGCCCCGAGCGCTCCGATCTTGAAGCTGAGGTCCGCGCCCATCTGGACGATCCGGATGGGGCCTCGGTGCTGATTGCGGAGGCCGACGGCAAAGTCGTCGGACTCCTCAGCGCCAGTTGGCAGCGGGCAATCCACGTTCCCGGCGTGTACGCGACGATCCAAGATCTCTGGGTCGATGAGGCTTGGCGCAGTCGCGGCGTCGGGGCGGAACTGGTCGAGGCGATCGCATCCCAGGCGCGAACCCGCGGTGTCAGCCGGCTCGAGGTCGGCCTCCCCCGGGAGACCTTCGCGGCGATCGCTTCGACCGAGTCCTTCTACCGCCGCAACGGCTTCGAGCACCTCGGGCCGCGGATGCGGAGGCTGCTGGGAGAGAGCGGAGCCGATAGGTGATGTCCGAGCTGCTGATGATCGAGCAGCGCCAGGGGAGCGGCGATGCCGCCTTCTGGGTGCGGGAAGGCGAACGGCTGATCGAAGGCCAGGACAGCAACCTGCGCCTGGTCGAGCTGCGGGCCGGGCTGGTCCGCCACTCGCGGGTGCGCCCGGTCGCCGCCGACGCCGCCGACGAGGAGGTCGAGCGGACGCTGGCGGGGCTGCACGAGGCCGAGTACCTGCGGGTGCTGAACGAGATCTCCAGCTCCGAGCCGGTGGTGATGCCGGACTTCGCCCCGCCCGGGCTGGAGCCCGACATCCCCGTCAACAAGGCGCTGGTCGCGGCCGCCCTGGAGGGGATCCGCACCTCGATCACCGCCGCCGAGCGGGTGCTCGGAGGCGCCCGCTTCACCTACGCGGTCTGCCGCCCGCCGGGTCACCACGCCGGGCCCGCCTTCCACGCCGGCTACTGCTACCTCAACAACGCCGCCGCGGCGGTGCGGCGGCTCTCCGACGGGGGCATGAAGCCGATCGGGATCATCGACCTCGATCTCCACTACCCGAACGGGACCTCGGCCCTGGTCGAGCGGATGGGTCCGGTCGTGGCCCTGCACTCGCTGCACGCGGCGCCGGTGACCAACCTGCCGCCGGGGACGCCGCTGCCGCGACTGGCGGGCGAACGCGCCGTCTCCTTCGCCGAGGACCCCGACGAAGAGACCTACCTGCGCGAGGTCGCCCACTCGATCCACGACCTCTCGGAGATCGCCCGGGCGCTGGTCGTCTCGCTCGGCTACGACACCGTCGCCGGCGACCCGCACGGCGGCTGGAGCTTCCGGCCGGAGATCTTCGCCGAGATCGGCCGCCTGCTGGCGCGCTCGGGGCTGCCCGTCTGCGTGATCCAGGAGGGCGGCTACGCGCTGGACGAGCTCGCCGCCTGCAGCCACGCCTTCGCCACCGGCCTGCTCGGGGGTGACGAGCGATGAGCGCCGACAACGGCCTCGAGCCCTTTCGCCGCCGCCTCGACGAGATCGACGACCAGATCGCCAAGCTGCTCGGCGAGCGGCTCGACATCTGCCGCGAAGTCGCCGTTTACAAGAGCGAGCACGAGATCCCGATGATGCAGCCGGAGCGGGTGAAGATCGTCCGCCAGCGCTACCTCGACCGCGGCGCCGAGGCCGGCCTGCCGCAGGACTTCAGCTCCGACCTCTTCGACCTGCTGATCGCGACCACCTGCCGGCTCGAGGACGAGCTGATGGACGAAATCGCCGCCGGCAACGGGAGGGACGCCGCGTGAGCGCGCTGCCGCCCGGGCCGAGGATGCCGCGCGCGCTGCAGGCGTGGGGCTGGACCCAGCGCCCGCTGCCCTGGCTGGAGAAGTGCCGGCGCCGCTACGGCGACACCTTCACCCTGCGGATCCGCCACTACGGCGACTGGGTGATCCTCGCCGACCCCGACGACGTGAAAAAAGTCTTCACCGCCGGCCGCGCGGTCGGCGTCGACACCGCCAACCCGCTGCTGGGGCCGCTGCTCGGCCCGCGCTCGGTGATGCTGCTGGAAGAACCCGAGCACATGACCCGGCGCAAGCTGATGCTGCCCTCCTTCCACGGCAAGGCGGTCCAGGCCGACTCGGAGATGATGGCCGAGATGGCGCGGGCGGAGGTCGCCCGCTGGCCGGTGGGGGAGCCGTTTGCGCTCTGGCCGCGGATGCAGGACATCACCCTCGACGTCGTCATGCGCGCGGTCTTCGGCCCGGCTTCGACGACGCCGCGCCTGCAGCCGCTGCGCGACCGGCTGCGCGAGCTGACCACCTGGATGAACGAACCGCGCAACCTGGCGATGCTGGCCGCCTTCGGTCCCGGCTGGGTGACCCGCAGCCGCGGCTACCGTGAGGCGATGGGCGCGGTCGAGGCGGCGGTGATGGAGGAGGTGCGCCGTCGCAAGGCCGAGGATGGCGGTGAGATGGGGGTCGTCTCGATGCTGGTCCAGGCCCGCTACGAGGACGGCTCGACGCTCTCTGACCAGGACCTGCGCGACGAACTGGTGACCCTGCTCTCCGACGGCCCGACCTCGAGCACCCTGGCCTGGACCTTCGAGCGGCTGCTGCGCAACCCGGACAAACTGGAGAAGCTGCGCGACGACATCCTCGCCGGCGACGGCACCTACCTCGACGCCGTGGTGAAGGAGACGCTGCGGCTGCGCCCGCCGGTCCCGGTCGTCGTCCGCAACCTGCTGGAGCCGATGCGGCTCGGCGGCTACGACCTGCCCGCCGGGACCACCGTCGCCCCGTGCATCCACCTGATCCACCGCGACGAGCGCAACTACCCCGAAGCCCACCGTTTCCTGCCCGAGCGCTTCGTCGGCAAGCAGCCCGGCACCTACACCTGGATCCCGTTCGGCGGCGGCGTCCGCCGCTGCCTCGCCGCCAGCTACGCGGAAATGGAGATGAAGCGGGTGC
This sequence comes from Solirubrobacterales bacterium, assembly GCA_036280195.1. Lineage (GTDB taxonomy): Bacteria > Actinomycetota > Thermoleophilia > Solirubrobacterales > 70-9 > VAYN01. The sequence goes on along the minus strand of DASURF010000003.1, from coordinate 88,576 downwards.
TGCGGATCGTGCTGGAGACGACCGAGCTGCGCACGGTCGAGACCGGCGGCGAGCGCGCCCGCAAATCCGCGATCTCCTTCGCCCCCGACCAGAAGGGGCTGGTGATCGCCGAACCGAGGGAAACCGAACCGGCAGGGCCGCGCGCCCTGGCACCCGTCTAGGAGGGGACCGTGAGCGACAGCGACATCCTCATCGTCGGCGCCGGCGCCAAGGCCGCCGCGATCGGCGCCAAGGTCCACGTCATCAACAGCCTCGGGCTGGGGGAGATCTCGATGACGGTGATCGAGAAAACCGAGCCCGCCGCCTCCTGGAAGGGGCGCAACGGGATGACCTCCGGCGAGGAGCCGCTGGCGATCCCGCCGATCAAGGACGTCGGCTTCCCGTACCAGAGCTCTCGCCAGTTCGGCGAGCTCGGCGACGAGATCGACGCGGCGCTGCTGCCGTTCACCTGGCAGCGCTTCGCGATGGAGCGGCACGAATACGCGGCCTGGGTCAACTCCGGCTCGCCCTCGGTCCTGCACCAGGACTACGGCGAGTACCTCAGCTGGGTGCTGGAGCGGGCGAGCAACGGGGTGACGGTCTACGACGGGCGGGTGACCGAGGTGACCCTGGCCGAGGCGGACGACCGCTGGCAGGTCGAGGTCGCCGAGCGCGGCCGTCCCGAGGACCCCGAGCGGCACACCGGCCGCACCCTCGTCCTCACCGGCCCCGGCGTCCACCGCCACTTCCCGCACGATCCCGAGGTCGAGTCGCGCGTCTTCCACTGCGACAGCCGCCGCGAGGAGTTCGCGCGGGTGCCCGAGGGGGAGCCGGCGGAGATCGCGATCGTCGGGGGAGGGGAGAGCGCCCTCAGCGCCGTCGTCTTCCTCCGCGACCTGCGTCCCGACGCGCGGCTGACGATCTACACGCCGACCCTGCCGCTGAGTCGCGGCGAGAGCTTCCTCGAGAACCGGGTCTTCGCCGATCCCGACAACGTCGGCTGGGAACACCTCGACATCGAGACCCGGCGCGACTTCGTCAAGCACTGCGACCGCGGCGTCTTCGACCAGACCGTTCTCGCCCGCATCGCCGACGACGACCACCTCAGCTTCGTCACCGGGCGCGCCATCCACGTCTCCCTCGCCGACGACGGCGAGGCGGCGGTGCTCGACTTCGAGAGCCCCTCCGATGGTCTGCAGTCCGAACGCTACGACTTCGTCATCAACTGCACCGGCTTCGACCTCCTGCGCCAGCTGCGCGGCCTCTTCCCTGACGCCGTCCGCGACCAGGTCGAAGAACAGTGCGGCCCGCTCTGGGACGGTCCGCCGCAGGCCGAGGTCCCGATCGGCCGCGGCCTCGAGCTGGAGGGAGTGCGGCCGCGGCTGCACATCCCCGGCCTCGGCGGCCTCCGCCAGGGGCCCGGCTTCGCCAACCTCGGCAGCCTCGGCCTGCTCGCCAACCGCGTGCTGCAACCGCTGCTGGCGGAACTCGACGTGCCCGTCGCGCCGAATTCCGCGAAGATGCAGGACAAGTCTCTATTACTCGACTAGGGAGGATCAGAGGGATGTCAGGGATGAAGGCAAGAAGGGCCTGGGCTGCGCTGCTGTTATTGGCGGCTTTGGCCGCGCTGGTGGCCGGATGTGGATCGTCGGACGATTCCTCCTCTTCGGGATCGGGAGACTCGAACCTCACCGGGGACGCCTGGCCCAACGTCGACCAGGCGAGCACCCGCGAGGCGAAGGGCGAAATCAGCCGCAAGAACGCCGGCGACCTCGAAGTCGCCTGGACCCTGCCCTCGACCGCGCAGAGCACCTACGGTGCCTACGCCGCCAGCCCGGTGATCGCCAACGGCGTCGTCTACATGCAGGACCTCGAATCCAGCGTGCAGGCGATCAGCCTCGACAGCGGCGAGGTGCTGTGGACCCACCAGTCCGAATCGGCGACCCAGGGCCCCAACGGCGTCGTCGTCGCCGACGGCAAGGTCTTCGGCGCGACCGCCAGCGAAGTCTTCGCCCTCGACCAGGAATCCGGCAAGGAACTGTGGTCGGAGCCGATCGCCGAAACCCCGCTGGCGATCGACATGGCGCCGGGCTACTCCGACGGCCTGGTCTACGTCTCGACCGTCCCGGTCAACGTCAACTCCGAATACCAGGGCGGCGGCGTCGGCACCCTCTACGCGCTCGACGCCGAGAGCGGCAAGCAGAAATGGACCTGGGACACCGTGCCGAAGAGCCTCTGGGGCGACAAGAAGCTGAACGCCGGCGGCGGCCTCTGGTACCCGCCCTCGTTCGACGAAAAAGGCTCGATGTACGTCGGCACCGGCAACCCCGTGCCGTATCCGGGCACGCCGAGCGAGCCGTTCGGCGCGAGCCGTCCGGGCCCCAACCTCTGGACCAACTCGCTGGTCAAACTGGACGCGAAAACCGGCAAGCTCGACTGGTACCACCAGTCGACGCCGCACGATCTCTACGACTGGGACTTCCAGAACTCGCCGATCCTGACCAAGGCCGGCGGCCGTGAAGTCGCGATCGGCTCGGGCAAGAACGGGATCGTCACCGCGGTCGACGTGAAGACCGGCAAGCCGGTCTGGAGCACGCCGGTCGGCAAGCACAACGGCCACGACGACGACGGCCTGCTGGCGATGAAGGGCCAGTCGTCGAAGATCAAGAAGGGCGAAATCTACCCCGGCAACCTCGGCGGCGTGATCAGCCCGCCGGCGGCGAGCTCGACCACGGTCTTCGCTCCGATCGTCAACCACGCGATCGAAGTGACCCCGAGTCAGACGCTGGGCGAATCGAGCGGCCTCGAAGGCGGCATGGTCGCCCTCGACATCAAGACCGGCAAGGTCAAGTGGGAACAGACCTACCCGGCGGCGGCCTTCGGCTCGCCGGTGGTGATGAACGACGTCGTCTTCTTCACCACCTTCGACGGCACCGTCCACGGCCTCGACGTCGACAGCGGCGGCGAAGTCTGGTCGGCGAGCCTGCCGGCCGGATCGAACAGCGCGGTCAGCGCCAGCGGCGACACCCTGGTGGTCCCGGCCGGGATCGCCACCGCCGAAGGCCAGACGCCGGAAATCGTCGCCTACAGCATCAAGTAGCGCAAGCGCAAGGTTGCCCATCGACCCGAGGCGGTATGACTCGGGTCGATGGCGACCAAGCGCAGCGCCGGCATCCTCCTCTTCCGCCGCGACGGTGGCGCGGTCGAGTTCCTGCTCGCCCACCCCGGCGGCCCCTTCTGGGCGAAGAAGGACGAGGGCGCCTGGTCGATCCCCAAGGGGCAGATAGAGGAGGCGGAGGAACCGCGCGCCTGCGCGATCCGCGAGCTGGAAGAGGAGCTGGGGCCGGCGCCGGAGCTCGACCCCGAGGAGCTGATCGAGCTGGGGGCGATCCGCCAGCGGGCGGGCAAAGTCGTCGAAGCCTGGGCGGCGGAGGCCGAGTTCGACCCGGCGACCCTGGCCAGCAACACCTTCACGATGGAGTGGCCGCCGCGTAGCGGCAGGCAGGCCGAGTTCCCCGAGGTCGACCGGGCCGAGTGGTTCGGCCCCGAGGCGGCGCGGGCGAAGATCCTCCCCGCCCAGGCCGAGCTGTTGGATCGCCTCTTGGAGCGGTTAGAGTCGAGCGATGGAGAACGGGGCGTCCCCGAACGGTAGGGCTCCGATTCCGGCCCGCCTGCTCGGCGTCGGCGTGCGCGGGGCGCGCACGGTCACCAAGGCGACCGGGATCGACCGCGCCGTCGAAGTCGCCGCCGAGGAGGCGATCGTCGCCGCGGTCGAGAGTAAAGCGGTCGAACGGGCGATGGCCCGGGTGCTGGAAGGTCCGGTCGTCGAAGAGGCGGTCGAGGGGGCGCTGGAGAGCGAGAAGGTCAAGCGGGCGCTGCTGGAGGCGATGGACTCGGAGCTGGTCGACGAGGTCTGGCGCCGCCTGCTGGCCAGCGATCAGGCGCAGCAGCTGGTGGAACGGATCGCCGAGGCGCCCGAGGTGCGGGCGGCGATCAGTGCCCAGGGGATGGGCCTGGTCGAGGACGTCGGCCGCACGATCGGCAACCTCGCCCGCCGCCTCGACGACCGCTTCGAGCGGATCGTCCGGCGCATCTTCTTCCGAGCGCCGCGGCTGCTGCCGACCGATCGCGCCGGCGCGGTCAGCCGCGGCCTGGCGATGCTGATCGACGGCGTCTTCGTCAACCTCGCCTTCACCGCGTTCGTCGCCCTCGTCACCCTCCTCGCCAACGCCTTCGGCGGCAACGGCGAAGGCGGCAGCACGATCGCGATCGCGGTCGGCTCGACCGCCTGGCTCTCCTTCGGCGCCGTCTTCCTGCTCGGCTTCTGGTCGCTGGCGGGGCAGACGCCGGGGATGCGGTTCGTCGGCATCCGCCTCGCCGAGCGGCTGCCGCTGCGGCGCAGCGTCAAGCGGCTGATCGGGCTCGGCCTCTCGGTCGTCACCTTCGGCGTCGGCTTCCTCGGCATCGTCTTCCGCGAGCGGCGCCGCGCCTGGGAAGACCGCTTCTCCGGCACCGATGTCGTCTACGACGAGCGGCGGCCCGAGCCGGCGCCGTGGTCTGGCCTAGATCGGGGCGCCGGAGCGGTTGGGGAGGACCCGCTGGACGAGCAAGGTCATGGTGCCGCCGACGATCAGCAGGGTGACGTTGATGGTGAGGACGACGAGGGCGCCGAGCGCGTGGTCGATCCCGCCGGCGCCCAGGGCCACGCCTAGGTAGGCCGAGGCGGGGATCGTCGTCACCGAGATCGCGACCCCGACGGCGGCGCTGGCGCGGGTCTCGAAGGAGAGCATGCCGGCGACCCCCGCGGCGAGGGCGACCAGCACCGTCGAGTAGTCGGTTTTGGCGAGGGTGCTGAGGCTGCTCTGCTCGACCTCGAAGCCGTCGGGGAGGAAGCCGAAGAGGCTGAGCAGGGCGCCGACCACCATCGCGGTGATCACGACGAGGCCGAGTCCGAGGGTCAGGGTGACGAAGGCGCGGCGGGCGAGGGTGCGGTCGCCGCGGGCGAGGCCGACGCAGGTGGCGCAGATCGGCAGCAGGTCCGGGCTGACCGCCATCGCGCCGACGATCAGGATCGAGCTGGAGGTGATCACGCCGCAGGCGGCGATCACCGCGGCGACGTTGATCAGCGCCAGGTAGCGGGCCAGCGGGCGCGAGTTGGCTTTCGCCGCGCCCAGCACTTCGACCCAGGCGAAGCCGTCGACCCCGCCCTCGCCGTGGTGGTGATGGTGCTGCGGCGCGACCACCTCCATTTTCGTCAGCACGTAGTCGTCGACCGGAATCCCCAGCTCGGCGATCCTCTCGAGCAGCACGTCGGCGGCGGCCGGTTCGACGTCGGCGACGAAGACGTAGGACTGGGCGGGGGTTGCCTCGTCGCGCTGCTGGACGACGCGGCGGACGCCGTGGTGGCCGCGCAGCAGCGCCCCGAACTCCTCGGCGCGGTGGTCGGCGACGGAGGAGCGCAGCCTCAGCATCTACGCGTCAGGAGACCAGCTTGACGACCTTGAAGGCGCGGTCGCCTTTGGGCGTCTCGACTGTCACGGTCGAGCCGACCTTGGCGTCCATCAGCGCCCGGCCGATCGGAGACTCGGCCGAGAGCCGTCCCTCGGCCAGGTTTGCCTCGGTCGAGCCGACCAGGGTCCAGACGACCGTCTCGCCTTTGGACTCGTCGAGCACTTCGGCGGTGCGGCCGAAGCTGAAGAAGTCGCTGTCGAGCTCGGAGACCTCGACCACGACCGCGTTTCGCAGCCGCTCCTGCAGCCGCTTGATCCGCGTCTCCATGTGGGCCTGGTCCTCTTTGGCGACGTGATACTCGGCGTTCTCCTTGAGGTCGCCCTCCTCGCGGGCGACCTTGATCCGCTCCGCCATCTTCTGCCGGGCGGGGCCTTCCAGCTCGGCCAGTTCGGCTTTCAGCTCTTCGATTCCGGCCTGGGTGATCGGCTCGCCGGTCTGCTCTTGGGGGCTCATCCCAAGAGGGTTTCAGATATCAGCGCTGGGGGCGGGGGAGGGAGTCCCCGAGGATCAGGCGGGCGCGGTAGAAGAGCGCCTCGTCGGCGCCGTTCAAGGCCGACTCGCGGTTATCCGTCTGCGTGGTCCGGTTCTGCCCGGTCCCGGCCGGGTGCTCGTCCCGAACCAGGCCGGTCAGCCGCCCCCGCGAGCGAAACGTGGTGGTGGCAACGCGCTTAGACATCCCGTCTCCTTTCTCTATTTGTTCATCAACTAAGTCAAGAATAGCAGGGACCTCGCATGATGGAAGTTTTTCCGGGGGGAGAGAAGAAGCGGTTCCACTCTTAAGCCGGCGATGTCCGGTGCGCTGTACAAGGTTGCCTACGACGAGGCAGTACGAGCCCTGTCCGAGCAACAGGCCGCGATCGAGAGCGTCCGAGCTCGAGCAGGCTTGCTGCTTTCGGCCGCTGCGGTCACGACTTCGTTTCTAGGGGCACAGGCACTGCAGGACGACAAGTCGAGTTGGTTCTCCTGGCTTGCATTGCTCTGCTTTGTAGCGGTGGCGGCCACCTCCCTCGCGATTCTGTGGCCTCGAAGTTGGGAGTTCGCGGTCAGTCCACGTAAAGTTTTGAACCGTTACGTCAGCTCGACCGACACCGTTCAAAGCACGGATCTACATCGGGAGCTTTCGCTGCACATGCACGGCAGCTTCTTGGTGAATCACCAGGGCCTCAAGGAGCTTTCGCTTCTCTTTCAGGTGGCCAGTGCCTTGCTGACGACCGAGGTGGTGTTCTGGATAGCTGCCATCGCGTCAAATCTCTAGCATTGGAACCCATGCCTCAGACAAATCCATCCAAAGATCCACCCGAGCCGAAATCGGCGAGTCTCATGCTGGTGCAGGAGGCACTGACCTTTCGCGAGGCGATATCGATCCTCACCCCGCGCTGGATCAAACGCCTGTTCCGGCGCCATCGCTCCTCTTAAGTCGCGCGCCGCGTCAAAATGGTGGCGAAATGGGGCGGGGCGTCACCCGGCAAGAAGACGCCCCACCCCGTCGCCCCTTCAAACGGCAGCGGCGACTGCCGTGCCGTTGAAGCTCTTGGCCTGGACCGGGCGCAGGTAGGCGATCTGCCCCTCCCGCAGCTCCAGCCGCTGCAGTTCGGCCCGGGTCAGCTGCGCCCAGACCTCGGTCCCGTCGGAGAGGACGAGCTCGACCCGCACCTCGAAGCCGAGGGTGACGATCCGCTGCACCATGCCCTCCTGGGTGCGGTCGTCGGCGTCGAGCACGACTTCCATGTCGTGCGGCCGCACGAAGTGGTCGCCGAGCCGATTGACCTCGCCGACGAAGCTCATCACGAACTCGTTGGCCGGGTGCTCGTAGAGCTCGTCGGCGGTGCCGGACTGCTCGACCCGCCCTTCGTTCATCACCACCAGCTGGCCGGCGACGTCCATCGCCTCCTCCTGGTCGTGGGTGACGAAGATCGTCGTCACGTGCATCTCGTCGTGAAGGCGCCGCAGCCAGGTCCGCAGGTCCTTGCGCACCTTCGCGTCGAGGGCGCCGAACGGCTCGTCGAGCAGCAGCACCTGCGGCTCCACCGCCAGCGCCCGAGCCAGCGCCATCCGCTGCCGCTGCCCGCCCGAGAGCTGTGAGGGGAACCGGCCGGCGAGGCCGTCGAGCTGGACCAGCTGCAGCAGCTCGTGGACCCGCTTGGAGGTCTCCGGCTTCTTCCACTTGCGGATCTTCAGCCCGAAGGCGACGTTGTCGTACACCGTCATGTGCTTGAAGGCGGCGTAGTGCTGGAAGACGAACCCGACTTCACGCTTCTGGGTCGGCTTCTTGGAGACATCCTCACCGTCGATCAGCACGCGGCCGCCGTCGAGCGTCTCGAGCCCGGCGATTGCCCGCAGCAGGGTCGACTTGCCCGAGCCGCTGGGGCCGAGCAGGGCGGTCAGGGACCCGTCCGGGACCTCGATCGATACGTCGCTTAGTGCCTGAAAGTCACCGAAGCTCTTGTTGGCTCCCTCGACTGAGATTCCCATCAGGCATCCTCCTTTCGTTTGAGCAGATTCATTGCGAGCAGGGTCATCAGCGCAAGCAGGGCGAGCACGAGCGAGGCCCCGTAGGCCCCCGGCTCGCTGAAGCGCTCGAATTCCTTGCTGACGAAGAGGGGCAGGGTTTCGGTCTTGCCGGAGATCGAGCCGGAGACGATCGTCACCGCACCGAACTCGCCCAGCACCCGGGCGGTCGTCAGGACGACGCCGTAGGCGACACCCCAGCGGATCGCCGGCAGGGTGACGCGCCAGAAGGTCTGCCAGGCATTGGCACCGAGGGTCGATGCGGCCTGCTCCTGCTCGGTGCCGATCTCCTGCAGCACCGGCACCGTCTCCCGCACCACGAAGGGCAGCGAGACGAAGATGCTGGCCAGGACCATCCCGGGGACCGAGAACAGGACTTCGAGCCCGGCTTCTGCCAGGGTCGGCCCGAACCAGCCTCCGTTGGTGCTGTAGAGCAGGTAGAGGGCGAGCCCGATCACCACGGGAGAGAGGGCGAAGGGGAGGTTGATCACCGAGTCGATCAGCGCGTTGCCCTTCCATTTATGGCGGACCAGGAGCAGCGCGCAGGCGACTCCGAAGACCGTGTTCAGGGGCACCGCGATGGCAACCATCAGCAGGCTCAGCTTCAGCGCGTGCAGCCCGTTCGGCGAGGTGATCGCGTCGAGTGGCGGCTGGACCCCGTCCTTGAAGGTTTCGAAGAAGATGATCACGAGTGGCGCCACCAGCAGCAGGGCCAGGAATCCGAGTCCGAGGATGCGCAGGCTCCAGCGGCTGACGGCGCCGCTGCCGACGTGGCTGCGAGCGCTAGCGGAGCTCATCGGCGTCGCCTTTCTCCTCGGCCTCGCTCGGCATCTCTCCGGCCATCGGCATCACCAGTCCGCCGCCGGCCGAACGTTCATGGCGGCTGCCCCAGCGCTGGATCAGCGAGATCGCGGCCAGGCAGAGCAGCGAGGCGAACAGGAGCACCATCGAGACCGCGGCCGCGCCGGTCTCGTTGCCGGACTCGACCTGGCTGCGGATGAACACCGAGCTGACCTGCGTGTCCGGCAGGCCGCCGGCGAAGATCAGAACGGAGCCGAACTCGCCGAGGGCGCGGGCAAAGGCGAGCGCCACGCCTGCGGCGAGGCCGGGGATCAGGTTGGGGAAGATGATGCGGCGGAAGATCGTGAAGCCGCTGGCGCCCAGCGAGGCGGCGGCCTCCTCCATCTCCCGGTCCATCTCGATCAGCAGCGGTTGCACCGCGCGGACCACGAAGGGCAGGGTGACGAAGAGCAGGGCGACGACAACCGCGGTGCGGGTGAAGGCGATGTCGATGCCGAACGGGCTCTCGTTGCCGTAGAGGGCGAGCAGGGTGAGGCTGGCGACGATCGTCGGCAGGGCAAAGGGGAGGTCGATGATCGCGTTGACGGCTGCCTTGCCGGGGAATTCGTCCCGGACCAGGAGCCAGGCGATGATCGTCCCGAAGACGGCGTTGATCGCGACCACGATCAGCGAGGCGACCAGGGTCAGCTCGAGCGATCGGACCGCCTGCGGGGAGCTCACCTGATCCCAGAAGTTGCCGAGGCCGGAGCTGAGCGATTCGTCGACCAGCGCCGCCAGGGGGATCAGGACCATCAGGCTGAGGTACAGAACGACGTAGCCGCGACCGAGGCCGACGCCGACCCCGGGCAGGCGGAAGCCTGCCCGGGGGGACGCTGAGTTGGGGAGGGCTGCCGGGTTAGCCTCCATGGGTCAGCCGCTGGTGGAGACGCCGAGTTCGGTCTCGATCTCGGCGACGGAACCGGTTTCGTCGTCGAAGAACTCGTCGTTGACTTTGCCCCAGCCGCCGAACTGGTCGATCGTGAACAGATCCGGCGGGGTCGGGAACTGTTTCTCGTCTACCAGCTTCGGGTTGACCGGCCGGTAGCCGTTCTCGGCCCAGATGTTCTGACCTTCGTCAGACCAGATGAAGTCCAGGAAGTCCTGGGCAGCCGGCTCCGGGGCGTCGGTGGTGACGGCGATCGGGGTTTCGATCTGGATCGTCGACGGCGGCACGATGTATTCGATGTCCTCGCCCTCATCGATCGCTTTGATCGCCTCGTTCTCGTAGCCGAGGAGCACGTCGCCCTCGCCCTGGGTGAAGGTCGCGAGCGCGTCGCGGGCGCTGCCCGGCTGCGCGACCGTCTTCTCGAGAACCGTCTTGACCTCGGCCAGCGCCTCGTCGGGCGACTTACCTTCGTTCAGGGCGGTGCCGTAGATGGCCATGATGTTCCAGCGCGCGGCGCCGGAGCTGAACGGGTTCGGGGTGACCACGTCGACGTCCTTGGTCTGCAGGTCCTGCAGGGTTTTGATCCCCTCCGGGTTGCCTTTACGGACCGAGATCACCACGACCGAGTTCTGGGCGATGCCCTTGTATTTGTTGTTGGTCCAGTCTTTGGAGACGAGGCCGCCTTCTTCGACGAGCCTTTCCATATCGCCGGCCTGGGCGAAGTGGACCACTGATGCGGGCTGGCCCGCCACCACCGCGCGACTCTGGTCACCGGAGGCGCCGAACGAGTTGCTGAAGCTGACGCCCGCGCCTTTCGAGCTTTCCTCAAAGGCGGGCTCGAGGAATTCGGCGTAGACGGATTCCGGGGTGGAGTAGCCGACCACAGCCAACTCGCCGCCCCCGCCTGAGGAGCCGGAGCCGGTTGCATCGTTATCACCGCCGCCGCAGCCAGCGGCGAAGACCGCGAGGAGCAGTACGAGAAGTGCGGCCGGGAGGCCGACCTTCACGCTGCGCCGCCGGGTAGTGCGAGCGTTCCGCATCAAAAAGTTTCCTTCCTATGTCGACTGCTTACTTTCTTGAGCAACTTACTGCTCAATAGGGCGGGCACCCTAGCACAAAGTCGATCAGGAAAGTAGGGAATGTTGATCCGAATTCCGGGATTTCAGGTCAACATTCCCTTTCCGGCATAGGATGCGGCGATGAGCATCGACGCCATCCGCACCCCCGACGAGCTGCTCGAGGGCCTGCCGGAATACCCGTTCCAGTCCCACTACCGAGAGGTCGACGGGCTGCGGCTCGCCCACCTCGACGAGGGGGAGGGAGACCCGGTCGTCTTCTTCCACGGCGAGCCGACCTGGTCGTTCCTCTGGCGCAAGGTGATCCCGCCGGTGCGCGACGCCGGCTTCCGCTGCATCGCGCCGGACTACGCCGGCTTCGGTCGCTCCGACAAGCCCACCGACCTCGGCTGGTACACCTACGACCGCCACGTCGAGCTGATGGCGCGGCTGCTCGAGGAACTGGACCTGCGCAACGCGACCGCCGTCGTCCACGACTGGGGTGGGCCGATCGGGCTGCGGCTCGCGGTCGAGCACCCGGACCGGATCAGCCGCATCGTGATCATGGAGACCGGCCCCTTCACCGGCCACCAGAAGATGAGCGACGCCTGGTTCGCCTTCCGCGACTTCGTCCGCGACAACGAGGACGTCCCGGTCGGCTTCCTGGTCAAAGGCGGCTGCAAGAACGACCCCGGTGACGAGGTGGTCGCCGCCTACGACGCTCCTTATATAGACGGGCCCTCGAAGGCCGGCGCCCGCGCCTTCCCGCTGATCCTGCCGACCACCCCCGACGCGGTCGGCGCCGCCGAGGGCAAAGCCGTCGCCGACGCGCTGCGCGTCGACGAGCGCCCGGCGCTGGTCCTCTGGGCGGACTCCGACCCGATCCTGCCCTTCTCGGTCGGCGAGCGGGTCTCCAGCGAGCTCAACTTCCCGCCGCCGCGCCCGGTCGAGAACGCTTCGCACTTCCTGCAGGAGGACGCGGGGGCCGAGATCGGCGCGACTATCGCCGACTGGCTGCGGTCCGGCTGACCAGCTCGGTCATCTGCGCGTGCGAGTGCGCCTGCAGGAGGCGCACGCGGCGCGGCGGCTCGTCGCCCTCCAGCCAGGTGACGGTGCCCGGCCAGTAGCTGTTGGGCGGGGTGCCGGGTTGGTGGAAGGCCGAGGAGAAGACCCAGCTGCCGGTATTGTGGAGGCGGCCGCCGCGGGGGAGGGGCCACTCGGGTTCGTCGGGGAGCGGGCCGCCGCGGTGGGTGTGGCCGGTGATCACGTGGACGTCGTCGACGCCGAGCCGCACCGCCAGCTCGGTGGCGGCCTCGACGCCGCTGCGGAAGATCGCCGGCGGCCGCACGTCAGGCTCGAAGCCGGCCCGCAGGAGGCGGTTGAGGCCGCCGATCGCGACCGGGAAGCCGGCGCGGGCGGCGCGGGTGCCTAGCGTGCGCCGCTCCTCTTCGCCCGCAAGCACCTCCCAGGCCCGCTCGAACGGTCCGTTGCGTCTCCGCTTGATCGGCAGCACCTGGGCGAGGCCGTAGGCGAACCCGTATAGAGGGCGGAGCACCCGTTCGTAGTCGGCGGGGGTGGCGCGGGCCGGCAGCGGCCCCGAGAGCCGGACCATCGTCGCCGCCGCCACGCACTCGGCCCGCGGCAGGGTCAGGTGGGCGTCCATGTAGTGGCCGTGGGTCGCGTAGACGTCGTCGCGCAGCCAGACGCCGGGGTAGGCGACCTGCAGGCGGGCGGCGCCGAGCCGGCCGTCGATCATCGCCGCCGGGCCGGCATCGGGCACGTGCCGGTGCTCCAGGTCGAGCGGCGCGCCGTCGACCGAGAGCTGGTCGAGCAGCGGCTCGGCCAGGCGGTGGTCGTGGTTGCCGGGGACGAGGATCACCTCGGCGTCTCCGAGCGCTTCGCCCAGATCTTCGAAGAACGGCCGCGCCCGGGCGAGCGAGGGGCCGACGGGCAGGTTGCGCAGCTCGACCACGTCGCCCAGCAGGACGACCCGGTCGGCGCCGGCGATCTCCTCGAGCAGGACGCGCCGCACGTCGCGGTCGCGAGCGACGTCCTCGTCGCTGGCGACGCCGAGGTGCAGGTCGGAGACGATCGCCGTCCGCATCGCGCGAGTATGACGTTTGGCCAGGTAGCCAGGGTGGGTACGATCCCCGGATGCAAGGCTTCGGCGAAGAGCAGTTCGCACCCGCCAACGGGGTCGAGCTCTGCTACCAGGAGATGGGCGATCCGGACGGGGAGCCGCTGCTGCTGGTGATGGGCCTGGCGACGCAGATGATCGCTTGGCAGGAGGAGTTCTGCGCGATGCTGGCCGAGCGCGGACACCGCGTGGTCCGCTTCGACAACCGCGACATCGGCCGCTCCAGCCGGATCGACGCGGCCGGCGTCCCCGGCAGGCTCGCGCTGCTGACCGGGGCCGGCAAGCCGCCCTACCTGCTGCGCGACATGGCCGCCGACGCCTTCGGCCTGATGGACCACCTCGGCATCGGGTCCGCCCACCTGGTCGGCGCCTCGATGGGCGGGATGATCGTGCAGACGGCGGCGATCGAGCAGCCCGAGCGCGTCCGCTCGATCACCTCGATCATGTCGACCACCGGCAGCCGCCGCGTCGGCCATCCGAGCTACCGCACCTTCGGCCTCCTGCTCGGCAAGCCGCCGCGCGAGCGCGAGGCGGCGATCGAGCGGGTGATCAAGACCTTCAGGACGATCGGCTCGCCCGGCTATCCCTTCGACGAGGAGCGGGTGCGGGAGATCGCCGGTCTCTCCTTCGACCGCGGCCACAGCGAGGCCGGGATCGCCCGCCAGCTGCACGCGATCACCGCCTCCGGCGACCGCACCCCCCACCTGCGCAAGCTCGACCTGCCCGCCCTCGTCATCCACGGCAAGAACGACCTGCTGGTCAACCCCTCCGGCGGCCGCGCCACCGCCAAGGCGATTCCCGGCGCCCGCCTGCGGATGGTCGACGGCATGGGCCACGACCTGCCGCCGGCGCTGTGGCCGACCTTCGCCGAAGAGATCGCGGCGAACGCGGCGCGGGCGCCGAAGGGCGCCGCCACGCCGGTCGCCTCGTAGTTAGTGCGGCTGAGAGGAGTCGAACCTCCACGGGCTCTCGCCCACACGGACCTGAACCGTGCGCGTCTACCAGTTCCGCCACAGCCGCGCGGAGCAGGCAATTTACCGGTTGCGCGCCGCCCGCCTCTCCCCGCCTTTGCGGATTCCTCCTGTGACCGACGTCTCGCACCCACGCCGCCGTCTCGCTAAAATGCCCGTTCCTCGCCGCTATCGTCTAGGGGACTAGGACGCCGGATTCTCAGTCCGGAAACCGGGGTTCGAATCCCCGTAGCGGTACTAGGCACCTGTCTTTGGGAGTGGGGCCTGGACTTGTGGGGTGTGTTGTGCGTCGGGTTTCTACGATGCCACGCTTTTTCCGGACACATCGCGTCCGTAAGAACTTGAGAGCCAGAGCGCGGCGACTCTGCGCACAAACCAATTGGCGTCATGGCTTGACATGCGGGCCTCGGACAGGCCGGTTGGTCTGCCATGCCGCGCTCTTACCCCCAAGGCCTCGGGGCTGTTTGCAGTGGCTCTGAAATCTGATCGCTCGCCTCTCGTCCACCACCCAAGTTTCCTTCCGTCAACGCCTTGCTCCCTCAGCTCATGTTCGATGGTCTCTAGCGCGGCATAGGCAGCGGACCAGTTGAACTCTTCGTCCTTGAGCATGAGATCGATCAGTTGGACCACCCGACCGGCTGCCGGATTCATCTCAGTGGTTTCCAGTGCTGCGTCAAGATCCAGACCGTCGATGTGGTCCAGTCCGTCTGGCAGGGGTGGGCGCTCGTATCCCAGCGACTCAACGAGGTCGGCGAACTCCTTCGGGGGTAGGTGGCCCGTGGCTGCGTCTAGAAAGATCCTCTCCGTGATCTCGCCGTCGTCAGCGACCGTGTGCCAAGAGTGGATAGAGACCCCTTCGAAGACCCTGCTCCAACGGACTCGCCCAACGCCATTCAATCGGTTAACCAAAGCTTCAACCTCATCCTGGACAATGTGCGGTTCCTCCTCCGGAGTCGCTCCGTCAGGCTGGTAATGGGTGAGGAGCAGTCTTCTCGGCTCCCCGTCGGCCGGATCTATCCCTGGGATGCTTGCGTGAACCAGCCGATCAATATCGGCTTCCGCAGCTTCTAGTGTGATGATCCACTTCACCGGCGCAGGATCGATTCACCCGCGACGCTTGGAGCGCTGCCGAGCGCGGCGGTGGGCCTGAAGCCCGGACCGGGGCGCGACGGTTAGCCAGTGGCACTCGGCGGGCGCGCCGTCGATGGGTTCATTGCGGTAGATGAGCCGGAAGCGCGGCTTCGCTTTGTGGGTCGGGATATCGAACCGGACCCGACGGCAGTTGACCAGCTCGGGGTGGAGGCCCGGGCCCATCAGCTCGCCGATGAATGGGTTGCCTTTGCATTCGACCAGTAGCTCGGCGATGCGACGCTTGAGGGCCTCGGCTTCGTCTTCGCCGGCTTTATCGCTGTCGGCGACCGTGGTCAGTTCGGCAACATCATCGAGGACGCCCTTGGCAAAGGTGACGCCGACCGTGCCGGGCGCTTCGGTCATTCCTCGGCGGGTATCTCGATGCCGAGCTCGGTCAGCGCCTTGGCGCCGTCTTCCTTGTGATCGGCGGCGCCGCTGCGGATGCGCTCGGCGGCGATGGCGGCAGCCTCGTCGTCGGCACGACGCGACTCGAAGGTGGCGGCCATCTCGTCGATCCTCGAGTTCATCGCTCGCATCTGCTCTTCAAGCCGATGCAGCTTGTCTTGGACCTGATCCGATCTTCTGGGGAGGAGAGGCATCCAAGCAAGGCTACCTCGTGCGTCTGATGCCTCGAGGGCAGTCTGAAAGCGTGTCCCGAAACATGTCCCGGACTCCACCGAACTGGGCAGGGCCGCTTTCCTCAGCTTGCCCAGCAGCCTGATTCCGAGCCGCTACTGGATGGTGTCGGCGGCGACGAATTCGATGATCGTTCCGTCTGAGAGCGTCACCCGCGTTATCGCCTGAGTCCCTGGCGGCAGGCCGGGCAACTGCTTGACGGCGCTTTCTGCTTTTTCGTGAACCTTGGAGGGAATCGGCTGCATGGCCAGCGGCTCGGTGGAGGTGGAGGCGTTGACGCCGATCATCGAGCCGAACTGAAGGGCCAGCGCAATCGTCGCGACGGCGGAGTCGTAAGAGATCTTGTCCTTCGCCGCCAGCAATTTGGCTTTGATCGAACCGTCTTCGATCGAGACGATCTCGAGACCGCACTCCTCGACGGGAAGAAGCTCGTTCAGGTTCACCGAATCTGCGTCAACCGACCCCAGGCGACTCTCTTCTTCCTCTGCCGCCATCCAGCCGATACGCCATGCGATGTCCGCTGCGATGAGGGCCTGACCGAAAGGCGTGGCGTATCTCTCCGGCAGGTCAAGCTGAAGCTCCAACTCCTCGACATCGGCGTCCGTCGGCAACTCCGAAGTGAATTCGGCCAACAGCTCGCGGAGGCCTTGATAGAGGCTCCTGAGCGCGGCGGTTTCGATTTCCAGCCCCGGTTCGGCAAAGGCCGTCTGCGGTTGGGTGACGGCGAAGCTCAAACCGGCTCCTCCTCGAAGCCTTCGAGGGTGAGTTCGGATGAGGTGGCCTCCTCTTTGACGTCGGCGGCGATCTCGTCCTCCTCGATCGCGTCGCCTGCCTCCGCCGGGGCTGAGGCGATGCCGCAGACCCTTCGTATCTCTTCGACGATCGCTGCTTGGCGGGCTTGCGCGAAGTCCTGGTACAGGGCGGCGATCTGCTCGTCCTGGGCGTCCTCGGGGGCCGCTCGCAGGATCGATGCCGTGCTCTCGTCGATGAAATGGGGATCCAGCAGGGCGTCGGTCGCTCCCGTCGGGAAGACGTCGGAGTCCTCGATGTACTCCGCCGGCGCCTTGTCCTTGATCTTGCCGTTGGTTTCGTCGGAGATAAGCGTCCGGTTGGCGATCGAGTTGACGTCGACGCGTTTGGTGATTCCGTGGCGCTGGAGGAAGGCTTTCGGGAAGATGTGATGGTCGTGCAGGTCCTGGAGGAGGATGTCCTCGCCGCGCCGCCAGTCCCGGGCATTGCGCAGCGCCAGCAGGCAGAAGACCCCGCTGTACCGGGCGCTCGCGTAGCTGGCCGAGTCCCGCACGCGGAAGCCGGGGGCGCCGATCAGGTCCTCGGCTTCGCGGAAGCACTCCGGCTCCGGCCCGTCCTCGAACCAGTGCCGGTTCATCTCCAGGTAGTCCTTGCGTGACTTGCTCTCCACGGCGCTCGAGTAGCGCTCCATGAAGACGTTGCACCAGTACCAGCGCCGCAGCTCGGCGCGCTCCTCCTCGCCCAGCTTTCGATCCTCGATCTGCGCTCTGAGGGCGGCCAGGATCGGGATCAGCCCGAACCCTGGCAGCCACTTCTCGGCGAAGACGCCGAAGCCGTCCGGCCCCACCCGCGTGGCGAGCTCCAGGGCCCGCTCCATCGCCGCCGCCGCGCGGCGCCAGTCCTCTTCGAAGCCCTCCGGCTCGAGGTCGATGAGGATCCGCGGCTTCGGGTCGAGCCCCCGCAGCAGGGCCAGGGTGCGGAGGACCAGGACGCCGAACTTGTGCACGTCGGCCTTGCCCTTCGACCAGGTGCGCAACCGCTCATGCCTGTCGACGGCCTCCGCCCAGAGATCGTGCAGCTTGATGTTGTCGCGGTACAGCCGCGCGGTCAGCAGGTCGTAGACGGAGAGATCGACGCCGGTCGAGTTGAGCTTCTCGAAGATCGCGCAGACGCGACCTATCGACTCGCTGTCGGAGTCGTCGACCCGCGGCAGCTCGACCAGCGGCACCTCGAAGGTCTGGAAGGCGGTCACGGCGCTGGTCCAGCCGTCGCGCCAGTCCGCCCGGTAGGTGTCGAGCTGCTCGGGTTCGTTCTGGCGCAGCCAGTCCTCGAAGCCGTCGCGCCAGGTGTAGAACGCCTGCTGCGTGAGCAGCGCGGTGCAGGGCAGGATCCGCTGCTCGTACTGCGTCTCGACTTTGTCGAGACCGCGCAGTTCTCGCTTGGCGCGGTCGAACACCACCTCGTCGCTGTCGGGCTCGCTCAGCAGGACGTCGAGGTCGACGAAGAACCAACGGCGCTGGCTGGAGTCCTTGAGCGAGAGGTTCGGAGCGGTCAGCGCGTAGATCAGGGACGAAAGCCGCTGCTGCCCGTCGAGGATCAGCAACTCGGGGCGCGGCTCCTGGGTGTCGGGCTGGGCTCCCCGCAGGAACACGGGCGCAAACGGCGGCGCGTTCGCGTCGCAGCGCAGGAGCAGCAGCGAGCCGATGAAGTAACCGCGGATTATCGAGCGGACCAGGTCGGCGACTTCCTCCCGCGTCCAGACGAAATCGCGCTGGAAGTTCGGCAGGCAGATCTTTCCCTCGTGAGCTCTCTCCACAAGCCCGGTGATCCTGCGCTTGTCCGGGATGATCTCCACCGCCGGCGATGCTAACCGCTGTACTGAAAACCGGAATGTCGCCGCTCTGGCCTGATGCCGCTTGAACGGGGTGGGAGATGAGCGTGGGGCGCGTTACCCGAAGCTCTGCGCCGGCTGGCGCCGCTGGGCCATCCGCCGTTCCCAGCCCTGCCTTGCCTGCTGCCACCAGGTGTCCTCGAAGGAGGGACGCAGGCGGGCTTGGAGGATCGCGGCGCAGACGAGGATCATCAGGGTCAGGGCGATCGTCACCTGAAGCAAGCCGTGGGTGAAGAAGGCGGAGCTGTAGTGGTTGGCGTGGGTGAAGCCGGGGTCGGCGGCGATGCGGGCGTTCATGTCGATCGCGTTGCCGACGCCGGCGAAGCCCCACTGGGCCGCGACCAGGTGGGAGAGCCATTGGATCGGCGTGCCCATGTCCTTGGTCGTCACCACGGCGCCGGCGAAGAGCAGCTGCGGCAGCAGGATCAGGGGCAGGAAGCTCGCGGCCTGGTCCTCGCTGCGGGCGAAGGCCGAGAGCGTCAGCCCCATGCCCGCCCCGACCCAGGCGATCAGGATGCAGATGATCAGCACGTGCATCCCGGCGTTGCCCGGCGCTTCGCCGAGCGGCCGCAGGCCGAAGACGATCCAGACGAAGAGCGCGGTTTGCACCGCCACCACGGTGCCGATTACCGTCCCCTTGGAGAGCAGGTAGGCCTCGGTCCGCACCCCCGCCGCCAGCTCGCGGGCGAGGACGCTGCGCTCGGCGACGATCTGCCGCACCGAGGAGATCGCCCCGAACCACATCGAGACCGTCACCATCAGGAACAGCAGCTGGGCGCTCTGGGCGGCGTGGAGGGCGTTGCCTTCCTCGTAGCCGAAGACGTCGGACTGGAAGAGGAAGGCGGCGCCGAGCGCCAGCACCACCACCTGGACCGCGAGGATTTTCGCGTTGCGTCGGTCGCGCGCCATCAGCAGCGCGTAGCGGCGGCAGAGGATCCGCACCTGCGGCCAGATCCGCCGCCGGGCGATCTGCCGCGAGGCCGCCGGCCGCGGCTGGGATAGCGGGTCGCCGACCGGCCGCTCGGCCTCCTCCTCGGCTTCCTCGCTGAGCTTGGCGTAGACCTCGTCGATCTGCTCGACGCCGAATTTCGCCGCCGCCTCGGCGGGCGGGCCGAGGTAGGCGAGGCGGCCGCCGGGGGCCATGATCGCCACCCGGTCGCAGAGGTCGAGGCTCTGGGTCGCGTGGGTGACGAGGAGGACGGTCTGCCCCTGGTCGGCGAGCTCGCGGGTCAGCTGCATCAGCCGCCGCTCCAGGCCCGGGTCGAGGCCCGTCGTCGGCTCGTCGAGCAGCAGCAGCTCCGGTTTCGGGATCAGCTCGAGGGCGACCGCGGCGCGCTTGCGCTGCCCGCCGGAGAGGTTGCCGATGCGGCGGTCGGCGGCCTCCGTGAGTTCCACCTGCTCGAGGACGCCGGCCAGCATCGCCTCGCGCTCCTCCTTGGTGTGTCCTTCCGGCAGCCGCAGCTGGGCGGCGAAGTCGAGCGCCTCCTTGACGCTGAGCAGGTGGTGGAGGGTGTCGTCCTGGGGAACGTAGCCGACGTCGGCCTGGCGCAGCGCGATCTCGTCGCCCCGCATCGAGACCGACCCGCCGCTGATCGGGCGGATCCCGCCGACCGCCTTCAGCAGGGTGCTCTTGCCGGAGCCGCTGGGGCCGATGATCGCGACCATTTCGCCCTCCTCGAGCCGCAGGGTGGTCGGCTGCAGGAGGGTCTTGCCGCCCGCCTCGACCTCGACCGCGTGGGCCTGCAGGGGCGCCGCCGCGGGCCGCGGCTTCGCCGGCTCGGCCGGGGCTGGTTGCGTGACCGCGACCGCAGTCGCGGCCGGTGCCGCGGGCTCCTCCTGGACGGCCCCGCAGGCCTCGCAGAACTTCCAGTCGGCCTCGACCGTGGCGCCGCATCGGGTGCAGAACGGACCTTCCATTTGAGGTCGCGCACATTATCGCGACGGGTACTGAACGATCTACGTTGCTCGGGAAGATGATTAGCTACCGGTCGCAATGGCGGGCCGGGGTAAGGATCACGTTCGCTTTTTCGCCTGCGCCGGCGCGGCGGCTCTGCTGACTCTCCTGCTTGCTTCGTGCGGGGGAGGCCAGGAGCGCAGCGCGGACGCTTACTGCCGCGCCTTCTACGAGCACGCCGCGCCGATCCGCAAGAGCTACGTCGAAGCCGACGAACGGATGGAAGAAGACCCGGTCGGCTCGATCGTCACCCTGCTCGGTTCGCCGGGCGACATCGCGGTGATCTTCGACGCGATGGTGGACCACGCGCCCGACGAGATCAGGGCGGACACGGAGGCGGCCCGCGACGCGGTGCAGGACCAGCAGGATGCGCTGGGCGACGCGCTCTCGGACCCCCTGGGCGCGCTCGGCGGCGGCCTGATCGAGGGACTCACCACCTCGGGCTCCTTCGCCCGCGTCGATTCCTACCTGAACGAACACTGCCCGGTCGATTCGGAACTGGCGCAGGAGGTGATCGCCGAATATGAATGACCCCGGCAAGTGCGCGGCCTGCGGTGAGGAGAAGGTTCCCGGGGCGGCGTTCTGCCGCGCCTGCGGGGCGCGCCACGAGGAGCCCGGCTGCTCGCGCTGCCAGGCGCCGATCGTGCCGGGCGCGGCGTTCTGCCGCGAGTGCGGAGCGCCGATCGGCGAAGCGCAGACGGTTGAAGATGCGCAGCCCGCCGTTGGTCCGCCGGCGACCGAGGCCACCGCGGTGAAGCCGACGCCGCCGAGACCGACGCCACCGCCACCGGCGTCACCCCCGCCACGGCGGCGCGACGGCTCGCGGCGCACCTCGTTGCTGATCGCCGCGGCGATCCTGCTCGTCGGCGCCGGCGCGGCGGGCGCCATCGTCCTCGCCCGCGGTGGCGGCGGCGAATCGACGACCACGGTCGCGGGGAAGGAAGCCGCCGCGACGCCCACCGGCGAAGAAGCACCCGAAGAGGAAACCGCCGCGGTCGACTCCGACGGCCTGCCCGACGTCAGCCGCGCCGAGATGGAAGGGGAAATCGAAGCCATGCTCCTCGCCTTCCACGAGGACGTGGTCGCGCACGACTTCCGCTCCGCCTGGGCCCTGCTTACGGCGCGCAAGCGGCAGCAGAACGTCGAGGAACACGGCTACGCGGAATGGGCGGAGGGGCAGGAAACCCTCGCCGCATACCTCTCGCCGGGCGGTCTGCGGGTGCGGATCGACGGCCTCGAAGGCGACGGGGTGGCGCGGGTGGACATCGACGGCATGGGGTGGTCCGACCCGGTATCCCCCTGCTCGGAATGGTCTGGCCTGACCTGGGTCAGGTTCGAAAGGGGCAGCTGGGCCTACGACCCCGGCTATTCCACCACCGCCGCCCGCCGCAGCACCTGGCAACCGCGGAAAGCCGAGCTGCTCGGCGAAACCTGCTGAGGCTCTGTGCTCGCCCGGAGACTGATCGTCGTTCTCGCCTGCGCCGCGGCGCTGTTGCTGGTCGTCGCGGCCCTCCGCCACGGGGGCGGCGATTCCCCCGCGGCGAACCGAGCCGGGACGGGGACCGGCGACCAGAGCCGGGAGACGAGCGCTCCGCCGAAGCCGACGGCCCGCGAACAGCGGCTCCAACGCGCCCTGCGGGCCGGGGTGGAGAGCGCCGCGGGCCTCGGCGGCGAAGTCGAGGCCGCGGCGATGCTCGACGACTCGCCGGAACCGCTGGTGGCCAGCTCCGAGCCGGACGGCGCCGAGCGCTACATGCGCCTGTGGAGCATCAGCAAGGTGGCGACGATGATCGCCCTCTTCCAGCGACTGGGGTGGGGGGACCGCCACGGCGAAACCCCCTCGAACGAGGTGCTGGAAGCGCTCTCCGGGGCGATGATCCGTTCGGAGAACTGCCGCCAACGGCGCGTCGTACTGGAACTGCAGCGAGCGGCGCGGGGAATCCCCGAGACGCGCCGCGCGCTGGCCGAAGAGTTCGAATCGATCGGGGCGGAGCTCCAGCCCGGCTCCCAGGTCGCTCCCCCCGAAGCCATCTGCCTTTCGTTCCTGCGCCGGCAGGCCGAAATCCCCGAACCGCTGGGTCCGGCGCTGCTGCTCGGCACCTCCCGCTGGCGGGTGACCGACGCGGCGCGCCTCGCCCACGCGCTCGCGGTCGGCACGTTCGGCGCGGCCCTGTCGGAACAGGTGCTCGACCTCATGCGCGCCCCGAAGCAGCCGAGCCGCGAGAGCGAGCCGGGCGAACTCACCGCGCCACTCGACTGGGGGGCGGGAAGGGTCTTCGCCGACCTCAGCCCCGCCTACAAGGCCGGCTGGGGCGGCAGCCTGAACGGGAACTTCCTTGCCGGCCAGATCGTCGTCGTGCCGCTACCGCGAAACCGACACCTCTCGCTGGCCGTGATGTTCCACCCGGACACCCAGCCCGAACGCGACGACCCCGGCATCACGGTTGCCCCGCAGGCGATCGAAGTGGTGATGCAGACGGTGCGTGCGGAGCTGGGTGTGTCGGCGAGCGCCGCGACGACCGCTGGTACCACGGGTCTGCCGAGCGACTGACGGTGAGTGGAGTGGGGGAAAAGAGATAGTGTTGCCCTCGGGTGGGGTGTCACATGAGCGGGAGGTATAGGAGATGAACAACCAGCCGACCCCTGTCGCGGTGCAGCAGACGACCGTCATACAGGTGGGTTCGCAAAAGAGCGTGGCCGGAGCGGTGCTGCTGGCGCTGTTCTTCGGGCCGCTGGGAATGATCTACGCGACCATCCCGGGCGCGCTGATCATGTTCGTGATCAACATCTTCGTCGTCTTCGTCACCCTCGGCCTGGGGCTCCTGATCACGCTCCCGATCTGCGCCATCTGGGCCGGCATCGCCGCCAGCAACCACAACAAGCGGCTCGGCGTCTCCAGTCAGCAGGCGGCGCTGGCGGGCCAGGCCTCGCCGGCGGGGTGGCATCCGGACCCGAGCGGCAGCGGCCGACTGCGTTACTACGACGGGATCCGCTGGACCGACCACTACGCCCAGCACGCGGACCCGCAGCCCGAACCGGCCGCGGAGGTAATTCCCGAGGCTCCGCAGCTCGAGCAGCCGGCGGCGGAGGAGCCCGAAGCCACGGTGGAGGAGCCCGCCACCGAGGTGGTGGACGAGCCTGACGAGGTCGACTCCGAGGCGCCCACCCAGGTCGCCGCGAGCCGGCCCGAACCGGTCTTCTGCGGATCGTGCGGTGCGGGTATCTCGCCCGCGGCGCGGTTCTGCTCGGCCTGCGGCGAGAGCCAGGCACTCGCCCCGGGCGGGGGGATCTGAACGTGTACTGCGGCTCCTGTGGCACCCAGCTCAATCCCGGAGCGAAGTTCTGCCGTGCCTGCGGTACCCCGCAGGCCGCGGGCGCCGTGCCGTCCCCTCCGCCTCCGCCGACCGTGGGGGCGATCCCGCAAGCGGGGGCGCAGACGACCGCCCTGGCCGGCCTGCTCGCGGTTGCGGGCGGCGCCACGTTCTTCCTGCTCACCATCTTCGCGACGGTCTACCAGCCCCTCCACTACGACTATCCGGTCAACTACGGTGACTCGGTTCAGTTCGGCGACGTCCTCGTGTTCGCGCTGGGAGTGGGGGCCGCCATTCTCGGCATGCTGATCCTCATGCGCCCCGGCGACAACGTCACCCGCGGCTGGGGGTTGCTGATGACCGGGGTACCGGTCTTCGTCCTCGCGGCTGTGTGGGCGTTTTCCGACATAGCTGACCTGTTTTCCCAGCCCTTCCACTTCGGCTACGTGTTCTTCGCCGATTTCGGTCGCGTCGAGACCGACACCCACCTCATACAGGTACCGCTCCTGATCGCCGGGGCGATGGTCATCGGCGCGGGTCTGCTGGCGCTGTCGGCCGGTCGACAGTCACCTCCGCCTCGATGACGGCCCCACCCGGCGGGGGGGTGAGCAGGCACTGCGCGAGCTGCGGCAGCGAGCTGGCTCCGGGCGCCGCCTTCTGCCGTTCCTGCGGCGCCAGATACGAAGAGCCGGCAGCCGTGCCCGTGTCCGCGCCGGAGCAGGCTCCGCCCGGGGGACGCGGTCGTACGGCGCTCTGGGCCGGGCTCGTAATCGTGCTGATCGGCGCCGGGGCGGCGCTCGCGATCCTGCTGTCGGGCGGTGGCGACAGCTCGCGCACCACCGTGCTGGTCGACCGGGCGGGCAAGACGACGACGGTGACCACCGAAACCGAGGACACCGAAACCGACGCCGTGGACGTCATCGCCGACCCTCCCGGCCCCGAGGTCGCCCCCGGCCTGTACGTGCAGGCGGGTTCGTTCCGCACCGTCGACGGCGCCGAAGAAGAGCGCGAACGCCTCGCCGCCGCCGGGGTCGACGTCAGCGTCATCTCATCTGACGGCGCCGCCGAGCTCTACCCCGGGTTCCAGGTCCTCTTCGGCGGCCCGATCTTCAGCGCCGCGCAGGAACGCAGGCTGCTCAAGGAACTGGAGGACAACGGCGTCGACGGTTTCGGTCGTGACCTCAGTCCCGCGCCCCTGATCGGCGGGGCAAGCGACGCGGCCGGACGCTGGACCGGCACGCTCACCCGCACCAGTGGCGAACGCCCGAACCTCAACGATGAACTGCCGGTGACGGTGGAAATCGAACCCGACGGCCGTGCCGGAACCCTGGAAACCGCCGACGGATGCAGCGAGAGCCTCAGCCTGAAGGTGGAAGGGGCGATGACCCTTACCTACTCCCAGGACACGCCCTGCGTCAGCGGGGGCGACGTCTTCGTTCGCCCCGCCGGCGACGAACTGATGGTCTCGATGCTGCCGCTCGGGACCGACGTCTTCGTGACCGGCGGTCTCGAACCTAGCTAGCCGCCTGCTCGGCCCCGCACCCGGTGCAGAAACGGTCCTCGGGGCTGACCGTGGCGCCGCACTGTTCGCAGAACCTCGCCGTCGGCGAGTTGGGTGCGGCCGGCGCGGGCTCAACCGGGGTGGGCGGCGGCGAAGCGGCAGCCGCTGCCGGGGGTGGCGCGACCGGCGGCTGAGCGGGGCGAGGAGGCGCCTGAGGGGTCGGGGCCGGAGCGCTCTGCGGAATCATCCTTTTCAGCTGGTCGAGCACGGCGCCCCCGGTCGCCAGGTAACCGCCGGCGACGATGCCGCCCGCTGCCAGCAGCGCGAGGAATATGCCCGCCTCGACGCTGCCGCTCGGTTCGAACCCCTCCGCGCCTTGGTAGGAGACGGGATCGACCAGGCGGAAGAGGATGAAGAGGAAGGCGAGGCAACCGAGGACGAAGATCGTCGACCCGGTGGGAATGTCGCCGAGGCTCTTGCCCGCGGCCTTCATCGCGGCGATCCCGACGGTGGCGGCAATGGTCACGGTGAGGAACGGGCTGATGAAGTCGAGCGACTCCCAGGCGTTGAGGGTTTCGAACCCGAAGTTGAACCAGCCGAAGAACATGCAGACCAGCAGGGCCAACGCCGAGCCGCCGGCTATCTGCTCCCCACTGTTCAACCTGTCCAGTCGCAAGTCCATTTCCCAGCTCCCCTCGTAGTGTGGCGTGAGCTTATACACCGTTAGGATTGCCCGGCCGGCGGTGCTGGCCACACCTGGCGGCATACCGTGGATCGCGTAACCACACTCAAACCAGACCAGAGCCTCGGGGATTTCCGCATCCTCAGGCAGCTCGGAAGGGGCGGGATGGGGGTCGTCTACCTCGCCCGCGACGAGCGACTGGACAGGCAGGTGGCGCTGAAGGTGATCGCGCCGGACCTCGTCCACGACCCCGCCTTCCAGGAGCGGTTCGAGACCGAGGCGCGCAGCGCCGCCGCGATCGAGCACCCCAACGCCGTCCCGATCTACTCCGCCGGCAGCGCCGACGGGAATCTCTACATCGCGATGCGCTACGTCGAGGGGACGGACCTGCGCGAGTACCTGGCCGAGCACGGTCCGCTGAGTCCCGCCGAGGCCGCGACCGTGGTCACCGAAGTAGCGGCGGCGCTGGACGCCGCCCACGCTGCGGGGTTCGTCCATCGCGACGTCAAGCCGGCCAACATCCTGCTCACCGGCCGTCCAGGCCAGGGAACCGCCTTCCTCACCGACTTCGGCCTGACCAGGGGCATGGGTGCGCAGACCCAGCTGACCGGCACCGGGCAGTGGATCGGCACGCTCGACTACGTCGCGCCGGAGCAGATGGCGGCGGGGAGGGTGGACGCCCGCACCGACATCTACTCGCTCGGCTGCGTCCTCTACGAGATGCTCACCGGATCGGTCCCGTACACCGGCGACGAGATGCAGAAACTGTGGCGGAAGGCAAACGAGGGCCCGCCGCCGCTGGAGCGCGGCGGTAGCCACGCCTTCGACTCCGTCCTGGCGCGGGCCCTGGCCCGCGAGCCCGAGCAGCGCTACCGCTCCGCCGGCGACCTCGGCCGCGCCGCGTCCCGCGCCGCCGGGGCGCGCGGTGAGGCCCCGACCGAGCGCAGCGTCGCCACCGGGGTCGCCGCGGCCGGCCTGCTCGAGGCGGCGACGCCGCCTCGTCCGCCGCGCCCCTTCCGGGCGACTCCGTACGACCGGCCGACGATCCAGATGCCGCAGGCCGAGGCGGGACGCAAGCGCGGCCGCTCGGCGCTGGCCGGGACCGCGATCGTGATCTGCGCGGTGGCGATCGCCGGCGGGCTGGTGACCGGCGCCCTGCTGCTGGCGGGGGACGGCGGCACCCGGTCCAGCACCATCGTCAGGAAGGAGCCCGCGGCGGAAGTGACCACGACGACCAGCGCCGGCGAAGAAGGCGAAGAAGCCGCCGAAGCAACCGACTTCGAAGGCGAAGAATCGGAAGTCGAAGCCTCCACCAGCAGCGCCGGTGGGCGCGAACCCTTCTACGGGTCCTTCTACAGCGTCACCGTCCCGGCCGGGTGGGAGCAGGAAGACTTCGAAGAGTGGGCGAGCGACGGCAGCTACATCGAGAACACCTGGAAGAGCCCGGACGGGTCCGCCGCCCTGAAGATCGACATGTCGCCCGGCGAACCGAAGGACGCGACCGAAAGTGCCGAAATCATCGCCGAAGACCTCGAAGCCGCCGGCGAAACCGTCTACGCGATCAACCGCGACGTGGTCCGCGGCGGCATGTTCGGCACCGAACTGGCCTTCAGCGCCGACTCCGAACGTCCCGAGCGGTCCGACTTCTTCTTCGAGCTCGGCGACAACAGCTTCGCCGTCCTCGGCACCGCCTACGACCTCCGCACCGCCCAGTCCCTGGTCGGCCCGCTGGTCCGCTCGCTCAGCCTCGAAGGCTGAGGCGACCTCGGCCTCAGCAGCCGCCCGACGACCCGGCGTAGGCCGGTGCCTTCTGCGCCGCCCACTGCGCCACCGCGGTCGCCATGCTCTGGGCGGTTTCGAAGCTGCCGTCGTCCGGCAGGGCGGCGAGGGCGACGACCGCTTCGCCGCCGCCGACGCTGAGAGTGCCCATCTGGCGTGCCAGGTAGCGGCCGTCGGTGCCGGGCCCCCAGCCGCCCTTCCAGCGGGCGGGGAGACCGGCCGAGCCGAGCCCCCAGGTGTCGGAGCTGACTTCGCCCATCAGGCCGAGGACGAGTTCGCGCGAGGCGGGTGAGCCGACGCAGCCGGCCGCCAGGCGGCTCATGAAGAGCTCCTGCGCTTCGAGCGACCATTCGGTCTGGCCGAAGGGGGTGAAGCCGTCGCGGCCGACGCTGGAGACGTGGGTGGTGGTGTCGCCGGCTTCGGCGAGGACTTCGTCGACCGCCGCGGCGGCCCCGGCGGCGCCGCCGTAGCGCCGTTCGAGGTCGGCGAAGAGGGCCAGCGCCGCTTCGTTGTCGGAGGCGGTCAGCGCCGCGCGGATGTTCGCTTCCTGGCTCGAGCTGAGCCCGCTCGGCCCGCCGGCCTCCTGCAGGACCCGCAGCGCCACCGGCACCTTGCTGGTCGACCAGGCCGAGCCGGTGGTGAGGCTGCCGGCGCTTGCCGCCGGGCCGCTGCCGGGCGGGCCGATCGCCAGCCCCACCTGCCCCGGGAGGGAGGCTTCGAGTTCGTCGAATCCGGCGAGGCCGGCGCCCCCGCCCGCGGAGGCCGATTCGGACCTCGGTTCGGCCGGCGAGGCGGGAGTCTGCAGGATCTTCCGCCGCGCCTCGCGCGCTTTCTCGGCTTTCAGCCTGCGCCGCAGTTCGGCCAGCTCTCGTTCGCGCTTCGCGTCCTTCAGCTGCTGGATTTCCTCCTGGAGCGTGCTGTCGCCGGAGCCCGAATCACCGCAGCCGGGGAGCGAGAGGCAGGCGGCGAGGAGGGCGAGGGCGGTC
Source organism: Solirubrobacterales bacterium (assembly GCA_036280195.1). Lineage (GTDB taxonomy): Bacteria > Actinomycetota > Thermoleophilia > Solirubrobacterales > 70-9 > VAYN01. The sequence goes on along the minus strand of DASURF010000003.1, from coordinate 60,068 downwards.
GCGATCCGGGCGAGGGTCAGCACCGCTCTGACGCTACGGGACCGCGCCGACGCTACGGGAAGTAGACGGCCGCGTCGTTGCCGCCGGTGCATTCGTGCGGCGAGCCGGCGGTGCAGTACATCGAGTAGGTCTGGCCGGTGGTCGGGCTGTAGGCGATCACGGTCCCCGAGCCGCTGCCGATTTCGGCGTAGTAGGCGTCCTGCACGTTTTCGGCGAAGCCGCAGGTGGTGACCGAGTTGGCCGAGAGCGAGCCGCCGCAGTTGCCCGAGCCGCTGGAGCTGGAGCCGCCCTCGGGGGCGGGGGAGCCGGCCGCCGCGGCGGCCTTGCCGGAGCCGCCGCCGTTCTTGCGCAGCGCCTTCAGTTCCTTCTGGATCTCCCGGATCCGCTCCGCCTGGTGGGCTTTGACCGCGCCTTCCTTGCGCGCCGCATCCAGTTCCTCGCTGCTGGCGCCGGAGTCGCCGCAGCCGGCGAGGGCGAAGCCGAGGATCGCAAGGGCCAGTGCCGCGAGCGCGAGCGGCATCCGCGAGGAGAGCCTGTTCAGACTGGCGCGGTCCACCATCGGTATGCCGAAATCTATTACAGCCAAGGTAATCCGGTGTAGGCCGGGAAGTGAGAAGTAGGCTGGCTGCGATGGGACTGCTCGATCCAGCGCCGCCGCCGTTCGAGGTTGACGAGTGGCGGCGGAAGCCGCATCTGGAGCGGATCAAGCCGCTCGCCCAGGACTGGGCGCTGAACGGGTTCGGCACCCCGACCGCCGTCTACTTCCTCTACGTCTTCAAGATCCTCGTCTACGCGGGGGGCGGCGCGCTCCTGATCTTCGCCACCAGCGGCTGGCCCGCCTGGACCGACCCGATCGTCTTCCAGAAGGCGGTCGTCTGGACCATGCTCTGGGAGGTGCTGGGGCTCGGGGCCGGCTCGCTGCCGCTGACCCTGCGCTTCAGCCCGATGATCGGCGGCGTCCTCTACTGGCTGCGGCCGGGGACGACGCGGCTGCCGCCCTGGCCGGAGAAGGTGCCGGGCACGCGGGGGACGACGCGGACCTGGCTCGACCTCGCCTTATATGGAGGCCTGCTGGCGGCGGCGCTCTACCTGCTGCTCTCGCCGGGGGGCGATGCGACCGCGCCCTGGACGGACGGCACGGTCTCGCGGCTCGACCCGGTCGCGGTCGGCGTCCTGCTGGCACTGCTCGCCGTCCTCGGGCTGCGCGACAAGGTCCCGTTCCTGGCGGCGCGGGCGGAGATCTACGGGACGCTCTCGCTGATCTTCCTCTTCCCGCTGACCAACCTGGTGATCGCCGCCCAGCTCGTCTTCTTCTGCATCTGGTGGGGGGCGGCGTCCTCGAAGCTCAACCGCCACTTCCCCTTCGTGGTCACGGTGATGATCAGCAACACGCCCTGGAACAGATCGCGGGCCTTCAAGCGCCGCCTCTACCGCGACCACCCGGAGGACCTGCGGCCCTCGCGGCTCGGCGCCTTCGACGCGCACCTCGGCACGGTGACGGAGTTCACCCTGCCGCTGCTCCTCTTGGTCACCCAGGGCGGCTTGATCGGCACCCTCGCCCTGGCGGGGATGGTGATCTTCCACGTCCACATCTTCTCCACCTTCCCACTGGCGGTGCCGCTGGAGTGGAACGTGTTCATGATCTTCGGCCTCTTCTTCCTCTTCGGCCACTACGCCGACGTCTCCTGGTCGACGCTCGACGATCCGCTCCTGGTCGCGATCCTCGCCCTCACCTGCATCGGCCTGCCGGTGCTGGGGAACTTCCGCCCCGACCTCGTCTCCTTCCTGCCCTCGATGCGCTACTACGCCGGCAACTGGGCGACGAGCCAGTGGCTGTTCCGCCGCGACAGCGGCGCCGAGGACAAGCTCGATCGCGAGGTCGTCAAGTCGGCGCCGATCGTCACCCGGCAGCTGGAGAAGTTCTACGAGCAGGAGATGATCGACGTGCTCGTCTACAAAGGGCTCGCCTTCCGCTCGATGCACTCGCACGGGCGGGCGCTGAACGCGCTGACGGCGCGGGCGGTCGACGACGTCGACTCCTACGACGTGCGCGAGGGGGAGCTCGTCGCCGGCGTCGTCCTCGGCTACAACTTCGGCGATGGTCACTTCCACGACCACCGCCTGCTGGCCGCGGTGCAGGAGCGCTGCGGCTTCGCGCCGGGGGAGCTGCGGGTGGTGACGCTGGAGTCCCAGCCCGCCCACGTGCAGCGCCAGCGCTACCGGATCTGGGACGCGGCCGACGGCCTGGTCGAGGAGGGCTGGGTCGACGTCCGCGACATGGTCGAGCGCCAGCCGTGGCTGGTCGGCGACGAGCCCTTCCCGGTCCACCAGACCTCATGAGCAGCGCCGTCGTCGTCGGCTCCGGCCCCAACGGGCTCGCCGCCGCGGCGACCCTCGCCGCCCGTGGCGTCGCCGTGACGGTGATCGAGGCCGAGGAGACGATCGGCGGCGGCACCCGCAGCTCCGAGCTGACCGTGCCGGGCTTGCTGCACGACGAGTGCAGCGCCACCCACCCGATGGTGGTCTCCTCGCCGGCGGCGATCTCGGCCGGGCTCGAACTCGAGCGCCACGGGCTCGAGTGGTGCCGGCCGGAGGTCGACCTCGCCCACCCGTTGGACGGGGGCGGGGGAGGGGCGATGCTGCGCTCGATCGACGCCACGGCGGCCGGGCTCGGCTCGGCCGGCGCGCGCTGGCGGCGCGTCTTCGGCGCCCCCGCCAAGGGCTACGAGGCCCTGACCGAGGACATCTACCACCCGCTTCCCCACCTGCCGCGCCACCCGCTGCGACTGGCGCGCTTCGGCCTGCCGGCGGCGCTGCCGGCGACGGCGCTGGCGCGGTACCTGGGGACGCCGGAGGCGGCGGCGCTCTTCGGCGGCATCGCCGCCCACGCCTACGCGCCGCTCAACCGGCCGTTCAGCGCGGCGATCGGGATGGCGCTGACCACCGCGGGCCACGCCTGCGGCTGGCCGGTGGCGAAGGGCGGCTCCATCGCGATCGCCGACGCCTGGGCATCTGTGATCCGCGAGCACGGGGGGACGATCGAGACCGGCCGCCGGGTGCGCTCGCTCGACGAGCTGCCCGAGGCCGACGCGGTCGTCCTCGACCTGGCCCCGCGCGGCGTCCTCGAGCTGGCCAGGGACCGGCTGCCCGCCCGGGTCGCCCGTGCCTACCGCCGCTTCAAGCACGGCCCGGGTGCCTTCAAGCTCGACCTCGCGGTCGAGGGCGGGGTGCCCTGGGCCCAGGAGGAGGCGCGGCGGGCCGGGACCGTCCACGTCATCGGCTCCTTCGAGGAGCTGGTCGCGGCCGAGCGCGACGTCAACCGCGGTCGCATGCCGGCGCGCCCCTTCGTCCTCGTCGGCCAGCAGTACCTCGCCGACCCGGGCCGCTCGCACGGCGACCTCCACCCGGTCTGGGCCTACGCCCACGTCCCCAGCGGCTACGACGGCGACGCGACCGCGGCGATCCTCGCCCAGCTCGAGCGTTTCGCTCCCGGCACCCGCGAGCGCGTCGTCGCCTCGGCGACCCGCACCCCGGCCGAGTTCGAGGCGGGCAACGCCAACTTCGTCGGCGGCGACATCCTCACCGGCGCCAACACGCCGCTGCAGACCCTGCTGCGTCCGCGCGTCTCCCCGGTCCCGTACCGGACCGGCATCCCGGGCGTCTTCATCTGCTCCGCCGCGACCCCGCCCGGCCCCGGCGCCCACGGCATCTGCGGCTTCAACGCCGCCGAAGCCGCGCTGCGGACGCTGTAGCCGGGGCGCGGTAGAGCTTTTGTACCTATAAGGGGCCAAAAGCTCTACCGCGGTGCCTCAGTCCCCCGCCTCGATCGGGCGTGGGGGCAGGGGAGGGGGCGGCTCCTCGACCTGGACTTCGAGCCGGCGCACGCTGGGGACCGAGTAGACCGCGGCGAGGCAGACGAGGATCACCGCGGCGGCCAGCCACAGCGTCTCGGAGGTGCCGATCGCGATCGAGATCGGGCCGACCGCGGCGAGCCCGATCGGCTCCAGCGCCAGCGAGCCGAACCAGTCGTAGGCCGAGACCCGGGTGCGGGAGGCGGCCGGGACGTGCTGCACCCAGGCGGTCTCGAAGAGGACCTGGGCGAGGCTGCCGACGGCGCCGCCGATCAGCGCCCCGACCGCGATCACCGCCGTGGTCGCCGGCAGCGCCAGCAGCACCACCGGGATCGCGATCAGCATGACGAAGCCCTCGCTGACCAGCAGCGGCCGGCGCGGCCGGATCGCCAGCGCGACGCCGCCTCCGAGCAGGGCGCCGATCCCCATCGCGGTCGCGATCACCGCCCAGGAGCTGGAGCCGTGCAGGTGGTCCTGGGCGATGATCGGCCCCAGTACCTGGATCGCCGGCCAGTAGACGGCGTTGACGATCCCCGCGCCGCAGACGACCGCCACCAGCCAGCTGCGGGAGGAGAACTCGCGCCAGCCGTGGCGCAGATCGGCGAAGAAGGACGCGCCGCCCTCCTCCCGCACCCGCGGCGCTCGCAGCCCGACCAGCGCAACCGCGCTGACCGCGAAGGTGCCGGCGTCGACGGCGAGGGCGGACCCGGGCGAGCCGAACCCGAGCATGATCCCCGCCAGCGCCGGGCCGATGACCCGCCCCAGCGAGCGCGAGAGTTCCAGCAGCGCGTTCGCCTCCTGCAGTCGCCGCCGCGGGATGATCTGCGGCACGATCGCGTTCGAGGCCGGGTCGAAGAAGGCCGTGGCGCCGCCGTCGATCCCGTAGAGCACGGCCAGCTGCCAGACCTCGGCGTTGCCGGTCAGCAGCAGCGCCGCGCCGATCCCCGTCGAGACGGTGCGGACCAGGTCGGCGCCGACCATCGAGACCCGCGGCGAGACGCGGTCCCCGACCACGCCGGCGACCAGCACCAGCGCGATCAGCAGCAGGCTGCGGGCGGAGAAGACGATGCCGAGGTCCGTCGCCGAGCCGCCGAGGTCGAGGACGGCGAAGGCAATGGCCACCGGCGTCATCCCGTCGCCGATCAGCGAGACCGTGCGGCCGACGAAAAGCCTCCGGTATTCCGGTTCGCGTAGGACCCCGACTCGACTCGGCACTCGCATCCGGCCAGGATAGGCGGGGTTAAAAACGCCCCGGCGGGGGGTACCTCGCCCTCACCGAAGCAATGGGAACTTCATCCAAAACGGGGAGCGGCGCCGAAAGCGCGGCGGAGCGGCGGGAGCACAAGTTCGGCTCCTCGCCGCCGCTGACGATCGGGGTCGAGGAAGAGCTGCTGCTGGTCGACGAGGGCTGCGGGCTGGTGGCCGATGCCGAAGGCGTGCTGGAGCGGATCGACCCGGCGCGGCGCGGCGCGGTCTCGACCGAGATCTTCGCCACCCAGATCGAGCTGAAGACCGGCGTCTGCCTCGACGCCGGGCAGGCAGCCGAGGAGCTGGTGGCGGTGCGGCGCGCGGTCGGCGCCGCCGGTGCGCGACTGATGGGCTCGGGCCTCTACCCCGGCGACGCCGGCGAGGCGGCGCTGGTCGAGAAGTCCCGCTACGTGCCGGTCAAGCGCGACCTGGTCAGCATCCTCGACACGCCGCCCTGCGGGCTCCACGTCCACGTCGGCGTCCCCGACCCCGAAACCGCGATCGCCGTTGCCAACGCGATGCGCCACCACCTGCCGCTGCTCGCCGCGCTGACCGCCAACTCGCCGATCCGCGACGGCGAGGACACCGGCCTCGCCAGCTGCCGCGCCAGCGTCGTCCGCCGCTACCCGCGCTTCGAGCTGCCGCGCGCCTTCCGCGATTACGAGGACTTCCTCCGCGTCGCCGACCAGCTGATCGCCGCCGCCGGGGTCGACGACTACACCTACATCTGGTGGGACGTGCGCCCGCACCCGAACCTCGGCACCGTCGAGGTGCGGGGAATGGACGTCAGCCCGCAGCCCGAGCAGAACGCCGCCGTTGCCGCCCTGATCCAGGCCCTGGCGGCGAAGGAGATCGACCGCCCCGGCGCCCCCGGCCTGACCCGCGAGGCGATCGAGGAGTCCTACTACCAGGCGGCCCGCTACGGCCTCGAAGCCCGCCTCATGGTCGACGACCAAACCGCCGCCCCGGCCCTCGACGTCGGCCGCGCCACCCTCGAGGAGGCCCGCCCCTACGCCGAGCAGCTCGGCGGCGCCGGCGCCCTCGAAGAGATCGACCGCATCCTCAGCGAAGGCAACGGCGCCGACCGCCAGCGCCGGGTCCACGCCGAGGGCGGGACCAAGGCGCTGCTGCGCGACCTCGCGGAGCGGACGCGGGGGTAGCCGCCCTTTACGAGGGGCTGACGTCCTTCCCGCCTGCCGCCTCGAAGGCAGCGACTGCGACGATCACCGGGATTCCGTCACGGGGGCTCCCCATGCGCTCTGCGCTCTTGTCGGCAACGGCACGGAATCGGTCCTCGACATTGCCAAGCACCTTGCGCAGTTCCTTCCAGCCCTGCTCATCAACATTCAGCGGATGCCAGGTGATGCCGGATCCCTCCCGCGACTCGACGGTGCCGGCCTCCAAGGCTTCGACCGCGCGATTGGCGAAGCCGGCGAGAGCGCTGTCGGCGTAATGGGTCCGCAGTGCAGGCGGGACTTCCTTCCAGGTCCGCGCCCCGATCGTCCCACGCGGCTTCAGTTTGTAGATGTGCTCGACGGCGCCTCTTTGCGGGATAGTTTCGACGAGCTCGACACACTCGTACTTGTGGAGAACCTTCATGTGGTAGGAGACATTGGACAGCGATTCCCCGATGCGATCCGAAAGTCGCTTAGGCCCGCTCGGCCCTTCCTCCAACAGCCGCAGAATCTCCACCCGCAGAGGATGCGCGAGTGCGCGCACCAACTGCTGGTCGACTTCTCCCCCCTCGTCCCTCATTTTCATATCGGCTCCAGAGTCGTAGGCAAGTCACATATGGCGCGTTGCGGCGACAGGTACCGTCGGCGGAAGCCAGCGCAAGCCCTGGCGTTTAACTCAAACGAGTCTCGGCGACCGAACTCCGGAAATCAAACGCAGCAAGTGCAGTTAATTAGTGGGCCTGCTTAGGGGCCGATGTCCCGCAGAGGGATTTGGAAACTAGCCGCCAAGAAGGCTGCTGGAAAGCCTTTCGATTGCTTGCCGCCAAAGCGGTGTGCGCAATCAGCCTCTAAGTCAGCCAGCGTTTCTAGAAACGTTCGCAAGGCACTATTGACCTGCCTCCATCCGATCTCGTCAACCAAGAGGGGACTCAGAGTGAGGTGTCGATCAAACCGGCTGTTAAAGGTTCCGGCGTCGATCGCGCTGAGGGAGGTTGCCATGAATGGCTGGATGGCATTCCAGCTCCGACCTGTCCGTGCTGAAGCTGGAATACCTCTGAAAATGTCTGATTCGGAGATGTTTGGAACGGCTGCGCGGAATTGGTAGAGGTTCGCTCCATGAAGCTCGCCCCCGGTTTTTACGTCGACATCCACGGCCCAGCCCAGTTTTGTGAGCCGCTTGCACTTTCTGAGAAAGGTCGTTGAGGTAGCGCCGCCGAGTACTGCGTGAAGCTGAGAAGGCGTCATTGCGGCCTGGTTCAGCTCATCGACGATCGCCAGGTTCAGTTCATCCGCGAGGACTTTTCCGATTCGCAGCGGCCATGGGGGCGGGGGGAACGCTTCCTTGGCCTTCGGCAAAGCCGTGTCGTGGTTTACGTATGGTCCAGAGGCCTCGAAGGCCGCGAGGTTGACGATCATCTGAAGCGGTTGAGCCTGAGCCTGGCTCAACCGGATTTTTGCGTCGATCTGCTCCTGACGAAGCGTCTGGAAGCACTTCTCAATGGCCTCATGGGCCTTGCACCAGGAAAGCTCGTCAAGACGCAGCGTCTTGAAGAACGCGACCTGATCAGTGCGAGCGTCAGCCAATTCGCCCTTCAAGGCCTCGCCCAGGCGGGTGCCGAGTTCTTCAAGCAACATCACCGTGAAGACATCTCGAACCGAGACCGGGAGCCTGCTCCAGGTTTCAGTGTCGATGACGGCTTGTTCGGTCGCCCGATAGAGCACTTCAGGTCGACCTTTTTGACCCGTTGGTGCCTCTCTGACCCGACGGAGCCAACCGTATTCGACCAATTTCTTGAAGTGTCTGCGGACGCTGTCCTTCGAGCTTCCTCCGAACGTCTCGTAGAACTGCACTACGCCCATTTCGCGCATAAAGAGCTCCATCACGATCGTCAGGCGGATCTCATCCAGATAGAGGACGCCGAGTCGTTCGAGATAGCTCGGTCCCGAGCAGGGAAGCAGGCCTGCAGCCCGAGTCGGGGCGGCTGCTTGTTGCGATTGCTCGGCTTTGCCTGAACGCACTAGTACGCACTAGTACCAGACGCAGGCCGGTCGGCAGCTCATCCCGTCCATGGCGCAGAGGACTTAACTGCCTCTGTCCGCCATTAAATGAAAGGGGGTGAGCGCATGAAGATTGCAGCGACCGGCCACACCGTGCCGATGATCTCAACCCACAAGCAGGGCTGATCTAAGCCGGAAAGCGGGGTGGGGCACTTTGGCGGTTCGCCGGGGCTTCGCCCCGCTTATCCCGTCCTATTTGTTTGCGGGGTGGGGTGATTGCATCTAGTCTCGGAACGGCTATGCCCGGTGATCCAGCCTTGGCCGCCTACGAGGCCTTCGCTTCGGTCTACAACGACTTCAATAGCTCGAACGACTATGAGATGTGGCTGGGCCGAGCGATCCTGCCGGAGCTTCGGAAGCACGGACTATTGGAACCCGGCGCCGCCCTGGACGTCGGATGCGGGACCGGCCGGGCATTTCGGCCGCTTTTGCGGCGGGGATGGGACGTTCGAGGTTGCGACCTTTCGCCGGCCATGCTTGAGATCGCGGCCCAGGAGGGAGGCTCAGAGGTAGAGCTGCAGGTCGCCGACATGCGGGAATTGCCTCGTCTCGGGGAATTCGACCTGGTCATGTCGCTCAATGACTGCATGAACTACCTGTTGGGCGACGACGACCTCGTCAATGCACTCATTCGAATGAGAGAGAACTTGGCCGAGAACGGCCTGCTCGTCTTCGACGTGAACACCAGCTCCACCTACGCCAGCGGATATTTCGGCGTCCGCGAGGTCGGCCACTGGGAATCGAGATGGACGTGGACCGGTTGCGGCGAGATCGCACCCTCGATCTTCGAAGCCAAGATCGAGGGCGACCGGCTTCGCGAGCCGATACGGCAGGTGGCCCGTTTTTGGTCTGAACGTGAGGTGCTGGAGGCAATGCGAACAGCCGGCGTCAGACCTCTGGCTGCGCTGGGGATGAGCGAGGCAGGCGGAGAGGTTGTGCTGTCCGCACCCCCTGATGAAAGCCGCGACTACAAGCTGGTCTTCGTCGGCGCTCGCGCTGATCACCCAGCCCGCCCTGGTCGAGGCGGTTGATCTGCGGACCGCTACTGCGGCGCCGGGATCTTCAGGCGTTTGCGGGCCGCTACTACGGCGGCTACCGAGGAGCGGCAGGCTTTGGCGATCTCGCCGTTGCCGTGGTTGGGGCGGCGGCGGACCTCGAACTCGACCAGGGCGGCGCGGCGGAGCTTGGCGCGGTCCTCGAGGCCGGAGCTCGGGGGGGCGGCGTCGAGGGCCGCTTGGGCGGCGCGCTCGCGGCGGCAGAGGAGGCAGAAGGTGCCCTCCTCGGCGGTGGTCCAGCTCTCGGGCAGCTCGACCTTCTCACCGCCGAGGCGGCTGACCGTTACCCCGCATTGATCGCAGGTCCACTTCTTTGCGGTAGGCGTGCTCATGGAAAAGGCTGGGACGGCGCGGTGCGAAGCTGCCGAACCCGTCCTCCTACGGTAGCAGGGCGCCCGTTTTGCCCTGCTTGCACGCACGATCTGCGCTCGTAGCGGGTTTTCCGGCTTCGTCCGCCTCCTACACTTGATCGATGGCCGCCGGAGAAGCCCAGGAGCCCACGTACACGCTGTATCGCCGCGGTATCGAGCTGCTCGAAGACGGCGACTTCGAGCACGCCGCCGAGCCGCTGGCCGAGGCAGCCCGCCGGGCACCGGAGAAGAGCTCGGTCCGCGAGGCACTTGGCCGCGCCTACTTCCGCGCCGGCCGCTTCGCACCGGCGGCAGCCGAGTTCGAGGCCGTGGTCGAGTCCCATCCGGTCGACGACTACGCCCACTTCTGCCTGGGCCGCGCACTCAGCAAGACCGGCCAGAAGCGGCGTGCTCGCCACCACCTGGCGCTGGCATGCAACCTGCGCCCGGAGCGGCGGGACTACCGATACTACCGCCGCCTGCTCGAGGCCGATACGAGCTAGGCGGCGGCAGTTTCGGCGATCGCGGCGAGCCCGAGAGCTATCGCGATCAGGATCAGCAGAATACCAAGGCTGATTCCGTGATTGCCGGCTGCATGGAAATGCATCCGGTACCGGAGGATAGCGGCTCAGCCGACCAATGGCACGACGCAACGAAATTTTTTCGTGGTGGTGGAGACGGCCATATCGACTTGACCCGTGGAAGTGACGGTTGCGGGGCTGTAGGCATTGAGAGTCGTAAAGCTCGCAATGTCGTTCGACCACTCGTCTCCCGCCGCCAGCGTCACGCCGGGCTGCTGCGAGAACGCCACCAGCGAGAGCGCGTCGGGGAGCTCGCCGCCCTGCGCGGCGCAGGCGGCTGCTGCGGCGGGAGCGTTGAGCGCCGAGCCGCTTGCCTCCGACTGCCAGCAGGCGCCGGCGAAGGGCTGAGTGCCCACCTTGCAGCCGGCTTCGTAGCCGTTGACCGTCTTCGCGTTCTCGGCGTTGGCCGCGTTGAGGGCCGTCTCGGCGTCGTGCGCCGACTGCGCCGTCTCGGCGTGGACCGCGGAGGGCACCTGGCTGAGGGTGGAGGCGTCGATCTGGATCCCGGTGATCGACCCCGGCGCCAGCTGGCTGCCGCGGATCGCCCCGGGCTTCAGCCGGTTGCCCGGCACCGAACCTGGCGCCAGCCGGTTCCCCGGCAGCGATTTCACCTTGATCGACCTGCCGTTGATCTTGGCCGCCGCGTAGACCGTCCCGCTCAAGGCCGCCACCAGCGCCAGGCCGGCAACGATCAGCACCGGAAGCCGCCGAATTCCCCTGCTCATCGAGTTCTCCCTTGAATCTGAGTTGATTGAACCGGGCCGGCTCATCGCTCTGCCCGGTTAGAGCGGCGGCACCCTAACCCGCGATTCGCGGCGCTGGACAGATGTCTACACCCGGGTTCGTCAAAGATCTGAGTTAAGGAGAGATTGAGGTGAGGTGAGAAACCGCGGTGTTTCGTTGCCCCCGCGTGTCCTCTCGCGAGGAAAACTTGACACCCTGTACACCTACCTCTACTCAAGAAACTCCCAGCATTAACCGGGTATATATGCCCTTGAGGTCAACTCTTGCGACAGAGCGTCCAATTCAGGGTTCTGAAGTACAAGAAACCAGCTTATTTTCAGGCTCTCATCACGCAAATTTCTTAGTATTGATTGAGCGGATTAGAGCAGTCAGTATGCCGCCACATGCGCAGGGGAGAGGTGGCAAAACGGGGGCGACTGGTGGCGTTTTTCGCCGTTCTGGCGGCTCTCTGCGTCGCCGCTCCGGTGCTCGCCGAAACCCCCGCGCCGGAAGGCGACGCCTCCGACCCGCTCGAACTGCAGCGCGACGAGGCGCTGGAAACCCCGCAGGCCGCGACTGAGCGGGAAGACTCCGAATTCGCCTACGCCGGCCTGACTGCCGAGCAGGAAGCGACCCTCCTGCAGAACCGCTTCGCCCCTCAGCTGGAAGCGATCGACGCCGACCCGGCCCGCGCCCTGGCGGACGTGGTCATCGAGCGGATCGATTCCCCCACCGAAGCGCTGGTGACCCTCGATGGGGAGAAGGCCCTGCTCGAATCCGAAGTGCCGCTGCAGGCGCCCGAGGAGGACGGCGACCTGCACAAAGTCGAACTGGGGCTGGAAGAGACGCCCGACGGCTACGAGCCGGCCAACCCGCTGGTCGACCTGGCCCTGCCCGACAGCGCCCAGGACCCGATCGGGATCGGCGACGACGGGCTCGCCATCACCCCGGTCGGCGCCGGCGACGCCGCCGCGACGCCGATCGGCGACGAGGACCTGCTGCTGCCGGCCGTGCACGAGGACACCAGCCTGCTGCTCTCGCCGATCGCGGGCGGGCTCGAGCTCTCGGCGATGCTGGCCTCCCGCAAAAGCCCGCAGCAGCTCAGCTTCGACGTCGACCTGCCGCAGGGCGCCTCGCTGCGCCCGGCCGAATCCGGGGGAGCCGAGGTGGTCGGCGCCGACGGCGAGCCGATCGCGACGATCACCGCCCCGCACGCGGTCGACGCGCAGGGAACCGAAGTGCCGGCGACGCTCGCGGTCGCAAGCGACTCGCTCAGCATCGACGTCCCGCACCAGGAGCTCGACGTCGCCTACCCGCTTTTCGTCGACCCGGAAATCAACGAACTCTGGGGCAGCTTCGCCAACAACCCCGGTCCGCTCAGCTACTGGCACTGGTCGTGGAGCGGCGTCGCGGGCGCGGAAGACTACATCGGCCGCACCTCCTGCATCGTCACCTGCTGGGGCAACGGGCTCTACGTCCGCGCCCGCTCCAACTTCACCTACCCGGCCGGCAGCTGGGGCCGCTGGTGGTTCACCGCGCAGGGCTCGACCACCTACATGCGCCGGGTCGTCCTCGGCCCGATCAACTACGACGCCCACGGCTGCAGCGCCAACGAGCCGCACGGCTACGTCGGCATCTGGAACGACTACAGCGGTTGGGTCGTCCGCAGCAATGCCTTCCCCTCGGGCTGGCTGAACAGCGTCGACGTCACCAACCTGCCGCCGGGCAGCCGCACCGCCTTCGTCGGCATCCACGCCGATTCGAGCTCGAAACTCAGCTGCGGCCGCGACTACCGGCTCGGCGGCGCGTCGCTGTACCTCGACGACCCGGAGAAACCGACCGCGTCCGCTGCGTACGGGTACCCGACGGGTTGGGTCAAATCCGGCACCAGCTTCACGATCAGCGCCCCCGCGAGCGACCCGGGGCTGGGCCTGAAGAAGGCCACTGTTTCCCCCAAACAGACCGTGTACCAGGAACAGCAACTGGGCTGTGACGGCCACTACGCGAACCCGTGTCCCACCAGCTACACGTTCCAGTTCCCGACCAGCGAGGCGAGCTTCGACGAGGGTGAAAAATCGGTCGAATTCAGCGTCGAGGACGCGCTCGGGAAGCCCTCGAACACCTACGCGTGGAACATGAAGGTCGACCGCACGCCGCCGGAGATCGACCTGGCGGGGCAGCTGGCGCAGGCCACCGGCGAGACCGAAGGCGACGCCAAAGACAGCAAGGACAAGCCGCTGCCACTGCCGGTCTACAACCTGACGGTCAACGCGACCGACGGCGTGCTGAACCCGGCCGACGGAGGCCAGAAGCGCTCGGGCGTGAAGAAGATCCAGGTCTTCATCGACAACCGCTCGACCCCGGAGCAGACCTGGGAAGCCTCCTCGTGCGCCGCCGGCAACTGCCCGCTGAGCAAAGTCTTCACGCTGAAACTGAACGAACTCAGCCCCGACGCGGACCACTACCTGCGGGTCCTCGCCACCGACTTCGCCGGCAACGCGCCGAGGGAACGCAAACTTGAGTTCGAATACATCCCGGCAACCGGGATGAAAGACGAGTACGTGATGCAGTACTTCCCGCTGCCCGACGGCAGCGGCGACGAAGCCGAGGAAGAGCACCCGGTGCGGCCGGAACTGACCGTCAACCTGGTCAGCGGCAACCTCGCCTACCGCCAGCGGGACCTCGACGTCGAGGGGGCGGCCGCCGATCTCGAGCTGGAACGCTTCTACAACTCGCTGCTGCCGGAGTCGCAGAACACCGAGTGGGGGGACGGCTGGACCTTGTCGCAGACCCCGGAGCTGGAAATCGAGGGGGGCGGGGGCGAAGCGACGATCGTCGAAGAAAGCGGTGCGGTCGAGAGCAAGGTCGACCTGCCGGCGAGCGTCGGCGACGAAAGCTTCGACAAGCGCCTGCAGGCGACGGTCGAGAAGGTGGCAGGGGGCGGCTACGAGCTGACCGACGAAAGCGGCGAAACGGGGGAGACGATCGCCTTCGGCCCCAGCGGCCGGGCCGAGGAGCAGACCAACGGCACCGCGGCCACGGTCGACTACTCATATGAAGGCGGCGACCTCGCCGCGATCTCGGTCGAAGACCCCGGAACCGCCAAGGTCGACCCCGAAAGCCTCGGCGAGGAAGAGACCAGCCCCGACGTCGCGATCAGCTGGTCGGCGAACTTCGCCACCTACGGCTCCGCCGACGGCCAGCTGAAAGAACCCACGGACGTCGCCCTGACCCCCGCCGGGGACCTCTGGGTCGCGGACCGCAAAAACAACCGCCTGCAGCGCTTCGGGCCAGACGGCCAGTTCCTCTCCAAGTTCGGGGTGGCGGGCACGGCCGAAGGGCAGATCAACAGCCCGATGGCGCTGGCGATCGACGCCGCCGGCAACATCCTCGTCGCCGAACCCTTCCGGGTGCAGAAGTTCACCCCCCAGGGGCAGTTCCTCTCCAAATTCGGCTCCGGCGGCGAACAGAACGGCCAGTTCTGGATGAACACCGGCATCGCGGTGGGGGCGGACGGCTCGATCTGGGTGGCCGACGAAACCCGCCTGCAGCGCTTCAGCGCCTCGGGCCAGTTCATCGAGCGGGTCGGCGCCTCGGGGCCGGGCCAGCTGGCCTACCCCCGCAGCCTCGACGTCGGCCCCGGCGGCGAGGTCTACGTCGCCGACTGGGAAAACCACCGCATCGCGGTCTTCGACGAAGACGGCGACTACCTGCGCGCCTTCGGCTCATTCGGCTCCAACCCAGGCCAGATCTCAGAACCGGTCGAGCTCGACGTCGACTCGGCGGGCGGCGTCTGGGTGACCGAGCGCCAGAGCGGCCGCGTCCAGCTCTTCGACTCCGCCGGCGACTACATCGCCTCCTTCGGCTCTGACGGCAGCGGCGCCCAGCAGTTCGACTTCGAAGAAGAAGAGGCCGGGATCGCCGCAGAGGGCGGCCGGGTCTGGGTGGTCGACGGGGGGAATGATCGGGTGGCCGAATGGGTGGGGGGTAACTACGAGCCCGCCGCCGAACCGGCCCTCACCGAAGACGACCCCCAGCTCGAGGTCGACGTCTCCGAAGGCCTCGTCGACAGCGTCGAAGGCGAGGAGAGCGGCGCGATCGACTACCAGCACAGCGGCGACCTGCTGACCGCGGTCGCCTCCGACGACGGCGAAACCCAGTTCGCCTACGACAGTGCCGGGCGGATGACCAAAGTCACCCTGGCCAACAGCACCTATGGGGAAATCGCCTACGAGGCGACCTACGGGCGGGTCAAATCGGTGACTGTCGCCGTCGAAGGCAAAAACCCGAAAACCACCTACTTCACCTGGTCCGACGAGCCGCGGCGGACCACTGTCACCCCGCCGGACGCGCCGGCCACCACCTACGACATCGCCGCCGACGGCTCGATCTTCAAATGGTGGAACGCCAAAGAACCCCCGGTCTTCGACTCCATCGCCGGGTCGCTCTACGACCCCAACAACCGGGAAACCAGCACGCCGATCCCGACGGGGGCCCACAACCTCGTCATCCAGGCCCACGACGAGGAGGGCGTCGCCTCGATCCAGGTCATCGCCAACAACGACCAGCTGGTCGACGAACACACCTGCACCTACGACCCCGAAAACCCGACCGAATGCACCACCGAGACCAACGAGTGGGTGACCGAAACCGGCAACTGGCCGCCGGGAATCGTCTATCTCGAAGTCATCGCCAAGGACCGCCTGGGCGAATCCTCCAGCCAGCGCTTCTGGGTGAACATCCCCTACACGCCCCCGCCGGATCCCGAAGACGAAGAACCACCCCGCTTCAGCGACATCCTGAGATTCCGCGAAGAATTCGGCCTCGATCTGGACCTCAAAGGCGACGAGCTGGCGATCAACGACCGCATCTTCGAATCGATGGGCGCTTGGCATAACCCTCTGACGCCGGACGGGGAAGTGGCGCGGGCTTCGCAGGAAAAGTGGGGGGTACCACTGAGAGCCCTCGATGTGGCTGAGCTTGAATATCGAAACACCTACATCTCGCACGATGGCGCGGTCATTCGGCAATGGGGCGAACAGCAGGCCTCTAGTTCGTATGCTGGTTACTACGTAGATCATCGGGCAGGAGGCATTGTTTATGTAGGCCTTCTGGGCAACCAGGCAGAACGGGAGACCCTGCTCTCGTCGGTGTCGAGTAGCTTGACGGCGCCGGCCAAGGTGCAAGTGGCATCGGGTGTATTTGTTCGTACGGAGGGGCAGCTTCGAACGATTCGCCAAGCAGCTCTCAACGAGCTCTCAAGCTCAGGGCTGTCTGGAACGGTGGGCGATGTTGGCATCGACGTGCCGTCAAATCAAATTGTGGTGAGCGCAAAATCCCCCGGATCGGCAGAAGCAGTTCTCGCCCCCAAATTTGGCAGCGTCATACGGGTCGTCGCGGGTGCGGGACCCTCGCCGCGACCGTCGAAATTCAGCCGTTTCAATTCTGAGGGTCCGATCCAGGCAGGCGACTATTTGTCGACTGGTCAAGCTGCGTGTACCGCAGGTTTCGGGGCATGGGATGTAGTCGAAGGGGCAAAAACCAATGGTGATGACACTTTCGTTCCTCTTCAGCTCACCGCCGGCCATTGCTTTCCGAAAGGAAGCTTCGTGTCCCGGGGATATCCCAAAGAATCACTTGTTGGGAAGGTCACCCGTAGCAACTACTCGGAGACTCCAAATGTCGAACCCCTGGATGCAGAGGCGATACGGACGAGTTGGTCCGAGGTCGCTAGAACCATATTTATCAATGGCAATAAAGAGAAAGGAGTAAGTGGCTACCAGACTCCAAAACCAGGTGACATAGTGTGTCTCTCAGGGACGACTACGAATAGACGGTTGTGTGGTCCAGTCCTAGGTGAACCGGTTATCCATAAATCGCTCGCATCCAATGGTGGGACTGTTGAATCAGTTGAAATACCTGTAGGCGTGCCCGTTCGTGGGGGCGACAGTGGTGGCCCCGCTTGGATTGCAGAATCCGGCAATGCGGCCGGGTTGATCACTGGATCCGGATCCATGGAATATGGATATGGGGAATGCGTTGAGATTGAAAACAACGAAAATTTCAGATGCCCTTTTTCCTACATAACGACCGTCCAGCAGATCGTTTCCGGTGCAGCTACGCTGTATAATGCAGAAGCGCTGAGTAAAGAAGGCGCCGTGTTCCCTGAACCGCTCTATATCGGTGGGGTCACCGTCCAAAAATGAGCACATCGCTTGGCAAAACGATATCTGGGGGGATCTGTGTTCTCATTGGGCTCGCACTCCTCTGTGGACTTGCCAGACCGGCCTTAGGCCAGGCACCAGAGTCCATTACCGTTACGACTTCCTTTGGTCCGCTAGCTCGGGAAGCGGGGTATCAACTCCGCATCCAATCTGGCGCCGGCGGAGCATCCTTTGGCTTTCAATATGACCTCCCAGTCTGGCCGACGACTGAACCGGTGGTTGGTTCGCCTCTGTGGACCAGAGCTGTGGAGCTGTCTGGACCGGGGTCGATCAGACCGGCGAGTATCGAACCGGTGCCTAAGCCTATGCTGCCACGAAATAATGCTTGTTTACGGAATAGGCCAAGTTCGATATCCAATCGTATTTGGGTCGAAATACCATCGAACAGCACTGCCGTTGTCGACCTGCGGTTTCGGGGCACCTACCCCGTCTGGCCAGGTACGAAGAATCAGATTGCATTCTCCACCTTCGATGTCAACTCGCGGCTTGCTCCGCTGACTCCGTTGACGGAAGTCCACACGACGCCACTTATGCCCAAGGGCACCCATATTGAGCTGAGAGCCAAGGGAAAACATCACACGGTCCGATCAACGCCAGAACTGGTCGGGCGGACTCTGCCTCCGCTGCGGAAGGCACGGATCGCCTTGCGTGCGGTTAGGCCTGCCCGTTCAGGGAAAGTCAAGCTAGAAGCTTGGTCGAGTCCGGCCGCTATTCCCCTCGGATCTGTACGTACCGATCGCCGTGGGCATTTCCGGGTTGCTCCGCAACCGTTCAACGCAAGGGGAAGCTTTGCCGTGCTTGCCCGTAGCGAGGCCCGGGGTTCGCGGGCAGCAGACTGGAACTGCGGCGCGTTCTTTGCGGTGAAATAGGTAGCAGTCCTAATTTTGTATTCACAAAAAGGGATGAAGAAGGTCACAACTCTTCAGCGCGGAGCGGTAGCAGCAGTTGTTCTGCTGCTCCTCATGCCAGCAGGTTGCGGTGGCTACGATGGAACTACCAGTTCATCCAAGCAGCAACGCGCTAGAGGCAAGCAAGGATCATTGAAGCCAGTTCACTGGGGGATTGTTCGGGTCGCTCGACGAAGCTTGCTGATTGGTGCTTTCGTGCCTTATTGCCCCGGAACGCAGGTCGAGCCCTACATAGAACATGTTGAGCAGCGCCATCGCGCTGGACGGGTCATCCTTACTATGCTGGTGAGGTTTCCGCCGAGAAACGTAAAAGTGAATAACGAAGGGTGCCTGGGTGAAGAGACCAGTGTGTCCCGTTGGGTAGCGCTTGGTCGGAATACTCATAACCTTCGATTTTTCGATGGTAAAACCACCCCGCCGAAACAGGTGGAACCACCCAAGTGAGCCTCGGTAATCCGTTCGCGCGGTCAGCTACAGCATGCATCTGTATGACGCAACCTCGGCGCCACTCAGTGCCGAACTGCAGATGCTAACGCCAAAGACTGGAGGGAAGCAGCTAGTGATGAGGAAGAGGAGTTGTCTACTTGCTGGAGTGAATGTGCTCCTCCTCTTTAGTTCCGGAGGTTCGGCCGCTTCTGCGGAAACGCTGGGCTTCAACTTGCGCACCGGCACGCCGAACGACTCGGTATGCAGGTTCAAACCGGAGGTGTCTTATGGACAGACGGAAACGCGCTATTGCTCAGTGGTGCAGAGGATCCTCGACGAAGACTACGCGGCAGGTCGTCTAGACCCCTATTACGACAGCACTGTTGTCGGTTGGTCCGTCATCACCGGTCCTCGCTCCTCGAATACCGGAAAGATCAGCTTGGCGCTGAGAACTGGGAAACTTGGTGGTCCGATTTATCAAGGACCCGAGGTGATGCTACCCGATGTGAGCCCAGGCACTCGGGTTCACTTCAATGAGAACCTTCCGATCGAAGAAGGCTCGCAAATCGCACTCCGGATTGGGATCACCACCCGCGGAAATGCTGAAGAGGCTGGCGCGCCATTGGCGTTCTCGGCGCCAGGCGTAGGCATCACGGAAACGTCCCTGGGGGGCAGTGGCGAGCCGTGGGGCCTCAACGGCGGCGGCATGAGTGAAGCCAACGACCACCAGGCTCTTCTTCTCGAAACCCAAGTCGTGTCGACCGAGGACACCAGCGCCCCGGTCGCCAAGCGGCGGTTTGCGGCGCGCCAGGATCTGGCTCGCGGGGCGCGGTTACAGGTGCGGTCCAGCGAGGGCGGGGCGGCGCGCGCAACTGCGAAGTTGAGGATAGCCGGACTGAAACGGACGTTTAGTGTGGCCTCGAAAGGCAAAAAGGTTCGACCCAAAATTTGGACGTCTCTGCACCTTCCCCTGCGCGGAAGAGTGCTCATGGCGGTGAAGGCGGCCGAAGCTGAAGGGCGCGAGGTGACGTTGAAAGGCAGAGTGCGTGTTGTTGATGGCGCCGGAAACAGCACCGGACTTCTGTTTCGAGTGAAGGGTCGCTGAGGATTTGTCAATCTCAATGCGCATGACGTCGCTCTGCAGAGGATGTCTGAAGTGGTTGCATCATCGTGACATCATGGGAGGCGTTTTCGTCGCCGCCGTTGCCTTCGCCTTGGTCCTGGTGCCGAGGCCCGTCACAGCAGCCAATTGCGTAACGGCCACCGAGATCGACTACGAGGCGCCGCTTGCTGATCTTCCGCCGCTGCCGCGTAATTCTTCGTCTGACGGTTTGAAGATAGGCCCGCCTCGCTTGCGCCTGATCGCGGTGGGTAACACGCTCAATATCGAGAAAGGCCGGTTCGGCTACGAGTTAGCTATCGATCGACAGACGATTCGGCGTCCGGTTGTTCTGAGCGGCTACACGGAACTGGAGCTCGAGCGGGTGAACCGCCGAGGCGAGGTCGTCGAACCGATTGCGATGAGGCGGCAGGCGCTTGGGGTCGTTGCGAGCCCCGCTTTCAATGGCAAGTCCTACCTTGTCGACGTACCGGCGAAGCCAGGGCTGTATCGCTTCCAGACTCGGCTTCGCGATGCGCGGGGCAAGGCGGTGGGGCGCTACGCCGATTACCTGAGAGTCGTCAGGCCGGTGACTGATGTGCGCTTGATACTTCGCGGGGGGCCGGTTAGGCCCGGCGATCAGGTCGACTTCTGGATCGAGAACCGGGGAACTCGCACGGTGGACCCCATCGGGGTTGATTTCGCCTTCGAAGTCTTCGAAGGCGGCTCCTGGTTGACGGCACCAGGCAGCCCAAGCATTTTCCCAAAACTCAGACTGCTGCCCTTGCCGGCAGGACGAGCTGGCGACTGCAGCACTTTCCAGATACCACCGGAAGCAAAGCCCGGGCATTACCGGTTCAGCAAGGACGTCATCCTCGAATCAAGGATCAGGAAGCAACTGACGGCGGAGTTCGCAGTCGGTTCGCGTTGAGCTGTTACCCGGCCTTCCCGCTCGCCGGCGGCGAGCGGAAGGAGGCGAGACCGACGGTCGTCGGGATCAGGTCTTCGACGTCGTCGATTCGTTCGGTTGATTCGGCCTCCAGCGCGGGGAGGCGGTCGAGGACTCCGTTCAGGGACTCGCCGATCTGTGTCCAGGCCGGGCGGTCGATGACGATCGGCTTCCATGAGAGGTGCCGATCGAGCTCGGCGTCGATGGTCCCGGCCTCGAACGCTTCGGAGATGCGGTCGAAGTAGCCGTCGAGGAAGAACTGTGAGATCTCTTCGCGGATGATCTGGGGGAGGCCGACCCAGGTCTCGGTGTCGAAGTAGGCCCGCAGGGTGCTCCTGTAGATCCTTTCGATCCCGCCGCCTCGCCTGCCGCCCTTCCGTTCCTCGACGATCTCGACGAAGCCCCACTTGGCCAGGTCCCGGAAGCAACGCGAGACGTGGGTCATGGAGCCGCCGACCTCCTCGATGAACTGCGACGGGCTCATCGGGCGGATGCTGACCTCCATCAGGATCCGGCAGCGCCACCGGTTCGAGAGCGCCTTCGCCAGTTTCGGCTCGATGCCGTCGTCGCCGTTCAACTCGATCGCGGTCAGCGGTCCGTCGTGTCGACGAACCCCGCGCAGCATCTCGGAGGGGCGATCCGGGGTGCGGAAGGCGGTGAGCCCGACGGTGGTGGGTATCTGCTCTCCCTCACCGGCCGCCAACCTCTTGGTCGCTTCCAGCTCCAGCTGGGACAGCGAGTCGAGGACCGCGTCCAGCTCTTCCCCCAGCTGCTCCCATGCCTGGCAGTCGAGCGCAACCGTGTCCCACGACAGGTGGCGGTCCAGCTCGCCGTCGAAGGTGCCGGCTTCGACGGCCTCTCGAACCCTCTGCTGGTAGGAGCCGAGGATCGACCGGGAGACCGCGTTTCGGCCGGAGAGGGGGACGTTCTTCCAGGTCGGCGTGTCGAAGTAGGCACGCTGTATAGCCCGGTAGACGTGTTCGATCGCCGCGCCGCGCCGGCGGCCGGGCCGCTTTTCGACGATCTCGAGGTAGCCCCAGTCGGCCAATTGCCGGAAGCAGCGGGAGATGTGGGTCAGCTCGCCGCCGACCTCCTCGACGAAGCGGGAAGGGCTCAGGGGGCGGACGGTGACCTCGATCAGGATCCGGAATCTCCAGGGATCGGCGAGGGCCCGGGCCATCTTGGCGCTGATCCCGAAGGCTGCTGGTTCCCTGCTCTGCTGGGCCCGCACTGCCGCTCCCCCTCAATAGAGACTGAATGCTGAGCGAAATATTAACCCCTTTCAGAAGAGAAGTCTTTTCCCCAAAGTGGTTCCTGTATTTCCACAAGTAGTGGCAGGTTGAGCCAGCGATAAATCATCCTCTTCGTAAACGATGGGTCTTGTTGAGGGGGGGTGAGACTATGAAGTTCGTATTCGCAACGTCGACGCTGCCGCAGGCGAGCACCAGCAAGGGGGCTTAGTAAGGGATCTTGGACCCCCTTGCCTGGGCGAGGGGGTCCTACTTTTCCTTACCAAATTAAATATGTAGAACAGAGGAACGGGTATGACTAAACAGTGGGGTGCGGGCAATCAGGTTCGACTGACATATGACACATATGCGGCCGCGTACGAAGACTTCAACCACGGTTACATGTACGAGCGCTGGACAGGGCGGCTGCTGGAGAAAGCCGAAGAAGCGGGGCTGCAGGGGGACCGGTTGCTGGACATCGCCTGCGGCACCGGACTCAGCTTCGCGACGATGCTGGAGCGGGGTTGGAAGGTGACGGGTTGCGACATCTCGCCGGCGATGCTGGAGATCGCGAAAGAGAAATTCGGGGACCGGGCCGAGCTTTTCGTCGCCGACATGCGGGAGCTGCCGGACATCGGTGAGTTCGACCTGATCTGGGCCGTCAACGACCCACTCAACTATCTGCTTTCGACCGAGGAACTCGAGGCCACGCTGGACGGCATGCGGCGGAACCTCGCCCCGGCGGGTATCGCACTGTTCGACATAAACACCTTGGTCACCTACCGAACTTTCTTCAGTCAGGAGGTTGTGGTTAACCAGAACGGCAGGCAGCTCGTCTGGCAGGGGAAGCTCACGCCCGAGGAGGTCGAGCCGGGTGTCTTCGCCGAGGCCACCTTCGAGGAGGTCGGGGCAGAGGGCTCGGCCCACGTCCACCGGCAGCGTCACTTCAGCCAGGAGGAGGTGATGGCCGCGTTCGCCGAGGTCGGCCTCGAGTGCATCGCCGTCTACGGCGAGAAGGACGGTGCCCTCACGCCGGGCCTCGACGAAAACCTCCACACGAAGGCGGTGTATCTGAGCCGGCTGCCGTGAGCGCGAGAGACACCGCGTCCAATTACTGCCGGGTTTTGCCTTCGTAAGCGCTCGGCCCCCCGCTTACCCTCGGCAAAGAAGTCCCTTAGTGGTTACAGGGATTCGCACATATAGAGGAGGAGAAAGCGATGGGGGACGCCGGAACGGTGGCGAAGGACAAAGTGGCGACCGCCGCCACCGGGAACGGGGGCGGCTCCGCCGGCAGGCGTGGAGACAGCCCCCTGGACCGCGTCCTCCATGCCCTCGGCCACCCCGTGCGCCGGCAGATCCTCCGCTCGCTGGTCAAGCGCAACGGCAGCGCCAGCTCGATCAGCAAGGAGCTGGAGACCGACCTCAGCGTCGTCTCCTACCACCTGAACCAGGTGCTGGCGCGGGAATGCGGCGTCGTCGAGATGGTCGAGGCGGTCGAAAGGCGCGGCGCTCTGGAGAAGATCTACACCCTCAGGTTCGAGGCCCTCGGCGGCGGCAGGCCGTTTCCCGAGGTGGAGCCCGAGGAGGGAATTCGGCCGATGTCGGTCGAGGAGTGCTTCATCGTCGCCGTCTCGGCGATGGAGGAAGCGCCGTTCGGCGACCTGCCGGGGAGTACCTGGCAGTGGTCGCTGGCGCAGGTCGACGCCGAGGCTTGGCGCCAGATCTGCGAGGCGCGCGAGGAGTTCGAGCGCCGAACGCTGGCTGCGGTCGAGGCCAGTCGGGCGCGCGGCCCGGAGCAGGAAAAACGCGACGTCGTCGTGGGGGCAGCCAGCTTCCCCGCTGAGGAGCTGCGAGAGGGTTAGCTTGCTGGGCTGAATGCCCGACCTTCTCGTTCTCTTCCTCGCTGCCTCCGCGACGGCGCTCGCCACCGGAATCGGTGCGATCCCGGTCTGGCTGCTGGGCGTCAGGGCGGCGGCGCTGACGCCGTTTCTGCTCGGGGTGGCCGCCGGGGTGATGGGGGTGGCCTCGATCGTCGGGCTGCTGCTGCCGGCGGCCGACGAAGGGACCTTCTGGGAGTTACTGGCGGGGTTGGCGCTCGGCGCGGTCCTGCTGGGGGTCGCCCGCCGCCGGCTCGACCACGAGTCGGTCTTCATGGGCCGCAGCGGCCCGAGCGCCCGCACCTCGGCGCTGGTCTTCGCCGTCCTCTTCGTCCACAGCCTGCCCGAGGGGCTGGCGGTGGGGACCGCCTACGCCTCCGAGCGCGCCGGCCTCGGCCTCTTCGTGATCGTCGCGATCGCGATCCAGAACATCCCCGAGGGGACGAGCGTGGCGATCCCGATGGAGGCGGCGGGCTACGGGCGCATGCGCCAGTTCTGGGCGGCGGTGGCGACCAGCGCCCCGCAGCCGATCGGCGCCGTCATCGCCTACCTGGCGGTCGAACAGGTCAACGCGCTGCTGCCGTTCTCCTTCGCCTTCGCCGCCGGCGCGATGCTGAGCCTGATCGTCGTCGAGCTGCTGCCGCAGGCCTACGCGGACCGTCGCCGCCGGCTCGGCCCGACCGCCGGCCTGCTCGGCGGCGCCGCGGTGATGATGGTGCTGGACCTGCTGCTGGGCGTCTGAATCCCGGCGGCGTTCGTCCTTTGTATCCCTGGGGGCGACAAAGGACGAACGCCGCTCAGAGCAGCGCCAGCACGCCGAGCGCCACGACCGAGGCCGCGACGAGCGCCAGCGCCGCCGCCGTCGTCACCCGGTCGAAGCGCCCGAGCGCGTTCTCGCCCATCAGCTCGCGGTCCTTGGCAAGCGAGCGGATGAAGGGCAGCAGAACCAGCAGCAGGACGGCGTTCAGCGCCTGGGTGAGGAAGAGGAGCTCGATCAGCGGCGCGCCGGGGATCAGCACCAGGCAGGCCGCGACCGCGGTGATCGCGCCGAAGCTGAGGTAGAAGGTGCGCTCTTCGCGGAAGCCGCGGTCGAGGTCGGCGCGGCGGCTGAGGGCCTCGGAGATCGAGTAGGCGGTGGAGAGGGGGACGATCGCCGCCGCCAGCAGCGCCGCGCCGAGGAACCCGAGCCCGAACAGGGTTGCGGCGGCATCGCCGGCGACCGGCTCCAGCGCCCGGGCGGCGTCGCTTGCGTCCTCGACGTCGATCCCCTGCGCGTGCAGGGTGGCGGCGCAGGCGATGACGACGAAGAAGCCGATCACCCCGGTCAGCACGGCGCCGACGATGACGTCGGCGCGCTCGTAGCGCAGGTCCTCGACCCGCAGCCGCTTGTCGACCGCGTAGGACTGGATGAAGGCGAGCCCCCAGGGCGCCAGCGTCGTCCCCAGGGTCGCCACCGCGACCAGCAGTGCGTCGCGATCCAGGGGGATGCTCGGCACCACCAGCCCGTGAGCCGCTTCGCCCCAGTCGGGGTGGGCGAGGATCCCCGCCACCACGTAGGCGACGAAGACAGAGCTGAGCGCCAGCAGCAGGTGCTCGACGCGGTGGAAGTTCTCGCGCAGGACGAGGATCGAGACCCCGATCGCCGCCAGCGGCACGCTGACGTAGCGGCTGGTCCCGGTCAGCAGGTCCGTCGCCGCCGCCACCCCGGCGAACTCCGCGCAGAGCGTCCCGGTGTTGGCGATCACCAGCGCGGTCGCGACCAGCGCTGCGGCCCGCTGCCCGAACTGCTCCCGCACCAGCGTCAGCAGCCCCTTGCCGGTGACGACGCCGAGCCTCACCCCGACCTCGTGGAAGACGATCAGCGCCGCGGTCGAGAGCGCCAGCACCCAGAGCAGCTCGTAGCCGTAGTGGGCGCCGAGGATCGAGTAGGTGGTGATCCCGGCCGGGTCGTCGTCGGAGAGGCCGGCGAGGATCCCCGGCCCGACCACCGCCAGGAGCGCCGCGACGCCGCCCGCCCGCAGCAGGCGATGCCGGCGCCTGGCCAGGTGCCAGTGGATGTGGCGACCGGGCGTGCGGTGCGGGCCGGGCCCGGGGCGACGGTGCGGGAGCTTCACGGTGCCTTACCTTGACGGGGCGGCGGGATAGACTCGCCGCGTACATATCGGTCGGTGGTCAAGGGAAGTCCGGTGCAAGTCCGGCGTGGTCCCGCCACTGTGACCGGGTGGAGGAGTTCGCGGGCGCTGCGGCGCCAGCCACTGGGGGCGACACCTCGTCCCCGGGAAGGCGCGTCCTCCCTGATCCCGGAAGCCAGGAGACCTGTCCCCGACCTTTGCCAATTCAACCCTCGAGGAAAGGGTGGCTAAATGCCAAGAAGTAACTCGTTCCGGCTGGCGGTCGCGTGCGCGCTGGCTCTCTCCATGACCATGGCCTTCACGGCGGTGGCCGCGGCCAAGGGGCTGACGGCGGACCTGCGCGTGGTCGGCAGCGGCAGCAAGGTGCTGGCCGAAAAGACGGTCGTCTCGTCCAACGTCTCCGTCAAGACCAGCCCGCAGGCGACCTGCTTCGGGCCGGGGACCGGGGGCAGCGGCGACAGCGTGACGCTGAAGGGCAACACGGCGATGGGCCTGCTGGCCAGCGGCTCGAAGACGATCCCCGCGCTGCGGCCGCTTTTGATCAGCGACAGCTTCGACTTCGGGATCGCGCTCTGCGGGATCGGGTCGAGCGTCGCCAAGGGCAAGGCGTCGTGGTACCTGAAGATCAACCACAAGTCGCTGGAAGTCGGCGGCGATGCGGCGAGGATCAAGGCCGGCGACGAAGTGCTCTGGACGCTGGCGCCGTCGTTCCCGTACCCGGACGAGCTGGTGCTGAGCGCACCGGCGAAAGCCGAGGCCGGGATGGAGTTCACGGTCCGGGTCTGGTCATATGACGAAAAGGGCCGCAAGACCCCGGCCGAGGGCGCCAAGGTGACCGAGGCGGCGAAGCCGACCGGCGCCGACGGGCGCACCACGGTGAAGCTGGGCAAGCCGGCGAAGCTGAGCGCCAAGGCGGCGGGCGAGATCCCCTCCGCCAAGGTGGCGGTCTGCGTCGGGGGCAAGTGCCCTAAATGAGCCGTCGCCGCGGCACGGCGGTTGCGATTGCGCTGCTTGGAGCGGCGCTCGCGGCCGCCGGCTGCGGCCTCGGCCCCGGCGCCGACGTCGGCGACGTGCAGCTGACGGTGACGCGGGAATTCGGCGCGGTGCCGGTGCTCGACCGCTCCTTGGCGGCGAAGGAATCCGACACGGTGATGCGCCTGCTGGAAGGCGAGGCGGACGTCGAGACCCGCTACGGCGGCGGCTACGTCCACGCGATCGACGGGGTTGCGGAGGAGCAGCGCGAGGGCGACCCCTACGACTGGTTCTTCTACGTCGACGGAGCCGAGTCGCCGATCGGCGCCGCGGAGTACGAGCTGGACGGGGGAGAGCGCGTCTGGTGGGACTACCGCGACTGGTCGGCGACGAACCACGTCCCGGCCGTCGTCGGCTCCTGGCCGGCGCCCTTCGTGGGCGCCGAGGAGCACCCGGTCGTGGTCGAGTGCGCGGAACCATCGCGTGGTTCCTTTGTCGGGAATAACAGGACTAAGGAACCACAGGTTTGCGCGGAGACCCGGCGGGCGCTTGAGAGAGAAGGGGTGGTGGTCGCCTCGGGCGAGCCGGAGAAGGCGATCCGGGTCTTGGTCGGGACCTGGGACCGGCTGCGCAGCGACCCCACCGCGCGGTTGATCGAGAACGGGCCGGGCGAAAGCGGGGTGTATGCGGACTTCTCCGGCTTTGAGCTGGTTGGACTGGACGGGAACGGTGAGCCGGCGGAGCGCTTCTCGCCCGACGTCGGCCTGGTCGCCGCCACCAGCCGCTACGGCGGGCTGCCGGTCTGGGTCGTGACCGGGGCGACGGCGGCGGCCGTGCGCGGCGCGGCGGAAGCGCTCGACGCCGAGCACCTGCGCGACCATTACGCGGTGGCGATCGAGAACGGGAAATCGACGCCGTTGCCGCTGGGGGAGCGATGAAATCGCCCTTCGCCTACCAGCCGCGCCCGGGGCCGCTGCAGAGCGCATCGCCGGGTGCCGCGGTCGCCTACCTGGGCGCGATCGTCGCCGTCGCCTTCCTCTATTCGAGCCCGGTGGTCCTGGTCGCGGCCGGGGTGGCGGCGATCCTCGCCGGGCTGCTGGCCGGCGCCCGCCGCGCCGTCCGCGTCGCCCTGAAGATGGGCCTGGCGCTGGCGCTGCTGATCGTCGTCGTCAACGCCTTGGTCGTCAGCCGCGGCGAGACCGTGCTGGCGCGGTTGGGGGGGTGGCCGCTGCTGGGCCAGGTCGACATCACCTTCGAGGCGATCGTCGCCGGCCTCTCCGGTGGCCTGCGCGCCGCGGTGGCGATGGTCGCCGCCGCCGTCTACTCGGCCTGCGTCGACCCCGACCGGGTGCTGCGATTGCTGCGCCCGCTGGCCGGTCGCTCGGCGCTGACCGCGACCCTGGTCTCGCGGATGGTCCCGGTCGCCGCCGCCGACGCTGCCCGCCTGCGCGACGCCTCCCGCCTGCGCGGCCCCGGCGCCGCCCCGGTCGGCAAGGCGCCGCTGGCCCGCCGCCTGCTCGCCGGCTCCCTCGACCGCGCCGTCGACGTCGCCGCCACGCTGGAGCTGCGCGGCTACAGCCTCGACGCTACCCGCGCCCGCAACCGCCGCGCTCGCTCCCGCTACGACCGCCGCTTCTACGCCGTCGCCGGCATCGTCCTCGTCGCCGCGATCGCCGGCAAGGCCCTGGGCGCCGACGACTTCCAGACCTACCCCGAAGTAGAGGTCGGCCTCGGCCCCGCCACTCTCGCCCTCTCCGCCCTGGTAGCCCTCAGCGGCCTCGCACCCCTGAAGCGCCGTGCAACCCGGCGAACCACCGCCGACGGGACGAAAACCGCTCTACCTAACCGCAAATCGTCCCGCTGGCAAGAGATGGCGGGACGCAGGGGGGTGGCGCGTGTCTGAGCTGGCGATTCGTCGCGGGGCGGCTCCGGCGCTTGCGGTCGAGGGTCTTGGTTACTCGTATCCGCATGCGGCGCACGCCGCCCTTGAGGATGTCTCGCTGGAGGTGGCGCCGGGGGAGTTCGTCCTCCTCGCCGGTCGCTCGGCCTCGGGCAAGTCGACGCTGCTGAAAGCCGCCTGCGGCCTGGTGCCGCACTTCCACGGCGGCGAGATCGAGGGCGAGGTACGGGTCGGCGCCCTCGACGCGATCGCCACCGGCCCGGGAGAGCTCGCCGCCGCCGTCGGCTACCTCGCCCAAGACCCCGAGACGCAGGTCGTCTCGACCACGGTCGCGGCCGAGATCGAGCTGCCGCTGGAGCTGCGCGGCGACGAGCCCGGCGACCGTGCCCGCGCGGTCGAGGAGGTCGCCCTTGCCCTCGCGATCCCGCACCTGCTCGAGCGCACCGTCGACACCCTCTCCGGCGGCGAGCTGCAGCGCGTGGCCCTCGCCGCCGCCCTCGTCACCCGCCCGCGCCTGATCCTCCTCGACGAGCCGACCTCCCAGCTCGACCCCGTCGCCGGCGACGAGCTTATCTGGCTGCTCCGCCGCCTCAACGAGGAGTGGGGAGTGGCGGTGCTGCTGGCCGAACACCGCCTCGAGCGCTGCCTGGCCGCCGCGGACCGGGTGGTGGCGATGGAGGGGGGCCGCATCTCCTTCGACGGCGCGCCCGCCGACTTCCTCGCCTGGGCTCAGGACGCCGATCCCGCTCTGGAGACCCCCGCCGCCCGTCTCTTTTCTCTCGCCGGCATCGAACCGCTTCCCGTCGGCGTTCGCGATGCACGCCAAACGCTGCGGAGGCCGGGGATCTCGCACCCTCCTCGCCAGGCAAGTAGGAGGGTGCGAGATCCCCGGCCTACCGACCCCGCCTCGACGCCCGTCCTCTCAGCCAGAGGCATCTGGGTCGAGCTGGACCGCGGAGAAGACCTGCGCGATGTCTTGAAGGGCATCGACCTGACGATCGGCCCCGGCGAACGTGTTGCCTTGATGGGCCGCAACGGTGCCGGCAAGAGCACGCTGCTGCGCACGGCCGCCGGGCTACACGAGCCGGTGGCGGGGAAGCTCGAGGTCGGCTCCGTCGCCCTCCTCACCCAGACCCCCGGCGACTACCTCGTGCGCGAGCGCGTCGGGGACGAGCTGCCGGGGGACGAGGGGCTGGCGGCGCTGCGGGTCGTCGGTCTCGAGCACGCGCTCGACGCCGACCCGCGCGACCTCTCCGGCGGCGAGCGGCAGCGCCTCGCCGTGGCGATCGCCCTCGCCGGCCGCATGGAGGGGGATCAGCTCCCCGGCCTCGTCGCCCTCGACGAGCCGACCCGTGGGATGGACCGCGCCCGCAAGGATGACCTCGTCGACCTGATCGCCCGGCTCGCGGGGCAAGGCGCTTTAGTGGCCGATGGGTCCACCAACTCGACTCACGACGCTGCGGTCGTCGTCGCCACCCACGACGTCGAGTTCGCCGCCGCCTTCGCCGCGCGCGTGGTTCTCCTCGGCGACGGCGTCGTCATCGCCGACGGGCCCGCCGAGGAGATCCTCTCCGGCGGCTGGTACTTCGCCACCGAGGTGGCGCGGGTGCTCGACCTGCCGGGCGTCGTCACTCCCGAGCAGGGCGCCGCGGCGCTGGGGGAGACGCGATGACCTGGGAGGTCGCCAGCTTCCTGATCGTCGGTGCCGTCATCCTCGCCGGCTTCGCCTGGTACGAGCGCTCGCGCCCGCCGGCGCAGGTCGTCGCCCTGGTCGCCGCCCTGGCCGCCCTGGCGATCGCCGGCCGCATCGCCTTCGCCGCCTTCCCCAACGTCAAGCCGACCACCGACATCGTCGTCTTCGCCGGCTACGCGCTGGGCGGCGCGCCCGGCTTCGCCGTCGGCGCCCTCACCGCGCTCGTCTCCAACTTCTGGTTCGGGCAGGGGCCGTGGACCCCATGGCAGATGGTCGGCTGGGGCCTCTGCGGCGTCTTCGGGGCGCTCTGCGCGCTCGGCACGCGCAACGCCGGACGCCTCACCCTCGCCGCGATCTGCGGGTTTGCTGGCATTTTCTACGGCGCTCTGTTGAACTTCTCCCTGATGGCTACCTACGGTGGGGACCTCTCCTGGCGGCACTTCCTCGTTCTGGAGGCGCGCGCGATCCCGTTCGACGTCGCCCACGTGCTCGGCAACGTGGTGCTGGCGCTGGTCGCCGGCCCGGCGATGGTGCGGATGCTGGTCCGCTTCCGCGAGCGCTTCGAGTGGCAGCGGCGGGCCGCCCCGCGTGCGCCCGGCGGGGACGGCTCCCTGCGCGGTGCGCTGCGCAGCGGCGGCATCGCCGCCGCGCTGCTCCTGGTGGCCTGCTCGGCCTTCGCACCGGCGCCCGCTCAGGCGCAGTCCTCGTCGGTCACCCAGGCCCTCACCTGGCTCGAAGCCCAGCAGCGCCCGAGCGGCGGCTTCGCCGCCGACAGCGGCCGGGACGCCGGGGCGGAAATGACCTCCTGGGCGATGCTGGCGCTTGCTGCTGCCGGCCGCAACCCGCTCGACGTCACCCAAGCCGGCAAATCGCCGGTCGACTTCCTCCGCGCGCACCGCAGCGAAATCGAGGACGCCGGCGACGTCGCCCGCACGATCCTCTCGCTCCAGGCCGCCGGGGTCGATCCACGCAGCTTCGTCGGCGAAGACCTCGTCTCGCGCCTGCTGGCCGAACGCCGCGACAACGGCTCCTACCAGGGGTGGCCGGGGACCAGCGCCTACGCGGTCCTCGCCCTGCGGGCGGCCGGCGCCAACAGCTCGGCGACCGCGACCGTCGAGTGGCTGCGCAAGGTCCAGGGCAAGGACGGCGGCTGGGGGAACGAGCCGCAGAGCCCCGGCACGGCCGACATCACCGGCGCCGTGCTCCAGGTTCTCAGCCCCGGCTCGCAGGCGACCGAGGACGCGCTCGCCTTCCTGCGCAAGGAAAAGCGGCCGAACGGCGGCTTCGCCCCCGGCAAGACCCTGGCGGCGAACGCCCAGGCGACCGCCTGGGTCTCGCAGGGCCTGCTCGCCGCCGGCAAGGACCCGGCCGGCTTCGGCACCGGCGCCAGCTCGCTCGCCTACCTGCGCGACCTCCAGGAGCCGGACGGCAAGTTCCTCCAGGCCCCCAGCACCGAAGTCTCGCCGGTCTGGGTGACCGCCGAGGCGATGATCCCGCTTGCCGGCCGCTTCCTGCCGATAACCGCTCCGCCGCGGGAGCCGCAGCCGAAGCAGCCCAAGGCAAAGGGGGACTCCCAGGGGAGCGAAACGGCAACCACTCCCTCGACCTCCTCGCCGATCACGCCCCAGAGCTCACCGGCGCTGAAGGAATTCCTGGAAAGCACCTCCGACGGCGACGCCGGCGCCCAGGCTCCATCCCCTGGTGGCGTCTCGCCGTCCTCTCCCGGCCAGAAGGGCGGGGATTCGGTGCCGGGCCTCGGGGCCGTTCCGGGCGG
Organism: Solirubrobacterales bacterium; assembly: GCA_036280195.1. GTDB lineage: Bacteria > Actinomycetota > Thermoleophilia > Solirubrobacterales > 70-9 > VAYN01. The sequence goes on along the minus strand of DASURF010000003.1, from coordinate 27,844 downwards.
CGTGCCAGGGGCGGGCCTGGGCGACGTCACCGGGGACCTGCCGGAATCGCTTCCCGAAGCGGCCGGAGTCCAGTACGGCGAGCAGGCCTCCGAGCCGGTCGACGGCGACTCCGGCTCCAGCGGCACCGCCGGCGCGATCCTGCTCGGCCTGCTTGCCGGCTGCGTCCTCTTCGGGCTCGGCCTCGCCGGCCGCCGCGGCTGGATGCACTGGCGCTACGGCCTCTAAGTCACAGTTCCGACCCGAAGTTGGTCCAAAACCGGCGCTTTCATGCCTTGTTTCGTGCAGACAGAGGGTTACGCTATGGTCATGGCCGTGATGCTGCCGCGGGAAAAGTGGACCGACAAACGCCTCGACCAGTTCGAGAAGCACGTCGACGAACGCTTCCACGAGGTCGACAAACGCTTCGACGAGGTCGACGAACGCTTCGACGAGGTCGACAAACGCTTCGACGAGGTCGACAAACGCTTCAGCAAGCTCGAAGCACGGTTCGATCGATTCGAAGCGGAAGTGAACCTGCGGTTCAAGGAGATCGACCATCGCTTCGACCGGATCGAAAGCGAGATCAAAGAACTGCGCGTGCTCATGATCGGCGGCTTCGTCACCCTGCTGGCGGCAATCATCGGGATGTCTGCGCTCTAAGGAAGTCGCGGCGGCCTGCCTATACCCTCGACGGATGGACGTCGAGACCGCGATCCGCACCCGCCGCACGCACAAGGCGTTCGGGCCGGAGCCGCTGCCGCGCGAGCAGATCGAGGAGCTGCTGGAGCTGGCCTGCTGGGCACCCAACCACAACCTCACCGTGCCCTGGCGCTTCCGCGTGATCGGGCCGCAGACCCTGCAGCGGCTGAAGGAGGTCGCCGGCCCCGAGGGCGCGGCGAAGCTCGACCGCGCCCCGACCCTCGTCGTCGTCTCCTGCCTGCTCGGCGGCGACCCGGTCGAAGAGGAAGAGGACCTGCACGCGACCGCCTCGGCCTCCTACATCGTCCTGCTCGCCGCTCACGCCCGCGGCTACGCGGGCTACTGGCGCACCCCGGGCCTGCTGCGCAGCGCCGAGGGCCGCGCCGCCGTCGGCCTGCCCGAGGAGGAGCGCTTCGTCGGCCTCCTCCACCTCGGCCACCCGCGCCAGGAGAAGCCCGCCCCCGAGCGCCCGGGCGCCGACCGCACCACGACCTACCTCGACTGATGCTGACCCGCGCCCGCGCCATCGAGGAGATCGCCGGCAGGCACTTCGAGGTGGTGGTGATCGGCGGCGGCATCACCGGCGCTGGGGTCGCCCTCGACGCCGCCTCGCGCGGCTACTCGGTTGCCCTGCTGGAGCGAAACGACTACGCCGCCGGCACCTCCAGCCGCTCCTCGAAGATGGTCCACGGCGGCCTCCGCTACCTGCAGAACTTCGACCTCGGCCTGGTCCGCGAGGCGCTGCTCGAGCGGCAGCTGATGGTCCGCCTCGCCCCGCACCTCGTCTACCCGACGCCGTTCCTCGTCCCCGCCCTCGGCGAGGAGCGCCGCGACCGCAAACTCGGCCTCGGGCTGAACATGTACGACGTGATGGCGACCACCCGCGCCGGCCGCAGCCGCCGCGAGCGCCGCAGCGTCCGCGAGGAGGCCGAGGACTACTACTGGTCCCCCGACCGCCACCGCACCATCGACCGCGACGAGGTTCTGGACCTGGTGCCGGCGCTGGAGCCGCGCGACCCCCACGACGCCTACCTCTTCTACGACTGCCAGACCGACGACGTCCGCCTCGCCCTCACCGTGCTCGGCGAGGCCGAGCGCTTCGGCGCGGTGATGCTGAACGGCGCCGAGGTGACCGAGGTCCTGTCCAAGGACGGCAAAGCCGTCGGCGTCGCCTTCGTCGAGGCGGAGTCGGGCGAGCGGATGGAGGTCAGCGCCGGCAGCGTCGTCAACGCCACCGGCGTCTTCGCCGACCAGGTTCGACCCGAGGAGCTGCTGGGCGAGGAGGACGTGCCGCGGATCTCACCCAGCCGCGGCACCCACATCCTGATCGACCACGCGGACCTGCCGATGGGCAAGGCGGCCTGCATCGTCCCCGCCGGCGAAGGCCGGATGATCTTCTCCCTGCCCTGGTACGGGCGGACCCTGGTCGGCACCACCGACAACGACTTCGACGGCGACATCGCCCACCCGCGCCCGGCACCCGATGACGTCGAGTACCTGCTGAGCGCGGTCAACGACTTCTTCGGCACCGCGCTGGGCGAGTCCGACCTGGTCGGCGCCTACGCCGGCGTGCGGCCGCTGATCTCCACCGGCGACCCGCGCAAGTCGGTCGACATCTCGCGCAAAGCCGAGCTGTACGAGACCTCCTCGGGGATGCTGACGATCACCGGCGGCAAGCTCACCACCTGGCGGCGGATGGCGAAGCAGACGGTCGACCGCCTGGTCGAGCGCGAGGGCCGCGAGGCGCCCTGCCACACGCACGAGATCCCGCTGGGGATGGAGGCGCGGCCGGAGGACCTGGAGGCCCCGGAGGGGGTGGGGGAGGAGGCGACCGAGCAGCTCGCCTTCCGCTACGGGCACGCCGCCCGCAAGGTGCTGGAGATCGCCCGGTCCGACCCGAAGCTGGCCCGCCCGATCGCCCCCGGCCGCCCCGACCTGCTCGCCGAGGTGGTGCTTGCCGCCCGCCTCGAGCAGGCGCGCACGGTCGCCGACGTGCTGCTGCGCCGCACCCGCCTGGGGATCCTGGCGGCGCCGGAGCTGCGATCGGCGAAGGCCGTGCGGCCGGTCGCCGACGCCCTCGGCGCCGAGCTCGGCTGGTCGCGCCGGCAGCGCTCGCGCGAGGCCGAGGCCTGGCTTGAGGTCGCCGCCACCGAGGGGATCGACCCCGCCGCCGCGCCGCAGGTGGCCGGTTGAATAACCTGCGCCCTCGATGAACAAGGCTGAGCTGGAGAAAAAGCACCTGTCCGACCTGCACCTGCTTGCCGCCGAGGCCGGCGTGCCCAAGTACCGGATGTTGAGCAAGCGCGAACTGATCGACCGGCTCGCCGGCGAGAACGGCGACGCGCCCGCCGCCGAGAAGGCGGAGCGGGGTGGGGGCGGGGAACGCGAGGAGCGGCCCCGCCGCCGTCGCGAGCGCCCCGAGAAAAAGCCTGAGGCCGAGAAAAAACCCGAGCCCGAGAAGGAGCCCGAGCCGACGCCCGAGCCGGCCGCCGCCGCCCCTGCCGCCGAGGCCCCGCGCCCGCGGCGCCGCCGCCGACGTCGTTTCGGCCGTCGCGGCAAGCAGGGCGTGACTCTCGAAGGCCTGCTGCTGCCGCCCGAGGCCGGTCGCCAGACGCTGCTCTGCGCCGAGAGCCGCGAGGCCTGCACGGCGCTGCTGCGCTCTGTCGCCGCCGACCTCGCCGCCGACTCGAAGGGCCCGGACCCTGTCGCCCTGCTGATCGACCCCAGCCCCGAGGAGCTTGCCGACTGGAAGCGCGACGCTCCGCAGGCGGAGATCGTCTCCGCCGGCCAGCCGCGCCACGCCAGCGACGCCCTCGCCCAAGCGCAGGCCCGCGCCGGCAAGGGCGAAGACGTGATCCTCCTCGTCGACTCCCTCACCCGCCTCGGCGAGGCCTACGGCGACGCCGATGCCGCCAAGGAGTTCTTCGACGCCGGCCGCGCCCAGGGCGGAGCCGGCGGCGGTTCGCTCACCGTGGTTGCTGCTCTAGAGCGCTCTGAGAGCTGATTAACGCCGGTAGGCGATGCGGCGCCAGCTCGGCTCTTTGCTGAGCTCGATCAGTTCGTCGCTGCGGTCGGGCTGCACGTAGCCGAAGGTCTGGGTGCGCTCGTCGAAGACGACGTCGAGCTCACCCTCCTTGACCCGCTGGTCGAGCCAGGCGCCGCGGAAGACGAGGCGCCGGATCCAGTGCACGAGACTGCGGTTGGAGGGACCGACCAGGTCCTCCCAGTTCTCGTTGATGTGCTCGCCGAGGCGGGAGCTGGGCTCGGCGATCTCGCCGCTGACCGCGAGGTCGAGGAGGTCGTCGAGCTCCTCGGCGCTCAGTCCCTGGTCGACGAAGCGAAGCTTGACCGCGGCCTGCTCGACCCGCTGCGCGAAGTCCTCCTCGTTGAAGGCGAAGCGAAGCTCGCCGTACTCCAGCACGTAATCGGAGCCGGACTCGTAATTCCCTCTGCGGGTCGTCTTCTTATCCATGAGTTGAAGCCAGTCCGCCCGCGCAAGCCCGGCGCGAACAGGTGCATGATCTTGCCGATCATCGTAAAGACGTGCCCGCTTGGAGCAGTGCCTGAACGCCCGGTTGCACCCTGGCGACGAAATTGCACTCCTTCAGCCCCGAACCGGGTAGAAGTCGCGGGGAGACGCCGTGATCGACCTGCACTGCCACATCCTCGACGCGATCGACGACGGGGCGAGGGACGCCGACGACAGCGTCGCCATGGCGCGGCAGGCCGAGGCGGACGGGATCGAAGCCGTCTGCGCGACCCCGCACATCCGCCACGACCACGACGTGCGGATCGAGGAGCTGGCCGGGCGGGTGCGGGGGCTGAACGAGCGGCTGGAGCGGGAAATGGTGGCGGTGCGGATCCTGCAGGGAGGCGAGGTCGCCGAGACCGCGGTCGAGGGGCTGAGCGAGGAGGAGCTGGCGCGGGTCGCCCTCGGGGACGGCAACTGGATCCTGCTGGAGCCGGCGCCAGGGCCGCTGGACGAGAGCCTGCTGCGGCGGGTCGCCCACCTCGCCGACCGCGGCCACCGGACGATCGTCGCCCACCCCGAGCGCCACCTCTCGGCCGACATGTTCGAGCGGATGGCGGCGCTGGTCGCCGAGGGGGCGCTGATCCAGGCGACCGCCGACTTCTTCCTGCGCGAGAACATGGCGAAGGGAATGCTGGCGATGGCGGAGAAGGGCCTCGTCCACGTCCTCGGCAGCGACGCCCATACGGTCCACGGCGGCCGCCCGGTACGGCTCTCCCCGGCGCTGGAGCGCCTGCGAGAGGTCGAGATCCTCGCCCCGCACCTCGACTGGATCGCCGCAACCGCCCCCCGCGCGATCGTCGAAGGCGACCCGCTCGAACCCCCCTACGAGCCCCAGGTCTAGATCGTTTCCACCCTTTTCCTCGTTATGACAGGGAAAAGGGTGGAAACGATCAATCCAGCGGCCGCAGTTGGACCTTTGCCGCCAGCTTCTCGATCACCTCGCGGGAGCCCGTGCCGAGGCCGCTGTGGAGGAAGTTGGTCGCTCCGGCCGCGGCGCTGAGGCGCAGCACGTCCTCCCACTCGCGCCCGGCGGCGATCGTCGCCGAGAGCGCGCCCATCATCGAGTCGCCGCAGCCCTCGCGGGAGCCGCGCTCGAACTTGGGCGGCTTCAGCTCGACGAACCGCCCGTCGCGCAGTGCCAGCGCCGGGTCGCCGGCGCGGGTGACGATGACGCTGCCGGCGCCCGCCTCGACCACCCGCTCCATCGCCGCCCGCATCTGCGCCTCGGTGTCGACCGGGCCGGAGATGAAGCCCGCGATCTGCCAGTCGTTGATCTTGACCAGGTCCGGCTTGCCCTCGAGCGATTTGTCGAGGCGCGGCGAGGAGAGGTCGACGACCACCGGCACCCCGTTCGCCTTCACGTCGGCGACCAGCCCGCTGTAGATATCGAGCGGCACGGTGTTGTCCGGGTAGGGACCGCAGACCGCCAGCAGGTCGCACTCGAGCGCCGCCGCGACGGTGACCGAGAAGAGCTCGTCGACCTCGTGGCGGGAGGCGGGCAGCGCCGCGCTCTGCGCGACCGGCTCGCGCTCGCCGCTGCGGCGGTCGTGGATGTAGGCGCCGCTGGGCTCGGCCGTCTCCACCAGGCGCAGCTCGATGGGCATCTGCTCCAGCAGCGGCCGCAGGACGCTGCCGACCTCGCCGCCGATGAAGCCGCAGAGGACGGGGTCGGCGCCCAGCTCGGCCGCCATCCGCGCCACCCAGACGCCCTGCCCGGCGGGGTGGACGTGGATGTCGTCGCCGCCTTCGGCGCTGAAGGACTCGATCGCGATCGAGACCATCGGGTTGGGGCTGAAGATCGCGACTTTGGGTCTTTTGGGCATGGTGGCCTCGGGCATGAGGGGGAGAGTTTCACGGCGCCCACGCTTGGGGGTCCGTGGAACGCCCCATTCCCGTTGCGAAGGATTTCCGAACCCGTCTGCTGGGCCTCGCCTGGCGCGACCGCGATCGAGCCGGCCCGGGCCTGCTGATTCCCCGCTGCTCCAGCGTCCACACCTTCGGCATGCGCTTCCCGCTGGACGTCTACTTCCTCGACGCGGGGGGACGGGTGCTGACCGTACGGCGCCGCGTCCCGCCCTGCCGGGTCATCTGGCACCGCGGCGCGGCCGCAATTTTGGAGATTCCGTCGCCCGAGCAGGGGGGAGAGTCGGCCGGTCCAGGGACTTAGGTCGCCATGCTGCCCCAAAGAGAAGAGATAGCCAGCCTGGTCGTCTGCGAGGACGACGCCGTAACCCTCGACCTGCTCTGCGAGCACCTGGCCGCCGACCGCTTCGGTGTGATGCCGGCCCCGAGCGCCTCCGACGCGCTCCGCCTCTGCAGATACAACCATCCGGACCTGTTGCTCTTGGATCTGTCGCTGCCCGACGCCTCCGGGCTCGACGTCCTGCGCGAGATCCGCGAGGCCGACGGGATCGACTCCCGCTTCGACCCGCGCCTGCCGGTGATCGTCCTCACCGGCCGCAGCGGCGACACCGACAAGGTGCGCGGGCTCGACGCCGGCGCCGACGACTACCTGACGAAGCCCTTCATCTACGGCGAGCTGCGGGCCCGGATCGGCGCCGTGCTGCGCCGCCGCACGCATCCCCACGACGGGCCGAGCCGGGTCGGTGACCTGGTCATCGACCCGCTGCGCCGCAAGGTCATCGTCGGCGAGCGCGAGGTGCCGCTGGCGAAGAAGGAGTTCGCCCTCCTCCGCATGCTCGCCACCGACCCGACCCGAGTCTTCACCAAGCAGGAGCTGCTGGACGCCATCTGGGCCTACAAGGGCAACTCCAAGACCCGCACCTTGGACTCCCACGCCTCCCGCCTGCGCCGCAAGCTCGACCCCGAGAAAGGCCGCTTCGTCATCAACTGCTGGGGGATCGGCTACAGGCTGATCGACGGTTAGAAAAAAAGCCCCTGGCCGAGCGGATCGACCAGGGGCTGGAAGCGGGAGTTGTTCGTGCTGCTACCGCTTCGCCTTCTTCTTCGGCTTCTCGGCGGCGGGCACCTCGAAGTGCATGATCGCCAGCTTGGTGGCGATGCCGTCGTCCTTGCCGATGCGCTTTGAGGCTTCCTTCTGGATCTCGCCGGCGCGCTTCACGGTGTCGGCGAGAACCTTGTTGAGCTCCTTCCAGCCCTTCTCGTCGAGCAGCAGGGGGGTGTCGGAGAGATGGGAGTCCTTGCGTCCCTCGATCGTCCCCTCGGCCATCGCGTCGGTCGCGCTCTGACCGATCGACTCGAGGATCGAGCCGGAGATGCCCTTGCGCGCCGAGGCCGGGATCTTGGCCCAGTCGGAGTCGCTGAGGAAGGCACGGTCGGTGGCCCGGTAGAAGTGCTCTACCGCCCCGCGCCGCGGCTCGGTTTTCACGAGTTCGACGCAGTCGTACTCGAGCAGGGTTTTGACGTGGTAGCTGACGTTGCCGAGCGGCTCGCCGAGCTCCTGCGCCAGCTGGTTCGGGCTCGAGATCCCTTTATGGAGGGAGCTGAGAATTCGGACGCGCAGGGGATGCGCAAGGGCCTTCGCAAGCTGCTGGGTAATGCCCTCTGGGGAAGTGCGGGACTGTGGCAAGGAGGAACCTCCGTTTCTGCTCGGGCGGGGGAGACAGTTGGTGGCAGGGAACACCCGAGTTACTAGACAAGTATTCCAAAACGCACCACGGAAACTCGCTCCGAAGAAAAGGTTATGCAGTGAAAAGGACTAACCGCTGTATTCGGCTAAAGTCATCAAATTCGGTGGTTTGGGAACCGAAGTGTTTGGCTTTAGGGTCTACCTGGCGCGCTCGTCCTTTGCGGCGCCTGGCCGAGACCGCTTCGGGGGACGGGCGCGCTTCGCCTCTTAGTTGACGCAGTTTGCGACCTGCGCGGCGGATCCCCGGGGGAGAGATTCGGTCGCCTGCGACTTGGCCTCCCGATGAGCGATCGAGGGAGGGGATGAGCGGTGCCGCTGGAGCTTGCGGAGCTGGCTGCCGGTCTGCCGTTTGCCGCGTCGTTTGCGATGGCAGGTGGGATTTCGGTGCTGCGGGAGGGTCGGCGGCGGAGCGCTTTGAACGAGGCGATGCACGAGCTGCGCCGGCCGCTTCAGGCCATCGCCCTGGCCCCTCCCGTCGCGGCCGAGCGTGCAGTTGCCTTCGAGTCGTCACTGCGACTGGCGGTCGCGGCGGTCGACCGGCTCGATCGCGAGATCAACGGCAGGCCCGTCCAGCAGTCGGTTGACCTCGTGCCTTGTCGCCGGCTGGTCGAGTCGGCGGTCGAGCGGGGTCGGGTCCGCGCCTCGCGTGAAGGTCGGGCGCTGAGCCTCCGCTGGGAAGCGGGTGACGCGCACCTCGCCGGAGACGCCGAAGAGCTGGCGCAGATATTGGACAACCTGATCAGCAACGGTTTGGACCACGGCAGCGGTGAGGTCGCGGTCACCGTCCGCCAGATCGGGCCCGACCTGCGCTTCGTTGTGCTGAACCGCAAGCGGCTACGGCCGGAGGGGGCGCGATCGAGCGGCGAGGGTGAAGGCGCGCGGATATCGGGTCGCCGGCGTCACGGGCATGGGCTGCGGATCGTGCGGCGGGCGGCGACTCGCAACGGCGGCAGCTTCCGCCTGCGCCGGCGCGGCGAGAGCTGCGAAGCGGTGCTCGACCTGCCGCTCGCCGGAGGCGATCGATGAGTCGCCGGGGACGGGCCATCGGGTTCCTGCTGGGAGCCTTCGCGGCGGCGGCGATCGCGGCGGCGATCGCCGACGGATATGGCCGCAGCGTGGTCCGCGGTTACGGCGAGCTGCGCCCGGTGCTCGTCGCCTCGGGCAACCTGCGGGCGGGGGAGGAGATCGACCCTGCCGTTGCGACCGAGATGCTGGAGGTGCGGCGGGTGCCGGTGCGCTTCGCTCCCGAGGCCGCCCTGGCGGCGCCGCAGGAAGCGCTCGGCCTCGTCCCCACCGCGACGATCCCGGCCGGCACCTACCTGCTGGCGGGGCAGCTTCGGCCGCCGCGGCCCCCTGGCACGGGGCCGGACCTCGGCCGTGGCCGGCGCCCGGTCGAGATCGCGGTCAGCGGCGCCGGAGCCTTGACCGCGTTCGGCGGGCAGCCGGTCGGCTCCCGCGTCGACGTCGTCGTCACCACCGAACCGTCGGGCGCGGAGGACGGCCGCACCTACGTCGCGGCCCCCTCGGTCCCGCTCCTGGCGCTGGCTCCGGGCGGGGAAGGCGAAGCAGGGGAAGCAACCGTCACCCTCGCGCTGACCCGCTCGCAGGCGCTGCGCCTGATCGCCGCCGAGAGCTTCGCCCGCCGCGTCACCGTGATCCCGGGGCGCTGATGGAGCGGCGGGAGAGCGACGTCGCCGAGCTCGCGGTCTCCCTGCGCGAGCGCCTGGTCGAGCGCCGCCGGGGGGACGCCGCCGCCGGGCGACGGCGGGAGGAGGAGATCGCCGAGTCGGCACGGGCGCTGGTCGAGGAGCAGGCGGCGGTCCTGCCGGCGGCCGACCGCGAGCAGGTGGTCGAGCGGATCGTCCGCGACAGCGTCGGACTCGGCCCGCTGGAGGTGCTGCTCGCCGATCCCGCGGTGGAGGAGGTGATGGTCAACTCCCACGAGCGCGTATATGTGGAGCGGCGCGGCCGGCTCGAGGCGACCGACGTTGTCTTCGCCGGCGAGGAGGAGTTGCGCAACACGATCGAGCGGATCCTGGCGCCGCTCGGCCGCCGGGTGGACGAGCTGAGCCCGATGGTCGACGCCCGGCTCGCCGACGGCTCGCGCGTCAACGTCGTCATCCCGCCGCTGGCGATCGACGGCCCGGCGCTCTCGATCCGCCGCTTCGGCGCCGAGCGGCCGGGGCCCGACGAGCTGGTCTCGCTGGGGACGATCTGCGTCCAGCAGCTGCAGCTGCTCGAGCGGGCGGTCGCCGGCCGGCGCAGCATCCTCGTCAGCGGCGGCACCGGCTCCGGTAAGACGACTTTTCTCAACGCCCTGTCCAGCTTCATCGCCCCCTCCGAGCGGGTGGTGACGATCGAGGACGCGGCCGAGCTGCGACTGCAGCAACCGCACGTGGTCCGGCTCGAGAGCCGCCCCGCCGGCGTCGAGGGACGCGGGGAGGTGACGATCCGCGACCTGCTGCGCAACGCGCTGCGGATGCGGCCGGACCGGATCGTGATCGGCGAGGTGCGCGGGGTCGAGGCGCTCGACCTGCTGACCGCGCTCAACACCGGCCACGATGGCGCTCTCTCGACCGTGCACGCCAACTCGCCCGCGGACGCGCTGAGCCGGCTCGAGACCCTGGCGCTGATGGCCGGCGTCGGTTTGCCGCACGCGGCTGTGGCCGAGCAGGTGCGGCGCGGCGTCGACCTCATCGTGCACCTGGAGCGGCAGGCCGACGGCGCCCGCCGGGTGACCGAGATCGCCGAGGTCTCGTGAGCCTGCCGGTCCTGGTCGCCGCTGTCGCCGGCGGGCTCGGCGCGCTGGCGGTGCGCGAGGCGCTGCTCGCGAGCCCGGCGGCGGCGCAGTGGCTGCGCCTGGCGCTGGAGCCGCTGCGGCGGGCGGGGGAGGAGGGCTACGCCCCCTCGACCCGCGAGCGGCGGCGGCTGGCGGCGCTCGGCACCGCCGCGGCGATCGCCGCCGGCTGGTTCGTCGGCGGTTGGCTCCTCGCGCTGCCGCTGGCGGTGGCCGGCCCGGCCCTGGCTGGCTCGACGATCGCCGCCCGGCGGCGGCGCTACCGCCGCGCGATCGAGCGCTCGCTGCCGGAGGTGGCGACCTCGATCGCCGACTCGCTCAGCGCCGGCCGCTCATTGCGCGCCTCGCTCGCGGGCTGCGCCGTCTCGCTCGACGGGCCCCCCGCGGCGGAGCTCGCCCGTCTCGCCGCCGAGATGGAGCTCGGCGCACCGACCGCGGAGGCGATCGCCCGCTGGCGCGGGCGGATGCGCTCCGAGCGGGTCGACGCCTTCGCCGCCGCGCTGCTCAGCCAGCGGCTCGCGGGCGGCGACCTCGCCGGGTTGCTGCGGCGCTTTGCCGCCGGCGCGGCGGAGCGCGAGCGGGTGGCCGAGGACGCCCGCTCGGCGACGGCGCAGGCGCGCTTCACCGGCCTCCTGGTGGTGGCGATGCCGACCGGCGGCGCCCTGCTGGCCGAGCTGCTGCAGCCGGGCTTCCTCGTTGGGCTGCTCGGCTCGCCGCCCGCCGCCGTGCTCCTCGCCATGGCGGTGGCGCTGCAACTGCTCGGTTTCGCCGTCATCCGCCGCTTCTCGCAGGTGGTCGAGTGAGCGAGGTCGGCCTGCTCGTCGGCCTCGCGGTCCTGCTCGGAATCGCGGGCGGCAGGGAGGTGCTGGCGGGCACGACGTTCCGCCCGCGCCCGCCGCGGGCGCTCGTCAGCAAGCTGCTCGGCGCCGGCGCCGGGATGCTGCTGGGGCTGCTCGCCGCGCCGGCCGCTCCCGGTCGGCTCTCGCTGCTCGTCCTCGTCGGCATGCCGCTCGCCGGCTTCGTCGCCCCGGACGCGCTGCGGGAGCGGCGGGTACGGCGGCGTCAGCGGCGCCTGGTCGCGGCGCTGCCCGACGCGCTCGACCTGCTCGCGGTCAGCGCCGGCTCGGGGCGCGGCCCGGCGGCCGGGATCGAGCAACTGGCACGGGCGGGGGAGGGGCCGCTGGCCGAGGAGCTGCGCCTGACCGTCGCCGAGCTCTCCTGCGGCGTCCCGCTCAGCGCTGCGCTCCAGTCCCTCCGCGAGCGCGTACCCGGCAGCGAGATGGCGACCCTGGTCGCGGCGATCGAGCGCTCGCGCCGCTTCGGCTCACCGCTCGCCGACCAGCTCCGCCGCCAGGCGACCGCTCTGCGCCGCGACAGCCGCCGGGCGGTCGAGGAGCGCGCCGCCCGCGCCGCGCCGAAGATCCAACTCGTCGTCGCCCTCGTCCTCGTGCCCTCGGTCCTGCTGATGATCGCCGCTGGCCTGATCGCCAATGCCGAGAGCCTCTTCGCGGGGTTCTGAGGCGATTACGCTTTCGTCGTGCGATCCCTTCTGCTCTTTGCCCCGGCCCTCGGCTTCGGCCTCGCCGCGGTGGTTGCCTCGGCGCTGGCACTCGGAGGCGACCGGATGGAGAACACCGACGAGGCAGTCGCCCGCAGTCGCCTCGTCACCTGGGTCGCCCTCCTCGCCACGGTTCTCTGCGCGCTCTCGCTGCTGGTCGGCTGCGCTCTTCTCTTCCTGCAGACGCTCCCGTTCGGGCGCGACTAGCCAGAGGCCTCCTGGTTGAGGCCGACTACTCCAGCGCCTCGTCGCGCAGCCGTTTCGCCACCGCGCCGGTGGCGGTGGCGACCGCGTCGAGGTCGGTGGCGTTTTCCTTGTGGCCGCTGACGTAGCAGCAGAGCTTGCCGCCGACCAGCTCGAAGGCGAACTTGTCCGGAGCCGCGTCGGCCATCCAGACGATGAAGGTCGGCGAGAAGAGCTGGCGCAGCCGGTTGGCGTCCTGCCCCTTGGTGGCGAAGATCTCGTACTTGTCGAGCAGCGCTTCGCTCTCCAGCGTCACCCGCTCTTTGTCGCCGCGGAAGGCGTCCTCGAACTTCTCCAGCGCCCGCAGCCCGAACTTGCGCTGGCAGTAGAGCTCGGGGACGAAGCCGGCGCAGTCGGGCACCTCGACGTAGCCGAGGGTGTAGCGGTAGTAGTTCGTCTGCTGGTCGCCGTCGGAGTCGGTCGTCTCTTCCTCGTAGGTGAAGAGGGCGAGGGTGCCTTCGAATCCCTCGCCGATCGGGCCGAGGAGGCTGCGCTCGGTGTAGCGCTTGTCGCCCTTGCCCAGCAGCGGCGTCGCCTGCGGCAGCTGGCCCTGGCCGTGGACCAGCGTCATCCCGCGCTTCTGGGCGTAGACCTCGAAGAAGTCGTCGGCCGCCTTTTTGTCGGCGATCACCAGGACGACCAGCAGGCCGAGGACGAAGACGGCGGCGGCGACGATCAAGCCGACGAGCGGATCGACGGCGATCCCGCCGGCGACGAAGGCGATCAGCGTCAGCGAGCCGAGCAGGACGACCGTCAGCGTCTTGCCCATCAGCCGCTTGAAGTGGTGGCCGCGCAGGTCGTTGGCGTCTTCAGGAGGACTCATCGAGCGCAACCTAGCGGGCGCGGAGGCGGATGCAAATGGGGTTGCAGGGGAGGGTCGTGTTGCAAAGTGGGGGGGAGTGGGTTATTGTGGCGATCGAGTTGAAGCCCAGGACCGGGGTGGTGAGGCTCCTCCCACCTCATCACTCCGGTCCAACTCTTTTTCAGCCCTCCCGTTCGGAAAGGACTCGGCCGCAGTGGCGTTCAGGGGTCTCTACGAGCACAACCTCGATTCCAAGGACCGCCTCACGGTTCCTTCTCGCTTCCGGGCTTCGCTTGCCGACGGAGTGGTTCTCTCCAAGGGCTTCGACCCCTGCGTCTGGGTGCATACGACCGAGGAGTTCGAGCAGCTCTCCGACCGTTTTCTCTCGCCGCACAGCCCCTTCGGGCGCGACGCCCGCCAGTTGCGCCGCCGCTTCCACGGCGGCTCCTTCGACGAAACGCTGGACTCCGCCGGGCGCATCCGCATCCCCAAGCCGCTGATCGAGCACGCCGGGCTCGACGGCAACTGCGTCGTGATCGGCGCCGGCGAGTACCTGGAGATCTGGAACGCCGACGCCTGGGCCAAGCAGGAGGAGGAGCTCGACGCCGCCGCCCCCGAGATCGCCGAGGGCCTCGCCGCCGCCGGCACCGCGTGATCATGAGACTGAATGCGAGGCAGATCGAATATGTGGACCCCACGCCGAGGACCCACCTGCGTCCGGTCGAGGTCGTCATGAGCGAGCACGAGCCCGTTCTCGCGCCCGAGCTGGTCTCGCTGCTGGCGCCCGAGCCGGGGCAGACGGCTGTCGACTGCACCTTCGGCGGTGGCGGCCACGCCCGGCAGATCGCCGAGCTGATCGGGCCGGAGGGGACGCTGATCGGGATCGACCGCGACCCGGCCGCGCAGGAGCGCTTCAACCGCTTCGCCGCCGAGGTGCCCTGCCGGACGCTCTTCGTCAGCAGCGACTTCGCGGCAGGACTTCGCGCCCTGCAGGGCGAAGGAGTGCGCCCAGACATGGTTTATGTAGATCTGGGGATGTCCTCGATGCAGGTCGACGCGCGAGAGCGGGGCTTCTCCTATTCCTACGACGCGCCGCTCGACATGCGGATGGACACGCGGCAGGAGTTCACCGCCGCCGACCTCGTCAACGAATGGCCCGAGGCGCGGATCGCGCAGGTCCTGCGCCGCTTCGGCGAGGAGCGGTTCGCGGGCGGCATCGCCCGTGAGATCGTCCGCCGCCGGCCGCTGGCCACCACCGGCGAGCTGGTCGCGGCGATCAAGGCCGGGATGCCGGCCTCGGCCCGCTTCGGCGCCGGCCACCCGGCCAAGCGCAGCTTCCAGGCGATCCGGATCGCCGTCAACGGCGAGCTCGAGGCGCTCGAAGAGGCGCTGCCGCTGGCCTGGGAGCAGCTGAAGGTCGGCGGCCGCTTCGCCGCGATCTCCTTCCACTCGCTCGAGGACCGGCCGGTGAAGCAGTTCCTCGCCGCCAAGGCGCGCGGCTGCGTCTGCCCGCCCGAGCTTCCCGTCTGCGTCTGCGGGCACGAGCCCGAGGCCGAGCTGCTGACCCGCCGCGCGATCTCGCCCGGTCCCGAGGAGGCGGAGCGCAACCCGCGCTCGCGCTCGGCGCACCTGCGGGCGGCGCTGAAGATCGCCGAGGCCCAGCCCGTGGGGGAGGCCGGCTGATGGCCGTCGCCGCCCCCGCCCGCCGCAGCACCGCCGCCCCGGCACCGGCACCCTCGCGCACGACGCCGCCGAAACGCAAAGCACCGCTGCGCAAGCCTCGCGCCGGTGCCGCCGCTCCCGCCAAGGCCCCGGCACGTCGCGCCCCCGCACGTCGCGCGCCCGCCCGCAAGCCGGCGCCGAAACGGCGCACCGCGGCGGCGCAGCCGAGGCTGGTCGTCGCCGCCGGCCGCACCGCCGTCGCCGTCCGCCAGCTGCCCGACTCGGGCCTGGTCGTGCGGATGACCCGCGGCCGCGCCTGGATCGCCGTCCTCGGCCTGCTGCTGGTCGGGATCGTCGCCCTCAACGTCGCCACCCTCAGCTTCGCCGCCTCCTCCGGCCGGATCGACGAGCAGATCACGGCCCTGGAAAAGGAGAACTCGATGCTCGAGATCCGCGAGGCCCAGCACTTCAGCACCGCCCGCGTGCGCAGCCAGGGAGCCGAGCTCGGACTGGCGATGCCGACCACCGAAGAGCCGGGGCTGATCGAGTACGAGCCCGCCGACGTCGCCACCGCCGCCGAGCGCCTCGCGGCCGCCGGAGGTTAGGCGGCTCCGATGCGTCTGATCGAGCGCCGGATCGGCCTTCTCTTCGGCGCTTTCCTCCTCTGTTTCCTCGTCGTCGTCGGCCGTGCCTTCTGGCTGCAGGGGGTGCAGGGGTCGAACCTCGCCTCGCAGGCCGTCTACCAGCAGACCGAGGAGGTCACCGTCCCCGGCCTGCGCGGCGACCTGCTCGACCGTCGCGGCAACAAGCTCGCCGCCTCCGAAGACGCGGCGACGATCTACGCCACGCCCTACCAGGTGAAAAACCCGCCCCAGGCGGCGGAGCGGCTGGCGCCGATCCTCAAGCAGCCGAAGGGCGAGGTGTTGGAAGCGCTCACCGCCGAAGGCGGCTTCTCCTACGTCGCGCAGAAAGTCGACCTGGCGACCGCCGCCAAGGTCGAAGCGCTCGAGATCGAAGGGATCGGGCAGTTGCCCGACAGCCGCCGTACCTACCCGCAGGGTGAGATGGCCGGCCAGGTGATCGGCGCGGTCGGCTCCGAGAACCAGGGCCTGACCGGGCTCGAGGCGGGCGAGGAAGACGTCATCGGCGGCAGCGACGGCGAGCGCCGGATCGTCAACGACGCGCTCGGCGACCCGATCCGGCTGGAAACGGTCGAGGAAGCCGAGGACGGCGAAGACATCCAGCTCACCCTCGACCCGGTGATCCAGCGGGAAACCGAACGAGCGCTGGCCGGCGTCGGCGAAGCGTATTCACCGAAGGGCGCGACGGCGATCGTCGTCGACCCGCGCAGCTCCGAAGTGCTGGCGATGGCCAACTGGCCACCGGTCGACCCCAGCAACCTCGAAGAAGCGAGCAACGAGGACCTGCTGAACAAGGCAACCGGGTTCACCTACGAGCCGGGGTCGACCTTCAAGGCGTTCACCGTCGCCGCGGCGCTGGAGGAAAAAACCGTCACGCCGACCAGCGAATTCACCCTGCCGCCGGTGCTCCAGGTCGCCGACCGGACGATCGAAGACTCGCACCCGCGCGGGACCGAAACGATGAGCGTGGCGACGATCCTCGCCCACTCCTCGAACGTCGGCGCGGCGACGATCGGGCTCGGGCTCGGCGCCGAGAAATTCGACCGCTGGATCCGTCGCTTCGGCTTCGGCCGCCCGACCGGGATCCAGTACCCGGCCGAGGAGCAGGGGCTGCTGCTCGACCTCGACGAATACTCCGGGTCGACCCTCGGCAACGAGGCGATGGGGCAGGGCCTCTCGGTCACCCCGATCCAGATGGTCGCCGGCTACGCGGCGATCGCCAACGGCGGCACGTTGCGGCCGCCGCAGCTGGTCAAGCGGGTCGGCGACGAAGCGGTCGAGGTGCCGCAGGGCCGGCGGGTGATCTCGCCGCAGGTCTCGAGCGAGATCCGGGAAATGCTCGAGGGCGTGCTGGCGCCGGGCGGCACCGCCGCGGAGGTCAGCGTCCCCGGCTACACGCTCGCCGGCAAGACCGGCACCGCCGAGGTGGCCGAAAACGGCGAATACTCGGACACCAAGTACGTCGCCTCCTTCATCGGCTTCGCCCCGGCCCAGAATCCGCAGTTGCTGGCGGCGGTGATCGTCGACCAGCCGCAGGGGGAAATCTACGGTGGCTCGGTCGCGGCGCCGGCGTTCGGCCAGATCGCCGAATTCGCTCTTCCTTATCTCGGGGTTCCGCAGGAATGACCTTGGCGGGTGGGGCACCCGACTCCCTACCTAGACTTCGCTGCCGATGAGGTTGGACGAGCTGGTTGCGGAGGTGCCGGGGGCGCGGGTCGTCGGGGACGGCACCGTTGAGGTGAAGGAGCTGGCTTACGACAGTCGCAAGGTCGAGCCGGGGACGCTTTTCTTCTGCGTGGTCGGGGAGAAGGCGGACGGGCATGAGTTCGGGGCTCGGGCGGTCGAGGAAGGGGCCGCGGCGCTGGTGGTCGAGCGGGAGCTGACCGAACTGGAGGTGCCGCAGGTCGTCGTGCCCGACTCGCGGGCCGCGATGGCGCCGCTGGCGGCGCGCTTCTGGGGCGACCCGACGGCGCAGCTGCGGGTGGTCGGGGTGACCGGCACCAACGGCAAGACGACGACCGCCTTCCTCGTCCGCGAGGTCCTGCAGGCGACCGACGTCTACTGCGGCCTGCTCGGCACGGTCAAGCAGGTGGTCGGCGGCGTGGAGAAGGAGGTGGTGCGGACGACGCCGGAGGCGATCGAGCTGCAGAAGACCTTCCGGCAGATGCTCGACGGCGGCGACGAAGCCTGCGCGATGGAGGTCTCCTCGCACGCGATGGCCCTGCACCGGGCCGACGCGATCCACTTCGAGGTGGCGATCTTCACCAACCTGACTCAGGACCACCTCGACTTCCACGCCGACATGGAGGACTACTTCCTCGCCAAGCGCAAGCTCTTCGAGGCGGGCCCGAAAGTCGCGATCGTCAACGTCGACGATCCCTACGGGCGCCGGCTGGCGGAGGAATTCGAGTGCGTCACCTTCTCCGCCGAAGGCGCTGCCGCCGACTACAGCGCCGCCGAGATCGAGTTCGACGCCTCGGGGGCGAGCTTCAGCGTCGGCGGCATGCGGCTGCGGACGGGGCTGCCGGGCCACTTCAACGTCGCCAACGCGCTCGGAGCCTTCGCCGCCGCCGAGGCGATGGGGGTCGGGTCGGAGATCGCCGCCGCCGGCCTGGCGCGGGCGGCGCGGGTGCCGGGCCGCTTCGAGCCGATCGACGAGGGCCAGGGCTTCTCGGTCCTGGTCGACTACGCCCACACCCCGGACTCGCTGGAGAACGTGCTGCGGGCGGCCCGTCGCCTGACCAAGGGCAGGCTGATATCTGTCTTCGGCGCGGGCGGCGACCGCGACCGCGACAAGCGCCCGAAGATGGGCTGCGCCGGGGCCGAGCTCTCCGACCTGACCGTGATCACCTCCGACAACCCGCGCTCCGAGGACCCGGAGGCGATCGTCGCCGAGGTGGCGGGCGGTGCCGAAGGTGTTTCCGGCGCCGCCGAACTGGAGATCGTCGTCGACCGCCGCGAGGCGATCGCCCTGGCGCTCGGCCGCGCCGCGCCCGGCGACACGGTCGTCATCGCCGGCAAGGGCCACGAGCAGGGGCAGGAGTTCGAGGGCGGTCGCAAGATCCCCTTCGACGACCGCGAGGTTGCCCGCGAGGAGCTCTGGAAGCTGGGCAGCCCGGCGTGAAGCTGACCGCGGAGGAGATCGCCGCCGCGCTGGGCGCCGAGGTCCTCGCCGAAGGCGAGCCCGGTTCGCCGCGCCGCGCCGTGATCGACTCGACCGAAGCCGGCCCCGGCGATCTCTTCTTCGGCCTCAAGGGCGCCAACCGCGACGGCGGCGAGTTCGCCCCGGCCGCGCTCGAGGCCGGCGCCTGGGGCGCGGTCGTCGGCACGGGGGTGCGCCCTTCCTTTGTGTCGGATAGCGAAACAAAGGAAGGGCGCAGTTGGGTTTTTGCCGTCGAGGACCCGCTGGCGGCGCTGCAGGAGCTCGCCCGCGCCTATCGCCACGCCCTCGGCGCCCGGGTGGTCGGCATCACCGGCTCGGTCGGCAAGACCTCGGTCAAGGACATCTCCCGGGCTCTGCTGGCCGGCAAGGTCCACGCCAACCGCGAGAACCTCAACACCGAGATCGGGCTGCCGCTGACGATCCTCGAAGCGCCCGACGACACCGAGACGCTGGTGCTGGAGATGGCGATGCGGGGCGCCGGCCAGATCGCCGAGCTGGCGGCGATCGCCGAGCCCGAGGTGGCGGTGATCACCAACGTCGGCCCGGTCCACGTCGAGCTGCTGGGCTCGGTCGCGGCGATCGCCGCGGCGAAGGCCGAGATCCTCGACGACCTGCCGCCGGGCGGCACCGCCGTCGCGCCGGTCGAAGCCGGCGAGCTTGAGCCGCACCTGGCGCCGATCGCCGAGGTGCTGCGGTTCGGCCCGGGGGGCGACGTCGAGGCGAGCGAGGCGCGGATCGTCGGGGGCGTCACCGAGGCCCTGGTCTCGACCCCGCTCGGCCCGCAGCGCTTCCACTTCCCCTTCACCGAGGGTCACAACCTGACCAACGCCCTGGCGGCGATCGCCGCCGGGGTCGCGCTCGGCGCCGACCTCGCCGGGATGGCCGACCGCGCTGCGAGCATAGGATTCTCCCGTTTCCGGGGTGAGCGACTGGAGCTTCCCGGCGGAATCGTCCTCGTGAACGACTGCTACAACGCCAACCCGGTGTCGATGCGCGCGGCGCTCGACCACCTCGCCACCCTGGAGGCGCCGCGGACGGTCGCGGTGCTGGGCGAAATGGGGGAGCTCGGCCCCGGCTCGGCCGGCTACCACCGCGAGGTCGGCGAGCACGCCCGCGCCGCCGGCGTCGACTTCGTCGTCGGCGTCGGCCTGCCGGCCCGCGACTACGGCCCCGACGAGCTCGTCGCCGACCCCGGCGAGGCCGCCGAACTGTTGGCCGAGCTGCTCGAACCGGGCGACGCGGTCCTGGTCAAGGGCTCGCGCTCGGCGGGGCTGGAGGCCGTCGCCGAGCAGCTCGTCGACCTGGTCCCGGCGGAGGAGGGCTGATGGGCGAAGTCCTGATCGCGGGGATGGCGGCGATGCTGATCTGCATCTTCCTCGGCCCGAAATTCATCGAATACCTGCGGGTCAAGGAGTTCGGGCAGCACATCCGCGAGGACGGGCCGCAGGAGCACCACACCAAGGCCGGCACGCCGACGATGGGCGGGCTGATCGTCTTCGCCTCGATCTGCGTCCCCTTCCTCGTTCTCTCCGACCGCGACGCCCAGAGCATGGCCGTCTTCGGGGTGGCGATGGGCTGCGCCGTGCTCGGCTTCGCCGACGACTACATCAAGATCGTCAAACGCCGCTCGCTCGGGCTCGCCGGACGCTGGAAGCTGCTCGGCCAGCTGCTGCTGGCGCTGGCGCTGTGGTGGGTCGCGCGCCACGAGGTCGGGCTCGAGCCGACCCTCTACTTCCGCATCGGCGACGCCAGCCTCGACCTCGGCCCGGTCCTCTACTTCGTCCTCGTCTTCCTCGTCATCGCCGGCACCTCCAACGGGGTCAACCTCACCGACGGCCTCGACGGCCTCGCCGCCGGCTCCTGCGCGATCGTCCTCCTCGCCTACACGGCGATCTCCTTCATCTCCAACGAGCAGCAGGACCTGGCGCTGCTCTCTGCCTGCCTGGTCGGCGCCTGCATCGGTTTCCTCTGGTACAACGCCTTCCCGGCCTCGATCTTCATGGGGGACACCGGCTCGCTCGGCCTCGGCGGGGCGATCGGCGCCCTGGCGGTGATGACCCAGACGGAGGTCCTGCTGATCATCATCGGCGGCATCTTCGTGATCGAGGCGCTCTCGGTGCTGCTGCAGGTCTTCGCCTTCAAAACCTTCCGCCGCCGGGTGCTGCTGATGGCGCCGCTGCACCACCACTTCGAGATGATGGCCTGGTCGGAGACGAAGATCATGCTCCGCTTCTGGATCATCGCCGCGGTCTGCTCGGGGATCGGCTTCACCCTCTACCAGCAGTCGATCGGCAGCTGATGCCCACGGTCGACGTCACCGCCGGGCCGATCGACTACGGCGACAGCGGCGGCGAGGGGCGGCCGATCGTGTTCATCGGCGGTCTGCCGCACGACGAGGCGCTCTGGGACGGGGTGATCGCCGAGCTGGCGCCGCAGTTCCGCTGCCTGACGCCGGTGCTGCCGCTCGGCGCCCAGCGCAAACCGCTGCGCCGGGACGCCGACCTCTCGTTGCCGGGGCTGGGGCGGATCGTCACCGAGTTCCTTGAGCGGCTCGACCTGCGCGACGCCGTCGTCTGCTTCAACGACTGGGGCGGCGCCCAGACGATGGTCTCCCACGGCGGCACCGACCGGGTCGGCGCCTTCATCCTCGTCTCCTGCGAGACCGCCGACAACTACCCGCCCGGCGTCGCCGGCCGGATCGCGGCGCTCTCGGGCTTCATGCCCGGCGGCTTCGGGGTGATGCGCTTCGCTCTCACCTCGCCGCTCCTGCGCCGGCTGCCCTTCACCTACGGCCGGATGAGCAAGCGCGGCGTCCCCGACGAGCTGATGCACCGCTGGCTGCAACCGCTGAAGCGTCCCGAGATCCGCCGCGACACCCGCAAGTACGTCCGCGACGTCCGCCACGGCCGGCGTGAGATGCGGGCCGCGACGCCGAAGCTGCGTTCCTTCGAGAAGCCGGTCCTCGTCGTCTGGGACGAGGAGGGGACGATGATGCCCAACAGCGAGGGCCGCCACCTCGCCGAGTCCTTCCCCGACTCGACCTACGTCGAGCTGCCCGATTGCTACACCCTGATCCCGATCGACCAGCCGGTGGCGCTGGCCGCCGAGATCAAGAAGTTCGCCGGCTGAACCCGCGGTTCCTTTGTCCTGAAATTCCGGACAAAGGAACCACGCGACAGGTCCGCCCGACCCGATCGCGAAGCTTTGGGCGTGCCTCTGCGCGTCCCCGCCAAGGAAGTTCGCCCGCCCCTGCCGCGGGGGCCGTTCCTCGTCGTCGGCCTGGCCCGTTCCGGGCAGGCGGCGGCGCGGTTGCTGGCGGGGCGGGGGGAGGCCGTGCGGGCGGTCGATTCCGGGCATCCCGAGGGGGCGGCAGGGCTGGAGGGGGCCGGCGTCGAAGTCTTCCTGGATACGGATGGATCGGCGCAGCTCGAGGGGACCCGGACGGTCGTCAAGAGCCCGGGTGTTCCCCGGGAGGCGCCGGTGATCGCGGCTGCCCTGGAGCGGGGAGTCGAGGTGATGGGGGAGATGGAGCTCGCCTGGCGCGCGCTCCCCAACCGCTTCGTCGGCGTTACCGGGACCAACGGCAAGACGACCACGGTCGAGCTGCTTGGCCACCTCTACCGCAGCGCCGGCGAGCCGGTGGCGGTCGCCGGCAACGTCGGCACCGCGCTCTCCGAGCTGGCCGGCGAGGTCGAGCCCGACACGACGATCGTCTGCGAGTGCTCCAGCTTCCAGCTCGAGGACACGGTCGCCTTCGCCCCCGAGTGCGCGGTCTTCCTCAACCTGGCTCCGGACCACCTCGACCGTCACGCCGACCTCGAGTCCTACCTGGCCGCGAAGCTGCGGATCTTCGCCAACCAGGGCAACGACGACGTCGCCGTCTACAACGCCGACGACCCGATGCTCGCCGGCACCGACCTCGGCGGCTGCGGGCGGCGGATCGCCTTCTGCGTCGGCGCCGCCCCCGACTGCGAGGTGGCGGTCGCCGAGGAGACGATCTTCTACGACGGCGAGCCGCTGCTGCCGGTCGCCGAGCTCGGCCTCTTCGGCGCGCACAACGTCGCCAACGCGATGGCCGCCGCGGCGGCGGCGCTGGCGATGGGCATCGACCGCGAGGCGGTCCGCGAGGGCCTGCGCAGCTTCGCCGGCGTCCCGCACAGGCTCGAGCAGGTCGCCGAGATCGGCGGCGTCCGTTTCGTCAACGACTCGAAGGCGACCAACGTCGCCTCGGCGACGGTCGGGATCGGCGCGTTCGACGGCGGCGTCCACGCGATCCTCGGCGGCAGCGAGAAGGGCGAGCCCTTCGCTCCGCTGGTCGAGCCGCTGGCCGAGCGCGCCCGCGCCGCGTACCTGATCGGCGCCACCGCGGAGCGGATGGCGCGCGAGCTGGCGCCCGCGGTCGAGGCCGGCGTCGAACTGCACCGCTGCGCCGACCTCGACGACGCGATCCGTCGCGCCGCGGCCGCCGCAGCCCCCGGCGAGGTCGTCCTGCTCTCGCCCGCTTGCGCCAGCTTCGACGCCTTCGAGAACTTCGAACGGCGCGGCGATCGCTTCCGCGAGATCGTCGGGGAGCTGCGATGAGCGCGCTCTCGCTCGGCCGCGGCAAAGCGGCGAAAGGTAAGCCCGCCAAGAAGCGCGGCCGCCCGCACTCGACCGAGTACAACATGTTGCTGACCGCGACGCTCTGCCTGCTGGCGCTCGGCGCGGTGATGGTCTTCTCGGCCAGCTCTACCACCCGGGTCCTCCAGGACGGCGGCCTCTCCGACAGCGCCTTCTACCTGAAGCGGACGCTGATGTTCGGCGCCGTCGGCCTGCTGATCATGCACCTCGTCGCCCGCCACGGCCTCGAGCTCGTCCGCAAGCTGACGCCGGTCATCCTCGGCATCTCCTTCTTCCTCCTGCTCGCGGTGCTCGTGGTCGGGACCGAAGTCAACGGCGCCAGCCGCTGGATCGGCGGCGGCTTCCTCCAGATCCAGCCCTCGGAGATCGCGAAGGTGGCGCTGATCCTCTACGGCGCCGACCTGCTCGCCAACAAGCCGAAGCGGGCGCGCTCGATCGAAGGCTTCATGCCGTTCCTGGTCGTCGTCGGGCTCTCCTGCATGTTGATCATGGCCGAGCCGGACATGGGGACGACGATGGTGATCACCTTCGCCGTCGCCGCCACCCTGGTCGCCGCCGGCGCCCGTCCCGCCGACCTCGGCAAGATCGCCCTGGTGATCGGCGCCCTGGCACTGCTGATGGCGGTGATCGAGCCCTACCGGATGGCCCGCCTCACCGCCTTCCTCAACCCGACCGCCGACGCCTCCGGCGCCGGCTTCCAGGCAGCGCAGGCGAAGATCGCGCTCGGCTCCGGCGGCCTCTTCGGGGTCGGGATCGGCAACGGCGTCCAGAAGGCCTTCTACCTGCCCGAGGCCCACACCGACATGATCTCGGCGGTGATCGGCGAGGAGCTGGGGTTGGTCGGGATCGCCGGCGTCGTCGGCCTCTTCGGGATGTTCGGCTACGCCGGCTTCAAAACCGCGCAGAAGGCGCGCGACAACTACTCGAAGATCCTCGTCGCCGGCCTCACGTCGCTGGTCCTCGTGCAGGCGACGATCAACCTCTTCGCGGTGATGGGGCTGGCGCCGCTGACCGGCGTACCGCTGCCCTTCGTCAGCTACGGCAACAGCAGCCTGATGGCCTGCCTGTTCGCCGTGGGCCTGATCCTCAACGTCGCCGGCGGCGGCCGGGCGGCGGCGCGCAAGTCGACGCCCACCCGCGCTGGCAAACTGCGCGTCGTCCAAGGCGGGCGATCGCCCGCGCGCGAAAGGAGCCGATCCAGCGGTGCCAGGAAAGCCAAAGGTAGTGGTGGCGGCGGGGGGAACCGCGGGGCACGTCGTGCCCGCCATGGCGGTCGCCGACGAGCTTCGGGCTAGCGGCGCCGAGGTCAGCTTCCTCGGCACGCGCGAGCGGATCGAGGCGGAGCTGGTCCCCGCCGCGGGCTACGAGATCGACTTCGTCAAGGTGCGCGGCATCGACCGCCGCAACCCCCTGCGCGCGGCGCGGGCGGGGGTCGAGGCGCTGGGCGCGGTCGGCGCGGCGCACAAGGTCCTGCGCCGGCGGGGAGCCGACGTGGTGATGGGCGGCGGCGGCTTCGTCGCCGGGCCGGCGGGGCTGGCGGCGACGCTGACCCGCACGCCGCTGGTCCTGACCGAGGCCGACAGCCACATGGGCCTCGCCAACCGCCTGCTGGCGGGACGGGCGCGGCGCGTATGTCTCGCCTTCCCGATCGCGGGACGGGTGGGCGAGCCCTACCTGGTCACCGGTCGCCCGGTGCCGAAAGCGGTGCTCGAAGGGGACCGAGCCAAGGCACGCGCCCGCTTCGGGATCGACGCCGAGGCCCGCTGCCTGCTCGTCGTCGGCGGCAGCCAGGGCGCGCGCTCGATCAACCTCGCCGCGATCGAGGCGTTCGCCGAGCGCGACGGCCGCGACTTCGACGTCGTCCACGTCGCCGGCAGCCGCGACTTCGCGGAGCTGAGAGAGCGGCTCGCGGCGGCGCCGCATGCCGAGCGCTACACGCTGCTGGAGTACGAGCCGAACCTCGGCGACGCCCTCGCCGCCGCCGACCTGGTCCTGGGACGCTCTGGCGGCTCGATCTTCGAGGTGGTCGCGACCGGCCGGCCCGCGATCCTCGTGCCCTATCCCTTCGCCACCGCCGACCACCAGACCGCCAACGCCGAGTGGATGCGGGCCGGGGGAGCGGCAAGCGTGATCGCCGACGCCGAGCTCGATGCCGAGAAGCTGCGCGCGGAGGTTGCCGCGGTGCTGGACGACCCCGCCCGCCTCGAGGAGATGGCCGCCGCCGCGCGGCGCCTGGCCGAGCCCGACGCCGCGCGGCGGATCGCCGACGAGGTCCTGGAGGCGGCCCGATGAGCGACTGGAGCGGCCGGCGGCTGCACTTCGTCGGCATCGGCGGCGCCGGGATGAGCGGCCTGGCGCTGGTCTGCGGCCGGCTCGGGGCCGCGGTCACCGGCTCGGACCGGGCCGACTCCTCTTATATGGAGCGCCTGCGGAAGGCCGGGCTCGACCCGGTCGTCGGCCACGACGCCGCGAACCTGCCGGACGGTGCCGAGGTGGTCGTCTCGACCGCGATCGCCGCGGACAACCCGGAGCTCGCGCTCACCCGCGAGCGCGGCGCCGAACCGATCCACCGCGGTCAGCTGCTGGCCGAGCTCTGCGCCGAGAAGCGGCTGATCGCGATCGCCGGCACCCACGGCAAGACGACGACGACCGCGATGGTTGCCTGGGCGCTGCGGGCGCTCGGCGCCGACCCGGCCTTCTTCGTCGGCGGCGAGGTGCCCGGCCTCGGGCCTGACGGCGCCACCGCCAACGCCGGCTGGGGCGAGGGGGAGTGGGTGGTAGCCGAGGCCGACGAGAGCGACGCCAGCTTCCTGCGCCTGCGGCCCGAGGTGGCGGTGATCACCAACGTCGAGATGGACCACCACTCGCGCTGGGGCTCGCTGGCCGAGCTGCACGAGGCGTTCCGGGCGTTCGCCGGGCCGGCGCGCGGCCTGGTCCGGCCGGCCGACGAGGAGATGGCCTGGCTGGACGGAGTCGGGGGCGAGGTCGTCGGGTTCGACGGCGCCGTCCCTGGGCCGGCCGACCTCGGCCTGGCGGTCCCCGGCGAGCACAACCGGCGCAACGCCCGCGCCGCCCTGGCGGCGCTGCAGCTGGCGGGCTTCGAGGTCGACGCGGCCGCCGCGGCGCTGGCGAGCTTCCACGGCGTCCACCGGCGCCTGCAGCTGAAGGGATCGCGCGGGCCGGTCCATGTATATGACGACTACGCCCACCACCCGACCGAGGTGCGGGCCGCCCTCGCGGCACTGCGCGAACTCGAGCCCTCGCGCCTCGTCGCCGTCTTCCAGCCGCACCTCTACTCGCGGACCAAGGCGCTCGCGGTCGAGTTCGGCGCCGCCCTCGCCGCCGCCGACGAGGCGATCGTCCTCGACGTCTACCCGGCCCGCGAGGAGCCGGTCGGCGAGCTCGCCGGGGTCAGCGGCCTGCAGGTCGCCCAGGCGGCGGCCGAGCGCGGCGGGGGCCGGCCGGTCTGGTGGCTGCCCAGCGCCGATCTGGCGGAGCGGGCGCTGGTCGACCGCCTGGACCACAATCCGGAGCTCTACGGCGAGGGGACGGTGTTGGTGACGATCGGTGCCGGCGACGTCTTCAAGCTGGGCGAGGCGCTGGTCACGGAGGAGGACCGATGAGCGCCGCGCCCGAGGGCCTGCAACCCGACTTCCCCTTGGCGCGCCTGACGACGGTGCGGACCGGGGGAGCGGCCGACTGGTTCGGACGCCCGGCCGACGAGGAGAGCCTGCTGGCGGCGCTGCGCTGGGCCGACGAAGAGGGCCTGCCGGTCGGGGTGATCGGCTCGGGATCAAACCTGTTGGTCGCCGACGACGGTTTCCGCGGTGTTGCCTTGAAGCTCGACGGCGATCTCGCGGCGATCGAGCGCGAGGGCGACCGCGTGGTCTGCGGCGGCGGCTACCGCTTTCCCTCGGCGGCGGCGAAAACCGCGGGGTGGGGGCTCTCGGGGCTCGAGTTCGGGGTCAACATCCCGGGCACGGTCGGCGGCGCGGTGCGGATGAACGCCAACGCCTACGGGGGCGAGTTGGCCCGCGTCCTCGAGTGGGTCGACGTGGCGAGCGCCGCCGGAGTCGAGCGCCGCAGGCCCGAGCAGCTCGGCTTCGCCTATCGCAGCTCGAACCTTCGCGAGGGTGAGATCGTCGCCGAGGCCGGTTTCCATCTGCGGCCCGGCGACCCGCAGGAGATCAGGGCCGCGATGGCGCAGATGCGGACGAGGCGGCACGAAGCCCAACCCTCGGGAATCAAGACCTTCGGCTCCACCTTCAAGAACCCGGAGGACGAGCGCGCCGAGGGCCGCACCGCCGGGCAGCTGTTGGAGGCGGCCGGCTGCAGGGGGCTTCAGGTGGGGGGCGCCCGCTTCTCCGAGAAGCACGCCAACTTCGTCGAGAACACCGGGGAGGCCACGACCGCCGACGTCCTCGGGCTGATGGCAGAGGGCCGCCGCCGCGTCCACGAGCGCTTCGGCCTCGTTCTCGAGCCCGAGGTGCAGGTGCTCGGCGAGGTGAGCTGGCCGGAAGGCTGGGAGCTGTGAGGC
>DASURF010000002.1:0-57997 GCA_036280195.1 Solirubrobacterales bacterium | reverse complement strand
GGCCCCCTCCAGACGCTCAACGGCGAGCCATAAGCGAGCAGTGTCTGGAGGGGGCCTCACGACCCCCGCCCCCACCGACCCAAATAAATAGACTGCCGCGTCCGTGTTCCAGAAGGTCCTGATAGCCAACCGCGGAGAGATTGCGATCCGCGTCGCCCGCACGCTGAAGGAGATGGGCATCACCTCGGTCGCCGTCTACTCGGAGATCGACCGTGACGCCCCCCACGTGCGCGAGGCCGACGAGGCCTATCTGATCGGCCCAGCGGTCCCGGCCGAGAGCTACCTGAACATCCAGAAGATCATCGACACCGCCAAGGAAGCGGGCGCCGAAGGGATCCATCCCGGCTACGGCTTCCTCGCCGAGAACGCCGACATGGCGCGTGCCTGCGCCGAGTACGGGATCACCTGGATCGGCCCGCCGCCGGAGGCGATCGAAGCGATGGGCTCGAAGACCCGGGCGCGCGAGATCATGGAGCAGGCCGGGGTGCCGATCGTCCCCGGCTCTACCGAGGTCGCCAAGGACCTCGACGAGGCCCGCAAGCAGGCCGAGGAAGCCGGCTACCCGGTCGCCTGCAAGGCCGCGGGCGGCGGCGGCGGCAAGGGCTTCCGCGTGGCGATGACGCCCGACGACCTGCAGGAGGCCTTCGAGGGCTCCGCCCGCGAAGGCGAGAAGTTCTTCTCCGACTCGCGCGTCTACATCGAGCGCTACCTGGAGGACCCGCGCCACGTCGAGGTCCAGGTACTGGCCGACGGGCACGGCAACGTGATCCACCTCGGCGAGCGCGACTGCTCGATCCAGCGCCGGCACCAGAAGGTGATCGAGGAGGCCCCCGGCCCCCACGTCGACGAGGAGATGCGGGCGCGGATCGGGAAAATCGCCACCGACGCGGCGGAGGCTGTCGGCTACCGCGGCGCGGGCACGATCGAGGGCATGCAGGTCGGCGACGAGTACTTCTTCCTCGAGATGAACACCCGGGTCCAGGTCGAGCACTGCGTGACCGAGATGGTCACCGGCGTCGACATCGTCCGCGAGCAGATCCTGGTCGCCGCCGGCGAGCCGCTCTCGATCGCCCAGCAGGACGTCGAGCTGAACGGCTGGTCGATCGAGTGCCGGATCAACGCCGAGGCGGCGCACAAGAAATTCGCCCCCGCCCCGGGCCCGATCGGCGACTCCTATCGCGAGCCCTCCGGCCCCGGCGTCCGCGTCGACTCCGGCGTCGAGGGCGGCTCCGAGGTGACGCCGATGTACGACCCGATGGTGGCCAAGCTGATCGTCTGGGACGTCGACCGCGAGAAGGCGACCCGCCGCATGCTGCGCGCGCTCTCCGAATACGACTCCGGTGGCCTCACCACCCTGATCCCCTTCCACGAAGCGATCCTCGCCACCGAGCAGTGGGCGAAGGGGGAGACCTGCCGCGACCTGATGGAGGACAACGACTGGCTGAAGTCGACCGCTCCGGCCGACGCCAAGCCACCCGAGCCCTCCGAGGACGGCGAGATCGTCACCCGCGACTACAAGGTCGAGGTCGGCGGCAAGCTCTTCGACGTCAAGGTGATGGGCGAGGCCCCCGCGGGCGGCGCCGTCGCCCCGGCCGCCGGCGGCGGTAAGAAACCGCCGAAACGCGAGCGCAAAGGCGGCTCCGGCCCCAGCGCCTCCAGCGAGGCCCTGCCGTCACCGCTCCAGGGCACCGTGCTCAAGGTCGCGGTCGAGAAGGGCGCCGAGGTCAGCGAGGGCGACCTGATCTGCGTGATCGAGGCGATGAAGATGGAGAACGAGATCACCGCCCACCGCAGCGGCAAGGTCGAAGACCTCCCCATCTCCGAGGGCGCCGCAGTAAGCAGCGGCGACACCCTCGCCGTAATCAAGTAATCCCAGCTCCCTAGTCCACTAACCGCTGTGGTCGGGCGGGAGGGGTGACCCCCTCCAGACGCTCAACGGCGAGCCATAGCGAGCAGTGTCTGGAGGGGGTCACCCCTCCCGCCCCCTACCGCTGCGTCCGTTTGTGATGCCGCTTTTCTTCGCGTTCTTTTTCTTTGCGCCGTTCTTCTTCGCGCTTCTGCTTGTCGAGCTTGCGCTGCTCGTTGCGCGTCAGCGGGAATTTGGGCGTCGTTTCCTGGCAGCGGCGGCCGACGCAGGCCTCGAGGCGGATCAGCTGGGCGTGGAGGAAGGCGCGGATCGGCGAGAGGTTGCGGACCCGGACGATGTTGTTCAGCTCGTTCGGGTCCTTGGTGATGTCGTAGAGCTCCTTCTCGCCGCTCGGCCACTCGATGTACTTGTAGGGGCCGAGGCGGATCCCGAGGTAGTCCTTCGGCGGGGCGACGATCGAGGCGCTGGCGCCGTGGCGGCGGGTGCCGGTGACGCGCGAGCGCTGGGCGGTCGGTTCGCCGTTGGCTTCGACGTCGTTGGTCTCGACGAAGGACTCGAAGAGGATCGGGCGGCGACTGCGCAGGCTCGGGTCCTTCATGTAGGGAACCAGCGAGCGGCCGTCGATGCTTTTGTCCGCGGTCGCCCCGGCCAGTTCGAGGATCGTCGGCGCGATGTCGATGTTGGCCGCCAGCTCGCCGGTCGTCGTCCCCGCCTTGATCCCCGGCCCGCGCATCAGCAGCGGCAGGTGGGTGGCCGGCTCGTAGGCGATGAACTTGCCGCCGGTCAGCCGGTGCTCGCCGTAGAAGAAGCCGTTGTCGGAGGTGAAGATGACGTAGGTGTTGCGCAGCCGGTGCAGCCCGCCGAGCGTGTCGACGATCAATTTCACGCCTTCGTCGACCGAGCGCAGCGACTCCAGCGCCTTCTGGTAGTAGACGCGGTAGGTGTGGATCTCCTGCAGCGAGAGGTAGGGGGCTTCGCGGATGAAGCGGGGCTTGTCGTTGACGCTGCCCTCGTTGAACCCTTCCGAGCGGTCGTGCGGGTAGGGCGCGCCGGCGAAGGTGTTGTAGTGCCGCGTCGCCGGCTCCGGCCCGGCGGGGCGGCGGAAGTCGCCGTGCGGCGCGGTGTAGTCCATCTGCAGGTAGAAGGGCTGTTCGGGCGAGGTGCCGACCAGCTCTTCCCAGGCGATGCGGTTGAAGACGTCGGTCTCGTAGAAGCAGGGTTTGCCGTTCAGCGGGGCGTTGGGGCAGCCGAAGTCGTCGCGTTCGCCGTATTCGCGCGTGTCCCAGCTGCCGGGGTCGCCGAACGGCCCGTCGAGCGAGCCGTTGTCGTTCAGCGTGTAGCCGTAGAAGTAGTGGTGGGTGTCGGCGCGCAGGACGCTGTGCCAGGCGTTCCAGCCGGGCGGCACGTCCTTGCCTTCGTCGAAGGGTTCGTCGCCGTAGCCGTTGAGGAACTTGCCGATGTGGATCGTCCGGTAGCCCGCCGCCTGTAGCCAGGGCGCGAGGTTGTGGGTGTAGGCCTGCCGCGCCTTGAAGCCGGTGAAGCCGCCGTTGGGCGGCACGTTGCCGCGCACGTTGTGGTTGTGCGCGTAGCGGCCGGTGAGGAGGCTGACCCGCGAGGGGCAGCAGAGGGGGTAGGGGACGTAGTAGCGGCTGAAGCTGACGCCGCGGTTGGCGATCAGCGAGAGCGTGTAGGGCATCGCCTGCACTTCGATGCCGCCGACGTTGAGGGTCGCGTAGAGCTGGTCGAGCGTCGCGTCGTCGACCTGGATGACGACGAAGCTCGGCTTCTGGACCGCCGACTGCTGCGCCGCGCCGGCGCTCTCGGCGCCGCGTCCGGCGAAGACCAGGCAGGCGAGCAGCGCCAGCAGAGCCGCGGCGACGGCCAGGCGCGCCCGGGTCCGGGCGCGCGAAGGACTGGGATGTGGAGCGAGCATCTGCATCGGGGAATCGGGTGGGGTGGTCTACCCCCGAAACCGGCGCTTCACGCCTGAGTTGCGGCCTGAAAGCTAGAAGACGCTCAGGACGCGCCGAGCTTTTTCACTGCTTCGCGAAAGTTTTTCACCGTCGCGCTGGGGGCTTTGCGCCCTTCCAGTTTCTCGCCGTGGCGGTTGACCCAGATAACCGGCACGTTCATCTTCAGCACCGGCGCGATGTCGGTCGCGTAGTTGGAGCCGATGTGGAGCCAGCCTTTCTTGCCGCCGATCCGCCGCGCGCACTCTTTGAAGTGGACGGGGTCCGGCTTGTAGCTGCGCACCTGCTGGGCGGTGACGACGAGGTCGAGTTCGGTCCGCAGGTGGCGGCGGCTGATCCCCAGCAGTTTGTCGTCGATGTTGGAGACGATCCCGATCTCGTACTTCTTCCCCAGCCGGTCCATCGCCGCGTTGGACTCGCGGAACGGCAGCCAGTAGGCGACGCTGTTGGGCAGGAACTGGGCTCGCGAGGGCTCGACCTCCCAGCCGATCTCGCCGGCGACTTTGACGATCGTCCGCCGCAGCACCTCGGCGTAGAGCTCATACGAGCCGGCCATGATTTCCGCCTGGACTTCCATGAAGCGGGCGAGGAAGGGCTCCTCTTCGAAGCTGAAGCCGTCTTTGGCCGCCTCTTTCTTGCAGGCCTCGACGATGCCTTTCTCCCAGTCGATGAGGGTGCCGTAGCAGTCGGTGGTCACCCATTTGATGTTTTTGAGACTGGGGAGGGGCATGGCGGCGGCGCATTATGCCATTCGGTAGTCTGCGCCGCCGCGCCCCCGGCGCCACCCCCACTTATGGACCTTCTCGAGTACCAGGGCAAGCAGCTGTTCGCCAAGCACGGCATCCCCGTGCCCGGCGGCGAGGTCGCCGACACGGTCGACGACGCGGTCGCCGCGGCGGAGAAGATCGGCTACCCGTGCGCGATCAAGGCCCAGGTGCTGATCGGCGGCCGCGGCAAGGCGGGCGGGATCAAGATCGCCCAGAACGCCGAGGAGGCGCGCGCCCACGCCGACGCGATCCTCGGCATGGACATCGTCGGCCCGCACGGCGAGGGCCCCTTCCGCGTCGACCAGGTCTGGATCGAGGGCGGCTCCGACATCGCCGAGGAGTACTACGCCTCGATCATCCTCGACCGCGGTGAGAAGAAGCTGCTGGCGATGGTCTCCGCCAAGGGCGGGATGGACATCGAGGCGGTCGCCGCCGAGGACCCCGACGCGCTGGTCAAGCGCCACGTCGACCCGACCCGACCGTTCACCGCCGGCGCCGCGCGGGAGATCGTCGCCGACGCCGGCCTCGCCGAGGATGCCCTCGACAAGGCCGCCGAGGTGCTGGTCCAGCTCGAGGAGGTGGCGCGCGAGGAGGACGCGACGCTGATCGAGGTCAACCCGCTGATCGTCACCGCCGGCCGCGACGTCGTCGCGCTGGACTCGAAGGTGACGATCGACGGCAACTCGCTCTTCCGCCACCAGGACCTGGCCGAGATCGCCGACACCGTCGACGACCCGCAGGAGCAGATGGCGAAGGAAAAGGGCCTCACCTACGTCAAACTCGACGGCAACGTCGGCATCCTCGCCAACGGCGCCGGGCTCTGCATGTCGACGCTGGACGTCGTCGCCCAGGCCGGCGGCAAGCCCGCCAACTTCCTCGACGCCGGCGGCGGCTCCAAAGCCGAGGCGATCGTCAACGCGCTCGAAGTCATCAAGTCCGACGCGAAGGTCAGCGCGATCCTCTTCAACATCTTCGGCGGCATCACCCGCTGCGACGAGATCGCCAACGGGATCGTCACCGCCTCGCAGCAGATCGGCCTCGAGCTGCCGCTGGTCGTGCGGCTCGACGGCACCAACTCCGAGGAGGGGCTGGAGATCCTCGCCGGCGCCGACCTGCCCAACCTGCACCAGGAGAAGACGATGCTCGACGCGGCCCGCCGCGTGGTCGAGCTGGCCGGGAGCGCCGCATGAGCATCATCGTCGACGAGAGCACGAAACTGGTCGTCTCCGGCCTGACCGGCCGCGAGGGCTCCTTCCACGGGCTGCGCAACCGCGCCTACGGGACCTACCTGGCGGCCGGCGTCACCCCCGGCAAGGGCGGCCAGGACGTCGAGGGCGTGCCGATCTTCGACTCGATCAAGGAAGCGGTCGACGAGGCCGGCGCCAACACCTCGATGATCTTCGTCCCGGCCCGCTTCGCGGCACCGGCGATCGACGAGGCGATCGAGTCCGGAGTCGAGACGGTGATCGCGATCACCGAGGGGATCCCGGTCCTCGACATGCTCTCCACGTACTGGAAGGCAAAGGAGGCGGGGGTGCGGCTGATCGGCCCCAACTGCCCCGGCGTGCTCTCGCCCGGCAAGGCCAACGTCGGGATCATCCCGGCCCAGTTCTTCGACCCGGGCCCGATCGGCGTCGTCTCCAAGAGCGGCACCCTGACTTACCAGATCGGCAACGAGCTGAAGCAGGCCGGCACCGGCAACTCCTCGATTGTCGGCATCGGCGGCGACCCGATCGTCGGCTCCGACTTCATCGACATCCTCAACCTCTATGAGGCCGACCCCGACACCGAGCTGATCGTGATGGTCGGCGAGATCGGCGGCGACGCCGAGGAGCGGGCGGCCGAGTTCATCGCCGCCGAGGTCTCCAAGCCGGTCGTCGCCTACATCGCCGGCTTCACCGCGCCTCCGGGCAAGCAGATGGGCCACGCCGGGGCGATCATCTCCGGCTCCTCGGGCACCGCCCAGGCGAAGAAGGACGCGCTCGAAGCGAAGGGCGTGCGGGTCGGCGAAAGCCCGACCGAGACGGCGGCGATCGCCGCCGAAACGCTGCGCTCGCTGTAGCGACGCTCAGGCCGACCGCTGAGGCAGCGCAAGGAGCTGGCGGATCTCTGTCGCGAGCTCGTCCGCTTCGCGGTCGAGGCGGCGGTGGGTGACCCGGATCGTGCGGTAGCCGGCGATCATCAGCTTCGGGTCACGGGCGCGGTCGCGCTCGAAGGCGGCGCGGTGGCCGTGGAATTCCCAGCTGTCGAGCTCGACGATGAGCTTCGCGGCGGGCCACAGCGCATCGACCTCATGACCGAGCACCTCAACGTTCTGGAACGGGGTCGGAAGCTCGTGCGCAAGCACGAACGCGGCGAATCGGGTCTCCAAGGGCGAGCGCCCTTCGTCCGGCGGCCGCAGCTCCGCGATCAGGCGCCGTATGGGCCTCAGCGCTCGGCGACCGCGACCCCGCTCGCAAACCCCCTCCAGCTCCCGGAGCCGCAGCAGGTTGAGTCGGTCTGCCTCTCCGGCGGCCTTCTTGAGTTGGTCCCAAGGCGCGACTTCTGCGAGGTCGAACAGCGTGCGTGCCACCGTCGTCACCGGGATGCCCTCGTGTGAAGTCGCTTCCTCTGGTTGCAGCTTGCAGCGATGGAGCCAGATCCCCGGCCGTCGCCTGGTTCCCTGCCAGCCGAGGAATGCGTTTACGTGGACAGGTCCCGCTCGGCGGCGTCGAAGTCCCCACAGCGCGGCGGCGGATTGGTGACTCAGCACCGTGCCGGGCCCATACGCGAGTACAGCCGCCCACCAGCGTCCCTTCCCAGACAGTCTCGAATGGCCGACGGAATAGACGTCTCGATGCAACGCCTCGAATCGACTCTCCGCCAGGCGGCGCTCAATCCATCGGCTCCCGAACCCAAGCTCGAGCAGCTGCCGATGCGACACCGCCCCGTGCTGCCGGGTCGCAAGCACTCGCAACTCCCGCTCCCGCTGGACGTGTCTGAGTTCCCCTGCCATATACGTGGGTCAAGCTCAGACACGTCTGGATTCGCCCCCCCGTAGCGGCTGGAATTGGCGCAACGGCCGGGGATCTTCCGGCGCCCGGGCGTTGCTAGGGTCGGTGGCCGATGGCGGGCGACACGATCTCATTCGCGCGCGGCGCTCCCAGCGCCGACATCCTTCCCCACGAGCAGGTGCGGGAGGCGGCTTCGCGGGCGCTTGCCTCGGACTGGGAAACGGCGCTTTCCTACGGCGTCGGAATCGGCCATCCCGGCCTCTGCCGGTGGGTGGCGGAGCGGCACGGGGACCTCGATCCCGCCCAGGTGATGATCGCCAACGGCTCGCTCGAGGCGGGGGCAATGCTCTTCCAGCATCTACTGGGGCCGGGCGATCGGGTTGTCGTCGAGCAGCCGACCTACGACCGCACCCTGCTGCTCCTGCAGCAGATCGGGGTCGAGCTGGTGTCGGTCTCGCTGGAGGCGGACGGCATCCACCTCGGCGAGCTGGAAGCGGCGCTGGGGGAGGGGCCGATCAAGTTCGCCCACGTCATCCCCAACGCCCACAACCCGGCCGGCTGCACGCTCTCGGTGGAGAAGCGCCGGCGCCTGGTCGAGCTCGCCGCCGAGCACGACTTCTGGATCTTCGAGGACGATCCCTACCGCGAGCTGCCCTTCAGCGGTTCCCCGCTGGAGACGATGCTCTCGATGGACGAGGCGGGCAAGGTCGTCCACGCCTCCTCCTTCTCGAAGACGGTCAGCCCCGGCGTTCGCGTCGGCTACCTCGCCGGCCCCGCCGAGGAGATCAAGAAGCTGGCAAAAAAGGCCAACGAGACCTACATCTCGCCGAACATGCTGGCCGAGTCGATCGTCCTGGAGCTCTGCCGCAGCGGCGAGCTCGACCGCAACATCGAGTTCGTCAAGGGCGAGCTGAAGGCGCGCTGCGACGCGCTGGTCGCGGCCCTGCGCGAGCAGATCCCCGAGGCCGAGTTCGTCGTCCCCGACGGCGGTTACTTCCTCTGGCTCGACCTCGCCGAGGGGACCGACAGCGCCGCGCTGCTGGCCGAGGCCAAAGGCGAGGGCGTCTCCTTCGTCGCCGGCCCCGACTTCATGATCGCGGGCGGCGAGAACAGCCTCCGCCTCTCCTTCGCCCCGGTCCCGGCCGACCGCGCCGCCGAGGGCGTCCGCCGGATCGCGTCGGCGCTGGAGCGCCTGCGCGCCGGCAGTCGCGCCTAGCCGGTCAGACGACTCCGACCAGCCGCTCGACCAGCTTGACGTCGAGGCCGGCGACGACCGCGTCGGTGAGCTCTTCCAGCGCCTGGTCGAGCGAACCCGTGGGGTCGGTCCCCAGCAGCGCGGCGAGGATCTGCGGCTGCTCGAAGAGGCCGTGGGGGGCGATTCCGAGCACTGGTCCCGCGCTCCAGCCGAGTTCGGGTTCGAGCGCTTCGCTCGCTCCTTCGGCACCGGTCCGCCCGTGGCGGATCTCGTAGCCGTCGAACGGCAGGCCGGCCAGCGTCGACCAGGGGCCGTCCAACCCCGGTGAGAAGCGACCCTGGATGCGGCTCGTCAGCTTCTCGGCCTCGAAGGTGGTGACGAGCGGCAGGAATCCGAGCCCCTGGGCGTCGCCGTCGACCCCGGCCGGGTCGCGCAGCTCGCTGCCGAGCATCTGCATGCCGCCGCAGATCCCGAGCAGCCGCCCGCCCGCGGCGACGTGCTCGCGCAGCGCCGGCTCGAAGCCCCGCTCGCGCAGCCAGGCCAGGTCGGCGGCGACGTGTTTCGAACCTGGCAGGACCAGCAGCTCGGCCCCGCGCAGCTCGTCGGCCTGGCAGCAGAAGCGCAGGTCCGCCGCCCGCTCCAGCGGCTTCAGCTCGTCGAGGTTGGAGGCCGTCGGGTAGAGGACCACGTCGACCTGCGGCCGTTCCCCGGCGGGTGCGGCCGGCATCGCGACGCCGTCCTCGTCGGGCAGGTCGTGGCGGAGCCAGGGAACGACGCCGGCGAGCGGGACGCCGGTCAGCTCCCGCAGTCGGTCCGGGGCCGGCGGCAGCAGGCTTGGATCGCCGCGGAACTTGTTGAGGACGAAGCCGCCGATCCGCTCCCGTTGCGCCGGCTCCATCAGGGCCCAGGTCCCGTAGAGGTGGGCGAAGGCGCCGCCGCGGTCGATGTCGCAGACCATCAGCACGCCGGCGTCGGCGGTCTCGGCGGCGCGCAGGTTGGTCATGTCGCACTCGGCGAGGTTGATCTCGGCCGGGCTGCCCGCGCCCTCGAGGACGACCAGCTCGTACTCGTCGAGCAGCGAGCGCAGCGATTCGGCAACCGCCGGCCAGAGCAGGTCGGCGCGCTCGCGCCAGGGGACCGCGCTCAGCTCGGGGTCGGCGACGCCGTGGAGGACCACCTGGCTGCGGGTCTCGGCCTCCGGCTTCAGCAGCACCGGGTTCATCCGCACCTCGGGCTCGACCCGGGCGGCGAGGGCCTGGAGGTACTGCGCGGTGCCGATCTCGCCGCCGGTGACGACGCGGGCGTTGTTCGACATGTTCTGGGCCTTGAACGGCGCCACCCGCACTCCCCGGCGGGCGAAGTGGCGGCAGAGGGCGGTCGCGATCAGGCTCTTGCCCGCCCAGCTCGAGGTCCCCTGGACCATCAGGGCGTTCATCGCGATGACCCTATCCGGGCCCTCTCAGCCGTCGTGCGGCGGTGGTGCGGCGGCGCTCCGCAGCGCGCCCGCCGAGGCGGCGACGACGAGTCCGATCGCGAGGATTTCGATCGGGTCCAGCCTCTGGGAGAGGGCGAGGAAGCCGATCGCCGCCGCCACCGCCGGCTCGAGGCTCATCAGCACCCCGAAGACCGCCCGCGGCAGTCGCCGCAGCGCCTCCATCTCGAAGGCGTAGGGGATCGCCGTGCTGAGCACGCCGACCGCGGCACCGGCGGCGAGGACCGCCGGGTCGAGAATCCCGGTACCGCCCTGGGCGAGTCCCAGCGGCGCGACCATCGCGGCCGAGAGCACCGCCGCCATCGTCGCTCCGCCGACCCCCGGCGCCAGCGCCCCGACCCGGTCGCTGAGGACGATGTAGGCGCCCCAGAAGAAGCCGGCGGTCAGGGCCAGCGCGACGCCGAGCGCGTCGACTCCCTCGCCGCCGCCGAGGTCGGAAAGCAGCACGATCCCGGCCGCGGCCAGCACCACCCAGATCACGTCCCGCGGCCGTCGCGAGCCGGCGATCGCGACCCCGAGCGGGCCGACGAACTCGAGCGTGACCGTGATCCCCAGCGGCAGCCGCTCCAGCGCCGCGTAGAAGAAGAGGTTGACGCAGGCGACCGCGATCGCCAGCAGGAGCACGTCGCGGTGCGGCCACTCGCGCGTCCGCAGCGGCGCCCCCCGGGTCAGCGCCACCAGCGCCAGCGCCCCGAAGGTGGCGCGGAGTAAGACCGCGCCCGCCGTCCCCACCTCGTCGAAGAGGCTGGTGGCCAGCGCCGAGCCGCACTGGACCGAGACGATCGATGCCAGCACCAGCAGGGCGGCTCCGCGAGCCCGGTTCCCTGCTCCTGCCGTGGAGGTTGCCATCGGCGGATTCTGATCCACCTCCGCGCACTCCCCGTAGCTGTGGACATGGAAACGAACCAGGAGGCGAATCGAGATGGCTGAGATCAAGGACCTCGCGGGACCGCAGTCGCGGCGCCGCTTCCTCGCGGTCGGCGGCGGCTCGGCCGGGCTGGCGGCCTTCCTCGCAGCCTGCGGTGACGACAGCGGCACGACCACGACGACCAACTCGATGGGCTCCGGCGGCGGCGCCTCCGAAACCGCCCAGTTCGGCAAGGGCGACGTGGGCATCCTCAACTACGCCCTCACCCTCGAGTACCTGGAGACCGCCTTCTACGCCGACGTGGCGAAGAGCGGTCTCTTCAAGGGCGCCGACCTGGAGACGATCCGCAAGTTCGGCCGCGAGGAGGCCGAACACGTCGAAGCGCTGAAAGCGGCGGTGAAGCAGTTGGGCGGCAAGCCGGCGGCGGAACCGAAAGCCGAGTTCCCGCTGAAGAACGCCAAGTCGGTGCTGGAACTGGCGGGGACCGTGGAGAACCTCGGCGCCGCCGCCTACCTCGGGCAGGCGGCGAACATCCAGAGCCCGGAAGTGCTCGCCTCGGCCCTGGCGATCCACAGCGTCGAGGGCCGCCATGCGGCCGTTCTCAACACGCTGCTGGGCGAGTCGATCACGCCCGACGGAGCCTTCGCCAAGCCGGCCGACGTGAAGACCGTCCTCAAGTCCGTCGAACCGTTCATCGTCGGCTGAGGCCGTCGCCAACGCAAAGGAGATAGCGATGAGTGCAGAGGCAGCAGATCAGCAGACTCGCAGCGAAGTGCTGGCCAAGGGCGCGCTGGCGGTGGGGTCCGTCTACGGCGCCCTCGCGGTCGGCCCGTACGTGCGGCGGGCGCTGGGGGCGTCGATGAGCGGCGACGTCGACATCCTCAACTTCGCCCTCACCCTCGAGTACCTGGAGGCGAAGTTCTACGAAGAAGCGAAGGGCCGGGTGAAGGCGAGCGGCGAACTGATGAGTCTGATCGACCTGCTGGCCGAAGACGAGAAGCAGCACGTTGATGCACTTGCGGCGACCGTCAAGCAGCTCGGCGGCAAGCCGGTGACGGAGCCGAAATTCGACTTCCCCTACAGCGGCACCGGCGGCTTCCTGAAGCTGGCCCAGACCCTCGAGGACACCGGGGTCAGCGCCTACAACGGCGCCGCGCCGATGATCGAGTCGAAGGAAGTGCTGGCGGCGGCGGGCGGCATCGTCCAGGTCGAGGCGCGGCATGCGGCGGCGATCCGGCTGCAGAACGGCACCGAACCGGCGCCGGCCGCCTTCGACCCGCCGCTCGACGAAAAGCAGGTCCTGAAGGCGGTCGAACCGCTCCTCGCCTAGCGAGGAGCGCAGCGGGGTAGCGCGAAGGGGAGACGATGATGGCGGTGCGAAGGGAGAAGGCGGAGCGGTTGGCCGACGAGGAGCTGATGCCCCTCGTCGGTCGCAAGGACCCCGAGGCCTTCGAGGTGCTCTACGACCGCCACGGCGGCGCCGCCTACTCGCTCGCCTACCGGATCGTCGGCGACCGCGCCGCGGCCGAGGAAGTGACCCAGGAGGCGTTCATCTCGGTCTGGCGCAGCGGCGCTCGCTTCGACGCCGGGCGCGGCAGCGTCCGCTCCTGGCTGCTGAGCGTGGTCCGCAACCGGGCGATCGACTTCCTCCGCAGCCGCGCCGGCAAGGCGCCGAAGCTCGACTTCGATGACGAGACGGTGCTGGAGCAGCGGCCGGCGGTGGAGATGACCGAGGACGAGGCGCTGCGGCGCGAGACCGCCGCCGAGCTGCGCGGCGCCCTCGCCGAGCTGCCCGGCGAGCAGTCGAAGGTGATCGAGCTGGCCTACTTCGGCGGCTTCAGCCACTCGGAGATCGCCCGCATCCTCGGGCTGCCGATGGGAACCGTGAAGGGCAGGATGCGGCTGGGCTTGGAGAAGATTCGCGGAGAGCTTGCGGAGGGGCTGGCATGACCGATTCCGATCACAACCGCTGGAGCGAGGACCTCGCCGCCTACATGCTCGGCGCGCTGGAGCCCGATGAGGCAGCGACGCTGGAGCGCCACCTGGAGGGATGCGAGCGCTGCCGCGAGGAGATGCGCTGGCTGGAGCCGGCGGTCCACTCGCTGCCGGAGTCGGTCGAGCGCCAGGAGCCGTCGAAGCGGCTGCGCCAGAGCCTGATGGCCGAGGTGCGGAAGGACGCGCGGGTCGACGAGCGCCCGGCACCGGTTCGCTCCCGGCGCTGGATCCTGAAGCCGGCGGTCGGCTTCGCCGTCCTCGCCCTGCTGGTCGCGGGCGTCGTCGGCTACGAGGTCGGCAAAGACGACTCGGGCGGCGGCGAAGCCGCCAGCACCGTCGTCCGCCAGGTCGACGGGATGACCGTGAAGATGATCCAGGAAGGCGACGGCGGCAGGTTGGAACTGGCGGGCGTGCCTCAGCCCCCCGAGGACAAGGTCTTCGAGGCGTGGGTGGAACGCGACGGCGAGGTCGAAGCGGTCCCGGCGCTGATCGTCCCCGATCGCCACGGCCACGCCGAGACGACGATCGCCGACATGAGCGGCGTCGAGGCGGTGATGGTCACGGTGGAGCCCCGCGGCGGCAGCGAGATGCCGACCGGCGAGACGGTGATGGAAATGGCGGTCCCGCAGTAGCTGAATTCGGGCCGCTATAGGGGCTCGAATTCAGCGCACGCTGAGTTGGACCTAGCGCCCGTAGCGGTCGCTGGAGAGGACCAGCTGCTCGGGGATCGCCGCCCGCGGCGGCGGCGCCGGGTCGGCGCGGACCGAGACGGTCTCGGCGACGCTGCGGCTGACCTCGTGGTTGCCGTCGTCGGAGGCGATGACGACGCGCTCGTCGTCGGAGCTCTCGACCTTGCCCTCGAGGCCCGGGTCCAGGCCGGCCGCCTTCAGGTAGTGGAGCAGCTCCTCGGCCTCGTTCTCGAAGCGCAGGACGACGACGTCGGCGCCGACCTCGACGTCGGCCAGCAGCGAGCCGGTCTCGCGCACGCCCTCGACGATCGGGTGCCCGTGGGGGCAGGTGGTGGCGTCGCCGATCGCGGCCCGCATCCGCTCCTCCAGCACCGGGCTCATCGCGTGCTCGATCCGCTCCGCCTCCTCGTGCACCTCGTCCCAGGGGATGCCGAGGACGTCGGTGAGGAAGCGCTCGATCATCCGGTGGCGGCGGACGATGTAGCTGGCGTGCTCGCGGCCGGACTCGGTGAAGACCAGCGTCTTGTCGGCGTTGCGCTCGACGTAGCCGTCGTCGATCAGCCGACCGATCATCTCGTGCACGGTGGGCGGCGAGAGCTGCATCGCACGGGCGATGTTGGCGCCGGTCATCGGCAGTCCGGCCTCCTCCAGCCAGAACATGATCTCGAGGTACTCCTGCTCCGCGACGGTCGCGTTCTCAGACGACACAAGCTCTCCTTTTAAGACCGGCGTTCCATCAGCGAGGACACGACCGCCTCGTAGAAGCCGTCGCCCATGCTGCTTTCAGTAACGGTGACATTGTCCCAATTCGGCAGCGCGGCCCGTAGACCGGGGTCGTGCTCGGGTCCGTTGGCGACGACAAAGAAGCGGCCGACCGCGGCCGCGACCTCGAGGTCCTCGACCGAGTCGCCGACGGCGATGCAGTCGCGCGGGTCGTAGCCGCGGGCGCGGGCGTGGCCGGCGACCGCCGCCGCCTTGCTGACCTGCTTGGGGACCAGGTGGTAGGCGTGGGTGCGGCCCTCGACGGTCGGCATCGGTCGGCCGATGGCGCCGTTGTCGAGCAGCCGCAGGTCCTCGTCGCCGCGCTCGTGCAGCAGCGCGTTGGCCTCCTCGACGTCGACCTTGCCGCGGAAGAGGTGGGAGAGGACGCGGCCGTGGTGCCAGGGCGAGTGGTACTCCAGCCGCCCTTCGAAGTGCTCGAACAGCAGCTTCGGGATGCCGCGCTGCTCGATCTGCTCGTAGATCGTGCCCTCCTCGCTCGGCGCCATCTCGCCGGTCATCAGCGTCGTCTCGCCGTCGATCGCAAACGCGCAGCCGGCCTCGTAGATGTAGGAGGTCTGGCCCATCAGGCGGGCGGCCTCGTGGACCTGCGGCTCGCGGCGGCCGGACATGATCACCACCTCGGCGCCGGCCCGGTGGCAGGCCTCCAGCGCCCGCCCCTGCGCCAGGGAGAAGCCTCCCTCGGCGTCGCGGAAGAGCGAGCTGCCCTTCCCGAGCAGGGTCCCGTCGAGGTCGGTGTAGACGCAACTCAGCGGCAAAGCGGCTGTTAACCGTAGTGATCGTGACTCTGGGGGGAGATATAAGGATCCGGGGTGCCTTCTCAGTGCTCGCGGCGACGGTGCTGCTGGCGCTCGCGCCGGCGGTCCCGGCGGCAGCCGAATCGCTGCTCGTCCAGCCCGACGGCAAGATCGTCGTTACCGGCAAGACCTGGCCGGACTTCGCGGCGATGGC
This sequence comes from Solirubrobacterales bacterium, assembly GCA_036280195.1. GTDB lineage: Bacteria > Actinomycetota > Thermoleophilia > Solirubrobacterales > 70-9 > VAYN01. The sequence continues at coordinate 42,430 of DASURF010000002.1, read as the reverse complement.
GCGGCTCAACCCGGACGGCAGTCTCGACGGCGGGTTCGGCGACGGCGGCTTCGTCGTCGACCGCCGGCTGCCGCCGCTCACGGCTCTGGCGTTGCAACCCGACGGACGCATCGTCGCCGGCGGGCTCGGCGGTTTCCAGCTGGCGCGGTACCTGCCGGACGGTGCGCCGGACCCGGGGTTCGCCGGCGGCGGCGTCGGCGGCACGGTCGACCCGAGCCAGCCGATCTATTCCGACGCCATCGGGCCCGAGGAGATCCTGGTGCGCCCCGGCGGCGAGATCGTCGTCGCCGGGACCCAGCGGGAAGCGGGGAAGGAGTGGGGCTCGCCGCAGGGGCTCGTCCGACGCTACGACGGAAACGGAGCCTTCCTGGAGACCGTCGGCCACATCGATCTGCCGCCTGGGGTATACGGCTTCGAATCCAGTCTGAAAGGCCTGGTGGAACGGGCCGACGGCTCCCTGATCGGCGCCGGGTCCTATTACTCCGCCGCCTCCAAGAAGGGCATGCAGGCGCTGCTTGCCCGCTTCGTGCCCGGATCGGGCACCGCCTACGACCCCGCTTTCGGCGGCGGCGCGGGGTTGGTGCTGCCGGACTTTCCAGCACAGGACTGGTCGGCGACCGCGGCTCACGACCTCGTCGCCGACGGCGACGGCCTGCTCGTCGCCGGAAAGGCGGCCGGAACCCTTCTGCTCGCCCGCTTCGACCAGGACGGCGGCCTCGATTCCGGCTTCGGGAACGGCGGCTTTGTCAACCCGCCTGTGACCGGAACCGGGAACTCCCCCACCTCCGTCACCTCGGGGCCGTCGGGCAGCTGGGCAAACTCCCTCGCCCGAACTCCGGACGACGACGTCGTCCTCGGCGGCGGGACCGCCCAGTGGGGCAGCTGGCAGGTAAACAAAATGATCGGCCCGTTCTGTGCCCGATGCCCGCAACCGCTGCTGGCCCGCTTCGACGCCGGCGGTCAGCTCGATGCCTCGTTCGGCGACGGGGGCCTGCGCCGGCTCCTGCGGCCGAACGGGGGAATCCTCGAAGGCGAGGTGGAAGACGTGATCGCCCTCGCCGACGGCAAGCTGCTCGTCAAAGGGATTGTTGCCGGCGTCGGCCTCGTCCACAGAGCCCCCTTCGTCGCCCGGCTCAACCCGGACGGGAGCTATGACCCGAGCTTCGGCAGCGGCGGCTGGACGGTTCCCGTCTTCCCCTGCATGGAGAGGAGCTACGCCCAGCTCCTCCGCGAAAGCTGCCTTCCCACGATCCAGGCCAAGGTTCGCGTGCGCGGTCTGCGGAAGGGGCGGCCGGCGCTCTTCCTGCGGGTGCGGCCGCTGGAGGGCTGGGCGCGCCTGCGCCGGGTCACGGTCACCATGCCACCGATGCTGCGTCCCCGCAACGGTTTCCGCGAGCGAGCCAGGGTGGTTCCGGTGGAAGGAGGCTCCCGGGTCGGAAAGGTCCGTTCCCGGCGGGCGAAGAACGGCCACTTCCAGCGGCTCCTGATCTTCGATCACCTCGGTTGGGCGCGGGAGATGCGAGCCACGCTTCCTGTCGGCAGCCTGGAGGTCTTGGGGCGCCTGCCGAAACGGGGCCGCAAGCTCACCTTCGATCTCGACCTCGAGCTCGTCCAGGACGGTGGTTCCGAAGTCGGCGGGTTCCGGAGCCTGACGGTGCGCACGGGCTGAATCGGCCGGTCCGTAAGCTCGTCGGGATGAGACGCTGGCGCCTCGCCGACCGGACCCTCGACCTGGCGCGGCCGATCGGCGCCGGGATCGTCAACGTCACCGTCGACTCGATGTTCGAGGGCGCGCGCAGCGGCACCCCGGAGCAGGCGGTCGCCGACGGCCTGGCGCTGGCCGAGGCGGGCTTCGAGATGCTCGACGTCGGCGCCGTGGCGGCCAAAGCCGGCCCGCCGGTGCCCGCGGAGGAGGAGGCCGCAGCGCTCGTCCCAGCAATCGAGGGACTCGTGGATCGTTTCCACCATTTGGACCTCTATAGGGGGGAAAAGGGTGGAAACGATGGCCCCCTTGTGTCTGCTGACACGTTTTCGGTGGAGGTGGCGCGGGGGGCGCTGGCGGCGGGTGCTTCGGTCGTCAACGACATCTCCGGTGGCTCGGAGGAGATGTTCGAGCTGGTGGCCGAGACGGGGTGCGGCTACGTCCTCATGCACATCGAGGGGCCGCCGCGGGTCGACCGGCCCTGGCGCTCCTACGACGACGTGGTCGACCACCTGCGTGCGTGGTTCGAGGGGAGAGTTGAGCTGGCTCGGGACTTAGGGGTCGCGGAGGAGCAGATCGCGATCGACCCCGGACTCGACTTCGACCTCAGCCCCGAGCAGGACCTGGAGATCCTGCGGCGGCTCGGCGAGCTGCGCGCCCTGGGCTTGCCGCTCTACGTCTCGCTCTCGCGCAAGGACTTCATCGGCGCCGTGCTGGCCGGGTCGTGGGAGGAGCGCCTGCCGGCGCGCGAGCGCGAGTGGGGGACGGTGGCGGCGGTGACGCTCGCGGTCCGCGAGGGCGCCGACGTCCTCCGCATCCACGACCGCAGCTCCCTGCAGGCGATGCGGGTCGCCGGGGAGATCTGCCGGGTCCACGATGCCGACGGGACGAAAAGCGGTTACGTAGACCGCTTTTCGTCCCGTCGAGGAGAAAGTTGATGGCGGGCGGGGGGAGTCTGCTTGCTTCCGACTGGGCGGTCGCAATCGATCCGGCGCGACGCGACGGGCGGATCGTCGCCCAGTCCTCCGAAGAGGAGCGGCGCTCGCGACCGGCGCCGCTGCCGGCCGAGTTGAACCCGGGCCTGGCCGAGGCGCTGGACCGGGTCGGGATCGACTCTCTCTACACCCACCAGCTGCGGGCCTTCGAGCTTGCCGCCGAGTCGAACCTGGTCATCACCAGCGGCACCGCCTCGGGCAAGAGCCTCGCCTTCAACCTGCCGGTGCTGAACGGGATCGCGGCGCGTCCCAAGGACCGGGCGCTCTACCTCTACCCGACCAAGGCCCTGGCCCAGGACCAGGCGCGGGCGCTCGCCCGGCTGCGGCCACCGCACCTGCGCGAGGCGATCTACGACGGCGACACGCCGCGCGAGGAGCGCCCGGCGATCCGCCGCCGCAGCAACCTGGTCCTCACCAACCCGGACATGCTCCACGTCGCCGTCCTCCCCAACCACAAGAGCTGGGGCGATTTCCTCGCCAACCTCGAGTGGGTCGTGGTCGACGAGGCCCACACCTACCGTGGCGTCTTCGGCTCCCACGTCGCCAACGTGCTGCGGCGGCTGCGGCGGCTGGCCCGCGCCTACGGCTCCGAGCCGCGCTTCCTGCTCGCCTCGGCGACGATCGCCAACCCGGTCGAGCTGGCCGAGCGACTGGTCGGGACCCCGTTCGAGCTGGTCGACGACGACGGCGCCCCGCGCGCCGGCCGCGAGATCGCGATGTGGAACCCGCCGCTGATCGACGAGCGCAGCGGCACCCGGCGCTCGGCCCTCTCCGAGGCGGCCGACCTGTTGGCCGAGCTGGTCAGCCACGGCGTGCGCACCATCTGCTTCCTCAAAAGCCGCCGCGGGATCGAGCTGATCCAGCGCTTCGCCCGCGAAAACCTCGAGCGGCGCGGCAAGCCGGAGCTGGCGAAGCGGATCGCGCCCTACCGCGGCGGCTACACCCCGCAGCAGCGGCGCGAGATCGAGGCGCGGCTCTCGGGCGGCGACCTGCTCGCGGTCGTCGCCACCGACGCGCTGGAGCTGGGGATCGACGTCGGCGAGCTCGACGCGGCGATCTGCGTCACCTTCCCCGGCACCGTCGCCAGCCTGCGGCAGATGTGGGGCCGGGCGGGGCGGCGGCGCCGCGGCCTCGCCGTCTACGTCGCCGGCCAGGACGCGCTCGACCAGTTCTTCTGTCGCCACCCGGAGGAGTTCCTCGGCCGCCCGGTCGAGGCGGCGATCCTCGACCACGCCAACGAGCAGATCGCGGCGCGCCACCTGCTCGCCGCCGCCTACGAGCTGCCGCTGACGTCTGCCGACGATGACGTGTTCGGGGACGGCTGGCGCGAGCGGGCCGAGCGCCTGGTCGCCGCGGGCGAGCTGCGCGGCGTCGGCGGCAAGCTGATGCCGCGGCGCAGCGAGTTCGTCGCCAACCGGATCGCCCTGCGCTCCGCCTCGGCCGACTCGGTGGCGGTGATCGAGGCCGACTCGGGCGAGATGCTGGGCCTGGTCGAGGCCGAGCGGGCCTTCACCACGGTCCATCCCGGCGCCGTCTACCTCCACCTCGGCCGCTCCTACGAGGTCGACCGGCTTGACATCGGCGAGCGGCGGGCGGTCGTCTCCGCCTTCGACGGCGACTGGTACACGCGGCCGAAAAAAGAGACCGAGATCTACATCGAGCGCACCCACGAGCAGCGCGAGGTGGCCGGCGTGCAGCTCAACTTCGGCGAGGTCTCGGTGACCGAGCAGGTGATCGCCTTCCAGCGGGTCTCGGTCGCCGATCAGGAGCCGATCGACATCGTCGCCCTGGAGCTGCCCGAGCAGAACTTCGTCACCCAGGCGCTCTGGTACGTGCTGCCCGACCGGCTCAGCGGGGCGCTGCCGACCGAGGCGCTGCTCGGCTCCCTGCACGCGACCGAGCACAGCCAGATCGCCGTCCTGCCGCTGATCGCGATGTGCGACCGCTGGGACATCGGCGGGCTCTCCACCAACGTCCACTTCCAGACCGGCCGCTCGACGATCTTCATCTACGACGGCCACCCGGGCGGGGTCGGGATCACCAAGCGCGGCTACGAGGAGTTCGAGCGCCTGCTGGGCGACGCCGAGCGGCTGATCGCCGAGTGCCCCTGCGAAGCCGGCTGCCCTTCCTGCGTACAGAGCCCGAAGTGCGGCAACCTCAACGAACCGCTGCACAAGGCGGGCGCGCTGGAGCTGATGGGACTGATGCGGGGGGAGCTGTGAGCGGGCGCCGACAGCGGCAGGTGGCGGTGATCGGCGCCGGCGGCGCCGAGGAGGGGTCCGAGGCCTGGACGCTGGCCGAAGAAGTGGGGCGCGGGTTGGCCGAGGCCGGCATCGCTTTGGTCTGCGGCGGCGGGGGCGGGGTGATGGAGGCCGCCTCGCGGGCGGCCGCCGAGGCCGGCGGCACGGTGATCGGAATCGTCCCCGGCACCTCGGTCGAGGACGCCAACCCCTACTGCACCCAGGTCGTCGCCACCGGCATCGGCCACGCCCGCAACCTCGCCGTCGTCTCCTCCGGCGAGGCGGTGATCGCGATCGGCGGCGAGTGGGGGACGCTCTCGGAGATCGGCTTCGCCCGCGTCATCGGCCACGAGGTGGTGGCGCTGCGCAGCTGGGAGCTGGACGGCCGCGAGCGGATGGCCGGCGGGCCGGGCGTGGTCGCGGTGGAGACGGCGGCCGAAGCGGTCGCCGCGGCGCTGGCAGCTCTCTAGCCGCTCGGCCAGAGCTCCCGCAGCGCGAGGATCGCGAAGGCGTGCGACCAGGCCAGCGGGGTGGTCGAGCGGGGGACGCCGGTGCGGGCGTCGACGCGCTCGGGCAGGTCGCCCGCCGGCGTCGAGGCGCGCCGCAGCGCCTGCATCATCTGCAGCGCCTGCCGTCGCTCGCCAAGCGCCGCGAGCGACCAGGCGGTCCATGCGGTCGGCGCCGACCAGGGGTCCTCGCCGCCGGACCAGCCTTCGCCGGGGGTGATTCCGTGCGGACCGCCTTGGGCGACGAGGCGGTTGAGGGTCGCCCGCGCTGCTGGGTAAAGGCGGGGCATGGAGAAGGGCCGGACCGCCCAGGCCGCCGCGGAATCCAGGCCGGAATCGGCCTCGCTCGGCTCGCGCACCAAACGAGTGGTCAGTTGAGCACCGTATAGGTGCCGAACTGACCTTTCGCCGGAGGCGATCGCGTTGCCGAGGTAGTCGCCGGGCTCGCCCTCCCAGTAGTCGGCGCGGTCGCGCCAGGGGATCGGCCGGCCGCCGGCGAGGATGTGGGCCGCCTGCCTGCCGCTGCCGAAGCCCGCCGCCTCGGAGGCGGCCGCGACCCAGCCGATCGCGTCCCCCTGGGCGGCGCGACCGGGGACGGGGCTGCCGTCGCCGTGGAAACGGGCCGCATGCTCGAGACCGAGGCCGAGCAGGAAGCGGGCGATGCGTTCGGCTTCCGCCCGGTAGCCCGCTGCGGCGAAGGCGATCGCGACGGCCGAGGCGTCCCGCGGCCAGACGTAGGCCCAGCCGTCGCGGGCGCCGGCGGCGACGGCGCCGTTGCGGCCGGTGAAGGTGCGGAGAATCAGCAGCGAGCGCTCGTACATCCGCTCGGCCCATCCCGGCGCCGACGCGCCGAGCGGCCGCCCGCGCGCGAGCCAGCGCCGGTCGGCACCGGCGACTTCGTCCAGGGGGCTGCCGTCGTCCCGTCCATCCGTCGAGCAGCGCAGCGTCACCGCCCGCCCGGCCCGCTGCCGCTCGCAATCCAGACCGGCGTTTACCTGAATCCCCACCCTCGCGCCGGCGCCGTCCACCGCCATCGCCAGGACCTGCCCGCGCGCCGCCTGGAGGACTTCGATCCGCCGGCCGCCGAACAGCGCCACCGTCCGCAGTGCGCTCATCGCCGGGAAGTAGCGTTGCCGCACCGAGTCCGCCTGCCAGATCGGCACCCGCCCATCGCCAAGTCGCACCCACGGCTGGATCCCGGTGTCGGCCGGAACCGTCCCCGCCGCCTGGCGGTCGGCCGGGTTTTCGATCAGCACCCGCCCCGCCGGCTGGGGACGCAGGTCGACCACGTTCCCGTAGGCGTCGATACCCGCCGTCAGACCCCCGTCACCGAGCACCGCGACGCCGAGGAACGGCGGCGGCATGCCCGGCAACCCCGCCGGCGTCTGCGGATCCGCCTCGTGCCCGCCGGAGACCAGCAGCGCCCCCGCCGCCACGACGGCGACCAGCCCCACCGCTGCCCGAGCCCGGCTCACGTCCACATGCAATCAGCCCCGGCCGCCGCGCTCCCGCTAGCCTTCGCCCTGCACCAGGCCAGGTAGCTCAGTTGGTAGAGCACACGACTGAAAATCGTGGTGTCGCCGGTTCGAATCCGGCCCTGGCCACTTCCTAGTCCAGTACGACCAGGATCACCGTCAATACCCCGAGCAGGATGCCGCCGGCGACCAGCGCGGTCTGCGCGGCGCCCAGCGGATCGGGGAACTCGCCGCGCTCCAGGACGCGTTCGACTGTGCGGCGGCGGATGCTGCCGTAGACGATCAGCGCGACGCCGTACACCGCGAAGATCACGCCCGCCACCACGTAGGGCCATTGCCGGGCGGTGTCGGCCAGCTCCGGGATGACCCGGCCGACAGCCAGCGCCAGGGCGAAGACCGTCATCCCGGTCCGCCACCAGGCCAGCTCGGTCCGTTCGTTGGCCAGCCGGGTGCGGCGGGTGGCGTCGGTCGCGCGCGGGTCTTGCTCGGCATCCACCACTGAGCGGATTATCGTCCCCGTCGACCGGGGACGACGAAAGGGGCGGTATGTGCGAGCACAAGGACGCGAGTGAGTTCACGCGGAAGATCAACGAAGCGGTGCTGGGCGAACTGCCCTTCGACTACACCAAGGACTTCGAGGACGCCGCCCGCGGCTTCATCGCCCCGCTGAACAACAACGGCGTCGCCACCACCGAGGACGGCATCCCGGTCTACAACGGCGCCGCGCTCGACTTCGTCGAGGAGGGCGCCCCGGCGCCGCCCACCGTCAACCCGAGCCTCTGGCGCAACGCGCAGCTGATCAAGAAGGGCGGCCTCTTCAAGGTCGTCGACCGCATCTACCAGGTGCGCGGCCAGGATCTCTCCAACCTGACCATCGTCGAGGGCGACACCGGCCTGATCGTGATGGACCCGCTGATCTCGCCGGAGACGGCGAAGGCCGCCCTCGACCTCTACTTCGAACACCGCCCGCGCAGGGAGATCGTCGCGATGATCCACTCCCACAGCCACGTCGACCACTACGGCGGCGTCAAGGGGATCATCGACGAAGCCGACGTTAAGGCGGGCAAGGTGCGGGTGATCGCCCCGGTCGGGTTCCTCGAGGCCGCCGTCTCCGAGAACGTGATGGCCGGCACCGCGATGAGCCGGCGGGCGATGTACCACACGGGCGTCCTCGTCCAGCCCGGCCCGAAGGGCCACGTCGGCGTCGGCCTCGGGATCAGCGTCTCGGCCGGGAAACCGACCCTGATCCCGCCCACCGAGGAGATCACCGAGACCGGCCAGAAGCTGGAGATCGACGGCCTTACCTTCGAGTTCCTGCTCGCCCCCGACACCGAGGCGCCGGCCGAGATGCACTGGTTCATCGAGGAGCTGGGGGCGCTGACCGCGGCCGAGAACTGCTGCCACACCCTGCACAACACCTACACCCTGCGCGGCGCCCCGACCCGCGACCCGCAGGCCTGGTCGCAGTACCTGAACGACACGATCGACCGCTGGGGACACAAGGCCGAGGTGCTCTACGCGATGCACCACTGGCCGGTCTGGGGGACCGAGGAGGTGCTGCGGATGCTGCGTAACGGCCGCGACGCCTACCGCTTCATCAACGACCAGACCCTGCGCCTCGCCAACCACGGCTACACGCCGGTGGAGATCGCCGAGATGATCGAGTTCCCGCCGGAGCTGGCGCGCGAGTGGAGCCTGCGCGGCTACTACGGGACCGTCAACCACAACGTCAAGGCGACCTACGTCAAGTACCTCGGCTGGTTCGAAGGCAACCCCGCGCACCTGCACCGGCTGCCTCCCGAGGAGGCTTCGAAGCGCTACGTCGAGCTGATGGGCGGCGCCGAGCAGGTGCTGGCCAGGGCGCGCGAGGAATTCGACCGGGGCGAGTACCGCTGGGTCGCCGAGGTCGTCAACCACGTCGTCTTCGCCGACCCCTCGAACCGGGAGGCGCGCGAGCTGCAGGCCGACACCCTGGAGCAGATGGGCTACCAGGCGGAGTCGGGCAGCTGGCGCGGCCACTACCTGACCGGCGCCCAGGAGCTGCGCCACGGCGTCCCGGACGTGAAGTTCCCGGGCACCGCGACCCCGGACACGGTGCGGGCGATGAGCCTCGAGCTGCTCTTCAACTACATGGCGATGCGGCTCAACGGGCCGGAAGCGGCGGGCAGGCGGATCACCCTCAACCTCGCCTTCACCGACACCGGCGAGGAGGCGGTGCTGGAGCTGCGCAACGGCTCGCTCAACCACTCGCTCGGCCGCACCGACCCCGACGCCGACGCGACGGTGAGGCTGGCGCGGAAGGACCTCGACGCGGTCGTGATCGGCGAGACCGACCTGCTCGCCGAGGCGGAGGCGGGGACGATCGCGGTCGAGCCCGACGTCGGGCCGCTCGCCGAGCTGGTCGGCCTGCTCGACACCTTCAACATCTGGTTCAACATCGTCGAGCCCTAGGCGGGCTGCAGCCGGCCGCGCAGCCGCATTGCCAGGCCGGCGCAGATGTAGGCCAGGGCGACCAGCAGCGCTGCGAACTTGGCGGCGGCGAAGACGGTCGCGGTGACGGGCGCCCAGGCCCCCGCGTCGCCGAGGGTGAGGAGCAGGCAGGCGTTCTCGATCGCGTCGCAGCCCGCGGCGATGCCGCCCGCCGGGACGGCGAGCGCACCCAGCGCGACCAGGCGCCGCCACCCGCGCACGCGGGCGAGGTCGCGGGTCGCGGCCGCGGCGAGGACCAGGAAGGCGCCGTAGGCCAGCATGAACCCGTAGTCGATCCAGAGCTGCTGCCGGGCCGCGTCGCGGCCGTCCTCGCCCCATTCGTCCTGGATCTCCTGCGAGCGGTCCGCCGATCCCGCCAGCTCGAAGGAGACGATGCCGGGGCCGTTCTCGGTCATCCGATCTTCCGCCGGCTTCATCGCCGCCAGCAGCGCCACCACGGCGACCGCCAGCAGGACCAGCGCCCGCGCCCGGGTCATCGTGCGGGGTCCGGTTCCCTCCGCGCCAGCCACCAGTCGACGACGTAGCCGCCGAAGGGGAGGACGGCGCCGACCAGGATCCAGATGGTCTGCCTGCCGGTCCAGCCGGCGTCCTCGCGCAGGTTCAGGGCCATCACCACGTAGGCGACGAAGAGCAGGCCGTGGATCGGGCCGAGGATTTTGACCCCGATCTCGCTGCCGCCGGTGTTTTTGACGACGGAGGCGACGAGCAGGGCGAGGAAGGTCGTCGCCTCGACCAGGGCGACGTAGCGGAAGTTACGCAGGGTCACGGGAGCGGAACCCTATTCGGGATGGGGTTCAGCCGCCGCTGGCCGAGAAGTGCTGGTAGTCCTTCGGCCAGGCCCAGTTGCCGCCCCACTCCCAGCCGTTCGCGGCGAAGGCGGCGACGACCGGGCCGCGGCGGTGGATCAACCCCGGCGCCCGCCGCGAGCGGTCGGCGAAGGGCGCGCCGGCGGGCGGCGAGACGTAGCCGTCGCTCGTCACGTAGGGGTTCTCGATCGGGTTGACGTCGATCGCGTGGCCGTAGGCGTGTTCGGACCAGCGGCCGGTGCCGGCGACGAAGCGGCAGTTGAAGGCGGAGGTGTTGTCGGCGGCCATGCTGCGGTGGTCGTCGGCGCCGTAGGCGTCGACCAGGCGCATCCGCCGGATCGGGAAGCGCAGCCGGAACAGCTCGTGCATCGTCCGCAGCATCGGCCCGGCCGAGTCGCGGTGGACGACGAGGCGGCCGCGGTGGACCGCGCCGTCGAACCCCCAGTGGTCGACCCGCAGCAGCCGCAGGCGGTCGAAGCCGACCGGGCAGCCGCGGTGCCAGGAGACGCCGGTCATCCGCTCTCGCAGCTGCGGCCCGATCGGCTCGGCGCTGCCGTGGAAGGCGGGCGCGGCGAGGGCGAGGAAGGCGAAGCTGAGCGCCGCCTCGTGCAGGCGTAGCGAGAAGGGCTTCACGCCGCCATACTGGCAGCAAGCGGATGGAACCGGAGACGCATTACGCCGACTCGGACGGCGTCAGCATCGCCTATCAGGTGTACGGAGACGGGCCGGTCGACTTCGTCCTCGTGCCGGGCTTCGTCTCCCACGTCGAGCTACTTACCGAGGACCCCGCGACCGCCCGCTTCTTCCGCCGCCTCACCGCCTTCTCGCGGCTGCTCGTCTTCGACAAGCGCGGCCAGGGCCTCTCCGACCGGCCGGGCCGGCCGCCGACCCTGGAGGAGTCGATGGACGACCTGCGGGCGGTGATCGAGGCCGCCGGCTTCGAGCGCCCCGCCATCCTCGGCATCTCCGAGGGCGGCCCGATGTCGACGCTCTACGCGGCCACCTATCCGGACGAGATCTCGGCCCTGATCCTCTTCGGCACCTTCGCCCGGATGGTGGAGACGGACGACTTCCCGCACGGGATCAGCGACGAACAGCTGGACAAATGGGGTTCGGTGGTGCGGCGTGACTGGGGCAACCCGGTGGCGCTCGACATCTGGGCGCCGAGCCGGGTCGGCGACGGCGAGTTCGAACGCTGGTGGGCGCGGCTGCTGCGGCAGGGGACGAGCCCGGCGGGGGCGATCGCCCTGATGGACCTCTACCGGGAGATGGACGTGCGCTCGGTCCTCCCCGCGATCGACGTCCCGACCCTGGTCCTGCACCGGGTGGGCGACCGGATGATCCCGGTCGACCAGGGTCGCTATCTCGCCGAGAGCATCCCGGGCGCCCGCCTGGTCGAGCTGCCCGGCATCGACCACCTGCCGTTTGCTGGCGACCTCGACGCGGTGCTGGGCGAGGTCGAGGAGTTCCTCGTCGGCGGCCGCGAGGCGACCGAGTCCGAACGGGCCCTGGCGACGATCCTCTTCACCGACATCGTCGGCTCGACCGAGAAGGCGGCCGAGCTCGGCGACCTCGGCTGGCGCCAGCTGCTCGAGCGCCACGACGCCGCCGTGCGCCACCAGCTCTCCCTGCACCGGGGGCGCGAGGTGAAGACGATGGGCGACGGCTTCCTCGCCACCTTCGACGGCCCGGCGCGGGCGATCCGCTGCGCCTCGGCGGTGCGGGAGGAGGTCGCGGGCCTGGGGATCGAGGTGCGGGCGGGGATTCACACCGGCGAGGTCGAGCTGATCGGCGACGACGTCGGCGGCATGGCGGTCAACATCGGCGCCCGCATCGGCGCCCTCGCCGGCGCCGGCGAGGTGCTCGTCTCCAGCACTGTGCGCGAGCTGGTCGTCGGCTCGGGCCTCGAGTTCGAGGAACGCGGGGTGGAGCGGCTGAAGGGAGCGCCGGGCGAGTGGCGCCTCTTCGCGATCGATTCGCCACCGACTTGAGGCAAAGAATTTGCGATTTCGCGCACCATCCGTTACAGACAATGAGTTACACTCGTCATCATGGAAGCGATGGCCAGAGAATCGTGGACCGATGAGCGGCTTGACGACCTGAAGGAGCAGATGGTTCTGGGCTTCACGCGGGTCGATTCCGAGATCCGCGATCTGCGGCGGATGATGTTCCAGGGCTTCGTCGCCCTGACGACCGTCATCGTCACCTGCTTCTTCGGCCTCGCCGGCTTGATGATCTTCTAGCCCGAGGCGCCTACGGCGCTGTCCGCTTGCGTCTCTACCTTGACCGGAGATGACCGAGCAGACGCAGATCGAGGCGTTCGCCGAGACCCAACCGGCCGCCACCGAGTCCCCGGTCACCGAGCCGGCTGCGCCTTCCATACGTATTCCTCTCGGCGAGCTCGAGGACGGTCAGCGGGTCAGCGGCGTCTACGCCGTCCGCGAGCGGGAGCTGCGGCGCAAGCGCAACGGCGACCCGTGGCTGCGGCTCTCCGTGGGCGATGCCAGCGGCACTGCCGAGGCGGTCTGCTGGGAGGAGGCGGAGGCGCTTTTTGCGCTCTGCTGCACCGGCTCGCCGGTCTTCATCGCCGGCGCCTTCGAGATCAGCGAGCGGTGGGGGGCGAAGATCAAGATCTCGTCCCTGCGCGAAGCCGAGCCGCAGGAGTACGAGTCGGCCGATCTGGCGCCCGTGTCCGACGCTTCTTTGGAGCAGCTCGAGCCCGAACTGCGCGAACTGCTGGGAACGATCCAGGATCCGCAACTGCAGCAGCTGCTCGACCACTTCTTCGGTGAGGACTCGGAGACCTGGCAGCGCTTCAGCGTCGCTCCCGCGGCCAAGACCTACCACCAGGCCTACCGCCACGGCTTGCTCGAGCACACCCTCTCGGTCGCCCAGGCGGTCTCCGCGGCGGCCAACTTCTTCCCCGGGATCGACCGCGACGTCGCCGTCACCGGCGCGCTCCTGCACGACATCGGCAAGTGCGTCGCCTACAACGACGACCCGCTGGCGATCGACCTCACCGACGCCGGCCGCCTGCAGGGGGAGATCCCGCTCGGCTACTACACCGTGCGCCGAGCGATCGAGGACCTGCCGGGCTTCGATCCGCATCTGGCCCAGTGCGTCCTCCACATCATCCTCAGCCACCACGGCTCGCTCGAGCACGGCTCCCCGGTCGTCCCGGCCACCCGCGAGGCCGTCCTCGTCCACATGATCGACAACCTCGGCGGCCGCCTCGGCAGTTTCGACCGCCTCGAGAAGCAGCTCCCCGCCGGCGAGGTCTGGTCGGGCTTCGACCGCGCCCTCTCCGGCAGCGCATTCTTCGCCCAGCGCGCCGCCTGACGGTCTCGGAGGCCGTTGTGCGGCGTCCTCAGTCGCCCCTCGTCAGGGAGGTGACCGGCCGCTACTGAAACCGTTCGCTGCAGCGCTGGATCTTGTTGACGTTCTGGTGGGCGCGCTGGATGCAGCGGATCAGCTTGTCGGCGTCGCCCTGCTGCTTTGAGGCGTGGAACGACTGCTTGATTTCGCGCTGAACCTGGCGGTTGACGTCTTCGATCGTCTTGTCGATTTCGCCCAGGTTGGCCTGTTCGAAGCCCTTCTGGACGTTGACGTTGACTTCGCTGCTGATCTTCTCGGTGGTGCTGAGAGTCGGCTTGACGATGAAGAAGTAGACCGCTGCGAGGATTCCGACCGTCACCAAAAGCCGGATAATGCCCGCGCTTAGGTTGCCGAAAAGGTTCCGCAGGATGTCCATGGGCTGCCCGGAGACTATCCTGCCGGGCAGTGGCGAAGGACACCGAGAAGCTGATCCGCCAGCTCTCGCTGATCTCGTTCCTGATGGCGCAGGGAAGGCCGGTTTCGGCCCTCGAGATCAAGCGCGAGGTGGAGGGCTATAGCGACATGAACGACGACGCGTTCGCGCGTCGTTTCTATGCCGATCGCGCGGAGTTGGAGAGCCTTGGCATCCAGCTCGGGGTCGAGAAGCCCGGCGAGGGCTTCTTCGAGGCCGAGCTCTACTCGCTGCCGCCGGAGAACTTCTACCTCGACCCGATCTCCTTCTCCGACGACGAGCTGGCGGCGCTGTCGACGGCGCTGATGCTGCTCACCGACGGCGGCTTCGCCTACGCCGAGCCGCTGCGGCTGGCCCTGCAGCAGGTCGCCTGGGGCCACCCGAATCCGCTGGCCGAGGGCGAGCGCGCCCCGGTCGAGATGGCGATGACCGCCTCCGCCGGCGGCCGCGACCTCTCCCAGCGCCTCTCCAAGATCGAGACCGCGATCAGCCGCCGCAAGACGATCGAGTTCACCTACTACACGATGGAGCGGGGCGAGACCGAAAAGCGCAAGGTCGACCCCTACCACCTGGTCTTCCGCGGCGGGCAGTTCTACCTGATCGGCTACTCGCACGAGCGCGAGGCGGTGCGGGTCTTCCGCCTCTCCCGGATCCAGGGCAAGGTCGGCTACGCCTCCAAGGCCGAGCACGACTTCTCGCCGCCGGAGGATTTCGACCGTCGCGATTACGGCAGCCGTGCCGACTGGCAGCTGGGGGAGACGAAGGGCACGGCGAAGATCTGGATCCGCGAGCGGATCGCCTGGCTGATCGAGCGGGACTTCGGCTCTTACGGCGAGCTGCGAAATGCGGTGAAGTCGGACAACGCCCCCGGCAAGGGCCGCGTCTTCGAGACCAGCTACGCCTCCGAGCGCGAGCTGATCGCCTGGGTCCTGCGCTGGCGCCAGAACGCCCAGGTGCTGGCCCCCGGCGACCTCCGCGAGGAGGCGGAGAAGCGTCGCGACCTGCTGCTGAAGCGCCACGAGAACGGCTTCAGCCCGGCCGAGGTCGTCGATCGCCCGCTCGACGAGCAGCCCAAGCGCGGCCGCTCCAACGGTCGCGGCGAGGCGGCGATCCGGCCCGAGCGCTTCGCCCGCCTGGTCACCCTCGCCGGCCTGCTGATCGAAGCGGCGAAAAAGGGCGAGCGGCTGCAGGTCGCCGACCTGCGCGAGCGTCTCGAGCTGACCGAGGACGAGCTGCGCGAGGACGTCGAGCTGCTCAACGTCGTCAACTTCGGCGGCGGCACCTACGTCCTCTACGCCGAAATCCTCGGCGACGAGATCGAGGTCGACTCGCAGCCCTACGGCGACAACTTCGCCCGCCCCGCCCGCCTGCTGCCGCTGGAGGCGAAGGCGCTGGTGGCGGCGATCGACCTCTTCGGCGACCACCTGCCGCAGTCGAACCTGCAGACCGCCCGCGCCAAAATCGTCAAGGCGCTCGGGCACGACCCCTCCGAGGAGGGGCTGGAGATCGCCCCGGCCGGCGGCGGCGACGCCGAGGTCGCCCGCCTCGTCAACCAGGCGATCGCCGAGAGCCGCGTGCTCGAGCTGAGCTACTACAAGGAGAACGAGGACCAGTTCACCGAGCGGCGGGTCGAGCCCTACCGCCTGGAGAACGGCAAAGAGGGCTGGTACGTCGAGTGCTACGACCTGACCAAAGAGGGCGTCCGCCACTTCAAGCTCGACCGGGTCAAGGAGGCGAACCTCTCCGAGGAGAAGTTCGAGCCGCGGCCGGAAGTCGAGGAGTTCGCCGGGGTCGAGGGCTGGATGACCCACGGCGAGGTGCCGACCGCCGAGGTCGCCCGGGTCTGGGTCTCGCCGGAGCGGGCGCGCTGGCTGCGCGAGGAGCGGACGGTGGTCGAGGAGCTGGCCGACGGCGCCGTCGTCGTCGAGCTTCCCTACGCGGGCAAGCCCTGGCTGGTGCGGGAGATCCTCCGCGGCGCCGGCGACCTGGTCGTGCTCGAGCCGCCCGACGCGCGCGAGGCGATCGCCAAAGAGGTCGAGTCCTAGGACGAATTCAGCGAACGCTGAATTCGAGCCCCTATGGCGGCCAAAATTCAGCGAGCGCTGATTTGGAAGCACCTGGTCATCCCGAGGTCCTGAAGATCGTCGCCCCCAACCCGGGGCCGATGACCCTGGAAGGGACCAACACCTACCTGTTCGGCTCCGATCCCTGCGTGGTGATCGACCCGGGGTCCGACGACCCCGGCCACCTCGACGCGATCCGCGCCGCTGCGGCCGAGCGCGGCGGCATCGGCCTCGTCCTCCTCACCCACTCGCACGGCGACCACACCGCCGGGGCCGACCAGCTCGACGCCGAGGTCGTCCTTCCGGCCGGCGGCGAGGAGCACTTCGCCCTGCGTGCCCTCGCCACCCCCGGACACGCCGAGGACCACGTCTGCTTCCTGACCGAAACCGGGGTCTGCTTCAGCGGCGACCTCGTCCTCGGCCTCGGCTCGACGATCGTCCCGCCCGGCGGCAACTCGCTGGCAGCCTTCATGGACTCGCTGGCCCTCCTGCAGGAGCAGGAGATCGAGCTGATCGCCCCCGGGCACGGCCCGTGGGTCACCGAGCCGGAGGCCAAGCTGGCCGAATACGTCGAGCACCGCCAGATGCGCGAGCGTCGGCTGCTCGCCGCGCTGGAGGAGGGCGAGCGCTCCCGGGCGGAGCTGCTCGCCACCGTCTGGGACGACATCCCGATGGAGCTGCTGCCGATGGCGGCGATGGCGATGGAGGCCCACCTCGAAAAGCTCGAGTCCGAGCGCCGGCTGCCCGAGGATCTGGAGGCTTAGCGGCAAACTGGCTGAGCGGCCAGTACCCTGAACGGATGAAGCGGGCGGCACGGGTCGGGGTTCTTGCGGGGGCGGTGGGGACCGGCGTGGTCGCCTCCGCCGTCGCTGTTATCTGGCACCGCCTGGCGCGGCGGCCGCTGCCGCAGGTGGAGGGGACGATCGAGGTTCCCGAGCTGCGCGGCCGGGTGCGGGTGCGGCGCGACCGCTGGGGCGTTCCCCACGTCGAGGCCGATGAGCGCGAGGACCTCTTCTTCGCCCAGGGCTACTGCCACGGCCAGGACCGGCTCTGGCAGATGAACTTCTACCGGCGGGTGGTCGAAGGCCGGATCTCTGAGATGGCCGGTGAGGAGGGGTTGCCGGTCGACAAGCTGATGCGGACGCTGGGGATCCGGCGCACCGCCGAAGCCGAGGTGGAGGCGCTGGAGCCGGGGCTGCGCGCCCAGCTCGAGCGCTTCTGCGCCGGCGTCAACGCCGCCGCCCGCGACGCCCGGGCGCTCCCCTTCGAGATGCAGATCCTGCGCCACGACTGGGTGCCGTGGCAGCCGGTCGACATCCTCAGCCTCGGCAAGCTGCTCGCCTTCGGGCTCTCGACCAACTGGGAGCGGGAGCTGCTGCGGGCCGACATGATCCGCGAGCTCGGCCCCGAGCTGGCCGCCCGCCTGGACCCCGTCTACCCCGCCGACAATCCCGTCGTCGCCGAATCGCAGGAAGCCTGGACCGGGGAAGGGATGCCGCTGGTCGAGCAGATCGACCGCGTGCGCAGCTCGCTGGGGCTTGCCGCCGAGGCCTCGGGCTCCAACAACTGGGCCGTCAGCGCCGAGCGTTCGAAGACCGGCGGCCCGCTGATCGCCGGCGACCCGCACCTCTCTCCCAGCATGCCGGGCATCTGGTACGAGGTCGAGCTGCGCCACGACGAGCGCTTCGTCCGCGGCGCCTCGCTGCCGGGGATGCCCGGCATCTACATGGGCCAGAACAACGACGTCTGCTGGACGATCACCAACGTGATGGCCGACGTGCAGGACCTCTTCGTCGAGCGGATCGAGGGCGAGAGCTACTTGTTCGAAGGCGAGTGGCGGCCGCTGCAGGTCGTCAAGGAGGAGATCGTCGTCAAGGGCCGCTCCGAGCCGGTGGTGCTCGAGGTGCGTTCGACCCACCACGGCCCGATCGTCAACGAGGCGCTCGGCGCCGACCAGGGCGAGCCGCTGGCGCTGGCCTTCCAGACGCTGCGCGAATCGACCGCCTTCGAAGCCGCGTTCGGGCTGCTCGACATCGCCTCCGGCCCCGAGCTGGTGGCGAAGCTCGAGGGCCACACCTCGCCCGCCTCGAACATGGTCTGGGCCGACAGCCGTGGCTCGATCGGCTACAAGCTGATCGGCCGCCTGCCGAAACGGCGCGGCGGCTGCCCGGACCTGCCGAAGCCGGGCTGGAGCGGCGAGTTCGAGTGGGAGGGGACGGTGCCCTACGAGGAGCTGCCGGAGGTCGTCGACCCCGAGTGCGGCTACGTGATCACCGCCAACAACCGGATCGTCGGCGACGACTACCCGCACCACATCACCAGCGACTGGCTCGACGGCTTCCGCGCCAAGCGGATCGAGGAAATGCTGAAGGCGAGCGAGAAGCACGACCTGGAGAGCTTCGAGGCGATCCAGAACGACAACTACTCGCTGCCCGGGGTCGAGGCGGCTGCGCGGCTCAGCCGCCTGCATCCCCGCGGCCAGCGCGAGCGCAGCGCGCTCGAGCGGCTGCGCAGCTGGGACGGTAACCTCGGCCCGGACTCGATCGCCGGGACGATCTACCAGGCCTTCCTGCTGCGGCTGGCGCGCGAGGTCGCCCGGGCGGCGATCGGCGACCGCGACCTCTGCGAGCGCTGGCTCGACCGCGCCGACAACGGCTTCCTGCCGCACGTCACCTCGCCCTGGCGCTGGCACTCGCACCTGATGGCGCTCTGGGAGGAAGCCGACGAGGGACTGATCGGCCGCCCCTGGGACGAGCTGGCGCTGGAGGCGCTGGCCGGGGCGCTCGACGACCTCGGCGACCGCTTCGGCCCCGAGCCCGAGGGCTGGCGCTGGGGCCGGGTCCACGAGCTGAAGTTCCCGCACCCGCTCGGCGACGCCAACCCGCTCTTCGACCGCCTGCTCAACCGCCGCCTGCGAGCCGGCGGCGCCCAGGAGACCGTCAGCCAGATCGCCTATGACCCGAACGACCCCTACAACGCCGTCTGGGCGCCGAGCTGGCGGATGATCGCCGACCCGACCGAGCCCGACCTCTCCCGCTGGCAGATGTTCACCGGCCAGTCCGGCCACCCCGCCAGCCCGCACTACGACGACCTCCAGGTCGACTGGCTCGACGGCCGCACCCAGCCGATGCGCGGCGAGGGCCCGTGGTCGGAGCTGGACCTCGTGCCCGCGGCCTAGCCGCCGCGACTTGGCCGGCCCGGCCGTGTTCTTCTATGGATGCCACGACTCAAGCTCGCAACTGCCCTGACCCTGTCCCTGCTCTGCCTGCTGCCCGCCTCGGCGCAGGCGCTGCCGCGCGGATTCTTCGGGATCGTGCCGCAGACGACGCTCGGCAAGCAGGACGTCGCCCGGATGCGCTCCGGGGGCGTCGAGACGATCCGGGTGATGATGCCCTGGAGCGCGATCGCGCCGACGCCGCGCGGGGGCTTCCAGTGGGGCCCGACCGACGAGGTCGTCGCCCTCGCCGCCGAACAGCGGCTCGAAGTGCTGCCGTTCCTGATCTCGACCCCGCGCTGGCTCTCCCGTGACTTCCGCGTCCTGCCGGTCGACAGCGGCCGGCAGCGGCGCGCCTGGGCCGAATTCGTCGGCGCCGCGGTCGCGCGCTACGGCAGCCGCGGCGAGTTCTGGGCAGAGCACGGCCCGGGCTCGGCGCGGCCGCTGCCGAAGGTCCCGATCCGCGCCTGGCAGATCTGGAACGAGGAGAACTTCTTCTACTTCGCCAAGCCCGCCTCGCCGACCCGCTACGCCCGCCTGCTGAAGATCTCCCACCAGGCGGTGCGGCGGGCCGACCCCCGCGCCGACGTGGTCATCGGCGGCCTCTTCGGCGATCCCAAGCAGCGCCCGCCGCGGGCGATGGACGCCGTGGACTTCCTCGACCGCCTCTACCAGGTGCCCGGCGCGAAGGCGACCTTCGACGGGGTTGCCCTGCACCCCTACGCGGCCGACACCGGTGTCCTGCGGGGGCTGGTCGAGGGCGTGCGCCGCACCGCCGTCCGCCACGGCGACCGCCGCGCCGGCCTCTACCTGACCGAGGTGGGCTGGGGCTCGCAGAACAATCCGCGCGTCGTCGCCTTCGAGGTCGGCCTGCAGGGCCAGGCGCGCGAACTGCGCTCGGCCTATCGCTACCTAATCGGCAACCGCCACCGGCTCAACCTGCGTCAGGTCGACTGGTTCACCTGGAAGGACCTGTCCGGCTCCTGCAGCTTCTGCGACTCCAGCGGCCTCTTCCGCAGCGGCGCCAAGTTCCGGCCGAAGCCGGCCTGGCGCGCCTTCGTCAGCTTCGCACGCTAGCCCGGACCAGCTCGACGATCTCCGGCGCGGCCTTCTGCGGCGAGCCGGAGTCGAAGGGCGGGTCGGGGTCGTACTCGATGCCGAGCTGGATCGCCTGCGCTACCTCCGGCCCGACCTCGCGGGCGACCAGGTGCAGCGCCATGTCGATCCCGGCGGTGACGCCGGCGGCGGTGACGATCTTGCCGTCCTCGACGAAGCGGCCGCCGACCGGGTCCGCTCCAAGTTCGCCCAGTGTGTCGAGCTCGAGCCAGTTGGTGGTCGCGCGCCGGCCCTCCAGCAGGCCGGCGGCGCCGAGCAGCAAGGAGCCGGTGCAGACCGAGGTCGTCCACTTCGTCGAGCGGTCGATCGCGCGCAGCCAGTCGAGCAGCACCTCGTCCTCCATCAGCGGGCGGTTGCCGCGGCCGCCGGGGACGAGGACCATCTCGGCGGCGCCGACCTCGGTTAGGTCGTGGTCGGCGACCAGCCCGAGCGTCCCGCGCTCGTCCCGGACCTCGCCCTTCTCGGCGGCGACGGTGCGGACTTCCCAGCCGGGAACGTTGCGCAGCACTTCGTAGGGACCGACCGCGTCGAGCGAGGCCATTCCGTCGTAGAGCAGCAGTGCGATTTTCATGGCGGACATGCTGGCGCCGGTCGCCGCTCTTTGCCAGTGGCAGAAAAGACAATGTTCGCTAAATTCCTGCCATGCCCCATCGCGTCGTCGCCCTCTGCCTCGACGGGCTGGTCGCCTTCGACCTGACGGCACCCGCCCAGGCCTTCGGCCTCGCCGCCCGGCCCTCGGGAGACCCGCTCTACGAGTTCACGACCTGCTCCCCGGGCGGTGGGCCGGTGCGGACGACCAGCGGCTTCGAAGTCACGCCCGCCGCCGGGCTGGGAGCGCTGCGCCGGGCGGAAACGGTGGTCGTGCCGGGCTACGCCGGCATCCTCGCGCCGCCGCCCGAGGACGCGCTGCGTGCTCTGCGGGCCGCCCACCGCCGCGGCGCCCGGCTGCTCTCGGTCTGCACCGGCGCCTTCGCCCTCGGCCACGCCGGCGCCCTCGACGGGCTGCGGGCGACCACCCACTGGGCCTGGGCGGGGGAGCTGGCGAAGCGCTTCCCGGCGGTCAAGGTCGACCCCGACGCTCTTTTCGTCGACGAGGGCGACGTCCTCACCTCGGCCGGCCTCAGCGCCGGCATCGACCTCAGCCTGCACGTCATCCGCCGCGACTTCGGCGCCGCCGCCGGCGAGCGGGTCGCCCGGCACATGGTCGCCCCGCCGCACCGCGAGGGCGGCCAGGCGCAGTTCTTCAAGCCTGAGGCGCCGCCTGCCTCCGGGTCGCTGGAGCCGACGCGTCGCTGGGCCGCGGAGCGCCTGGACGAACCGCTCGACGTGGCGGCGATGTCGCGCCACGCCGGGGTCAGCCCGCGCACCTTCGCCCGCCGCTTCCGCGAGGAGACCGGGACGACGCCACTGCAGTGGCTGCTGGCGCAGCGGGTGCTGGAGGCGCGGCGCCTGCTCGAGGAGACCGACCTGCCGGTCGAGACGATCGCCTGGCGGGTCGGCTTCGGCACCGCCGCCTCGCTGCGCGAGCACTTCCGCCGGGCGACGGCGACCACGCCGACGGCCTACCGCAGCTCCTTCCAGCCCGTAGGCTGAGGGCCGTGAGCCGGCGCGACCAGATCAAGCTCGGCGACGAGGAGCTGCGCGAGCTGCTGGAGAGCGAGCGGGTGGCGATCGTCTCCAGCCTCGGGCCGCGCGGCTGGCCGCACTCGATGCCGCTCTGGTTCGTCCCCCGCGACGGCGTCGTCTGGATCTGGACCTATGCGAAGTCGCAGAAGGTCCGCAACCTCGAACGCGACCCGCGGGCGACGGTGCTGGTCGAGACCGGGCACGAGTACGGCGAGCTGCGCGGGGCGATGATCGAGGCCGAGGCGACGATCCACCGCGATTTCGAGACCGTGATCGGCTTCGCCGAGGAGCTGACCCTGCGCTACGCCGAGGGGATCTCCTCGGTCGAGGGCGACGCCAAGGCGGCGCTGGAAGCGCAGGCGCCGAAGCGGGTGGCGATCAGCTTCGAGCCGCTGCGGACCGCGACCTGGGACCACCGCAAGCTCGGCGGCATCTACTAGTCGCTCGGCCCGCGCATTTTTCCCCAGAATTGAGGTTGGCAGCGACGGAGTACTCGAATACCGTCGTCCGATCGTGAGCGCTATCTGGGGAGCGTGGGGGGAGCGGCGTGGGGGAACGCGGAGCTGGACGCCCCCGGTCGCTTTCCTAGCGGTCGCGCTTCTACTCCTCCTCCCCTTCTGCTCGCCGGCCCGCGCCGGCACGGCGGAGGAACTGACCGGGCTGCAGCTCCGCGACGCCCTCAGCAGAACCGAAAGCCCGCTCGCCAACGGCATGTGGTCGGCGCTGAAATGGTCGGAAGGATCGGTCTCGACCGGCCGCGTCACCACCGCGGGATGGGGACCGTCCGCTGCCTTCCCGACCGTCAACGGCGCCTACTGGTCCACCGCGCCGCTCGGCAACTACGGCGTCGGGTCCGCGGCGGCGATCACCCTGCAGGTCTCTCCCGGAAACGCCGAACGCTACGTCTCCATCTGGCTTGACATGCCGGACCCCGCCAACGTGCGGTCGGGCAACGAGCTGCGCCTCACGGTCAACCCGGACCAGACCTACGCGGTCACCCTCGCGAAGTGGTCGTCGGGGTCGAGCACGGTTCTCGCCTCCAACCCCTCCGTCGCGATCCCGGCGGGGTCCACGCTCGCGATAACCCACAAGGGGGGCGCCCTGGAAGCCTGGAAGGGCACGGCCGGAAACCTGACCTCGTTCCTCTCGGCCTCCGACTTCACCCACACGATCGGTTACGCCGGCCTGGAGGGCTCGGGCAACATCACCCGCGCGCTGAACTTCCGCGCCGCCTCTCTGCTGGGCGGCAAAATCGAAGGCGTGCCGGTGCTCGACAACCTCGAGCGCGACGAAATCCCCCTGGCCGGCGGCAACTGGTCGCGGTCTGACTGGGCCGGTGAAATCGGCGGCGTCTGGAACTCGGGCGGATACCACGGGTACGGCTCCAACACCGCGACCAAAATCACCGGCGCCTACTGGAACCAGAGCACCTTCGGCGAGGAAGGTCGCGGAGACGTCGTCTCCGCGATCGTCGGCTCCTCCGCTTCCTGGGAAGGGGAATACCTGGCCCTGTGGCTCAACATGCCCGACCCCGGCAAGTCCAGGTCGGGCTACGAAGTGAGGCTGAGCGGCGCTTCGGGCGGGTATCTGCTGCAACTCTCCAAATGGGCATCGGGCACCCGCACGATTCTCGCCTCGGCGTCCCAGGTCTCGATTCCGGTGGGATCGACCGTCGCCCTGACGGCGCTCGGCGGGGGGCTGACCGTCTGGACCGGGACGAGCACGTTGTCGCCGGTGATCTGGGCCACCGACAGCACCTATGCCAGCGGGCGGGCGGGGCTCGAGGTCTACGGGGTGGGCGGCACGCTCTACCGCTTCCGCACCGGGTTGCTGCCGCCGGCGCCGCCGACGCTCAGCGGCGCTACGCCCTCCTCAGGCGACGACAACACGCCGCTGATCAAAGGCTCGGCTCCGCCCTTCGCGACCGTGAAGCTCTACTCGAACAGCGGCTGCACGGGAACGCCGCTGGCCACCGGCAGCGCCGCGACGCTGGCCTCGCCGGGGATCGAGGTGAACGTCGCCGACAACTCCAGCACCAGCGTCTACGGCACCGCCGGCCTCGGTTCGAGCACCTCGCTCTGCTCGTCGACCTCGGTCGCCTACAAAGAGAACACCCCGCGGACGACTGCCCTGGAAGCGCTCACCTCGATCGATCCCCTCAACCGGTTCGAATCGCCGCTCTCCAACGAAGGCAGATGGTTGCCGCTTCCCTGGATCACGGCGGCGACCACCAAAACCGGCCAGGACACCACCAACGGGTGGGGGCCGGTCGACGCCTTCCCGACCACGCACGGGGCCTATTGGAGCTCGACCACCTTCAACGAGACCGATGTCGGCAACGCCGCGGCGCTGACCATGCAGGCGAGCCCCGGCCTGGCCGAACGCTTCATCTCGCTGTGGCTCAACATGCCGAATCCCGCCTCGGCCCAGAGCGGCTACAGGCTGACCTGGACCCAGACCGCCACCGCCAACGTCTACTCGGTGGCACTGGTCAAGGTGAGCGGCGGGACTAGCACGGTCCTCGCCTCCAGCCCCTCCGTCTCGATCCCGCAGGGGACGACGCTGGTGCTGGCCGACACCGGTGGCGTGGTCGAGGCCCTGAAGGGCTCGGGCGGCTCCTACTCGTCCCTGCTCTCTGCTGCCGACGCCACCTACGCCGGTGGCTACGCGGGCATCGAAGCGGCCGGGAACTACAGCCGCTCGGTCAACTTCCGCGCCGGCTCGCTGCACCCGCTGCCCGACAAACCCACCGTCATCGCCGTCTCGCCCGCCGCCGGCAACAACAACTCGCCTCTGGTGCGGGGTAACGCCGAGGCGGACACCACGGTGAAGATCTATTCGAACGCCGGATGCACCGGAACGCCGCTGGCCACCGGCAGCGCCGCGACCTTCGCCTGGCCGGGAATCCCCGTCAGCGTCGCCGACAACACCACCACCACCTTCCGCGCGTCCGCCACCAACCCCTACGCGACCTCGGCCTGCTCCACCACCAGCGCCACCTACACGGAGGACTCGACGGCGCCCGCGGCACCGTCCCTGAGTTCCACCAGCCCCGTCAGCCCCGCCAACAACAACGCCCCGAAGTTGGTGGGCAGCGCCGAGGGCGGGGCGACCGTGAAGCTCTACTCGAACGCCGGCTGCACCGGAACGCCGCTGGCCACCGGCAGCGCCGCGACCTTCGCCGCGCCGGGAATCCCCGTCAGCGTCGCCGACAACACGGCGACCTCGATCCGCGCCACCGCCACCGACGCGTACGGCAACGTCTCGGCCTGCGGGGCCCCGATCGCCTACCGCGAGGACTCGACCGCGCCGACCGCCGGGCTCGACAGTTCCTTCGACCCCGCCAACCCGACCGACTACTCGCTGCAGGTGCAGGCGGGGGACGCCGGGACCGGAAGCGGTGGGGTGAAACGGGTGGAAATCCTGCTCAACGGCGACCCGGTCCACGAACAGGTCGAACCCTGTGTGGGCGGGCAGTGCCCGGCGAGCGTGGCGGTCCCCTGGAGCCACCATTTCGACTCGCCGCTGGACGGCAGCAAACGCCTCCAGGTCGTCGTCCGCGACGCGGCGGGGAACGTCGCCGGCACCCCCTCCTTCCCGATCCCGAGCAAGGTGATCCGCGCCACCGTCTACGACGGCGATCCCGCAGCCGGCGGGACCCAGCTGGCGCAGGAGTGGGCGCAGCCGGACCTGCGCATCTCCAGGCGGGACACCTCCAGCGAGCGCAGCACGCGTTCGATCGAGGCCTGCCCCGAGGCGCCGGAAAGCTTCTGCGCGGTCCAGCGGAAGCTCCGCCTCGTTCCCGGCGACCCCGACGAAGAGGACCCCTTCGCCGGCAACGCCACCGAGGTGAGCGTGCCACTGGCCGAAGCGGCCTCGCTGGCCGATGCCGCCTCGTTGCTGACGCCGACCCAGCCCGGCTTCGGATCGACGGTGCAGAGCGGCCAGCTCTCCTCGGTCCTGCAGGCCTGGCAGACGCCCCCGGCGGGCGCCGGCACCACCTATGACCTCGTCCGGTCGAGCCACCCGGCCGAAGAAGGGCTGCCCTCCGGCAGCTGGGAATTCTGGCTCGACTCCGCCACCGACCTGCCGGTCAAAGCCAAATTCCAGGAAGAAGGCAAAGAAGCGGAAGTCAGCTACTACAGCTACCAGCCCAAGATCGAGCTCGGCAGCCTGGCCGGGGACTTCTTCGCCGCCGAGCCGCCCCCGGTGCCGCAGGGCTCGTGCTTGAGCAGCGTCCGGATGGGCGGCTGGGACTTCGAGCCCGCCGCGGCGGTTTCGCCTTACTCCCGCTTCAGCTCGGTCGTCAAAACGGAGGAGGGCAACGTCCTGATCGTCCCCGAAGGCGCCGCCGGGGACGGGCCGACCGAACGGGCCACCGCGCTCCCCGACGGGGTCGAACTGGCGGCCGCCCCGGAAGACGAGAGCCCGCTGGAATGGCAGGTCTCCTTCGCCGAGGATCAGACCCTCTCGACCGAGGGGTCGAGCGTCTTCGTCGAATCCGGCGGCGAAAGGATCGCGGAGATCGAATCCGTCGACGGCAGCCTCCCGCAGGTCGATCCGGGCGAACCGGTGGAAGGAGAAGAGCTCAGCTCCGGCGACCGGATCGTCGTCGCCCCCGGTGCCGCCGCGGTCCGGGTCAAGCCGGTGAAGCCGCCCGAGGAACCGCCCTGCTTCTCGACCCAGGCGGTCGCCGAGGCCCTGCCCGAAGAAGAAGAACTCGAAGACACGATCGCCGCCCACTACGCGGTGACCAGCGGGACGGCCTCGACCGCTCAGGTCAAGGTGTGGGTCAACCCACACCCCGGGGTCGGCAACGTGAAAGTCACGCTGCAGGGACCGTGCAACGACCACGAAAAGTGGACCGGGAGCGACGGATGGGTCCTCTTCGGCGGCTGCTCGGTCGGAAAAAGCTACACCGTGTCGGTTCCCGAATGGGTAAACAACCCGCCGAACCATTACCAGCTGGGAAGCCACATCAGGCAGTTCACCCTGTCGCAGTCAGGGCACACCATCTGGTTCGATTACCGGCTGGCCTGGACCGACACGCCGCCGGCCCCACCGCCGCCCGAGCCTGAAGACACCGGGATCATGTTCCAGCTCAGCAGCAAAGAGCCCGAAAGCGGCGACGCCTCGGCGAGCAACGCCGTGCTGCCGTGGCCGATGCGGCAGATCCTCGGCGAAAGCCTGCTGGTGAAAGCGTGCGCGGCCGCCGGCTACGAACCTGGCCTGCGCGGCTCCCAGAAGGTCCCGACCATGCGCTCCACCTGGTTCATGACCTGCCGCGACAAAACGAAGCTGACCTGGGTGGAGCTGTACGTGACCCTCCAGGAGGCGACGGCCGCTCCGAAAGGTCACTACGGAACCTGGCATGACCGCGACAAGCTGGGCAACGGCAAGGGGGTGGGGGAGTACACCGGCCTGATCAAGCACCCGATCGGCAAGGGACCGATGCGCCTCTCGAGTCACTGCAAGGACGTGGACACGATCCACGCCTGGCGGCATTCCGGATCGCTGTGGGGATTCTCCGTCCGCTTCCCCAACGGGGTGGTGCTGGACGGCGGGACCTACAAACCGATCATCGAGTTCTGCGGATAGTCCTATCCTGGCGGGATGGCCGATTTCGGCGGCAGCGAGGGCGGGCGAGACGATCTCGGTGGCAGCCTGCAGCAGGTCGGGCCGCTGCCGACCGCCGGCGAACGGGCGGCCCACCTGCTCCTCTTCCAGGCTGCGGTCGCGCTGGTCGCGGCCAAGCGCGGGGACCGGTTCCCCGCCGCGGGGAGCGACTGGGAAGAGACGATTGCCGCGGCGGCGAAGGTGTGCCCGGATCTGACCGGGGTCACGCCCGGAGGCCTTTGGCCGGCGGACCTGGTCGGGCGGGTGGCGGTCCTGGTCGCCGAGGACGGCGCGGCGATGCTGCTGGCGACGGAGATGCTGCGGGCCGGGGCCTTTCCGGAGGGCGGTGGAGATGGGGGCGAAAAAGACGACCCGGTGCCGGAGTTGGAGGTTCTCACCGTCCACTGCGACGGCCGGTCCTATCTGGGCGTCGGCGATGCGACCGCCGGCCTGCTTGCCCAGGCGCCGAAGCGGGCCGAACGGCGGTAGCCGGGCTACCGCCGCTGGTCAGCGACGGTGGCGGCGCAGCGGTTTGAGGGTCAGCCGGCGGGAGATCGCGGCGACGTAGGCGTCGTCGGCGTTGACGGTGACGCGGAAGCTGGAGCGGCGGCTGATCCGCGGCCGGAAGCGGGCGGAGCAGACTTTGTCGAGGTGGCGGGTGCCGAGCTTGCGGCGGCCGCGCCAGAGCGTCACCGGATCGCCGCGGCGGCCGTTGCAGGGGCTGACCCAGGCGCTGATCAGGGCGCGGCGGTTGCGCTTGACCTTGCGGCGCAGCGCCCGCACCCCGACGTAGGAGGGGGCGAGGGCCGCGGCCCCGGGCTGCGGGTTGCCGCAGGTCGCCGCCTGGGTCCCGACCAGGCGATAGACGGGGCCGTTGCCGGAGACGGCGTAGAGGCGCCCGCAGGAATCCTCGCCGAAGGAGTTGAGGTTGTCGACGTGCAGGCCCTCGAAGCGGTCGGTGAGGGAAGGGGCGGCGGGGCTGAACGAGCGGATGTCGCCGGCGCAGAGATCGCCATAGACGTAGCGCCCGTAGACGTCGCCCATCTGCGGACCGCGGGCGAGATAGCCGCCGATCACCGCGGCGCAGTCGGCCGGCGGGTTTTCGTATTCGAAAACCGGTGCCACGAAGTCGGCGAAGGTCTTGCCCGCGCACTCGGGGTCGGCGGGGGTCGGCCCCGGTTCGGATCCCTCGAAGCAGTTCCAGCCGTAATTGAGGCCCGCCGGCGTCGGCGCCGCGGCGAAGTCGACCTCCTCTTTCACGCCCTGGCCGACATCTCCGATCCAGAGGTCGCCGGTCAGCCGGTCGAAGGAGAAGCGGAAGGGGTTGCGCAGCCCGAGCGCCCAGACGCCCGGCGCGACCAGCCCGCTCTGGCTCGGCACCACCCGCAGGAGCTTGCCGAGCAGTTTGCTCGGGTTCTGGGCGTTTTCGTGTTCGTCGTTCTGGCCGCCCCCGTCGCCGGTCGCGACGTAAAGGGCACCGTCGGGGCCGAACTGCAGCTGGCCGCCGTAGTGGTTGGAGTCTTCGGGATGGGGGATCGGGGCGATCACGTCGCGCAGGGTGCCGGTCGCGGCGAAGTTGCCGTTCGCCGTCATTTCCGCCACGTGGATCTCGCCGGGGGTTTCGTCTTTGCCCGTGTAGTAGAGGAAGAGGCGCCCGCTGGAATCGAAGTCCGGCGCGAGGGCGATCGAGAGCAGGCCGCCCTCACCGCCGGTTGAGACCAGCTGGTGGATGTCGGCGAAGGGCCGCACTTCGCCGTCCTGGACCAGGGCGATCGAGCCGCCCCGCTCGACCACGAAGAGCTGGTCCGGGTTGCCGGGGTCGGAGGTGACGTAAATCGGTTCGACGAAGCCGCTGCCGACCGGCTGCACGGTCAGCGCCTGGGCGCTGCCCGCCAGCACCAGCAGGCACAGCACGGCCCCCGCCATGAGCTTCCAAAGCACTCGAAGCACTCCCTCAAGGTAGCTGACTATTGTTCCCTCGGTGGAGGTACAACCCGGCCGGCGTGCCACCGTTTCGGTCGTAATCCCTGCCTATAACGAGGAAGTTCGGCTCCCTGGGCTGCTCGAGAGGCTGTCTGCCGAAGCCGAGCAGGCGACCGCGGACGCCGGCCTCGGCCTGCGCGAGGTGCTGATCGTCGACGACGGCAGCACCGACCGCACCCGCGAGCTGCTCGAAGCCGCGGCGGCCGAGCACGACTTCGTCGAGGCGGTGGCGGAGTACGAGGGCAACCGCGGCAAGGGGGCCGCCTTCGCCGCCGGTGCCCTGCGCGCCCGGGGCGATTACGTGCTGCTCGCCGACGTCGACCTCTCGACTCCGCTGACCGAGCTCGGCAAGCTGACCGCGGCGATCGAAGCCGGCGCCGACGTGGCGATCGGCTCGCGCGCCGTTCCCGGCGCCGTTGTCGAACGCGGCCCCGCCCACCGCAAGGTCACCGGCAGCGCCTTCAACGCCGCTGTCCGCGTGCTCACCGGACTGCCGATCAAGGACACCCAGAACGGGTTCAAGCTCTTCCCGACCGAGGCGGTGCAGCGCTACGCCGCCCGGCAGGCCTGCCCCGGCTTTGCCTTCGACGTCGAGCTGCTGATGCGGGCCAAGCGCGAGGGGCTGCGGATCGCCGAGGTGCCGATCCTCTACCTGCACGACGAGCGCTCCAGCATCCGCGTCGTCTCCGCCAGCTCGCAGATGCTGCGCGAAGTCGCCGGCCTCACCTACCGCCTGCGCCTGCGCAGGGGCGGCGGCGCCACCGATTCCGCCGATATCGTGCGGCCGGCTTGAGCCAGGACGCCACTCCCGAAGCCACTCCGGCCCAGCCGCGCCCGAGCTGGTCCGAGACCCTGCGCGACCCAGCCGTGGTCGCGATCGCCGTCTACGCCGTCGTCGCGATGGCCGCCGCCGCGGCCGCCTACTTCACGGCCTTCACGATCTTCGCCCCCTACGACGACGAGGGGACCCTGCTGGTCACGGTGCAGGCCTTCGCCAACGGCGAAGTCCTCTACCGCGACGTCTACTCGCCCTACGGGCCCTTCTACTACGAGCTCTTCGGCGGGCTCTTCGCGCTCACCGGCCACGCCGTCACCACCGACGCCAGCCGCTCGATCGTCGTCCTCTCCTGGGTCGCGACCAGCCTCATGTTCGGGATTGCGGCCCAGCGGCTGACCGGCCGCCTGGCGCTGGGGGTGGCGGGGATGGCGACCGCCTTCGGCACCCTCTTCGTGCTCACCGCCGAGCCGATGCACCCGCAGGTGCTCTGCATGCCGCTGCTCGGGATCCTGGTCCTGCTGGCGGTTTTCGGGCCCGGCCGCAACCCGGCCGTCGGGGGCGCCGCGGCGGGCGCGGTGATCGCCGCGCTGGCGCTGACCAAGCTCAACCTCGGCGCCTACGCGGTCGCCGCTGCGGTCCT
The DNA here is from genome assembly GCA_036280195.1 of Solirubrobacterales bacterium. Taxonomy (GTDB): domain Bacteria; phylum Actinomycetota; class Thermoleophilia; order Solirubrobacterales; family 70-9; genus VAYN01. The sequence continues at coordinate 11,393 of DASURF010000002.1, read as the reverse complement.
CGCCGCCGCCCTCACCCTGGAGCCGCTGCGCTCGCGGCGCTGGATCTGCTGGCCGGTGATCGGCCTGGCCCTGGCGATGCCGATCGTCGTCGCGCTGCGCGACCTCGACCTCGACTGGGTCCGCAACCTGGTCGCCGTCGAGGTGCTGACGCTGGCCGCGGTGATCGTCGTCGGCCGGCGCTTCGGGGTCGAGCGCCGCGACCAGGACCTCGGCCGCTGGCTGCTCGCCGGGGCGGTCGGCTTCGTGGTCGCCGCCGTCGCGATTCTCGTCACGATCCTGCTCGCCGGCTCCTCGCCGTCGGACGTCTACGACGGCATGGTCACCGAGGCGCTGCGGGTCCGCGACGTCAATCCGACGGAGTTCCCGATGACGCCGTCGGCGGTCGACTGGGCGATCGGGGCGCTGGCGCTGGCCTTCCTCGCCGCCCGCCTGCGCCCGACCGAGCCCGGCGCGTCGGCTGCCTGGAGCGGCGTCCTGAGGATCCTCGTCGGCGTCGCGATCTGGTTCGCGGTGGTGCGGATCGCTCCCTTCTCGCTCAACCCGGAGGTGGGCAACCCGATCTCCTTCGCGATGGTGTTCGCCTGGGTCGCCGCGGTCCCGCCGACGGGGACGGTCGAGCCGCCGTTCAAGCGCTTCCTGCGGATCTTCCTGCCGGCGCTGGCGATCGCCGAGGCGCTGCAGGTCTACCCGGTGGCGGGCAGCCAGATGAGCAATGCCGCGACCATCTTCGTGCCGGTCGGGGCGCTCTGCATCGCCGACGGCCTGACCGTGATGCGCGCCTGGGCGGCGGAGCGCGGCCGCCAGGACCTGGAGCGGTTCGGGATCGTGGTCCTGGTGCTCTGCGCGGCGCTCGCCGTCGACCTCACCGTCAAGAACATCATCCGCCCGGCGCTAAACGCCTCCTCGACCTACCGCAACGAGCCGGCGCTGCCGTTCTCGGGGGCGACCGCGATGCACCTCCCCGCCGATCAGGTCGACGCCTACACCCGCCTCGTCGACCTCCTGTACGAGAACGGCTGCACGACCTTCATCGGCTATCCCAACGTCAACAGCCTCTACCTCTGGTCGGGGATCGAACCGCCGAAGCCCTACGCGCCCGGCGTCTGGCTGCTGGCCCTCGACAGCGAGCGCCAGCAGCGGATCGTCGACGAGCTGCGCGCCTCGGAGCGACCCTGCGCGATCCGCAGCGAAACCCGCGCGGGCCTATGGCTCGCCGGCCGCGAAGTGCCGCAGCGGCCGCTGACCCGCTACGTGTTCTCGCAGTTCCGCCCGGTGGAGACGGTGGGCGAATTCGAATTCATGTTGCCGAAGCCGGGAGCGACCAGCAGCGGAGCGTCCCCGTCTCCCGCCCCCTGACGGCGACGGCGACGACGTAGCCCGGCCCGACCTCGACTTCGGCGACGGCGAGCCGCTCCTGCGGCGCCCGTTTCCCGGCGAGGCCGACGCCGAGGCACTTGAGCTCGGCCTCGTGCCGGGCCCAGCTGCGGTGGAAGAGCAGGGACTGCTCGTCCGCCGGCGCCGCCCGGACGGCGGCGGCGACCTCGGCGTCCAGCCCTCTCTCCGCGAGGGCGGGGAAGTCGCGCTCCGGGTCGACGCACTCGACGTCGACCCCCACCTCCCGCCCCGCGGTGACGGCGACGAGGGCGACGTCCCCCGAGTGGCTGAGGTTGAACTCGACGTCGCCGCCGGCGAGGCGCGGCTTGCCGTGCTCGCCGACGGCGATCTCGATCTCGGCGGGGGGCTGCGCGAGGTAGGCGGCGAGGACCTGCCGCAGCGCCCAGCGCGAGGCGACCCAGCGGGCGGCGACCTCCGGCCGCAGGAAGCTTTCGGCCCGCTCGCGCTCCGGGGCGGGCAGCCCGTCCGGTGGCGGGTAATCACCGTCCTCGAGCGAAGCCAGCCAGAGGTGCACCTCGCCGGCAACCGCTCCGGCCCGCTCCGGGCCCGCCGGCCAGGGCGCGGTCAAGATCCGAGCGCCTCGGCGATCCGCTCTTCGATGCAGCGGGCGAGGACGGCGGCTCCCGGCTCGCGCAGCATCGCGATGTGGCCGACCGGGAGGACGTGGCGCTCCAGCCCCCCCGCGGCGCGCTCGGGCCAGGCGATGTAGGCGGCTTTGTCGGCGAACTCGGGCGAGGTGACGAGGACGATCTTCCCCGGCCAGGGCTCCGCACGGTAGGTGTCGCGCGCCTCGCGGGCGGCGGCGACGATCAGGTCCTCGATTCGCCGCCCTGCTCGCGGCAGCCGGCGGCCGAGGCGCCGTTCGGCCGCGGCGGCGAGCCGGTCGCGCTCCAGCCCCAGTCGCTCGCGCACCTCGGGCGTGCGCAGTCGGCCGGCGCGCTCCGCCACCCGGCGCAGGGGCCGCAGCGCCAGCTCCAGGCGCAGGCGGCGAGGCAGCGGGCCGGGCGGAGGCGGCAGCAGCTCCGGCGCCAGCCCCTGGCCGACTCCCTCCACCCAGGCCCAGCTGAGGAGGCCGACGAGGTCGTCGCCGAGCGGGTCCGGGAAGTGCCGCGCCAGGTCGGGGCGCCGGGCCGCGGCGAGGAGGTAGCGGTTGGCGCGCCCGCCGGCGAGCGGTTCCAGGAGGCGAGGGCGGAGCTCCGCCCAGCCGCGGCGCGTCAGCGGGCCCTTCGGCTCCCCGCCCAGTTCGCGCCAGGCGTGCTCCAGTGCCCAGTCCCAGGCGTGGCCGTTCGGCAGGCGGCACTCGTCTACCGGCAGCGGCGGCAGCAGCCTGGCCTCCAGGCCCTGCTCGGGGACACCGCTCTCCCAGAGCCACCGGCGGAAGGCGCCGGCATCGCCGCCGAGCGGGTCGGGCCAGCGGGCCGGCAGGTCCTCGCGCCAGTGCCAGATCTCGAGCCCGTAGCGGGAGATCCCCGGCGCCACCTCGTCCCGCAGCCAATCCGCCAGCAGGCGCGGGCCCTCGGGGCCGTCGCGGTCCGGAACCTCCTCGCCGCCGTCGCGCGCCCGCAGCCAGGCGGCCTCGACCAGCGGGTCGGCCCGCAGGCCGGGCTCCAGCTCCAGCGGCCCGGCGTTGGGCGGATCCGAGTCGAGCGAGACCAGCAGCGGCACCTCCTCGCCGGCGGCGCGCAGCTGCCTGGCGATCTCGAAGGCGACGGTGGCGCCGTTGCAGCGGCCCGCCAGGAGATAGGGCCCGTGCGCCTGCACGCTCCTGATCTCCTCGATGCAGCTCGCCGCCATCGCCTCGATCCCGCGGTCGATCGCCGCCTGGCCGTCGAGGCCGCTCGGCTGCAGCGCGTAGAACGGCTGCTCGGGAGCCATGTGGTCGGCAAGCGGCGCGAAGCCGACGACGTTGCCGTCGCCGGCGGTGACCGCGAACAGCGGCGGCCGGGTCCCCGACGGCTTGATCGGGACCAGGTTGCTCCAGCGGCGACCGGGGGCGGAGCCGGCCAGCAGCGCCGCCAGCGCCCGGGGGGTCGAGGCCTCGAAGATCGTTGCCAGGGGCAACCGCCGGCCGAAGGCCTCTTCCAGCTGCGAGAACAACCCGACCGCCAGCAGCGAGTGGCCGCCGAGGGCGAAGAAGTCCTCCTCGGGACCGACGTCCTCGACGCCGAGCACGCGCTCGAAGACCTCGATCGTGCGCCGCTCGGCCTCGTTCCGAGCCGTCGTTCCGCCGGCTTCTCTGGCCAGGTGCCGGTCTTCCGGCGCCGGCAACCGATCGCGGTCGACCTTGCCGTTCGCGGTGAGGGGCAGGCTCTCCAGCTCGATCCAGGCCGAGGGCACCATCGCGGCGGGAAGGCGTCCGGCGGCGTGCAGGCGCAGCTCGGTCGCGTCGAGGGGATCGCCGCCCGTGACGACGTAGGCGGCCAGCGCCCTGTCGCCCTCGGCCCGCTCGTAGGGCACGACGACGGCGTCCGCGACCGCCGGGTGCTCGCGCAGCGCCACCTCGATCTCGGCCGGCTCGACGCGGAAACCGCGGATCTTCAGCTGGCGATCGAGGCGGCCGAGGAACTCGAGCGTCCCGTCGGGGAGGCGGCGGACCCGGTCGCCGGTCCTGTAGCGGCCGTCGCGGAAGCGCTCGGCGGTCAGCTCCGGGTCGCCGCGGTAGCCGCGCGCGACGCCGTCGCCGCCGATCCACAGCTCGCCGGGGACGCCGATCGGCGCCACCTGGCCGGCGGCGTCGATCACCTCGCAGACGGTGGCCTGGATCGGGCGGCCGAGCGGGACCGAGGTGCCGACCTCGTCGCCGGGACGGAGGTCGTGGGTGAGCGCGAAGGTGGTCGTCTCGGTCGGGCCGTAGCCGTTGCTGAGCCGGCCGTCGGGCGGCAGCGCCCGCAGCGCCCGCGACACGTGGTCGGGGGAGAGGACGTCGCCGCCGGCCAGTACCTGGCGCACCCGGCCGAGGCAGTCGGGCCGCCGGTCGACCAGCTCGTGGAAGAGGCCGGCGGTCAGCCAGAGCGTCGTCACCCCGTGCCGCTCGACGGCAGCGGCGACGGCATCGGGCGAGGGCTGCTCGTCGAGGACGGCGACGGTGCCGCCGTTCGCCAGCGGCCCCCAGAGCTCGAGCGTGGTCGCGTCGAAGGCGGGGGAGGCGGCGTGGAGCATCGTCGTCCCGGGTCCCAGCTCGGCGAAGCCGGGATCGTCGACGAGGCGGGCGACGTTGCGGTGGGTCACCTCGACCCCCTTCGGTCGCCCGGTCGAGCCCGAGGTGTACATCACGTAGGCAAGGTCCTCCGGATCGGCGCAAGGCTCGAGCGGTTCGCCGCCGAGGGCGACGTCGACGTCGATCGCCTCGATCCCCGGCAGCAGGCTCGTTTCCATCCCCAGGCGGCTGAGGACCACGCCGGCACCGGCGTCCTCGATCGCCCGCCGGATCCGCTCCGCCGGGTGGGCCGGGTCCAGCGGCACGTAGGCGGCCCCCGCGTCGAGCACGCCGAGGTAGGCGGCAGCGGCCGCGGCGCTGCGCGGCAGCAGGACCGCGACGGCGTCGCCTCGCTGCACGCCCCGGGCGCGCAGCGAGCCGGCGATGCGCCGCGCGCGGTCGGTCAGCTCGCCGTAGGAGAGTCGCCGCTCCCCGTCGAGGACGGCAACCGCCTCGGAGTCCCGCCTGGCCTGCCGCTCGACCAGATCGGGCACGCTCGCCGAGCGATCGAACCCGTCTTCGTTGCGGCTCCAGGCCGCGACCTGCTCGCCTTCCCCGTCGTCGGCGAGCTGCAGCTCCGAGAGCCGCGCGTCCGGGCGCGCGGCGAACGCGGCGAGCAGGTTGAGGTGCTGCCCGGCGAGCCGGTCGGCGTCGGCGTTGCTGATCAGGTCGGAGTGCTCCCAGATGTAGAACGGGTTGCCGTCGCCGTGGTCGACCCCGATCACGTTGACGTCGGCCTTCGCGGTGCCGTTCGGGATCGTCTGCACGACCTCGACGTCGACCCCGCTCCAGCGCGGCTCGGCGCCGGGGGCGTCGTCGAAGGAGAACATCGTCTGCACCAGCGGCGAGCGGCTGGGGTCGCGCTCGGGGCCCACCGCCTCGACGACCCGCTCGAAGGGCACGTCCGCGTTGGCGATCGCGTCGAGCACGGTGCCCCTCACCCGCCGCAGCAGCTCGCGCACGGTCGGGTCGCCGGAGAGGTCGACCCGTAGGGCCACGGTGCCGACGGTCATCCCCACCAGCCCCTCGGCCGCCGGATCGCGGCGGTTGGCGAGGCCGGTTCCGATCTGCAGGTCCTCGACTCCGCCCGAGCGGCCGAGCAGGGCGGCGAAGGCGGCGAGGCCGGCCATGAAGGCGGTCGCCCCCTCGCTCCGCGCCACCTCCTTGACCTCTTCGGAGAGCCGCGGCGGCATCCGGCGCCGGATCGAGCCGCCGGCGAACGACTCGCGCGCCGGGCGCGAGCGCCCCGAGGGCATCTCGATCAGCGGCGGCTGCGGGTTCAGGGTCCGGCGCCAGAAATCGAGCTGGCGGCGTTCGAGGTCGCCGCTCGCCAGCGAGCGCTCCCAGCGGGCGAAGTCGCCGAAGCCGACCTCGACCTCGGCTAGCTTCGGCGCCCGTCCCTCGACCCGGGCCGAGTAGAGCTCGGCCAGCTCGGAGAGGACGATCATGAACGACCAGCCGTCGTGCGCGGCGTGGTGCTCGACGTCGATCAGCGACCAGCGCCCGGGGCCACGCCGCACCAGGGTCCAGTGGAAGAGCGGCCCCCGGTCGAGGCGGATCCGCCGCCGCGCCAGCGAGCGCACGAGCCGGGCCCACTCGGGACCCGAGTCCGGCGGGCCGTCGATCACCTCGAGCGGCACCGGCAGGTCGTCGTGGACGATCTGGACCGGCTCGCCGTCGCGCTCCTGCAGCGAGGTGCGGAAGACCTCGTGGCGCTGCATCAGGTCACCGATCGCCCCCCGCAGGGCGCCCTCGTCGAGGTCTCCGCGGAGGTGCAGCAGGGCGGCGAACTGGAAGGAGAGCGAGTCGGGGTTCATCCGCTCGAACAGCCAGGCCCGGCGCTGGGCGAAGGTCGCCGGCGCCGGCTCCGAGGTCGGCTCCCCCGGGCGCAGCAGCGGCCGCTCGTTGCGCGCCTCGCCCTCCAGCAGGGCGGCGAGCCGCCGCGGCGTCGGCGCTTCGAAGACCGAGTTGATATCGAGGCCGGAGTCGAAGCGGTCGCGGACGCGGCCGAGCAGCTGCAGGGCCAGCAGCGAGTCGGCGCCCAGGGCGAAGAAGTCGTCGTCGGGGCCGATCTCCCCGCGCTGCAGGAGCTCGGCCATCAGCACCGCCACCTCACCGGCCTTCCCCGCCGGCAGCGGACCGGCCGGCGAGGCGGCCGGGTCCGGCAGGGCCCTGCGGTCGATCTTGCCGCGATCGGTCAGCGGCAGCTCCGGCAGCAGCTGCAGGGTGCTCGGCACCATGAAGGCGGGCAGTCGCGCGGCGAGGTGGTCGGTCAGCTCCCGCTCGGTCACGCGCTCCCCTCGCCGCAGCGCCGCGTAGCCGAGCAGGCGCTTGTGCCCGCTCACGTCCTCGCGGGCTATCACCGCCGCCTGGGCGACGGCCGGGTGGGCGCCGAGGACCTGCTCGACCTCCCCCGGCTCGACCCGGTAGCCGGAGATCTTCACCTGGTGGTCGGCGCGGCCGAGGAACTCCAGGTTGCCGTCCGCGCGCCACCTGACCACATCGCCCGAGCCGTACATGCGCGCGTCCGGACGGTCGGCGAACGGGTCCGGGCGGAAGCGGTCGCGCGTTCCCTCGGGGTCGCCGCGGTAGCCCCGCGCCACCCCCGGGCCGCCGATCCACAGCTCACCCGCCTCCCCCTGCGGCACCGGCCGCATCTCCTCGTCGAGGACGTAGAGCTCGTAGCCGGGCAGCGCCGTGCCGATCGGCAGCGGGCGGCCGTCGACCTCGTCGACCTCGAAGCCGGTGGCGACGATCGAGGTCTCGGTCGGGCCGTAGCCGTTGATCACCCGCACCTGCGGGTGGGCGGTCCGCAGCGCCGCCGCGGCGGCGGGCGCCATCACGTCGCCGCCGGCGGCGAGCAGGCGCATCCCGCCCAGGTCGGGCAGGGAGGAGCGGACCACCTGCTCGAAGAGCCCCGCCGGGAAGAAGGCGAAGCTGACCTCCCGCTCCGCGATCAGCCGGCCGATCCGGCGGGGGTCGGGCCGGCCCGGGGGCGCCAGGACCAGCCGCGAGCCGCCGGCCAGAGCCCCCCAGATCTCCAGGGCGGCGATGTCGAACTCCAGCGCGGCGACGCTGAGGACCGCGTCGCCGGGCTGCGGCAGCAGATCCGACCCGATGCCGAGGAGGTGGACGAGGTTGGCGTGCGTTATCTCGACCCCCTTGGGCACGCCGGTCGAGCCCGAGGTGAAGACGAGGTAGGCGAGCCCCTCGCCGCCGCCTCGCACCGCCCGCTCGCCGGGCCGCGAGCTCAGCTCCGCGACGTCGAGGAGGGTGGCGTCGGCCGGCAGCTCGAACTCGCGGTCGGCGTCGGTGAGGACCAGACGCGCCCCCGCCAGCTCGAGCAGGTCGCGCTTGCGCTGCGCGGGGTAGGCGGCGCCGATCGGCAGGTAGGCGGCGCCGGCTCGGACGACGCCGAGGAACGCCGCCACGGCGCGCCAGGAGCGCTCCAGGCAGACCCCGACGACCTCTTCCTCGGCCACTCCCCGCGCCCGCAGCTCGGCGGCGATGCCGGCGCTCGCGGACTCCAGCTCGCCGTAGGTGAGCCGGCGCTCGGCGTCTTCGACGGCAATCGCCTCAGGTCGCCTTTCGGTACGGGCAAGGACGATCTCCGCAACTGAGGTCAGGTCAAGTGCCGGGATCGACTCCAACCGCTGCGATGTTAACGAGGGGCATCTGCCGGCCCCCGGGCTTCTCTTCTGGTCCTCCGCTGATACCTTCGCCACCCCTTGAATCGCCTCTTGATCACCGGCGGCGCGGGCTTCGTCGGCTCCAACCTCGCCGTCTCGCTGGCGGGCAGGCACCCCGACTGGGAGATCGTCGCCTTCGACAACCTCTACCGCAAGGGGTCGGAGCTAAACCTGCCGCGGCTCGAAGAGGCCGGGGTCGAGTTCGTCAAAGGCGACGTGCGCGAGCCCGGGGACCTGGCGAAGGTGCCGGAGCTGACGGCGCTGATCGAGTGCTCGGCCGAGCCGTCGGTGATGAGCGGGGTGGACGGCGAGACCGGCTACCTCGTCCACACCAACCTGACCGGCGCCTACAACTGCCTCGAGCTGGCCCGCCGCGACGGCGCCTTCCTCGTCTTCCTCTCGACCAGCCGCGTCTACCCGGTGGCGCCGCAGGTGGAGCTGGCACTGGAGGAGACCGAGACGCGGTTCGAGATCGCCGCCGAGCAGGCGGTGCGCGGCGTCTCCCCCGAGGGCATCGCCGAGGACTTCCCGCTGGAGGGCGCCCGCACTCTCTACGGCGCGACCAAGCTCGCGGCCGAGATGCTGATCGAGGAGTACCGCGAGGGGCTGGGGGTGCCGGCGGTGATCGACCGCTGCGGCGTGATCGCCGGCCCCTGGCAGATGGGAAAGGTGGATCAGGGGGTATTCACCCACTGGATGCTCGCCCACCACTTCGGCAACCCGCTCAGCTACATCGGCTTCGGCGGCCAGGGCAAGCAGGTGCGCGACCTGCTGCACGTCGAGGACCTGGTCGACCTGGTCGAGCGCCAGCTGCTCGATCCCGAGGCCTGGGACGGGCGCACGGTGAACGTCGGCGGCGGCCGCGAGTGCAGCCTCTCGCTGCGCGAGACGACGGCGATCTGCCAGGAGCTGACCGGCAACGAGGTGCCGATAACGCCGGTTGAGGAGACGCGCCAGGGTGACGTGCCGATATACCTGTCTGACTGCACGAAGCTTTTCGGCCTGGACGAGTGGCGACCGCGGCGCAGCGCCGAGCAGGTGCTGGCCGACATCCATGCGTGGGTGGCCGCCGACGAGGAGCGAATCGCCCAGGCGCTTGAAATCGAGACCCCCGCGGGGGGAAGGGAGTAACGAGGCGAATGCCGGTAGCGATCATCACGGGCTCGGGAGGGCTGATCGGCTCGGAGGCCGTCGACCACTTCATCTCCGAGGGCTTCGACGTCGTCGGCATCGAGAACGACATGCGGGCCCGCTTCTTCGGCCCCGAGTCCTCGACCTCGCACGTCACCCGCCGCCTGGTCGACGCCTACCCCTCAGCCTTCCGCTGGGAGAACGCCGACATCCGCGACGCCGACGCGGTCGAGCAGATCTTCCGCCGGCACGCCGGCCAGATCGAGCTGGTCGTCCACACCGCCGCCCAGCCCTCGCACGACTGGGCCGCGAGCGAGCCGCAGACCGACTTCGGCGTCAATGCCAACGGCACCCTCAACCTGCTCGAGGCGGCCCGCGCCCACGCGCTGGAGGCGCCGTTCGTCTTCTGCTCGACCAACAAGGTCTACGGCGACACGCCCAACCGCCTTCCCTTGCAGAGCCTGGAGAAGCGGCTGGAGCTGCCCGAGGACCACGAGTACTACAAGGGGATCGACACGAGCATGTCGATCGACTCCTCGACCCACTCGCTGTTCGGCGTCTCCAAGGCCGCGGCCGACCTCCTCGTCCAGGAGTACGGCCGCTACTTCGACATGCCCACCGTCGCCTTCCGCGGCGGCTGCCTTACCGGCCCGCAGCATGCCGGCGCCAAGCTGCACGGCTTCCTCGCCTACCTGATGAAGTGCACCGTCACCGGCACGCCCTACACCGTCTTCGGCTACGAGGGCAAGCAGGTCCGCGACAACATCCACTCCGCCGACCTGATCGCCGCCTTCGACGCCTTCCGCAAGGCGCCGCGCCCGGCGGCCGTCTACAACATCGGCGGCGGGCGCTTCTCCAACTGCTCGATGCTGGAGGCGATCGACGCCTGCGAGCGGATCGCCGGGCGGGAGCTGCAGTGGGAGATGGGCGAGGAGCCGCGGATCGGCGACCACCGCTGGTGGATCTCCGACCTCGAGCCGTTCAAGGCCGACTACCCGGACTGGGACCTGCGCTACGGGATCGACGAGATCCTGACCGAGATGTATGAGCAGAACGTCGAGCGCTGGGTCGGCGCCGCGGCCTGAGCCTCAGAGGGCGTTGCTGCCGAGGATGGCGGCGACGATCAGGAACAAGCCGGCGATCAGGTTGCGGTTCAAGGCGTCGAGACGTGCATTCATCGAGGCTTCGAGGTGTTCGAACCGAGTGTCCACTTTTTCGAACCGCGCATTCATTTCACGCCGTAGCTCCTTTATCTCGCCATCCACGCGAGCGAAGCCTGCGCGCATCTCGGCTTTCGTGTCGGCGAAGCCGTCGTCGACCTTGTTGTTGAGGTCGTCGAGTCGCTCGTCGGTCCACTTCTCCCTGGGCATCATCACCGCCATGATCCTAGCGTAATGTTTTGGCTGCGACAGATGACGCGCACAAAGCAAAATCTCTCGCGCGACTTCGCAGCAAATCCGTGACTTCCGGTAGCGTCGCCGCCTCATGGCAGAGGGGTTGAAGCTCTCGGTGGTGATGCCGGCCCAGAACGAGGAGGGGTCGGTCGGCAACACGGTCGAAGGCGTGGTCACGGCCCTGGAGCGCGAGGGCATCGATTACGAGGTGATCGTCGTCAACGACGACTCGACCGACTCGACCGAAGCGGTCGTCGCCGCGATCGGCGAGCGCAACCCGCGCGTTCGCGTCCACCGCTCCCACAACGAACGCGGCTTCGGCAACGCGATCCGCGCCGGCCTCGACGTCTTCGAGGGCGACGCGGTGGCGATCGTCATGGCCGACGCCTCCGACGACCCCGAGGACCTGGTCCGCTACCACCGCCTGCTCGAAGAGGGCTTCGACTGCGCCTTCGGCTCGCGCTTCGTCCCCGGCGCCAAGGTCTACGACTACCCGCGGCTCAAGTACGTGATCAACCGGCTCGCCAACCAGTTCATCCGCATCCTCTTCCGCCACCGCTACAACGACACCACCAACGCCTTCAAGG
>DASURF010000001.1:0-4382 GCA_036280195.1 Solirubrobacterales bacterium | reverse complement strand
ACTTGGTGTTGTGCGTCATCGCGCCGCCGAGCGACTCGAAGTCCACCTCTTCGCCGGTCACCGTCTTGATGACGTCGGGGCCGGTGATGAACATGTGCGAGGTCTCCTTGACCATGAAGATGAAGTCGGTCATCGCCGGCGAGTAGACGGCGCCCCCCGCGCAGGGGCCCATGATCAGGCTGATCTGCGGGATCACGCCGGAGCATTTGACGTTGCGGGCGAAGACGTCGCCGTAGGCGCCGAGCGAGACGACGCCCTCCTGGATGCGGGCGCCGCCGGAGTCGTTGATGCCGATCACGGGTGCGCCGACCTTGGCCGCCATGTCCATGACCTTGACCATCTTCTCCGCCATCACCTCGCCGAGCGAGCCGCCGAAGACGGTGAAGTCCTGGCTGAAGACGAAGACGGTGCGGCCGTCGATCTCGCCGTACCCGGTGACGACCGCGTCGCCCCAGGGCCGGTTCTTCTGCATCTCGAAGTCGTAGGTGCGGTGGCGGACGAAGGTGTCGAGCTCCTCGAAGGAGCCGGGGTCGAGCAGCTTCTCGATCCGCTCGCGCGCGGTCAGCTTGCCCTTCGCGTGCTGCTTCTCGACCGCCGCCTCGGAGGCCGAGTGGATCGCCGCCTCGCGTAGTTCGCGCAGGTAGGCGAGCTTCTCCTCGTGGGTTTCGGGATTTCTCTCACGCATGGTCATGACGCCGCGCCGGGGGCTTGGACGGGCCGCGGCATTCTATTTGCGGCGGCGCCGCGATGCCCCCAGATACACGAAGGGCCCGCCGAAGCGAGCCCCTCGATTCCACGATGCGCGTTGAATATTAGATTTCCGCGCAGATTACGAACGCCACGACCGACCAGTCGCCGTAGGGACCGGCGCCGGTCTCGTGGGCGATTCCCTCCCAACCGGTGCGGGCGCTGCCGCTGGAGACGGGGTAGGAGCCGGTCACGGCCACGTTCTCGAGTTCGCCTTCGAGGCGGACCCCACCGCCGATCGCCTGCTTGCCGGTCGGGCAGCTGACGGTCGCGGTCTTGTTCGGTTCGTTGTTGGTGACGCTGCTCGAGTTCTCGTAGGCGACGTTGCGGAGCAGCTGTCCGTAGAGCGAGCTGGAGAGCTTCGAGGCGACGATCGATTCGTTGCCGAGCTTGGCGGTGGTCACGGCTTCGTCGGCGAGCGTGCGCTGGCTGACCGCCTTCTTGCCGATCTTCTTGCCGGTGACCGCGCCGGTGGCGATCTTCTCGTTGGTCACCTGGCCGGCGCCGATGTCCAGCGCGTTGACGCCGCCGTTCTTGATTTTGCCGGAGGTGACGGCCTGGGTCTTGATTTTGGCGTTGGTCACCGCCTGCTTGGCGATGTTGACGGTCTTCACCTGACCGGCACCGAGTTTGGTGGCCGCCACCGCGGTTGCGCTGAGCGCGATGAACACGGCGGTGATGGACAAGACGTTGGCAACCGTGAGGTGCCGCTTCAGGGTGTTCACTCTTCAGAGTCTCCTTTTGACTTCGTTTGTCAGCTGAAAGGGCGCCGCTGCGGCTCGGCGAGGCGATCGAGGACGGCTTCGAGATCGGCCTCGGCCAGGCCGGTCTCCTCGCCGGCGCGGATCTCGACGCGGGTGCCGAAGCCCTTCTCGGCCATCGTCACCTCGACCCCCTCGACCTCCTGGATCAGCTCCGCCAGCTCAGGCTCGGACTTCATCAGCGTCCTCGATACCTCGATCATGCTGGCCCGCTTCAACCGACCCAACCGGGTTCCTCCTCCCGGCGAGGATTGGGAGAGACCGTTCAATCCGCGATTGGCGAGTTAAGCCCGCTATAGCAGGCTTAACTCGCCAATCGTCCTAGAAGAAGGCGCCGCCCTTGTATTCGCCGAAGACCTCGCGCATCGCGCCGCAGACCTCGCCGATCGAGGCTTCGGCTTTGAGCGCGGCGCGAATCGGGTGCAGGAGGTTGCCGTCGCCGCGGGCGACGTCGCGCAGGGACTCGAGCCTGGTGTCGACCTCGGCCTGGTCGCGGTTCTCCTTGAAGGCCTTGAGCCGGGCCAGCTGGCGCCGCTCGGACTCGGGGTCGACCTTGAGGATGTCGACGTCGTCGACCTGGTCGGTGACGAATTTGTTGACGCCGACGATGATGTCCTGACCGCTCTTGTAGCGCTCGTGGTAGCTGAGCGCCGACTCCTCGATCTCGCGCTGCATGAACTCCAGCGCCTCGACCGAGCCGCCGAGCTCTTCGACCTTCTCCATCAGCTCCTTGGCGCGAAGTTCGATCTCGTCGGTCAGCGACTCGACGAAGTAGGAGCCGGCGAAGGGGTCGACGGTGTCGGCGGCGCCGGACTCGTAGGCGATCACCTGCTGGGTGCGCAGCGCGATCCGGGCCGAGCGCTCGGTCGGCAGCGCCAGCGCCTCGTCGAAGCCGTTGGTGTGCAGCGACTGGGTGCCGCCGCAGACGGCGGCGAAGCCCTGCAGGGCGACGCGGATGATGTTGACCTCGGGCTGCTGCGCCTGCAGGGTGACGCCGCCCGTCTGGGTGTGGAAGCGGATCTGCTGCGATTTCGGGTTCTCCGCCCCGAACCGCTCCTTGACGATCTCGGCCCACATCCGCCGCACCGCGCGGAACTTGGCGATCTCCTGGAAGACGTTGTTGTGGCCGTTGAAGAAGAAGGCCAGCCGTGGCGCGAACTCGTCGATCTTCAGGCCCCGCGCCAGCGCCGCTTCGACGTAGGCGATCGCGTTGGAGAGGGTGAAGGCGACCTCCTGCACAGCCGAGCAGCCCTTCTCGCGGATGTGGTAGCCGGAGATCGAGATCGTGTTCCATTTCGGCACGTTCTCGCGGCAGTACTCGAAGATGTCGGTGGTCAGCCGCATGGTCGGCTCCGGCGGGTAGATGTAGTTGCCGCGGGCCATGTACTCCTTCAGCACGTCGTTCTGGACGGTGCCGCGCAGCTTCTCGGAGGGAACGCCCTGCTCCTCGCCGACCAGCTCGTAGAGCAGCAGCAGGATCGCCGCCGGGGCGTTGATCGTCATCGAGGTGGAGACGCCGTCGAGCGGAATCTGGTCGAAGCAGATCCGCATGTCCTCGATCGTGTCGATCGGGACGCCGGTGCGGCCGACCTCGCCGTGGCAGAGGGGGTCGTCGGAGTCGCGGCCGAGCTGGGTCGGCAGGTCGAAGGCCATCGAGAGCCCGGTCGAGCCGTGCTCGATCAGGTAGCGGTAGCGCTCGTTGGTGTCCTCGGGGGAGGCGAAGCCGGCGTACTGGCGCATCGTCCAGAGCCGGTCGCGGTACATCCCCGCGTGGATGCCGCGCGTGAACGGGGGCTGGCCAGGCTCGCCAAGGCGCTCCTCGAGGCCGGGAGCGACGTCCCCCTCGTCGTAGAGGGGCTTGATCTCGATCCCGGAGTCGGTGAAGACGCGCTCGTCGTCGGGCCCGACGAGCGGCGCGATCGTGCGGTGGGCCTCGGAGGCCCCGGTTCCGTCAGCGGCAGACATGGTGGCGAAGGATATTGGGGCGGCGCCGGCGGGCGCGGGCCGAGGATCCGGCGGCGCGGCTCAGTCGCCGGCGCCGACCAGGCGCTCGACGCCGCTCTGCTCGATCGTCCGGCGCAATCCCTCGGTCAGCTCGATCGTCGGTTCCCAGCCGAGCAGGTCGCGGGCGCGGCCGATGTCCGGCTGACGCTGCTGCGGGTCGTCCGTGGGCAGCGGCTCGTAGACGATCTCCGAGCGCGAGTCGGTCACCTCGATCACGGCCTTGGCCAGTTCCAGCAGCGTGAACTCGTTCGGGTTGCCGACGTTGACCGGCATGTGGATGTCGGACTCGGCGAGCCGGACGATGCCGTCGATCAGGTCGTCGACGTAACAGAAGCTGCGCGTCTGGCTGCCGTCGCCGAAGACGGTGATCGGCCGGTCCTGCAGCGCCTGGCGCAGGAAGGTCGGGATCGCGCGGCCGTCGTGGGCGCGCATCCGCGGCCCGTAGGTGTTGAAGATGCGGACGATCGCGGTGTCGACGCCCTGCTGGCGCAGGTAGGCCATCGTCAGGGCCTCGGCGTAGCGCTTGGCCTCGTCGTAGACGCCGCGCGGACCGATCGGGTTGACGTTGCCCCAGTAGGTCTCCTTCTGGGGATGGACGAGCGGGTCGCCGTAGACCTCGCTGGTCGAGGCGAGCAGGAAGCGGGCGCGCTTGGCCTTGGCCAGGCCGAGCGTGTTGTGCGTGCCGTAGGCGCCGACCTTGAGCGTGTGCAGCGGCAGTCGCGCGTAGTCGATCGGGCTCGCCGGCGAGGCCATGTGGTAGACGAAGTCGATCGGCTCATCGACCCCGTAGTGCTCGGTGATGTCGCAGTGGAGGAACGCGAAGTTGTCGCCGTCGCGGAGGTGCGCGATGTTGCGCAGCGACCCGGTGTC